>JAVHMA010000026.1:21123-53882 GCA_031081715.1 Armatimonadota bacterium | reverse complement strand
GTCCGCGGTCCGCGGCGCTCGACTCCGGGGAATAGCGTCGCCATGCGCGCGGGCGCGGTGCGCTTGAAGTCCACCTCGATCGTCACGGGCAGCGCCGGTCGGTAGGGCGCGATCGTGCCCGCGGCCACCGCCCGCACCGCCTGCGCGGCGCGGTCGCGGATGAGCGCGTGCGCGCGCTCGGGGCTCAGGCTGAGACCCACGAAGCGGTCGATCGCGTCCTTCACCGGCGCGGTCAGCACGCCCGGCAGACGGCGCTCGGCGTCCGCGCAGACCGCGCTGTCGCCGGTGACCAGCGCCACCGGCACGCCGAACGCGCCCGCCAGGCCCGCGTTGACCACGGTCTCGTCGGCGGGCTCGCCGTTCACCCGCACCTCGTAGACGATGCGGCCGATGAACGTGTGGTTCAGGATGCCATCGCCCCCGCCCTCGCGCTGGTGGTAGCCGACGAAGAAGGCGGCGTCGAAGCCGCCGTCGATGCCCTCCATTTGACCGAGCAGCTTGTTGCTGCCGCTCATCAGCCGCGCGGCCGGATGGAGCTCCTCGATGAGCACGTTGGTCATGGGCCCGTGGCCGTCGCTGACGACCACCTCGGCGGCGCCCCCGGCGAGCGCGCCTTCGATGGCGGCGTTGGTGTCCCGGGTCATCAGGCGGCGGAACCGCTCGTAGTCCTTCTCGGTGCTCTGCACGTGCTTGCCCGCCGCGACGCCGGTGATGCCTTCCATGTCCACCGAGAGATAGATGCGCATGTGCGCGGTTAGGCGGTCGGTGCGCCCTCGGCCTCCCGCAGACGCCGGGAGAGGGTGCGCATGATCTTGCCACCGAGCTGCGGCGCCGCGGCCAGCAGCGACCAGAACTCCCGGTGCCCCACGACGAGCAGCCGCATCGGCGTGCGGGCTTCCACGGTCGCGGAGCGGGGCCCGCCGTCTATCAGGCTCATCTCACCGAAAAACTCGCCCGGTCCCAGCCGCGTCGCGCGGCCGTTGCGGAGACGCACCTGCGCCTGGCCGTCCACGATGATGAACAGCTCGTGCCCAGTCTCGCCCGCCACCGCCAGGCGCCGGCCCGCGGCCACCTCGATTTCGTCGGCCAGTCCGGCGATCTGCTCGAGTTGCCGCTGCGAGAGCCCGTCGAACAGTGGGACCCTGCGGAGCAGGTCGACCTTGCCGGACTTCGAGCGCCACAACGGCACGCCACTCACCTCCAGCCGGACTGCGGGTTGATTCCTGCTGGTCCGGCGCGTTCCTGCCCTGCCAGCCGCTCAGGTCAGCCAGTACGTCACGACACAGTGGACGATGTCGTCGGCCGTCTGGCTGGGCCGTTCCCCGGTGCCCAGCGGTCGGCACTCGCCGATCGGCGGCGGCGCGCCGGCGGCCGGGGCGAGCGCGACGGTGACGATCAGGACCAGCGACCCCGCAAGCCAGGTGCGCATGCGTTCACCTCGAGCGCGTCGTTCGGCTCCGGCTGCCGCTTCCGCGAAGGCGGCCGCCGGTCCTGCGCAGCCGCGCCAGCGACTCGACCAGGTAGGCGTCCAGCACCGCGGCCGAGCCGGCGTCCTTGATCGACCGGAACGGGTCGGGCCCCGGCGGCGTGACCTCGAGCACCGCGGCCCCGCGATAGCCGACGGCGCGCACCGCGGAGGCGACCGCGTCGAGATCCAGGTGCCCGCGGCCCAGCGCCTGTCGGTTTGTGTCGGCCAGGTGCAGGTGCCACAGCGCCGCGCCGGCGCGGCGGATCGCGCCGGCGACGTCGGGCTCCTCGATATTCGCGTGGAATGCGTCCACCGTCATCCCGACCCAGGGCGAGCCGACGTCGGCAAGGTAGGCCAGGGCGTCGGCCACCGTGGTGACCAGGTACGCCTCGTACCGGTTGAGCGGCTCGACGGCGATGCGCACGCCCAGGCGCTGCGCGTCGGAGGCCGCCTCGCGCATCCCGTCGACGGACCAGCGCCACTCGTCGTCGCGCGCGGCCGCGGGCGCCAGCCGGGTCTCGCCGGAGGGGAGCATCTGCACGAGCGGCACGCCGACCTCGGCCGCGAACCGCAGGCAGTCGCGGAGGTAGCCCACCGCCAGCCGGCGCACGTCAGGGTCGGGGTTGGCCAGGTCGCGCGGCGTCTGCGGGTACATGCACGACGCGGTCAGCGCCACCGGCCTGAGGCCCGCGGCCGCCAGCCATCGGCGCACGTCCGCGGCCGGCCAGCGGTCCGGTTCGCCAGGTAGCTCGACCGCCCGGTAGCCCGCGGCCGCGATGCGGCGCAGCGTGTCGTCCAGCGGCGCGTCGCCGTAGATCCACGCGCAGACCCCCACCGGCAGGTCCTCAGGCCATGACGTTGCGCGCGACACGCTCCATGTACCTCCGGCCGGCGGGGCTCAGCCCGTTGTACGCCCAGACCGCGCGCAGCCACGAGCACGGCTCCTGGGTCGCCTCGCTGTAGGTGACGGGGTCGAAGTGCCTGCCGCGCAGACAGGCCCGGCAGTCGTAGGCCGGCGCCTCGCGCGACGGGTACGAGCAGGGGTGGCGCCGGGAGAACGCCTGGAACTTGTGGCGGAAGAGGGCGATCGCGGTGCGAACGTTGGCGGCCACCGACGTGATGTAGGCCGGCATGGGCCGCGGGAGCGCCGGCTCGTTGGCGGGCGTGTACTGCGCGAGCCCCCAGCCGCGCGAGCGCACCCACGGTTCGCTGGAGGCCGCGGGCGTGAAGGTCACGGTTTGCGAGTAGCTCGCTCCGCGCCAGTCCACCCCGTACTTCACGTACCCCAGCGCGTCGAAGTGGTTCGCGCCGCTCTCGACCGCCAGCACCTCCCACAGGAGCGGAGCGGGAAACGGCGCGCGGGCGGCCTCGCGGGCAAGGAACGCGCGCACGTCGAGGTCGGCGTCGGCGACCTGCGCCCGCGCGGGCACGAGCCAGGGGTCCTGCCCGCCCAGTCGCTCACCCGCGAGCAGCGCTGCTAGACCACGGGCGAAGGTTCGGGTGATGCGACCGCTCGCGCGCAGGCTGGGCCCCTCGCCGGCGACCGGGGCGTACCCTAGGTCGCGGCGGCCGAAACCGTGCACCGCGATCAGGTCGTACTTGCACGCCAGCACCGCGCCCAGCGTGTTCGGACCGTAGTCCCCGTCGAGCGCGAACCGGGCCCCGTAGTATCCGAGCCGCCGCAGCGCGCGCTGCAGGGCCAGCACGACCGGCCCGCGGTCACCGGGGCCGGCGCCGGCGCTGTCCAGCAGGCGCGCGGTCGGGGCCCGGCGGCGCGCGTCAGTCGCCGTGGAGGGCCCGGAGCCGCGGCGAGAGCCGCAGCATCAACTGCACGCGCTCGACCTCGGTCACCCAGTCGTCGGTCACCGCGGCGACGTAGCCGTCGGCGGGCGGCACGATGCCGGTCGTGCAGGCCGCCCCGAGCCGTTCCTGCGCCATCCGCCGGTACATGGAGATCGTCCGGTCGCCGTAGCGCCCGCACTCCTGGAAGTCCTCGCTGAGGAACACGACCACGGGGACGCGCCGGCCCGCGTTGAGCATCAGCGCGTCCTGCACCGCGGCATGCGCGTCGCGGTCCACGAAGCGCAGCGCCACGGCCGGCGATGCTTCGGCCAGATGCTGCAGCACCGGACCCTGGAGCACGCAGTCACCGCACCAGGCGCCGGCGACGCAGAGCAGGTGCATGCGGCGGGTGAAGCTCGCGAGCAAGCCGCGCTGGGCGTCGGTGAGGGCGACCTGGTCATAGATGCGTTGCCACCGCTCCTGATGCCGCGGCTCGCCGTGCCGGGCCAGGAACTCCCCGTAGGGCAGCGCCTGCGTCCACGTCTCGCTCCAGTTCATCTCTCACTTCTCAATACGGTACAATACGTAACCGATGACGCTCTCCGCGGCCGAGGCCTACCGGCGCCTGGCGGACGCCGCCCGCGCCGTCGATCCCGCGCTCACCGTCGACCGACCGTCGGTGCACTGGCGGGAGGCGCCGCTGCCCGGTGTCTCCTACGGTCTCGTCCTTCAGGGCGCACGCGCCGTGCTCTTCATGCCCGAGCCCGACATCGCCGGGCCGGGCTGGGAGGACCGCCTGCCCGCACGGATGGAGGCCGCGCACCGCTACCTGCGCGTCTTCCCCCGTCCTGCGCGCTGATCTATTCCCGCGATGATCGTCGAGACCCTCCAGCTAGGCCCGGTCGGCACCAACGGCTTCATCGTCGGCGACGACGGTACGGGCGAAGCCGCGGTGATCGACCCGGGCGGCGATGCCCCGCGAGTCCTGGCCGCGCTCGAGCGCCGGCACCTGCGCCCCGTGGCGATCGTGGCCACGCACGCGCACTTCGACCACGTCGGCGCGGTCCGCGACCTGGTCGGCGCCACCGGCGCGCCGTTCCTCGCCGGCGAGCACGAGCGGCCGGCCCTGGAGGTGGCGGCGGAGCGGGCGATGCTGCTCTTCGGGATCGCGATCCCGCCGCCCCCGCCGCCCGACCGCCTGCTGCGCGCGGGCGACGTGCTGACGGTCGGCGGCCTGCGTTTCGCGGTGGTGCACACGCCGGGCCACAGCCCGGGCCACATCTGCCTGATCGGCGAGGGGGTCGCCTTCGTCGGCGACGTCGTGTTCCAGGGCAGCATCGGTCGGACCGACCTGCCCGGTGGCGACCTGGACGCGCTGCTCCGGTCGATCGCGATGCACATCCTGCCGCTGCCTGACGAGACGGTGCTCTACAACGGCCACGGGCCGGCGACCACGGTCGGCCGCGAGCGCCGCACGAACCCGTTTCTGGCCGGCCTGGCGCCGGCGGCCGGATAGGCCCCGGCCGCGCCGTGTTCCATCTCGCCGACGGCGAGGGTCTGGTGTTCCTGCACGGGGCCGGCGGCACCCCCCTGGTCTGGCAGCCGCAGCTCCTCGCGTTCCCGCGCGCCCGGGCCCCGGAGCTTCCCGGCCGCGCCGGCGGCGCTCCCGAGGGCGTCGACGGCTACCTCGACGCCCTTCGCGCGGCCCTGCCGCCTGCCGCGCGCGTCGTGGCCGGGCACTCGCTGGGCGGTGCGATCGCCCTGCGGTGGGCGCTGCGGTTCCCCGAGGAGGTGCGCGGGCTGATCGTCCTCGGCGCGAGCGGCAAGATGCGCGTCACCCCGGCGTGGCTCGACGGCATCGCGCGGGGGGACCCGGAGGCGGTGGAGGCGTTTGGCGCGTGCTGGTTCGGCCCTTCGGCGGATGTGCGGCTGCGCGAGAAGTCGCTGGCCCTGCTGCGGGCGACACCCCGCGAGGTCCTGCTCGCCGACCTGCGGGCGGCCGACGCCTTCGACGTGCGCGAGGAGCTGGGCCGCGTGTGCGCGCCGGCCCTGGTCATCGTCGGCGCCGCGGACCGGCTGGTCCCGGTAGAGCGCGCACGGGCGCTCTCGGACGCGCTGCCGGCCGCCGAGCTCGTCGTGATCGAGGGCGCCGGGCACATGGTGATGCTGGAGCGGCCGCGCGAGACCACGGCGGCGATCCGCGTGTGGCTCGCGCGTCTCGTCGCGCCCGGCGTCGAGGAGGCGGAGGCATGACCGCGTGGATCGACCTGAACGCCGACGGCGGCGAGGGCTTCGGCGCCTATGAGATCGGCGACGACGCCGCGCTGCTGCGGGTCGTCTCGTCGATCAACGTCGCTTGCGGCTTCCACGGCGGCGACCCGCCGACCATCCGCCGCACCGTGCGCGCGGCCGCGGCGGCGGGCGTCGCCGTGGGCGCGCACCCGGGATTCCCGGACCTCCAGGGGTTCGGCCGGCGGCCGATGCAGATCGCACCGGCGGACCTGGCGGCGATGCTCGTCTACCAGATCGGCGCGGTGGCGGCGCTCGCGTCCGCCGAGGGCGTGCCGCTGCGGCACGTCAAGCCGCACGGCGCGCTCTACAACCTGGCGGTCGCCGACAACGCGCTGGCCGGCGCGATCGCCGAGGCGGTGGCAGCGTTCGGCGGTGTTGCGCTGTACGCGCCGCGCGGTTCGGCCATGGCCGCCGCGGCCGCCGCGCGCGGCGTGCCGGTGGCGTGCGAGGCGTTTCTCGACCGCGCCTACCGGCGGGACGGTACGCTGGTCTCGCGGGCCGAGGCGGGCGCGCTGATCACCGACCCGGCCGCGGCCGCCGCGCGCGCGGTGGAGGCGGTGAGGCTCGGCACCGTGACGACCGCCGACGGCGTCACCATCACCGTGCGGCCCCGGACGCTGTGCATCCACAGCGATACGCCCGGCGCGGCCCGCCTGGCCGCCGCGGCCCGGGCCGCGCTCGAGGCGGCCGGCGTCCGCGTGGGTCCCCCGCACGCGCACGGGTAGCGTTCTCCCGCGCGGCGGGTGCTATAATCTACGGGTTCGTCGCCTGCGGAGCCTGTCGTGATCAGCCGCCGTCTGCGCACGTACCTCGTCCGCCATCGCCGGGCGTACCTGATCGGATTCCTGCTGGGGGTGGCCAGCACCGGCATCGCGCTGGTCAACCCGTGGGTGTTGCGGCAGGCCATCGACGGCATCCGCGCCGGCGCGCCGGCTAGCACGCTGCTCCGCCTGGCGGCCGCCTACGTCGGGATCGCCGCCGCCGGCGGGTGCGTCCGCTACTTCTGGCGCATGCGCATCCTGGGGGCCTCGCGGCGTATCGAGTACGAGATCCGCAACGACTTCTTCGCGCACCTTCAGCGGCTCGACCGGGGGTTCTTCCAACGCACCCGCACCGGCGACCTCATGGCGCGGGCCATCAACGACCTCAACGCGGTGAGCCGCCTGGCGGGCGCGGGGCTCATGCACTCGGTGAACACGGTCGTCATGCTGCTGGCCGTCAGCACGCTCATGGTCACCATCGACGCGTCGCTCGCTCTGGCCGTGCTGGGCATTCTGCCGCTGGTCACCATCGTCTTCGTGGTGCTCGGTCGCCGTGTCCACCGGCAGTTCGAGGCGGTGCAGGAGCAGTTCTCCGCCATCTCCGCCCGCGCACAGGAGAACTTCTCGGGCGTGCGGGTCGTGAAGGCCTACGCTCAGGAGGACGCCGAGGTCGGGGCGTTTGCCGCGCTCAACCACGAGTACGTCCGGCGCGCGCTACGGCTGGCACGCACGTCCGGCGCGCTGTGGCCGGCGATGACGCTCATTCTGGGGATGGCCTCGGCCGTGGTGCTCTGGCAGGGCGGCCTGGCGGTGGTGGCCGGCCGGATCACCCTGGGGCAGCTCGTGCAGTTCTTCGGGTATCTGCTCATGCTGTCGTGGCCCATGATCGCGCTCGGGTGGACCACGAACCTGTTCCAGCAGGGCCTGGCGTCGATGAAGCGGCTGGACGAGATCTTCGCCGCGACGCCCGCGGTCGCCGACCCGCCGCAGCCGGTCGAGCCCGCGGCCGTGCGGGGCGCGATCGAGTTTCGGGGGGTCAGCTTCGCCTACGACGGTGTGCCGGTGCTGCGGGATGTGTCTTTGACGATTCCCGCGGGGACGACCCTGGCGATCGTCGGGCCGACCGGCGCGGGGAAGTCCACGCTGGTTGCCCTCATCCCCCGGCTGCTCGACCCGACGGCGGGGACGGTCCTGGTGGACGGGATCGACGTGCGGCACTACCGCCTGGAGGTCCTGCGGCGGCAGATCGCGGTCGTACCGCAGGAGCCGTTCCTGTTCTCCGACACGCTCGAGGAGAACCTGGCGTTCGGGACCGAGCCCGGCGACGGCCGGCGCGTGCGCGATGCCGCCGAGATCGCGCAGCTCGACCGCGACGTCCGCGACTTCCCGCTCGGCTACGGCACGATGGTCGGCGAGCGCGGGGTCACGCTGTCGGGTGGGCAGAAGCAGCGGGCGACGATCGCCCGCGCGCTCGCGCGCGACCCGGCCATCCTCATCCTGGATGATGCGCTGAGCAGCGTGGATGCCCGCACCGAAGAGGAGATCCTCCGGGGGCTCAGGCGGTTCATGGCGACCCGCACCAGCCTGATCATCTCCCACCGGATCTCGACCGTGCGCGCCGCCGACCGGATCGTGGTCCTCGACGGCGGCCGTATCATCGAGCAGGGCACCCACGACGAGCTGCTGGCCGCCGGCGGGCTCTACGCCGGCCTGCACCAGAAGCAGCTCCTCCAGGACGCGCTGGAGGCGGACGAGCGAGCGCCGTGAGCACCTTCTTCCAGGAAGACGAGATCGCGGGGCGCGCGTACGACCCGCGCCTGATGCGCCGGCTGCTGGGGTACGTGCGGCCCTACCGCCCGCAGGTGGCCCTGGCGGTGGTGCTGCTGCTGCTCACCTCGGGCGCGGGGCTGGCCGGACCCTACCTGGTGCGCATCGCGATCGACCGGCACATCGCCCCGGCGCGGCTGGAGGGGCTCGGCCTGGTGGTCGCGGCGTACGTGGGCGCGCTCGTCGCGGCGTTCCTGTTCCGCTACGGGCAGTCCTACGTCATGCAGTGGGTGGGCCACCGGGTCACCACCACCCTGCGGGTCGAGCTGTTCCACCACCTGCAGCGGCTGTCCGTGGCGTTCTACACGCGTCAGCCGGTGGGCCGCCTGGTCACGCGCGTGACCAACGACATCGACGCCCTCAACGAGATGATCACCCAGGGCGTCGTGGCGATCTTCGGCGACCTGTTCACGCTCGTGCTCATCGTCGGCATCATGCTGTCCATGGACTGGCGGCTGGCGCTCGCCACCATGGCCGTGCTCCCGGCGATCGCGGTCGCCACCGCACGGTTCTCGACGCGGGCCCGCGCGTCGTACCGGGCGGTCCGCGTCCGGCTGGCCCGGCTTAACGCCTTCCTCAACGAGCACATCATGGGCATGGGGGTCGTGCAGCTCTTCGGCCGCGAGGCCCGCGAGTTCACCCGCTTCGACGCGCTCAACCGCGACCACCTGGCGGCCAGCCTGGGGGCGCTCCGCTCGTTCGCGACGTTCATGCCCGCGGTGGGCGTGGCCAGCGCCGTCGCGGTGGCGATCATCATCGGGTACGGCGGCCTCCAGGCCCTGCGCGGCGCGGTGAGCGTCGGGCTGGTCGTGGCGTTCATCCAGTACGCGCAGCGGTTCTTCGAGCCGATCGAGGACCTGGCCGAGAAGTACAATATCCTCCAGGCGGCGATGGCGTCCTCGGAGCGCATCTTCCGCATCCTGGACGAGCCCGTGGAGGTGGCCGACCCGCCCGACCCCGTCCGTGCCGCACGCGTGCGCGGCGAGATCGAGTTTCGCGACGTGTGGTTCGCCTACGACGCGGACGACTGGGTGCTGCGCGGCGTCTCGTTCCGCATCGCGCCGGGAGAGAGCGTCGCCCTGGTAGGGCACACGGGGGCCGGCAAGTCTTCGATCATCAACCTCATCATGCGCTTCCACGACCCGCAGCGCGGCCAGGTGCTGGTCGACGGGGTGGACGTCCGCCGGTGGGACCAGCGTGACCTGCGGCGGCACATCGGCCTGGTGCTCCAGGACGTCTTTCTGTTCTCGGGGACCGTCGAGGACAACATCCGTCTGGGCACGCCGGGCATCACCGACGCGCAGGTTCGGCGCGCCGCCGAGTTCGTCAACGCCCACGCGTTCGTCGAGCGCCTGGCCAACGGCTATCGGACGGTCGTGCACGAGCGCGGCGCCACCCTGTCGGTCGGCCAGAAGCAGCTCGTGGCGTTCGCGCGGGCGATCGCGCACAACCCGGACGTGCTGCTGGTGCTCGACGAGGCCACGAGCAGCGTCGACACCGAGACCGAGATGCTGATCCAGGAGGCGCTGCGGCGAGTGATGCGTGGCCGGACGTCGCTCATCATCGCTCACCGGCTTTCGACCATCCAGCACGTGGACCGGATCCTGGTGATCCACCGGGGTCGCCTGGTCGAGGAGGGTACACACCGCGAGCTGCTGGCCCGCGGCGGGGTGTATACCACGCTCTACCAGCTCCAGTACCGCGACCAGGAGCGGCGGCCGGCGGCGGGCACGGTGGCGGGCGGGGGAGGAGAGGGACGGCGTGGGGGCTGAGGCCACAGGACCGCTGCTCAAGCAGTGTCGCGAGATCGCCATCGCCGCGCTCGAGGAGCGCCGCGGCCTGGTCATCTACTCGCGCATGGACGCGCAGGAGATGGACCGACTGGCGCGCCAGGTGGAGCGGGACGCGCTGGAGCGAATCCGGGCGGCGCTGCCCGAGGCCACGGTGGTGGCTGAGATCGCCGGCGTGCGGGGCCGGCTGGAGCGCATGGACGAGCAGATTCGCGAGCTGGACGCGCGGGAGGACATCTCCGAGCGCTCGCGCCAGCTCGAGCGCGACGACATCACCTGGCGGACGTTCGAAGAGGTGGTCTGGCTGCTGGGGATTGAGTAGCCGCCGGGGCTACTTGCGGCGGCGGCCGCCTCGCTTGGCCTCCGTGTTGCGCTTGAGGTCGAGCAGCCGCTCCTCGCTCTCCTTCATGAACGCCTTGAGCTTCTCTTCGAAGGTGGCCTTGGCACGGGCGCGGGCCTGGCGCTCCTCGGGCGAGAGCGCCTGCTTGACCGACAGGTCGAGCTTGCCCTTGTCGTTCAGGCCGAGGATCTTGACCTTGACCTTCTCGCGCTCCTTGAGGTAGTCCTTGACGTCCTTGACGTAGGTGTCGGCGATCTCGGAGATGTGGACGAGGCCGCTCTTGCCGTCGGGGAGCTCGACAAACGCCCCGTAGTGCGTGATCTTGACCACGGTCCCCTCGACGATGGTGCCGGGAGTCACATCCATTCGGACACTGCCACGCTCCTTCCGTGTATCCGGGCGTTCGGATTATACGTGCGCCTTTCGAAGGGTGTCAATCAGGCCGTCACCCGCGGCTACCGCTGCCACAGGCGCGTCCACCACGGCCACGCGTCGCGCGGCGGCGCCGGGCGCGTCGCCTCCCGCGGAACCGGGTGCGCGGGCGGCGGCGTGGGCGCGACCAGGATGATCGCGATCTCGTCCGGCCGGACGAGCCCCAGCTGCTCCCGCGCCAGGCGCTCGACGTACTCCGGCTGCTGCAGCAGCCGGATCTCCTCGCGCAGCGCGGCGTTCTGGCGCCGTAACGCCTCGCGCTCGCGCTCGAGCGAGGCGGCCTCGCGCCGGAGCAGGTAGCCCTGCCACGCCGCGGCGCTGAAACCCGCCAGCACCACGACCACCGCCACCGCCAGCGCCAGCAGGAGGGCCCATCGCGGGACGGGACGGCGGACGGGACGGGGCGGGAGGGCGACGCGGCGCGCGGCGACGGTGGGCATGATGACGGCTGCGACGACGGGTACGACGCCTGCAGACGATCCCACCGCGGCGTTTCGCGGCGCCGCGGCGATCTCCTTCCGCGCGGGGCTCAGGCGCGCAGGCGCTGCGCGCCCGCGGGAAACGCCGCCCACCCGGCGTAGCGGGCTCGCGAGCCCAGCGCCTCCTCGATGCGCAGCAGCTCGTTGTACTTGGCCGTGCGCTCGCCGCGGGAGGGCGCGCCCGTCTTGATCTGTCCGACACCGGTGGCCACCGCCAGGTCCGCGATGGTGGTGTCCTCGGTCTCGCCGGAGCGGTGAGAGATCACCGACGCGTAGCCCGCGGCGCGCGCCGTCGCGATCGTCTCGAGCGTCTCGCTCAGCGTGCCGATCTGGTTGAGCTTGATCAGGATCGCGTTCGCGACGCCCTCGGCGATGCCGCGCCGCAGGATCGCCGGGTTCGTCACGAACAGATCGTCGCCCACGAGTTGCACACGACCGCCCAGGCGCACGGTCAGCGTCCGCCAGTCCGCCCACGCGTGCTCGCCGAGGCCGTCCTCGATCGAGATCAGAGGATACCGCTCCGCCAGGCCGGCCAGATAGTCTACCATGGCCGCGCCGCTGCGCGCCTCGCCCTCGCCGGCGAACCGGTAGAGCCCGTCGCGGAGCAGGCCGCTGGCCGCCACGTCCACCGCGATGGCGACCTGGCGGCCGGGCCGGTAGCCCGCGGCCTCGATTGCCGCGAGCAGCGCCTCGAGCGCCGCGGCGGTCGAGGGGAGGTCCGGCGCGAACCCGCCCTCGTCGCCCACCGCGGTCGAGAGTCCCTGCGCGCGCAGCGCCCGCTTGAGATGGTGGAAGACCTCGACGCCAGCGCGGAGCGCCTCGGCGAACGAGGGGAACCCCACCGGCACGACCATGAACTCCTGCACGTCCAGGCGGTTGTCGGCGTGCGCGCCGCCGTTGATCACGTTCATGAGCGGCACCGGCAGCGTCCCCGCCGCCTCGCCGCCGAGCGCCCGCCACAGCGGCAGGCCGAGCGAGGCCGCCCGCGCCCGCGCCACAGCCAGCGACGTGGCCAAGATCGCGTTGGCGCCGAGCCGGCGCCGCGCCTCCGTGCCGTCGAGCTCGACCATGAACCGGTCGATGCCCGCCTGGTCGCCGGCGTCACGGCCGATCAGCCGCGGCCCGATCTCCTCGATGACGTGACGCACGGCGGTGCGCACGCCCTTGCCCAGGTAGCGCCCGGGATCTCCGTCGCGCAGCTCCAGCGCCTCGCGTTCGCCCACCGACGCGCCCGAGGGGACGGCCGCGCGGCCGCGCGCGCCGTCGCTGAGGAGGACGTCGGCCTCCACGGTCGGGGTGCCGCGCGAGTCCAGGATCTCGCGCGCGCTCACGCGGGTAATGATCGCCATGCGGGGCTCCTGCGCTACCAGGCGTCGGGGAGCCGGCGGTCCTCGAGCGTCTCGACGACGGGCTCCGGAGAAGGTCTTCCCGCCGGGACGCGCAGCACCTTCACGACCACGCGCCGCGCGCCCAGGTGCAGGGCGATCACGTCGCCCGCGTCGACCTCGGCCGCGGGACGGGCCCGGCGGCCGTTGAGCTCCACTCGGCCGGCGTCGCACAGTCGGTTCGCGAGCGTCCGGCGCCGTACGAGCCGGCTGACCTGCAGGAACTTGTCCAGGCGCACGGCGCGACCCTCATCGCGCGGCCTCGTGGGCCGCGACGAACCGCTCGCCGGCCTCGCGCAGGGCCGACTCGGCGTCCACCCCTGCCGCGCTGGCCAGCGCGACCACCGCGAGCAGCAGGTCGCCCAACCGCTCGCGGGCCGCGTCCGCACCCGCGGTGTCGGCCAGCCGGTCCAGGCGCCGCCGGACCTCGGCCGCGGCCGCCTCGGTCGCCGGCCGCGCCCCGGCCACGGTGCCGGCCGCGCGGGTCGCCTCGGCGGCGCCCACCGCCGCGCGCTCGACCAGCTTCTGCGCCCGCGCCAGCGCCGGGAGCGTCGCGGGGATGCCCTCGAACGCCCCACGATGTGGCGCCTCGCGCTGCTTGAGTTCGTGCCATCGCGCCAGCACCTCGCCCGGCGTGCCCAGACGCGCGTCGCCGAAGACGTGCGGATGGCGCTCGAGCAGCTTGCGGATCAGGCCGTCCACCACGTCGCCGGCGGTGAACCCGCCGGCCTCCGCCGCCATCTGGGCATGGAAGACCACCTGGAGCAGGAGGTCGCCGAGCTCCTCGCGCAGCGCGACGGCGTCGTTGCGGTCCACGGCGTCGATGACCTCGTGGGTCTCCTCGAGCAGGTAGGGGAGCAGGGAGGCATGCGTCTGCTCGCGGTCCCACGGGCAGCCCCCGGGGCCGCGCAGCCGGGCCATGACCGCGATGAGGTCGTCGAAGGTGAAACGCACCACACCCGCCCCGCGCCTAGCGCGGGAACCGCTCGATCCGGGCTGCCTTGCGCTGGCCCTCCAGCCACTCCGCGAACGCCTTCTCCCGCTGGCCGGCCAGGAGCTGCTCGCGGATCTGCTCCTTGACCTTGTCGAACTCCGCCCTCGCGGCCTCCTTGACCTCATGGACGCGGATAATGTGGAGGCCGTACTGCGTTTTCACGAGGCCGCTCGTCTGGCCCGGCCGGAGCGACCAGGCGACGTCCTCGAACTCCTTCACCAGGGTGCCCTTGCTCACGAAGCCCAAATCGCCGCCGCGCTCCGCGCTGCCCGGGTCGTCGGAGTACTGGCGCGCCAGGTCCTCGAACTTCCCGCCGTCCGCGAGCCGGGCCTGGACGATCCGCGCCTTCGCCCGGGCGACCGCCTCGCTCGCGCCCTCGCCGACGCGGAAGAGGATGTGGCTGACGCGGATCTGCGCCGGCTGGTCGTACTGCGCGCGGTTCGCGTCGAACTGCCGCCGCACCTCGGCGTCGGTGACCCGGACCGGGGCGACGACCTCGGCCACGCGGCGCTGCGTCAGCGAGAGCTGGAGCACCTCGCGTAGCGACGCGGGGGTGAACCCGGTGCGGCCGAGCGCGGTCGCAAACTCCGCCTCGGTGGCGAAGCGGCGCTTGATCGCCTGGAACTGCTCCTCGACGTCGCGCTCCGCCGCGACGAGGTTCCGGCGGCGCGCTTCCTGCAGGATCAGCCGCCCGGCGATCAACTGGTCCAGCACGGCCTTGGTGATCTCCTCGCGCTGCCGGGCGAAGTCCGCGCTCTTCGTGTCGATGCCGAACTGGGCGGCCGCCCGGGCGATCTCCGCGTCGACCTGCGACCACAGGATCGCATCGCCGTTCACGGTCGCCGCCACCGCGGTGGCGCGCCGCGCGTTGCCCTGGAGCACCCAGGCGCCGGCGCCCGCGGCCGCCACGATTACGGCCACCGCCGCGGCCAGCACGATCTTGCGCATCGTGGTCACAGCACTCCCTCCCTGCGTCAGAACGCGTCAAGCATAGCGCAGCCGGGCGACCCGTGCCAGCGTCTCGCCGAGCGCTGCCGCCTGGTCGGCGAAGGTCTCCCCGGTCGCGCGCACCACCAGCGCCGCCGCGCTCACCTGCGCGCGGCTTCCGAGCGCCGCGCGCAGCCGGCGTTGCAGGTCGTCGTCGAAGGCGACGCCCTCGCCGAACCGCACGACGAACCGGCCGTTCTGGCGGGTGATCGCGGTCACGCCGACCTGCCGCGCGGCCAGCCGGAGGCGCACCGCGTCGAGCAGTGCCTCGACCTCCGGGGGCCGCGGTCCGTAGTGCTCGGCCAGGTCGGCCGCCGCCGCCTCGACCTCGTCCGGCGCGCGCGCGGCGGCCAGCCGCCGGTACGCCGCCATCCGTTCCCGCTCGTCCGTGATATACGCGGGCGGGATCAGGGCGTTCACGCCGAGCTCGAGCGTCGGGTCGCGCGGCTCCTCAACGATCTCGCCGCGCGCCTCGCGGATCGCCTCGTCGAGCAACCGGCAATAGAGATCGAACCCCACCGCCGCGACGTGCCCGTGCTGTTCCGGCCCTAGGATGTTGCCCGCGCCGCGGATCTCCAGGTCGCGCATCGCCAGGCCCAACCCCGAGCCGAGCTCGACGAACTCGGCCATCGCGCGCAGGCGCTGCTCGGCCTCGGGCGAGAGCGGCTCCCCGGGCGGGTAGAGCAGGTAGCAGTACGCCTGCCGGTCGGCACGGCCCACGCGGCCGCGGAGCTGATAGAGCTGCGCCAGGCCCATCAGGTGCGCGTCCTGGATGACGATGGTGTTCACCTGCGGGATGTCCAGCCCGATCTCCACGATCGTCGTGCAGACCAGCACGTCGGTGCGGCCGCCCAGGAAGTCGAGCATGACCCGCTCGAGCCGCGCCTCGGGCATCTGCCCGTGGGCCACGCCCACGCGCACCTCCGGGACCAGCGCACGCAGCCGGCGTGCCGCGCGCTCGATCGACTCGACGCGGTTGTGCACCACGTAGGTCTGACCCCCGCGCGCGCGCTCGCGCAGAATGGCCGAGCGGATCAGCTCGTCGCTCTCCGGCCGGATCTCGGTGTGGATCGGCAGCCGGGCCTCCGGCGGGGTCTCCATCACGGTCATGTCGCGCAGGCCGGCGAGCGACATGTGGAGCGTGCGCGGGATCGGCGTCGCCGTGAGCGTGAGCACGTCCACGGTCTTGCGGAGCTGCTTGAGGTGTTCCTTGTGCGCCACGCCGAACCGCTGTTCCTCGTCGATGATGACCAGCCCCAGGTCGCGGAAGGTCACGTCGCGGCTGAGGATCCGGTGCGTGCCGACCAGCACGTCCACCGCGCCGGCCGCCACGCGGGCCAGCACGTCCTTGATCTCGGCCGGCGAACGGAACCGGCTGACGAGCTCGACCGTGACCGGGAATTGGGCGAAGCGCTCGCTGAACACGTTGAAGTGCTGCTGGGCCAGCACCGTGGTCGGCACGACCACGGCCACCTGCTTGCCGTCCATGACCGCCTTGAACGCCGCCCGCAGCGCGACCTCGGTCTTGCCGTAGCCGACGTCGCCGGCCACCAGGCGGTCCATCGGGGTGGCCGCCTCCATGTCGCGCTTGACCTCTTCAATCGCCCGACGCTGGTGCGGCGTTTCCTGGTAGGGGAACAGCGCCTCCATCTCCTGTTGCCACGGCGTGTCCGGGCCGAAGGCGTGGCCCGGGGTCGAGGCCCGCGCGGCGTAGAGCGCGAGCAACGAGGCGGCCATCTCGCGCGCCGCCTCCTTGACGCGGCGCTTCTCGCGCTCCCAGTCCGCGCCGCCGAGTCGGTGGATGACCGGCCGCGCGCCCTCGGCGCCGATGTACCGTTGGACCAGGTGGATCTGGTCGGTGGGGACGTAGAGCCGGTCCGCTCCCGCGTACTCGAGCAACAGGTACTCGCGCTCGGCGCCGTCGGTCGCTACGCGGACCAGGCCCCGGTAGCGGCCGATGCCGTGGTGGAGGTGCACCACCAGGTCGCCGTCGGCCAGGTCCACCCACGACGCAAGGCGCTCGCCGTCGCGCAGGAACCGCATCCGCGGTCTTCGCCGCCGCCAGCCGACGATCTCGGCGTCGGTGACCACGGCCACGCCCGCGGCCTCCAGCCGGAAGCCGCGGGCCAGGGCCGCCGGCACCAGCACGACGCGGCCTGGCTCCGGCGGTGCCGCCAGCGCGTCGGGCGGTTGCACCGCGAGCCCCGCTTCGCGGAGGATGCCGGCGAGTCGCTGCGCCTGGGCCGAGGCAACGACCACCCGCAGGCCCTCGGCCGCCAGCGCGCCGAGCATCTGCGCCAGCAGGTGGGTCTGCCCGCCGTGGGCCTCGATGCCGGCAGCCGGCAGGCGCACCTCGGTCCAGCTGCCGCCCGGCGTGCGCGCCGCGGCGACCGCCAGCCGCCGCGTGCCGGGTGGGCCCTCGGTCGCGCGCGTCCAGGACAGGCCCGGTGCCTCACCGGTCCGCTGCGCACGTTCCTGGGCCGCGCGCGCGGCGGCCTCGCCCTCGGCGCCCTCGACGAGCGCCAGCAGGCCGCCCCCCCCGAGATAGGCCGCCAGCCCGGCCGGCGCGCCGTTCGCGGGCTCCAGCCGCACGGGCCGCACGACGACCGCCCCCAGCGACTCGAGCGCGCGCTGCGAGAGCGGGTCCAGACGCCGGATCGCGTCCACATCGTCGCCCCACAGCTCCACGCGCACCGGCCCCGGCGCGTCCGGCGGGTAGAGGTCCACGATCCCGCCGCGCACCGAGAACTCGCCCGGCGCGGCGACCAGCCCGGCGCGCTCGTAGCCGCCCGCCTGCAGGTCGGCCACGAGCCGGTCGCGCGGGCACGGCCGCCCCACGCGGATCTCGCGCGTGGCCCCGGCCAGTGCCTCCGGCGCAGGCAAGGGCTCCACGCACGCGGCGGCTGGCGCCACGACCACGGCCGCTTGCGTCCCCAGGGCGTCGAGCACCCCAAGGCGATCGCGCGCGGCCGGGGCGTCGGGATAGAGCGCGACCTGGCGGCCCGTGCCGGCGAGCAGGGCCCGCAGGTCGTCGGCGAGGCGCGCCGCGGCCTCGGCCGTCGGCGCCACGGTCAGGACCGGGCCAACGGCCAGGGCCTGATCCGCGACCAGCGCGGCCAGGATCGCGGCCGCGGCGCTGTCGGTTGGCCCCAGCACGCACGGCGGCGCCCCGCGGCGCAGGCTGTCGGCGGCCGCGCGGTACGCGGGGGTCGCGCGCATGAGGGCGAGCAGACCGGTGAACATGGCTGGTAGGTGAAACGCTGTAACCTTTATTGTATCGCGGGAGGATCCGTGGGGGTATCCCGAGGCCACACACGCCCATGCCTACAATTCCAGCGACCCGCCTCGCCGCTCCCGCGTCGCGCCGGCCAGGAGGCTTTGGAGCCGGTCGCCCACAAGGGTGCGCAGCCGGCGTGAGGGGATGCGACGAACCCACGTCAGGACGGCGCCATCGCGGAATCGCGGCGGGAGCTCCAGTTCGGGCAGCCGCATGAACCGGCGTCCCCGCGCGCCGGCGAGGTAGACGGTGTCCAACAGCGCCTTCTCCGGCGTGGCGACCTTGGCGCCGTCGGCGATCAGGAATCCCCCGAAGAGCCTGGGGTGCACGTGCTGCACGACAAACGTCCCGACGGCCGTCTTGACCCGCTTCGAGCGGTCCAGCGACACGACGTACACTTCCCGGGGGATTTGATCGATCATGCCATGCCTGTAGAGCGCGGACCACGTCGACACGTAGCTCGGGTACGGCGCCGTGAGGTGTTCGGGCAGCAGCCAGGGGTCGATGGCCCCAGACAACGCCCACACGCCGTGGCTGACCTTTATGGTCACGCCGTCGCGTGCTAGGCGATTGAGGATCTTGACAGCGACGTGCGCCGGGACGCGCAGGCGGGCTGCCGCTTCACGGCTCGTCACGACGGGCCGACCCATCGCGAGCAGATGCGCGTAGGCCTGAGTGGTTCTCACGTCAGCCTCGAGAGCCGCTCGACCACCGATGCCTGCAGCTGCTCCCAGGTCCCCGGTCGTGCGTACAGCTCGCGAACCTCCGGGTCGAGGAACCGGACGACGAGCGTCTGAAAGCTCTCGGGGGGAGCGCCCGCGCGCGGTCGATCGCGGCCTCGATTCGGTCCGGCGGCATGCTGCCGTGGCGGACGGCTTCTGGCCAGCGGCGGAGGAGCAGCTCGAGGTCGAAGACGTCGCGAGCCTGAGTCTCCGAGCGTTCTGCCAGGGCAATGACCTGCTGTTCGATCGTGGCGTCAGGCAGGTAGTGATTCACGCCCACAGCGCGAAGCCCGTACGGATCGACGATGTTGGGTCGTCGCGGTTTGTTTGGGCGTCGTGGAGTCCCGAACGGCGAGTCCCTGGGTGCGAAGGAGCTGTGTGAGCGCCCTTGAGGTCAGGACGCCGTCGACTCTCTCCTGCAGTCTCCAGTGCTCGATGCCAGAGGCGTCGAAGTCCATGTCCTCGGAATACCGAGGACTCCCGTAGAAGAACCGCAGTTGGCGCAGTCCTTCAGGACGTACCGCGACTGATCCACCCTGACGCTGAGGACCTCGAGGAACGCGGGGTGGAAGAACTCGGTCATCTGGACGATCGAGAGGCGGCCGATGATCCGCGCACCACTAATACGTCAAATTGCTCTATAGGGCAATATGTCGTATCGTTAGGAGCCGGCGCTTGCTCGCGCCACGGCAGTCCCCGGCGTCACCGCCACCCCCGCCAGCGCCGCCGCGCCCAGTGACCCAAACGCCCACCCCCAGGTGCCGCTTCGGTCGAGGATGAGGCCGAACAGCGCCGGCGAGGCTGCGGTCACCACGAACCCCAGCGATGACTGCACCGCGAGCGTGCGGCCCAGCGCCCCGGGCGCGGCCGACTCCGCGACCGCGGTCGAGAGCGTGGAGGAGTCCGCGGTCACGACGATCCCGTAGAGCATTGCCACCGCCACCACCACCGCGACACCGTACGGCAGCAGCCAGCCCAGCGCGAACGAGCAGCACGCGGATGCCGTGAGGAAGACGCGGATCGTCCGCGAGCGGCCGAGCCGGTCCGAGAGCCACCCGCCGGTCGCGTTCGAGAGCGCGCTGCCCATCAGCATAACGCCGCTCACGGTCGCGCCGAGCACCGCGGCGTCCTGCAGTGGCCGGCCGCCGGCCTGCCAGGCGGCCGCCAGGAACGCCGGCATCCAGGTACGCATCCCGAACAGCTCCCAGTTGTGCGCGGCGTAGGCCAGGATGAACCGCATGGCGGGCGCGTTGCGCAGCACCGAGAGCACCGGTGGGGCTGGTGCGCGGGCGACGCGGGCGGGCCCGCCCAGTAGCGGCGCGGCGACGGCGGCCGCCACCAGCGGGCCGAGCGCGGTCACGGTGAATGCCACGCGCAGCCCCGAGGGGAGCAACATCCCGGTCAGGAATAGCGAGACCGCGGTCCCCACGCTGAAGGCCGCGATATAGACACCCATGGCAGCTCCGCGCCGGCCAGTCGGGGTACGCTCGACCACGAGCCGCATGCCCGGCACGTAGGTGCCCGCGAGCCCGGCCCCGATCACCGCGCGCGTGGCCACCGCGCTCCACAGGTCGTGTGCCCAGAGCGCGAACGCGAGCGCGCCAAACCCATTGAGAGCGGCGGAGGCCAGGTAGATGCGGCGCACCCCGACGCGGTCGGTCAGGCTCGAGAGCACGAGCACCGCGAGGGTATAGCCGATCTGCTGTGCGGCGAAGACCACGCCGGCCTGCGATGCGCTCAGCCCCCACGCCGCGCGCGCCACCGGCAGCGCCGCCGAGAAGTTGACGAACGGCAGCATGGTGGCGACCTCAACCGCACAGAGCGCCAGCAGCCACCGTGCCGGCGCGCCGGGATCAGTCCGGGAGGTCGGCAATCGGGGGTGGGCGGCGCTTGTGGGCGCTGGCGACGTGGAGCTGCTCGATGCGCCGGCGGGCGCCGTCCGGGGCCTCGCCGGTCAGCAGGTAGTGGTCGAGCACCTCGTAGGTGAGGCCCAACTCGTCCTCGTCGGTCTGGCCGGGCCACAGCCCGGCACTGGGCGTGCGCGTCACGATGTCCTGCGGCACGCCCAGGTGGGCGGCGAGCGCGCGCACCTCGTCCTTCACGAGCAGGCCGAGCGGCAGCAGGTCCACCCCGCCGTCGCCGTACTTGGTGAAGTAGCCGACGTGGGCCTCGCTGCGGTTGCCGGTGCCGACCACGAGCCGGTTCAGCCGGTTCGCAAAGTAGTACAGCGTCGCCATGCGCAGCCGCGGCTTGAGGTTGGCGAGCGCGATCGGGTGGTCGGCAAACTGCGGGGACGCCCGCAGCGCCGCGACCAGCGCGTCGTAGACGCCGTCGAGCACGACGGTCGTCGACGGGATGCCGAGCGCCGCGCACACGCGCTCGGCGTCGGCGCGGTCGTGCGGGGCGCTGTGGCACGGCAGCAGCACGCCGAGCGTGGTCTGGGGAAACGCGCGGGCGCAGAGCGCGGCGACCGTGGCCGAGTCCACCCCGCCTGAGACCGCGACCACCGCGCCCACGGCGCCGGTCTCGTCGGCGCGCGCGCGCAGCCACCGCACCAGGTGCTCGGCGGTGCGGGCGGGCGCTGGCCGCATGCCTAGCGGCCGGCGGCCTGGCGGTGGGTCAGCGCTCCGTATGGTCGCGTGGTGGCGACGCGCTTGACCCGGCGACCGTCCACGGTGATCTCCATGCCCAGCTCCCCGGCGGCGGCGCGCTTCTGCAGCGCCACCGTGAAGCCCTGTCGCGCCTCGAACGTGAAGCGGGCCGGGACAGTGCCCTCGACCGTCCTGGGCGCGGTGTAGTCGCCGTACGAGCCGCCGAACCGGGTGCCGGTGGTGCCGAAGACCTCGATGGTGACGGCGACCGGACGGCCCGGGCTGGGCATCGCGATCGGGGGGCCGGCGGCGGGACGGCGCGCGGGTGCACTCCCCAGGCAGGCGGTGCCGAGCACGGCGGCCACGAGCACCACCGCGGCAGCCGGAACGCGAGTCACGGTACGAGCGGGTTCGCATCGACGCACGGCGGTTCCTCCCTCAGTGGCTATGCCCAGGAACCGGTTGCCCCGGACCGCTGGGCCCGCGCAGGAACCGCGCGGCGAGCAGGGTGGTCACCGGCACGGCCAGCACCAGGGCGATGCTCCCGACCAACGTGCGCACGATCTCCTCGGCCACGAACTCCGTGTTGAGGGTGACCCACAGCGGCTGGTCGGGATTGATCGTGAACAGGAGGAACAGCGGTAGCGAGGCGCCCGCGTACGCCAGCACAAGCGTGTTGACCAGCGCCGTGATGTGCTCGCGACCGACCGACAGGCCGCGGCGGTAGAGTTCGGTCGGTCCCAGGCTCGGGTTTGCCCGGCTGATCTCTTCGACCGCGGCTGCCTGGGCGGTCGTGATGTCGTCGAGCACACCGAGCGCCCCGAGCAGGATGCCGCCGAGCAGCAGCCCGCGTAGGTTGACCCCGGCCAGGTGGCCCACCTGGAGCAGCACCGCCTCCTCGCTCCCCGCGCCCGAGAGCCGGGCTAGGCTCACAAACAGGATCGCGAGGCCTGCGGCCGCGGCCAGCGTGACCAGCAGGCCGGCGAGGGCCACCGTCGTTCGCCGGTTGGCGCCGTGCGCCAGGTAGATCGAGGTCAGGGCGATCATCACGGCGCCGGCAAGCGTCACGCCGAGCGGGTGCTCGCCCGCCAGGATGCGCGGCACGACGAAGCGCGCAAGCACCAGCAGGCTGATGCCCAGACCCAGCAGCGCGGTGGCGCCCTGCCACCGGCTGAAGGCGAGCGCGGCGGCGACAAACAGCGCGAACGCCGCGGCTAACGGTACGAGGCGGTCGCGGTCCACGACCTCGTAGGCCGGCCCGCCCGGGGCCGTGCCCCGGATCAGCAGCACCGCGTCGCCGGGACGCAGCGGCGCGGCGTGCTCGGGCGGCGCGTAGGTGGCCTCGACGGTGCGGCCGCGACCGTCGCCGCTGCGTAGGCGCACGCGCAGCGACTGGGTGACCTGGACCGTCCACCCCAGGTCCTGCCGGGCCTCGCGCGTGACCTCGGCGACGACGCCACGGGAGAACTCCTCGAAAGGTGCCGATGGATCGGATGGGGCCGGGGAGGCGACCAGCGGGCCGCCGAACGCGACCGCCGCGAGCAGCGTAAGGGTCAGGAGGAACGCCACGCCTCCGGCCGGGCGGCGGGTGAACCGGATGCTTGCGGGGATGTGGGGCACGTTCGCTCCTCCAATCCATGCACAGACTCGGCGGCGCGGTATAATCCTGTCACCAGGCGGAGACCTCCTGCTTACATGACGGCCAGCCGCGCAATGGTCCACCACACCCGGCGGCGACCCTCCGGGACGCCGTTGTGGATTTTCTGCGCGGCCTCCGCGATGTGCGCGCTCCGGGCCGCGTGCGCGTGGGCGATCCTCGGGTTCGTCCTCGTGGCCGCCGCAGACCCGGGCGCCGCGCGACGGACGCCGTACCACGAGCACGTGGTCATCGGCGGCACAGCTGCCGAGCGGGCGCGCGCACTCGCAGCGCACACCCGCGCCATGGTCGGTCACCCGCCTCTGCCCGACCTGCACGCCGGCCATGCGGTGCCACGCGGGTCCGGCCCGGCGCCGGCCGGCGGTTGGCCCTTGGGCGCGGAGCGGCCGGTGGTAGGGGGGCTCGACGGGGATGGGGAGGCCAGGGCCCGCGTGCTCGTGCTGCGCGCGGGCGGACCCGTGGGCCCGGCCGTGTTCGGCGCGGGCGGCGGCGCGATCATGGCGTCGAGCTGGCCGCGTCTGCCCGCCCCCCGGCCGCTCATCGGCACCGTCGTACCGCCCTGGGCGCCGGTTCACGATACCCCGCCGACTGCGCTCGACCCACCCCCGCGGGCATCGTAGCCTGCGATGCTGGCTGTGCGGGCCTGGTGCGCATGCGCGCCGCCGGCAGCCATGACCACAATCGGGGGTGGATGAGATGAGACATGCGGGATGGCTCGCCGCGGCGCTGGTGCTCGCCCTGGCCGCGCTGCCGGCAACGGGACACGAGACCAAGACCGTCGGAGGCAAGTTTCGCGTGATCGTGGGTATGGTGCGTGAACCGGCGTTCACCAACGAACGCAACGGGCTCGACTTGATCGTGCGCCGCGCGGACAACAACGCGCCCGTCGAGAACCTGGAGCGGAGCGTCTCGGCGGTGCTCATCGCGCCCGATGGGCGCACTGCGCGTCCGCTCAAGATCCGACCGCAGTTCGGCCGGCCGGGCTACTACACCGACGACTTCATCCTGACGCGGCCCGGCGTCTACCGGTTCCGCATCTTCGGGGTCATCGAGGACGTCACGTTCGACGAGACGTTCCAGTCGCACGAGGTACGGGCCATCGACGAGCTCCGCTTCCCATGAACATCGCCCTGCGGGTGATCGCGGGCGCGGCCGTCCTGACGGTGTTTGCCGCCGGGACGGCCGCGGCCCACGCCTATCTCCGCGCATCCTCGCCGGCCGAGGACAGCACGGTGACCTCGGTGCCCTCTGAGGTGCGCCTCCAGTTCACCGAGCCGGTGGAGGTGCGGTTCAGTACCTTCAAGGTCTACCCGGTGCCGTCCGAGCCCGGGTGGGACCGTCGCCGGCTCAATGCCGCAGCCGGGGCCATCGTCTCGAACGTCCTGCGCCGCACCGACGACGAGGGGGTGCGGGCCGACGACGGCTTGGCCACGACCGCGCGCACGACGAATGAGGTCGTCATCCGGTTGAAGCCGGGCCTGGGACCCGGCGCCTATGTGGTGATGTGGCGCGTGCTGTCGATCGACACGCACACCACGCAGGGGTTCTACGTCTTCAGCGTCGCACGCGGCGCGGCCCGGGGGGCGCGCCCATGAGCGCGGGCTCGACGACGGCCCGGCTGCTGCTGGCGGTCGTCCTGGCGGCCATGGGGCTGGCGGCCTCGGCGGGGTCGCTCGACGCGCACGCGAAGCTCGTGCGGGCGGAGCCTCGGCCGGGTAGTACCGCGCGGTCGGCGCCGCGCGTCGTGCGCGCGTGGTTCGACGACGAGCTCGATCCCCGCCGCAGCGCGATCACCGTTGTCGACGCGAAGGGCGCCCGCGTGGACGATGGAAAAGGCGGGGTGGACCTGGAGGACCTCGACCGCCGCTCCATGCTCGCCCGGCTCCGGTCCATCGGGCCGGGCACGTACACGGTGCGGTGGACGGCGGTGTCCGCCGACGACGGGTACGTCGCCCGCGGGTCGTTCCGGTTCACGGTGGCCCGGTAGACGGAGCGGAGGAACCGCGTGGACGTGGCGGTCAAGGCCGGGCTCTACCTGGGCGCGGTGTTGTGTGTCGGTGCCGGCATCTTCGGGCGGTGGACCGGCCCTCCGCTCGAAGACGCCGCGTCCCGGCGGCTGGCCGCGGGCTGGGCCGCGGGTTTGGTGCTGCTCGTTCTCAGCACGGTGGCCGAGGCCGCTGGCGCCATCACGCGCGCACTCGGGGTGCTCGACGTCACCCGCCTGTCCGGCTACCTCCTGGACACGACGCACGGCAACGCGGTCATGGCGCGGGTGGGGCTTGCGCTCGTCCTCGTCGCGCTTGGCCCGGCCGGCGCGGACCGACCCGTGATCGACCGGCCGGCGTTCGTCGTGGTCGCGACGATGCTGCTGGCGACGTTCAGCCTCACCAGCCACGCCGCCGGCACCGGTCGTCTGTTCCTGATTGCGGTCGACCTGGTGCACTTGGTCGCGATGGCGGCCTGGGCAGGGACGCTGCTGTACCTGGCGTGGCTGCCCCTCTGGCCGCCGCGTGCGGCCACCGCGGGCCTGTCCCGAGCACTGTGGCGCGTCTCGTCGCTCGGGTTGCTTGCGGTTGTCGTCCTCCTCGCGACCGGTGTGCTCGCGGCCGCCGGGCACCTGTGGGGTCCGCCGGCACTGGTGCGCACCGCCTACGGGCACGCGCTACTGGTAAAGGTCGCGCTCTTTGCGGTCGTGCTCGCCGTGGCCGGGGCCAACCGCTGGGTGCTCCTGCCCGCCGCTGCGCGCCCGCGGGTGCTCGCGGCCTTCGGCCGGCTGGTGCGCGTCGAAGCCTTGCTGCTGGTCGGCGTGCTGGTTGCCACCGGGGTCCTCACGACGCGGCCGCTTCCCCAGACCCCGGTGACGCTCGCGCAGGTCACGTCGTTTCGCGAGACCGCTGGCCCATGGATCGTTCGCGGAAGCCTCAGCCCGCGCGGGGCCGAGGGATTCGACCTGGAGATGAGCGTGCTGGACGAGCGCGGCGCGCCGCCCGCGGACGACGTGCGGGTGCGGCTCGTCTTGACCATGCTCGACCACGAGATGGCGCCGGTGCAGGTGGTGGCCACGCGGCTCGGCCGCGGCGCGTACCGGGCGACCGTGCCACTGGTGATGGCGGGCACCTGGCAGGTCGCGATCGAGGTGCCGGGTGGCGTCGCGCGTGTGCCGGTGCAGGCGCGGCCCGGGCTCGACGTCCCGCGCGGCGGGTGGGACCGCGGCCTGCCCGCCCTGGCCGGCGTGCTCGCCGGCGCGCTCGCCGGCGTCTACGCGCTGCGCCGGCTCGCCGCGCAGGCCGCGGTCGCGGCGCCCCTGCTGGCCGCGGCGTCGGCGCTCGTGGTCCTGAGCGCGGCGCTCGGGCTGCGCGCGCTGGCCGCTGCCTCGGACGCGCCGGGGCTGTTCGACCGGACGAACCCCATCCCCGCGACACCGCCCTCGGTCGCCACGGGCGAGCGCCTCTACCGGCAGCACTGCCAGTCCTGTCACGGCGTCGCGGGCGCCGGGGACGGGCCCGCGGCCGCGATGTTGCGACCGCGGCCCTCGGACCTGCGCGTGCACATGGCCGCCGGCCACACCGACGGCCAGCTCTTCTACTGGATCACCGAGGGCTTTCCGGGCACCGCGATGCCGGCGTTTCGCGACACGCTCTCCGAGGAGGAGCGCTGGCACGTGCTCAACTTCCTCCGCACCCTGGCGCTTGCCGACCGGTGACCGCCTGGCCGGCTCACGCCTTCCCGCGTGCCGCGGCGGTGGCGGTCGCGACGCTGCTGGCGCTGGCCGCCTGGCTGGCGTTGCCGCCAGCCGGCGGCCAGACACCCGAGCGCGCGACCGGCCCTGTGGCGGGGGTGCCGGGCAGGCTCGTCTACGCGGCCTACACCGCCGACGCGCGCTCGGTCCTGCGGACCTACGCAATCGCCACCGGTGTGACCACGGACCTGGCGACATTTCCGGGGGGCGTCTACGCGGCCTCGCCCGCGGCTTCGCGCGACGGCCGGCGCATCGCGTTCAGCGTCTACCGGCCGGCGCCGCCGCCCAGCCTCGAACCGGGCGGGGTGGACATCGACGTGATGGACGCTGCCGGCCGCGGCCGGCGCACCGCGCTCGCCCACGACGTGCCGGGTTCGTCGCTGGTGGACGTGACCTGGACGCCGGACGGCAGGGCGCTCGTCTATGCCCGCGTCTCGCGCGATGGAAAGACCCAGATCGAGCGCGCGAGCGTGGACCTTCCGAGACCGCAGGTGCTGGTGCGCGACGCCGTGGCACCCGCGGTTTCTGCCCGCGGGGACCTGGCGTACGTGCGGGTGGACCCGGCGACCTATGCGCCGTCGCTGTGGCTCGCCCGCGCGGACGGCACGGGCGCCCGCGCGCTCGTTCAAGATCCGGCGTTCCTGGGGTTTGGTATCCCGCGCTTCTCGCCGAATGCGCGCCGGATCGCGTTCCCCGCGGTCGGCGGTCCGCCGCGCGACCCGCAGCGGCGCTCACGGCTGCCGGGCGGGTGGCGCCACGCGCTTGCAGGCCCCCAGCCCGCCTGGGCGCATGGTCTGCCCATGGACCTGTGGATCGTGGACGTCGACGGCAGCGGGCTTCGGCAGCTAACCATGGTGGGCGAGGATGACGCCACCCCGGCCTGGTCCGCGGACGGCCGGTGGATCGCATTGATCGGCGCCCGCGGCCTCTACCTGCTCGACCCGGCGCGCGGTGTCCTGCGGCTTCTGGTCGAGGACGGCGCCGGAGGCGGGCTCGACTGGCTGGTCCGATGAACCTCCTGCACGGCGCGTATGGCGTCTGGGACGAGGTCGTGGCGGTGGCGGTCTTCGGCCTCGCTCTGGCCGCGGCCGCCTACATCCTGGCCGTGGAGGTACGGGCCCGGCGCCGGCGGCCATCTTCCCCCTTGCCAAAACCGCCCGGCCGGGGTAACATTCGGGGTAACTGAATAGCGCGCACCTCCGAACGGGCAAACCCGGAGCGATCCGGGGACGCAAAGCCACAGGGCCAGCACAGGGGCCGGCTGGGTTGCCGAAGAGGAAGCACCGGCTACGCGAGTGCTTCCGCGCACTCGCGTCTTGTTTCTTCGGGGATGCCCGTCGGATCCGGCGCCGCGTCAGTTCCTTGCGGTTCGAGATGGCGCGGCCGGGACTCGGGGGAGACCTCGTCGGTCGTCGAATCCGGCACGGCGGCTGGCGAATCAGGCGACGACACGGTACTTCCCGCGGCGCCCAGCGGGCAACTGAGGCGCACCGTCGCATCCCCATCTGCCTTCCCCGGCCCGGCCGCTGCCAGCTTTCGGTCCAGGTCCGCCGTCCTTCAGCGCTCCGCGAGCACCGCCCGTGCGTCCGCCGCCAGGTCCGCGGCGAGGACACCCCACGGGTACGAGAACCGGATCGTCCCGCGCCGGTCGATGAGGTAGATTGCCGTGGCATGGCCGATGCGGGCGTCCTCGCCCGACCCGGCCGCCGCGTAGGGCACGGGATAGACGTTGAAGGCCCGATAGAGGCGTGCCAGGGCCCCTGGTGCGCCGGTGAGGCCGATGAAGTCCGGGTGGAAGATCGAGACGTACCACTGCAGTCGCTCGGGCGTGTCGCGATCCGGATCGGTGGTCACGAAGAGCACCACCACCTTCGTCGCGTCCGCGCCCAGCAACGCCCGCGCCTGTCTAAGGGTGACCAGCGTCGTCGGGCAGACGTCGGGGCAGAGCGTGTAGCCGAACGCGAGGAGGACCACCGTGCCCCGCAGCGCGTCGAGCGAGAACGGGCGACGGTGGTGGTCGAGCAGGGTGATCGCTACCGGGAACGGTTCACGAACCGGCAGGCCGTGAAAGGCGGGTGGGGCCGCGCGCAGGCAGGCCCCACCCGCCAGAGCGAGTCCGACGGCCGCGACAGTCCTGATCCCGTGCATCTCAAGGGACCACGCGGAGCGTCGCCTGCATCCCGGCCTCCCGGTGCCCGGGGATGCTGCAGTACACCACGTAGGCTCCCGGCGCCAGCCGGGCCTTGACCTGCACGGTCTTGCCAGCAGGGAACGGTCTGGCTTCTGCGACCATCTTCTTGGCCGCGTTCTCCACGACGAAGTCGTGCTCGATGGCTCCGGTGTTCCGTACCGTGAACGTGACCTCGCCGGCCTTCGCCAGCAGGTCCTTGGGTTCGTAGACGAACTCCCGGGCAACGACGGTCAGCGACAGGGAGGGCGTAGCGGGCGGCGGTGCCGGCGCCGCCGATGGTGTGTGCACCGCGGTGATCGCCAGCACCGTCAGCACGATTCCGACCCGACGTGCGATAGACATGCTGGACCCCTCCGGTCTGCCCGCGCCGTCAGTGCGCCGGTCGCGGCTTGATGACGAGGACCCCGTTGCCACCCCACGCGTCCGGTCCGAGGTGGACGTCCCCCGCCTTTCGCGGCGGTGAGGTGGACAGGTCGACCACGGTGAGCACTGGCGCGTACTTGTTGGTCACGTAGGCCAGGAACCCGCCGCCCTGCTTGAAACCGTAGGCGACCCCATGCGCGCCCTTGTAGGCGGCGACCTCGCTGACGACCCGGATCTTGGCCGGGTCGTCGTAGTTGACCGCGATCACGCTCGCGTTCGCCGACCCGGTGTTGGCCACGACGACGTAGCGGCCGTCCGGGCTGAACGGGGACTGGATCGGGACGGCCCCCACCCGCACGATCTTGACGACCTTCGGGTTCGCCGGATCGCGCAGGTCCTGGAACACCACACGGCCCTGGAGGAGCTTGTCGTGGGTCAACAGCACGGTGGTGGTCGCCGCGTAGCGCTTGTTGGGTGAGATCGCCGCGTACAGCGGCAGGTTGGCGCCGAAGGCCTTCCCGTCGAGATCGGTCATCTTCGACAGGTCCACCGTGGTCAGCACCTTCTCCGCGTCGAGGTCGATGATCGACATCTGGCCCGACAGCGCATTCGCCACGACCATGGTCTTGCCGTCGGGCGAGATCCAGCCGCCGTGCGGCCCGAGCGGCACCTCGATGTAGCGCACCGGCACCTGGGCGGCCGGTACCGCGGGGTCCACCGCCTTCGCCAGGTCGAGCACGGCGATCCGGTTCGCGGCGTTGATGGTCACCACGACCTTGCCCCGCGGGGTGGTGTGGGTGTGCGCGGGCGACTCGCCGACCGGGATGCGGTTCTTGACGATGCGCCGGGTCGCGGCGTCGATGATGGTCAGGTAGTTCTGGTGCCAGTTGGTCTGCACGACGTAGCGCTCGTCCCAGGAAACCATGGCGTTGTGGGGGTTGTTGAAGTCCCCGTCGATCACCGCTTTCACCCTCATCGTGGCGGCATCCACGACCGTGATGGTGCCCGGCGCCTCGCGGTTGGGTCGGGTCTGGAACTGCGTATCCACCCACACCTCGCCGCGGCCCCGTACCTGCGGCGCGACGAGACCCGTGGGGCTGGTCGGCGGCCACGCCTTGATGAACTGCGGTAGCGGGTTCGCCCCGACCGCGATCTGCCCATCCATGTAGGGGTGAATGGCGCACACGTAGACGTAGACACCAGGCTTGGTGAACTGCTGGCGCGCCGTGCCTTTGCGGCCGACGATGGTGATGGTCTTGGCCGGCTCGTCGAAGCCGGTGAGGAAGGTGATGGTGTGCAGCGTGCGGGCATCGGAGAACGACCAGACGACCTCGTCGCCTGGCTCCACGCGCAGCGTCTGCGGGAAGAACCACGGCGCGAACTCGCTGACGACCACGGCATTCTTCGGCAGGGCGGGCGACGCGCCGCCCGGGGCGTCGGGCGCGGAGCGCGCCACCCCGGCCGGCCCGACGATCACCATGGCCGCTATGGCGAGAACCATCAGGGCTCTTCTTGCCGTCGGCATGACGACACCCCCGTTCGTCGATTGATCGTGCGGTCTGGCAGCGTGCCCCTGTGGCAGGCGCATGACTCAGCTCGCCGCTCGGACAAACGTCGCCCACGCTCTGGCTGCCTCCGCGTCGGACGCGGGCGCATGATCGGCGCAGTCGATCCGCAGTCCGCCGTCGCCGAACGCGGCATTCACGAACACACAGTGATGCGGACGGACGGGATCGACGTGCACGTGCGGCCGGAAGTACCGGCAGGTGACGCACATCCGGTTCGGCGCGATCTGCCCCGCCTCCTGAAGCGCCCGGATCACCTTCACCAGGGCACGGAGCAAGGCGGCCTGCTCGGCTGCCCCGAGCGTATCGACCGCGGCGTGCACGGCCTCGCCCCAGCGCGATACCCGACCCGCTTCGCGGCGCCCCGCGGGCGTCAGGGCGATGAGCCGGCCTCGGCCATCCCCGCCGACGGCGTGCTTGGCGACGAACCCCTTGCGCGCCAGGGTCGTCACCGCCTGGCTGGCGCTTGCCCGTGTCACGCCGAGCGCGGCGGCCACGGCGGAGAGGCGCTGGCCACGCGGATGGCGGCGCAGGATCGAGAGGATCAATCCCTGGGTGGGCGTGAGGCCGTGCCCCCCGGCACTGCGCCACGAGGCCTGCCGGAGCGCCAGGGCGATCCTGGTGAGGCCAGCGGTGATGCGATGACGCACGGGGCCGCCGCCGGCCATGAATGGCGTGGGGTGCGACGCAGGAGCCATGATAGTTAAGGGTCCTAACTAGTGAACCCCAGATTCGACAACGGACGCCGCGTTCCTCCCGAACCGACACCTCCAAGGAGGACCGCGGTTGTGCGCGTCGCATACCGCCCACGGGGCAGCTGCGGTTCTGCTGATCTCACGTCATGGGAGGGGGAGGGAGTCTGATGGCCGTCGTCAGGGCACTGATGGTGCTGGTTTTGGCTGTGGCCACGCTGGCCGTACCGCCCGTGTTCGCGCAGCAGGCGCGCTCGTTCACCGTGGTCACCGTGCTCTCTGGTCAGGGCGACAATGTCGCCAACGTCTGGTTGCCGTCCGCGCTCATCGTCCGGCGCGGTGAGCGCGTGACGCTTACGCTCCGGAACGTTTCACCGGCCGATCACGGGTTCGCCATCGACGAGGCGCGCATCCAGGAAATCGTCCAGCCTGGGCAGACGAAGACCGTTACCTTCAGCCACAGGACCGAGGGGGTCCTGCGCTACTACTGCCACGTGCACCCCGCGCACATCGGCGGGCAGGTCCTGGTCGTGCGGTAGGCGGCCGGGTACCCGCTGGGATGCGATGCCTGCTCGCGCTGGCCGCGCTGCTCACCGCAGTGCCGGCCAGCGCGCTGCTGGCGGCCCCGGGCGCGCAGGCGCCCGCCGTGCTCGTGGGCGCCGGTGATATCGCCTCGTGCGACAGCGACGGCGACGAGGCGACCGCCCGTATCCTCGACGCCACGCCCGGCACCGTGTTCACCGCCGGCGACAACGCGTACGAACGCGGCACCGACCGCGAGTTCGCCGAGTGCTACCACCCGACGTGGGGGCGCCACCGCGCGCGGACCCGGCCGTCGGCGGGCAACCACGACTACGGGACCCCGGGCGCCGCCGGCTACTTCCGGTACTTCGGCGAGGCCGCCGGCGAGCCCGGGGCGGGCTACTACAGCTACGAGATCGCCGGCTGGCAGGTCATCGCGCTCAACAGCAACTGTCGGTTCGTCGGCGGGTGCGGGCCGGGCTCCCCGCAGCTCGAGTGGTTGCGCAGGGAACTCGCGTCGAGCCGCGCTCAGTGCACGGTGGCGTACTGGCACCACCCGCGCTTCAGCTCGGGCCTGCACGGCGGTACCGGAGAGATGGCGCCGATCTGGGAGACGCTCCACGCGGCCGGCGCCGACGTGGTGGTCGCCGGCCACGACCACACCTACGAGCGCTTCGCTCCTCTGGACGCCGCGGGGCGTCCCGATCCGCGCGGCATGCGGTCGTTCGTGGTCGGCACCGGCGGGCGCAGCCTCTACCCCTTTAGAAGTGTCTCCGCGGGCAGCGAGGTGCGCCGGAACGATACCTACGGCGTGCTGAAGCTGACCCTCGGGATCGGCCGGTACGAGTGGGAGTTCCTCCCGGTGGCCGGCCGGACGTTCCGCGACCTGGGCGCCGGCGACTG
>JAVHMA010000026.1:0-21023 GCA_031081715.1 Armatimonadota bacterium | reverse complement strand
TGGACGCTGGCGAAGTACTTCGACACCAGAAAGGTGCCCAGCGCGAACATCGCCGGGAACACGAGCCCGATCGCCGACTGCTCGCCCAGGCGGCCGGTGCGCTGCAGACCTTCCACCAGGGTGACGGTGACGACCGCGGCGACCGCCGCGCCCAGGAACCCGGCCAGCAGGTTCGGCCCGCGCGCCAGGAAGTAGCCCGCCACGAGCCCGGGCAGGATCGCGTGGCTGATCGCATCGGCCATCATCGCCATGCGGCGCAGGACCAGGAACGCGCCCAGCAGCGCGCACGCGCTGGCCACCAGCACGCCGGAGATGACGATGACCACCCCGGAGCTCATGCGCCGTCCCCGGATGCCTCGGGCCCGCGGTCGCGCCGCCGCCCGCGGCGGTGCCGGCGCTCCCAGAGCAGCCCGCGTTCGGGCGCAAGCAGCAGGGAGACGACCACGAGGGCAGTCAGGCTCAGGATGATCATCGGACCGGTCGGCAGGCGGGGCTGGCTCATGCTGATCAGCGCGCCGCTCAGCCCCGACAGCGCGCCGACCAGCGCCGCCACGACCAGCATCCGGCTGAGCCGGCTGGTCCACTGCCGCGCGGCCACGGCCGGGCCCACCAGCATCGCCGCCATCAGCACCACGCCCACGGTCTGCAGGCCGATCACGATCGCCACCACGGTGACCGAGGTCAACAGCAGCCCGAGCCGGCGGGTGTTGTACCCCAGGCTGGTGGCGAACTCCGGGTCGAAGGCCAGCAGCTTGAACTCCTTGTACCACAGCACGACCGCCGCGATGGCGAGCAGGCCGAGGGCGGCCATCGTCACGACGTTCTCCCACACCAACGTGGCGGCCTGGCCGAACAGGTAGGTGTTCAGCCCGGCCTGCGCCGCGTCGCCGCGCTTCGAGATGAACGTCAGCAGCACGATCCCGAACCCGAAGAAGACGCTCAGCACGATGCCCATCACCGAGTCCTCGCTGACCCGCGTCTCCTCCACGACGCGGAACAGCGCGGCCGCGCCCAGCCAGCACGAGACCGCGGCACCGGCGAGCAGCACCGCCGGCGTCCGCGTGCCGGTGAGCAGGAAGGCCAGGCAGACGCCGGGCAGCGCCGCGTGGGAGAGGACGTCGCCCAGCAGCCCCTGGCGCCGGAGCACGGCGAAGCTGCCCAGCACGCCGCTGGTGATACCGAGCAGGGCCGAGCCCAGGGCGACCGTGCGGAGCGTGTAGTCGCCCAGCAGCTCGATGAGCGCGCTCATGCCGGCGCGGCGCCCGCGACCGCGGGCAGCGGCAGGCGGCCGCCGTAGGTGCGGACCAGGTTCTCCTCGGTGAAGGCCTGGGCCATCGGTCCCGCCGCGATCAGCCGGCCGTTCAGTAGCGCCACCCAGTCGAAGTAGTCGGGCGCGCTCTGGAGGTCGTGGTGCACGCACACCAGGGTCTTGCCGCGCGCGCGCAGCGTCTTGAGCAGCTCGACGATCGCGCGCTCGGTCGTGGCGTCCACGCCGGCGAAGGGCTCGTCCATGAAGTAGAGCTCGGCATTCTGCGCGAGCGCCCGCGCCAGGAACACCCGCTGCTGCTGGCCCCCGGAGAGCTGGCTGATCTGGCGCCGCGCGAACGCGGTCATCCCCACCTGCTCGAGGCAGTCCATCGCCCGGGCAATCTCCGCGCGCCCCGGCCGCCGCACCCAGCCAAGCTCGCCGTAGGTGCCCATCAGCACCACGTCGAGCGCGTCGGTCGGGAAGTCCCAGTCCACGCTCGTGCGCTGGGGGACGTAGCCCACCAGGCGGCGCTGCTCGCGGTACGGCCGGCCGAAGATCTCGACCGTTCCGGCCAGCGCGGGCACCATGTCCATGGCCGCCTTGATGAGCGTGGTCTTGCCGGCGCCGTTGGGGCCGATGATGGCGGTCAGCAGGCCGCGGGGGAGGGTGAGGTCCACGTCCCAGAGCACCGGCTTGTCGCGGTAGGCAACTGTGAGGTCGCGGATCGCGAGCGCCGGCGGGCCGGCGGCGCCGTCGCGCGACGTCATCGCAGCGCCCGCGCGATGGTGTCCACGTTGTGGCGGACCATGCCCAGGTAGGTGCCCTCGGGGGTGCCCTCGCTCCCCATCGCGTCGGAAAACAGCTCGCCGCCGATCGCCACGGAGCAGCCGCGCGCGCGGGCGGCCTCCTGCACCGCGCGGATGGTGCTGTGCGGCACCGACGACTCCACGAAGATCGCCCTGATCCGCCGCTCGCAGAGGAACTGCGCGAGCGTCCGCACGTCGCGCGCGCCGGCCTCGGTGGCGGTGCTCGTCCCCTGCAGGCCGCGGACCTCCATGCCGTAGCGCCGGCCGAAGTAGCCGAAGGCGTCGTGCGCGGTGACGAGCACGCGCGAGGGCGCCGGGATCGTGGCGATCTGTTCCTGGACGTAGCGGTGGAGCTCATCGAGCTGGCGGACGTACGCCTCGGCGTTCCGTTCGTAGACGGCCTTCGAGCCCGGGTCCAGGGCGGCTAGCTCGCGGGCCACCGTGCGCGCCGCCCGCTGCCAGAGCGTGACGTCGAACCAGATGTGCGGGTCGTACTTGCCCTCGAACTCGATCGGCTCGCGGAGCAGCTCCGGGTCGATGTCCTCGCTGACCGCGATCGTCGGCTTGCCGCCCCGCGCGATCTTCACGAAGACGTCGGTCATGCGGCCCTCGAGCTCGAGGCCGTTGTAGAAGATGATGTCGGCACTCTCCAGCTTCTCTACGTCGCTGGCGCTCGGCTTGTAGAGGTGCGGGTCCACGCCCGGCCCCATGAGCCCGGCCACCGCGACGCGCTCGCCGCCGACGTTGCGAACCAGGTCGGCGATCATGCCGGTGGTGGCGGTCACGCGGACCGCGCGGCCTGTGAGCGGTGAGGGCGCCGGGGCACGGGCGCACCCGGCGCTCAGGGCCAGGATGGCGAGCAGGGCGAGCGTCATCGTGCCACGTCGCATACGCACCCCCAGGGTCAACGGCAAGGCGAGGTTTAGAGCCACCTAATTTATATTCGTCTAAATACGTACCACGCGCCGACGCGACCGTCAACAGTAACTTGCGCTCTTGACAGGCAATATGGCAGCCAGCCATTATTGATATCAGTTCTCAATAAGCGATAGGCAAAGGGAGGGGCGTCATGGTACGGCGGAGGCGGGCCACGTTGGCAGGGCGGTTGGTGATGACAATGGTCGTCGCGGTGACCCTCGTCGCTGCGCCGGCGCCGGGTACGGGAGCCCCGGCGGAGGCCGGCGATGGACGCCTGGTGGTCGCCGACACCGCCGCGTCGCGTCTGTACGTGTATTCCGTCCCCGAAGTGAGGCTTCTGGCAACCCTCGAGAACCTCAAGCTCGATCTGCACTCGGGGACCGTCGCGCTGCCGGATGGGCGTCTCCTGCTGGTGGACGCGCTGTCCGGCGAGTTCGTGGTGCTGCAGGTGGGGTGGAGCGGGACACCGGAGGTGGTCGGCCGCGTGCGGATCCCCACGCCCACCGCCTGGTCCGCTGTCGATCCGCAGTTGCGTTATTTCGTTGCGAGCTCGTTCCGCAACGCGCCACGTGAGATTGCCGCAATCGTAGACTTGACGTCATTGCGCCTGCACCAGCGGGAGTTCGACATGAAGGGGGACGACGAGCTACACCCGATGCTTGGCGGGCATCCGCTGACCCTCTACGTGAGCGTGACCGGAGAACTCCACGCCTATCCGCTGGCCGACGTGCTCGCCGACAGGGCCGCCACGCCGGCGGCCACCGCGCGGATCGGGACGGGGACGCACGGCCCCGTGATTGCCCACGGCCTTCGCAAGCTGGCGTTGACCACCCACAACGGGCTCGAGGTCGTGGATATCGCAGGCCCCATGCTGGGCCGTCACCGAGTGTTGCCGTGGGACGCGTCGGGGCGCTCCGGCGGCCGCAACACTCGGCCCAGGCTTGCACACGACGGCCGGCGAGTGTACGGGGCGGTCTGGCCGTCGCTGCCCGCCGAGCGCTGGGCCGAGCGACAAAACGACATTCATGTCGCCGACCTGGAGGACGGCACCGTACGGCGGTTGGCGCTGGCCGCGGGTATCGTACCCCGGGTCGCGATCTCGGAGCCCTACGCGCTGTTCTTCAACGTGCACCCGGCGGGCGACGCCGCCTACGTGCTCGACGTGCGGCCGGGATCTGAGACTTTTCAGCGCATCGTCGCCAGGATTCCGCTGCCCGCGCTGGTGGCCTCCCCTCCCATTCCGGGCGAGTCGCCTGCGGGCAGGGGCAGCCGCAGTGGCGCGATCACACCCGACGGACGGTGGGCGTTTGTCAGCCAAGGCGGCGATGGCAAAGTTGCCGTGATCGATACGGCCGCTCGCCGCGTCGTCAGGGTGCTGAGCGTGCCCACGCCCTTGCGCGGCGGCGGCTACATGGTGGCGCTGCAACCGGGGATGCGGCTGGTAGACACGGTCGGCCGATAGGAGTTCACACAACAAGAATCAGGAGGGTGACATTGTGAAGGTGGCCTATGTATTCGCGACGCCCAGGTCGGCCAGCTATAAGGTCGGCCAGATGATCCTGCCACAGCTCGAAGCCGGCACGCACGGGGTGGAGGTGGCCGGGATGTTCTTCTTCGACGACAACACGTTCATCCTGAGGCGCGGCGATCCCCTGGGCGAACGACTGGCTGCGGTTGCCCGGAACAAGGGGATTCTGCTGATGATGTGCGACATGTGCGCGCTGGAGCGCGGTCTAGCCGAGGGATCACCGATTTGGTGTGATTCGGCTACCGGTCAGGGTCGCCGCTCGCCGGCTGCGTGCCAGCCCGTGGGCACCGTGCCCGGGGTCTCGGTTGGCTGTTTCCCGGATCTCTACGCCGCGCTGGCCGGGAACCCGCCGGACCAGGTCATCACGCTGTAGCATCAAGGGCGCCGTCGCCGTGACTGCCGGCGCGGCGGTGAAGGGGCGCGGAATCGCGACGGTTCCGGCCGCCGGGCCCGGGCAAGGTGCCACCAGGCCCGGCGGCCAGGAGTCGACACTCAGGGCGCCGTCATGCGCACCGGGACGGGAACCGTGACCGTCTTGGCGCGCTCGAAGTGCAGCGTCGCCGTGAACTGCTCGCCCTCCTTGAGGTCACGCCGCAGGCCCAACAGCATGATATGGAGGCCGCCGGGACGCAACTCCACCCGCCCTCGAGCGGGAATGGCGATGGCCGCAAGTTTGTGCATGCGGCTGGTGCCGCCCTCCATGCGCGTCTCGTGGAGTTCCACGGCGGTGGCGACGTCCGCCTCGGCGCTCAGCAGTTGATCGCCGTCGGTGCCGTTGTTGTGGATGATCATGTAGATCGCCGATGTGCCAGGCCCCATGATCATGCTACTCCCATGAGCCCCGGGGGGTGCCGCGACACCCGGTCGTGCCCAAGGTTTTTCGATGCGGATCGATGACGCGGTCGGCGCGGCGCCTCCTGGGACGATGGCCATACCGGTGAGGACGGCCGTGGCGAAGACCGCCGTGCCGTAATGCCAGAGGTTCCTCAGACGTGAGAGACCCACACCCATCACTCCCTTGTCGTCGGCCGCGACGCGAAGGCGGTCGCGCCGGTCTAGTGTCGTAGCAGTACTCGGACATCGTGCGCGACGTCGGCAGCGGTGGCCTCATGGCTCAGATTCAAACGCCAGCGTCCCTGCCGGTCGATGACGGGAACGTGCGTCGAGTGCGCCATGAGGTATCCCGCCGCGCTGCCGGGCACCGGGACCTTCTCGAACGCCGCGCCGAAGAATCGGTAGGTGGCGGCCAGGGCGTCCGGGGGGCCTGCCAGGCCCACGAACTCCGGATTGAACAGCCGCAGGTACCGGTCGAGGAACGCCGGTGTGTCGATCTCCGGGTCCACCGTGACGAACACGAAGCGGACCCGCGCGGCATCTGGCCCCAGCCCCTCGGCGACCTGCCGGAACATCCCGAGGGTGAGCGGACACACGTCGGGGCACCGAGTGTAGCCGAAGAAGATCAGGACGACGCGACCCCGCTGCTCGGCCAGGTTGAAGGGCCGCCCATGCTGGTCGCTTAACGTGAGCGCCGGGACCGGGCGCGGAGGATCGAGCACGCGGCCCCGGAAGGTCGGGCGCTGGCAGGCGGGGAGCAGCAGTACCAGCAAGCTGGCGGCGATCCATCTGGGCATGATCGACCTCCCCATGAAGAGACGTGCGCCGAGGGATGTGCACCCCGGCCCGCCCGGCGAGCCGAGACGCGAGCCCCAATGCACGCGGTGGCGCGTGGGTCGTTAGATGGGAAGGTCTACGCGAGGTGGAGGGTCTGGGACGGGCAGGGCCTCGTGCATGACCCGCTGCGAAGCCGGGCGCGTGACCAGCCCCGTAGCCCGGGGTCCGGTCGGTCTCGCCGGTGCCGCCGCGGTGGCGACTACCAGGCCGGTGGCGCTGTGGACCACCGCGCCCGGAGCGGTCCCCGGCAGCACCGACACGACGCGCGGCGCGCGGCGGTCCTCCCGGGTCTCGCCGACGGTCCGCGGTGGACGTGAGCCCTTCCGTCCGAGGCCTCCGACGGAGCCGCGCGGTCGCTCGTGCCCGTGGTGACGGTGGTGGGCGAGCGCTTCAGCGCGCTGCGCGGGAGTACCGCCGATCACGAGGTGCAGGTGGTATGGATCGCGCTCTACTACCCGCGTGTCGGCGATCGGGAGGACGAGCCGTAAGACGGTCGCCAGCACCGCAACCGCGGCCACAACCGGGGATGGCCCGCCGCGGCCCGACCGGGCTACAGCCGTCGCGCGCCGTACGAGTGTCATGCTGGGCCCCTCCATCGTACCCCCGCGCCGCGAGAGCGCGCAACACAGACAGAGGGTTGGAGAGGCGGCGCTTTCGACGGGGACTGCACTGTCATGGGTCGCGTTGACACGCCGTTCGGCCTGTCCTACAATTCAATCCGAGAACGATTATCATATTGAGGAAGGGGGACTCCATGAGGGGGCACGTTGGGGCTCGCCGCCGCAACACCTGGCAGCGGGCCGCCGTCCTGCAGGCCATCAGTCAGGCGCCCTGCCACATCACGGCCGAGGAGCTCCACGACCGACTCCGGCGGACGCGGCCGATCGGACTGGCGACGGTTTATCGAGCGCTCGATGCGTTCGTCCGCGACGGGGTGCTGGAGCCCGCGCACGTCGGCGACGGCAAGGTCCGATACGGGTTGGCCGCCAGGCACCACGACCACCTGGTCTGTCTGCACTGCGGGGCCTGGGAGGCGCTGAAGGCGTGCCTCGTGCCTCGTCTCCCCAGGCGCCTGGCGCCCGGGTTCAAAGTCACCGGGCACCAGGTAGAAGTGTACGGCTACTGCGCCCGGTGCCAGGCAGCCACGGCGTGAGCGGGCGCGCGGGACCACCGAGGGAGAGTGCCGTGAGAGCAACAATTGTTGTTCTGACCGCCGTGTTGGCGATGACCGCCTGTGGCCGGCTGGCCCCTGCGCCGTCGCCGCCAGCCCAGGCGCCGAAGATCGCCGTCGTCGCGTCGTTCTACCCGCTGTACGAGTTCGCGCGCCGGGTCGGTGGCGAGTTCGCCGAGGTCCGCAACCTGGTGCCGGCGGGCGCGGAGCCGCATGACTACGAGCCCACCCCGCAGGACGTCGCGGTGCTACACGCCGCCCGGCTGGTCATCTATAACGGCGCGGGCTTCGAGCCGTGGATCGAGAAGCTGCTGCCTGGCCTGCCGGCCGGCGTGGAGTCGGTCAACGCGACCGAGGGACTCCCCCTCGTCCGGGCTGACGCCGAGCACGACCACGGGCCCGGGAAGGAGCCCAAGGATACCCACGGGGAGAAGGCGCTCGACCCGCACGTCTGGCTCGACCCGGTGCTCGCGCAGCAGCAGGTGGACCTGATCGCCGCCGCGTTCGTGCGGGTCGACCCTGACCGCCGGACCACCTACGAGGCCAACGCCGCGGTCCTCAAGGACGAGCTGGCGGCCCTGGACGAGCGTTACCGGCGGACGCTGGCCGCCTGCCGGCGCAAGACGTTCATCACCAGCCACGCGGCCTTCGGGTACCTGGCGTCTCGCTATGGCCTGACCATGGTGCCGATCAGCGGGCTGTCGCCCGAGGCCGAGCCGCCGGCCGCGCGGCTGCGGGCGGTCGTCCGCGCGGCGCGCGCGCACCGCGCCACGGTCATCTACTTCGAAACGCTGGTCAGCCCGCGGGTGGCCGAGACGATCGCCCGCGAGGTGCGCGCGCGGACCGCGGTGCTCAACCCCCTGGAGGGTCTCACCGCCGAGGAGCAGGCAGCGGGCGCGACCTACGTCACGGTGATGGATGCGAACCTTCGAAGCCTCGCCGACGGCCTCGACTGCCGCTAGCGCGACGCCCGCCTCGCCGCTCGTCGCGCTGGAGCACGTGTGCTTCAGGTACGGCGGTGAGCAGGTGCTCCACGAGGTCAACCTGGAAGTCCAAATCGGGGACTTCCTCGGCATCATCGGTCCCAACGGTGCCGGCAAGACCACGCTGCTGCGCATCATGCTCGGCCTGGCGCGCTCCGAGTGCGGCCACGTCCGGCTGTTTGGCCAGGACGTGCGCGCCTTCCGCGACTGGCACCAAATCGGCTACGTCCCGCAGAAGGCCGTGGCGTTCGAGGCGCGGTTCCCCGCGAGCGTCTTCGAGGTGGTGCTCTCCGGCCGCACCGGCGTCGCGGGGCTGGCCCGACGCTTCTCGGCGGCCGACCGTGAGGCGGCGCTGGGCGCGCTGGAGACCGTGGGCATGGCGGAGTACCGGGACCGGCTCATCGGCCGGCTCTCCTCGGGCCAGCAGCAGCGCGTCTTCATTGCCCGTGCGCTGGCGAGCCAGCCGGCGCTGCTGGTGCTCGACGAGCCGACGGTGGGCGTGGACGTGGAGGCGCAGGAGCAGTTCTACGGGCTGCTGCGTCGCCTCAACCGCGAGCGCGGCACGACGCTGGTACTCGTGTCCCATGATGTCGGCGTGATCGCGGCGGAGGTCACGCGGCTGGCATGTCTCAACCGCACGCTTGTCTTCCACGGCAGCCCGGAAGAGGCGATTCGCACCGGCGCGATCGCCCGCATGTACCGCGACGATTCGCTGCTGGTCACGCACCGCCACTAGCCGATGCCCGAGATCCTCCAGTACGGGTTCATGCAGCGGGCGCTGCTGGCCGGCCTGATGATCGGCACCCTCGCCCCGCTCATCGGCGTCTTCCTGGTCCTGCGGCGGCTGAGCCTGATCGCGGACACGCTCGCGCACGTCGCGCTCGCGGGCGTGGCCGCGGGTCTCCTGTTGCGCACCTACCCCGTGGCCGGTGCCCTGGCCGCCTCGGTGCTCGCCGCTGTAGGCATCGAGCGGCTGCGCGTCTCAGGGCGTCTGTTCGGGGAGGCGGCACTGGCGGTGTTTCTCTCGGGCGGCTTCGCGGTGGCGGTTGTGCTGATCAGCGTGGCCAACGGGTTCAACGTGGACCTGTTTGCCTACCTGTTCGGCGCCATCACCGTGGTGCAGCCAGGCGACCTGTGGGTGATCCTGGCGCTCGGGCTGGTCGTGCTCGGGGCGCTCGGCATCTTCTACAAGGAGCTGTTCGCCATCACCTTCGACGAGGAAGGCGCCCGCGTCCAGGGCGTGCCGGTGGACGCGCTCAACCTCATGCTCACCGTGCTGGTCGCCGTCACGGTCGTCGTCGCCATGCGGATCGTCGGCATCCTGCTGACCAGCGCGCTCATCGTCGTTCCCTCGATCACGGCTCTGCGGCTCGCCCGCAGCTTCCAGGAGGTCCTGCGGATCGCGGTGGCCTGCTCGCTGGTCGCGGTGCTGGTCGGGATGGTGGCGTCGTTCTATTTCAACATCGCCGCCGGCGGCGCGATCGTGCTCACCGCGCTGGCGCTTTTCGGACTCGCTTCGGTGGTCGGCCGCCGGGGCGCGCCTGGCTAGGCGCTACTCCACCCGGGGCACGCTGTCGGCGGCCAGGATCTCCGCGGCCACGACCTTCATGGGCCGGCGGGTGTCGCGGCTGGTGCGCTGGAGTCGCGCGAACGCCTCGGCCTCGGAGAGGCCCTCGCGCGCCATGAGCACGCCCTTCGCCCGCTCGATGAGCTTGCGGGTCTGCAGCGCCTCCTCCAGGCTGCGGATCTCGCCTGCCTGGTCCAGCATCGCGCGGAAGTTCGCCATGGCGACCTCGATGGTGGGCACCAGATCGGCTTCCTTGATGGGCTTGACCAGGTAGGCCATCACCCGCAGCCGCCGTGCGCGGTCCACGAAGCCGCGGTCGCCGTACGCCGAGAGCAGAATGATCGGCCGCAGCCCCTCGGCCAGGACCTGCTGGGCGACCGCCAGGCCGTCGGGCGGCGGCATCTTGATGTCGAGAAACACCAGGTCGGGGTCGAGCTTGCGGATCAGGTCGATGGCTCGTCGGCCGTCGCCGGCCTCGCCGACGACCTGGTAGCCAGCCTCGGTCAGCATCGTCCGCAGGCCCATGCGGATGAGGGCCTCGTCGTCCGCGATGAGGACGCGGAGCGCGGGCACTAGCGGTCCCCGCTCACGCCGCGCCCCCGGGCGCGGACTCGCGCGTGCGCGGGATGGTCATCACCGCGCGCGTGCCGCCGCCCGGGGCGGGCGCCACCTCGAACCGACCGCCCAGGTCCTCGGTGGCCAGCGCCTGGACGATCTTCAGCCCCAGGTTGTCGGTGGCCAGGGGATCGGTGCCCGGGGGCAGGCCCACCCCGTCGTCGCACACCTCGACGATCCACTCCGCGTCGGTCTGCGCGAGCAGGATGCGCAGCCGGCCGGCGGCGCGGTCGGCGAAGGCGTGCTCCAGCGCGTTCTGCGCGAGCTCGTTCACCGCCAGGGCCACCGAGGTCGCCTGCTGCGAGGGCATGAACAGGTCGTCGCCCTCGATCGCGACGTCCACCCGGAGCGCGGGACGCGCCATGGTCTGGCCCACCGTGTGGGTCACCCGCTCGAGGAGCTCGCGGACGTTGATGAGGCGGAACCCCTCGACCGAGAGGATCTCGTGAACCGCGGCGATGCTGAGCACGCGGTTGATGGTCTCGGTGAGCACCTCGCGCCCGGAGACCTCCCGGCCGTCGCGGAGCTGGAGGCGGAGCAGCATCGCGATCGTCTGAAGGTTGTTCTTCACCCGGTGGTGCATCTCGCGCACGACGGCGGAGCGCACGATCAGCGAGCTGTTCTCGATGGCCAGCGCGGTCTGGTTGGCGAGGGTGGAGAACAGCGAGATCTCCTCGGGCGTGAAGTGGTGGGGCGCGTCCATATAGCAGTTGAACACGCCGATCACGCGGTCGCGCACGACCAGCGGCACCGCGAGCAGCGCCCGCAGCCCCTCGCCGCGGGCCATCTCCTTGTGGACAAACCTGGGGTCGGCCAGCACATCGGGCACGACGATCGGCCGGCCGGTCTGGGCCACCAGGCCGACGATGCCTTCCCCGATCCGCAGGCTGGGCCGCCCATGGTAGCGCTCGCCGGCGCGGTGCGAGGCGGTCAGCACGAGCTCGCCGGTCTCCTGGTCGAGCAGCATCAGCGAGCACAGCCGCGCCCCCAGGGTGCCGGTGGCCATCTCGACGATCAGCCGCAGCATTTCCTCCAGGTAGAGGGGCGAGGTGATGGTGCGGCTCGCCTCGGCGAGCGTGGAGAGCTCCATGATCTGCCGGCGCATGCTGTCGTAGAGCGTGGCCTTCTCGATGGCGCCGGCGGCCAGGTCGGCGATGACGGTGAGCAGCTCGATCTCGTCGGGCGCGTACTCGTGCACCGCGGTGGTCTGGACGTTCATGGCGCCGAGCACCCGGCCGGCCGTGCGCAGCGGCACCGCCAGCAGCGAGCGGAAGGCGTACTCGCGCGTGCCGGGCACGTAGACGAAGCGCGGGTCGCTCGCCGCGTCGCTGCTGAAGACCGCCGCGCCCGTGCGCGCCGCGGTCCCGGTCAGACCCTCGCCGTAGCGCAGGCGGGCGCGGCCGATCGACTCCGGCGCCAGGCCAGTGGTTGCGCGGAGCACCAGGTGCTCGCCGCCGGCGTCGAGCAAGTAGATGGAGCAGGAGTCCATCGCCATGACCTCGGCGGTCTTGCGCGTGATGAGCTGCAGGGTGGAGTCCAGGTCGAGCGCGGCCCCGATCGCCTGGCTGATGTCGCGCAGCGCCGCGAACTCGGCCTCCTTGCGCTCGAGCCGGTCGCGTGCGGTGGGTAGCGTGCTCATGCTAGCGCGCCGGGACGTACTCCAGCCGCGCGCCGGGCGCGATGCCGCGCCGCGCGAAGTAGCCGCGATTCACCTCGAGCGCGTAGCGGTACGCCTGGCGGGGCTCGTAGATCCGAAACGGCCCGTTGGCCGGGTCGGGGGCCACGTCCATGTCCTGGATCTCCAGCAGGCGCCAGGTGCGGTCGATGAAGCCGATGGAGAGCGGGATCAGGGTATTTTTCATCCAGAACCCCCACCGGCCGTCCTCCTCGAAGACGAACAGCATGCCGGCGTCCTCCGGCAGCGACGTCCGGTACATCAGCCCCTGCGAGCGAGCCTCGACCGTGCGCGCGACCTCGAGCGCCAGCGTGGCGACCCGCCGGGTGCCCTGGTAGACGTGCAGCGTACCGCGCTCGTAGCGGACCGACGGCGAGGGGCCGGCGGCGAGCGGCGGCGCCACGAGCGCGAGGCCCACGGCCACCGCCATGACGGCGAGGATCCAGCGCGGCGTTCTCATACTTTCATGGTATCCTAGCACATGTGCCCGCGTCTGCACGGTCGTCTCCTTTCGCGCGTCTGGCGACCCGCCGGCGATGACGCCTGACGTCCTGGTGGTCGGCGCCGGTCCCGGCGGCGCGACAGCCGCGGCGGCGTGCGCGCGTCTGGGCCTGCGTACGCTCCTGCTGGAGGAGCACCCCGAGGTCGGGACCCCGACCCACTGCACCGGCAAGCTCTCGGTCCACGCCTTCGCGCGGTTCGGCCTCCCCGTCGCGCTCGCGCAGGCGTCGCTGCGCGCGGCCGCGCTCTACGCGCCTGACGGGACCCGGGCCCACGTGCGCCGCGCCGCGCTCGACTCCTACGTCGTGGACCGTCACCCCTTCGACCGGTTCCTGGCCGACCGCGCCGCCGCGGCCGGGGCCGAGGTGCTCACCGGCGCCCGCGCGCGGTCCGTGGCCCGCGAAGGCGGCCGACTCCGCGTCGAGGTCGACCGGCGCGGGGGGCGCCTCGTTGTCGTCACCCCCCTCGTCATCGACGCGGAAGGCGCCAGCCCGGTTCTCCCGGCCCAGCTGGGTGTGGCGCCGCGCCGGACGCTCGTGCACGGGCTGCAGTATGAGATGGACGGCGTGCGCCTCGAGGCCGACGACGCGCCCGAGCTCTACTTCGGCCGCGACGTGGCGCCCGGGTTCTTCGCGTGGATCATGCCAACCGGGCCCGGCCGCGGCCGGCTCGGCCTGGCCGTGGACCCGCGGCTGACCCGCCGGCCGCCGCTCTACTTCCTCGAGCGGCTCGCGGCCGGCCATCCGGTGGCCTCGCGTCGGGTCGCGGGCGCGCGCGTTGTGCGCAAGCTCGCGGGCCGCATCCCCATTCTGGGACTGCGGCGGCCTACCTGGACCGAGGGGATGCTGGTCGTGGGCGACGCGGCGGGCCAGGTGAAGGCCACGAGCGGCGGCGGCATCTACTTCGCCATGCTCGCGGGCGAGCTGTCCGCAGCCGCCGCGGCGCGCTACCTGGGCGGCGATCCGGGAGCGCTGCGCGCCTACGAGAGCGCCTGGCAGGCGGCGTTCGGCCGCGAGGTGCGCTTCACCACCATCGCCCGCCAGGCGCTCAACCGGCTCTCCGACCGGCACGTGAGCGCCATCATTCGCGCGCTCGCCACCGACGCCGACGTGCGGCGCGCGGTCGAGGAGCACGGCGATACCCAGTATCAATCGCGCCTGCTGAGGCCGGTGCTGGCCGCGGCGCTACGCGCCGGGGCGCGCGACCTAACGCTGGCGCCGACCGTGGCCGCGGCGCTGGGGGCCGCGATGCTGTCGCTGTGGGGCGACGGGGCGGCCCCCGCGGGCCGCGCCTGAGCCGGAGGACCCGCGCCGGGCCAGGGAGAACCCAGGGGCGAGCCCAGGCACGCACGCCAGTCGAGGACCACGGACGCCGGCCGATGCGCCTCATCGCGGACCTGCACCTGCACTCCCGGTACAGCCGGGCGACCAGCCGGGACATGGACGTCGAGCACATGGCCCGCTGGGCGAAGATCAAGGGTATCACCCTGCTCGGGACCGGCGACTTCACCCATCCCGTCTGGCTCCGCGAGCTGCGCGCGAAGCTGACCCCGACTGACCGCGGCCTGTTCACCCACGATGGCGCGCACTTCATGCTCACCGTCGAGGTTTCGAACATCTACTCGGCGGGCGGCCGGCTGCGCAAGATCCACAACGTGGTGCTGGCGCCGTCGTTCGAGGTGGCCGACCGCATCAACGCGGTGCTCGGGCGGTTCGGCAACCTGCTCGCGGACGGCCGGCCGACGCTGTCGCTGCCCACCGACCGCATGGTGGAGTACCTGATGGAGATCTCGCCGGACTGCCTGGTCATCCCGGCGCACGTTTGGACGCCGTGGTTCTCGCTCTACGGGAGCATGTCCGGCTTCGACGCCATCGCCGAGTGCTTCGGCGACCAACTCGGGCACATCGCCGCGGTGGAGACCGGGCTATCCAGCGATCCGCCGATGAACTGGCGCCTCACCGAGCTCGACCGGGTGATGCTGGTGAGCAACTCGGACGCGCACTCGCCCGCCAAGCTCGGCCGCGAGGCGAACGTCTTCGCGTGCGCGCCGGACTACTTCGAGATCGTGCGCATCCTCCGCGAGAAGGACACGTCGCGCTTCCTCTATACCATCGAGTTCTTCCCCGAGGAGGGCAAGTACCACTACGACGGCCACCGCGCCTGCAACCGTCGGATGACGCCGAAGGAGACACGAGCGCACGGCAACCGCTGCCCGGTCTGCGGTCGGCCGCCGACCGTGGGCGTGCTGCACCGTGTCGAGGCGCTGGCGACCCGCGAGGAGGGTTACGTCCCCGAGGGCGCGGTGCCGTACCGCAACCTGATCCCGCTCGAGGAGATCATCGCGGAGGCCAACGGATCGAAGCCCGGCACCGTGGGCGTCCGCGAGGAGTACTTCAAGCTCTGCGGGGAGTTTGGGGGCGAGTTCAACGTGCTCCTGGACGTGCCGGTCGAGGAAGTCAGCCGCCACACCACGCCGCGCATCGCCGAGGGTCTCCGCCGTGTCCGCGAGGGCCGCGTGCGCATCGCGCCGGGCTACGACGGCGTCTTCGGCGAGATCAGCATCTTCAAGGACGGCGAAGAGGTCGTCCAGGCGCCCGAGCAGGAGCCGGCGCAGACCACGCTGTTCTGACCCCTCCGATAGCAGGAGCACAGCACGCGCGCGGCGAACACGAGGAACTACTCTGTCGACAGAATACACCATACACGGTTGTATGTGTCGGGCATTGCTGAGCCAGGAGATCGCCGGTCGGAGGTGGATGCTCATGAGGATGCTGCAGCACTGGCTCGCCGTGGTTGCTGCATGCGCGCTCGTGGCCGTCGGCGGCGCGATGCCGTCGGCGGCGCAGGCGCCGGTGCTCCTGCGGGCAGGAAAGATCACCGCGGACATGAGCGTTCTGCCCGTGGTGCTCGGCCAGGAGCGCGGCCAATACCAGCGGGCCGGACTGAACGTGCGGTTCGTCGACTTCGGCAGCGGCACGGACGCGATCCGCGCGCTCGTGTCCGGGGACATCGACATCTTCCTAACCACGATGTTCTCGACGCTGTCCCTGCTCAAGGCGCGGGGGCCCGTCGACGTCTGGGCAACCTTCCAGTTGAGCGACCACCCGATCTTTCTCTTCGTGGTCAAGGCTGACTCGCGGGTCCGCGCGGTCGCCGACCTCCGCGGCCGCAAGGTGGGGATCACGCGGTTCGGGTCGGGGTCGGACTTCCTGGCACGCGCGATGCTGGTGAAGTACGGGCTGCGCGCCGACGAGGACGTGACGCTCGTCCAGACCGGGAGCATCCCTGCCGGCATCGCCGGCGTGGAGCGCGGCGAGCTCGACGCGGCGGTGGCCTGGCACCCGCTGGCCGCGGAGGGCACTGCGCGCGGGTCGCTGCGTGTGCTCGCGACGGCGCGGGACGACGCGCCCGGGCTGGAGCCCACGACGCCGGCGTTCCGCGGCCCGTTCCTCGCGCAGAATGCGCCCGCCGCGCGGCGGTTCATCGAGGCCACCCTGGCCTCGCTGCGGCAGATCCGCGCGAACCCCGCGGCGGCCGCCCGCGAGGCCGCCGCGCTCCACCAGATCCCCGAGCCGATCGCCCGGACGACCATTGACTTCTACCTCGACATCTGGACGCGCGACGGGCAGTTCAACGAGAAGGGCCTCATCGACACCCAGCTCTGGCTTATCCGCATCCAGCAGATCGAGCGGATCGTGCCCCTCAACACGCTTCTCCGCAAGGATCTGCTGCCGTGACCCGCGCGCCGCGGCCGTGAGCCTGATCGTCGTCGAGGGGCTCACCAAAGTGTTCCCGGGGCCGACCGATGTCGTCGCCCTCGACGGTGTCTCGCTCACCGTGGAGGAGGGCGAGTTCGTCAGCCTGATCGGTCCCAGCGGCTGCGGCAAGAGCACCCTGCTGCACATCCTCGACGGCCTCGAGGCGGCCACAGCGGGGCGGGCCCTGGTCGCGGGCCGCCCGGTGGACGGGCCCGGGCCGGACCGCGGCATGGTGTTTCAGGAGTACGCGCTGCTGCCCTGGCGCACAGTCCAGGCGAACGTGGAGCTCGGGCTCGAGTTGCGCCACCTGCCGGCCGCCGAGCGGCGCCGCGTCGCGGGGGACCGCCTGGCGCTGGTGGGCCTGCAGGGGTTCGAAGGGCGCTACCCCCACGAGCTCTCGGGCGGCATGCGCCAGCGCGTGAGCATCGCCCGGGCGCTCGCGCTTCAACCGCAGATTCTGTTGATGGACGAACCGTTCGCGAACCTGGACGCGCAGACGCGGTTGCTGCTGGAAGAGGAGCTACTCGCTATCTGGCAGCGGACCGGGCAGACCGTGCTCTTCGTCACACACGACCTGGCGGAGGCGATCGCGATGGCCGACCGCGTCGTGATCTTCACCGCGCGGCCGGGGCGTATCAAGGACGTCGTGCGCGTGCCGCTCCCGCGGCCGCGGGACGTGGTGCGCGTGCGCACGACGCCGGAGTTCGCGCGCGTCTACGACCACGTGTGGACCCAGCTGCGGGACGAAGTGTTGAAGTCTCGCGAGGTGGCGTAGCCAGTGACGATCGCCGCTACCGTGCGCCCGGGCCGCCCAGGCCTCTGGCGGCGGGACGGCGCGCTGTACCTGTGGCGGGGGGGCCTGCTCGTCGCGATCCTGGCGCTGTGGGAGCTGGCCGGGCGCTACTGGGTGAACCCGGTCTTCCTGAGCCCGCCCTCGGTGGTTGCCGGGCGTCTGGTCGCCATGCGCGCCGACCTCCTGCGCCACACCGTCATCACCCTTCAGGAGGTGCTCTCCGGGTTCGCGATCGCCGCGGCCTGGGGCATCCTGGCCGGCTACGTGCTCGGGGCCAACCGGACCGTGGAGCGCGTGGTCGAGCCGTTCCTGGCGGCGTTCTACGCTGTGCCGATCATCGCCATCGCACCGCTGCTCATTCTGGTGTTCGGCCTGGGAACGCGGTCGAAGGTGGCGACCGCGGCGATCTACGCCGGCCTGCCGATCGTCGTGAACGTGGTCACCGGCATCAAGAACGTGGACGGCGTCCTCGTCAAGGCGGTCCGGTCGCTCGGCGCGGGCCGGGCGCAGATCTTTCTCAAGGTGACTCTGCCGGCGTCGCTGCCGTACCTGCTCGCCGGCCTGCGGTTGGGGTTCACGCTTGCGCTGATCGCTGTGATCGTTTCGCAGATGCTGGCGGCCTACGCCGGGCTGGGGTGGCTGGTCGCGTACGCGGCCGGCACGTTCCGCACGCCGGACCTGTACGTGGGGCTGGTGGCGCTGGGCGTCCTCGGGATGATCGCCAACGAGGGCCTGCGGCGCCTGGAGTACCGTCTGATGCGCTGGCACTACGAGCGAGGACGATGAGCGATCGGTCGCTGGATGACGGCATCCCCCACGCGGAGATCGCGCGGCGGCTGGAGCGGGTGCGGGCCGCGGCTGCGGAGCGCGGGCTGCGCGGGCTGCTGGCGGTCGCGCGGCCGTTCTTCGAGCGGCCTGCGAACGTGGCCTACCTCTCGAACCACTTCCCGCCCTTTCCCACGGGGATGTACTGGGGGGAGATGCGGGGGATCGGACACGCCGCCCTCGTGGTCCCGCTCGCGGCCGACCCGATCCTGATTGTCGACACGACGTTCCGCCGCGACCTGGTGGCGATCCAGGACGTCCGCCACGCCCGCTCGAAGTCGGGCCCGGCCATGTCGTTCCTGCCGAACTTCGCCGAGGCGATCGCCGACGCGCTGGCGGAGCGGGACCTCGGGGCCGGTCGCGTCGGCCTGACCGGGGACGATGTGATGCCTGTCCGGATGCACCGCGACATCATGGCGCGGCTGCCGGGGCTCGTCCTCGAGCCGTTCGACGAGGTCATGGGGCGGCTGCGGATGGTCAAGAGCGAGGCGGAGCTGCGGCTCCAGCGTCGGGCCGCCCGCATCTGCGACGAGGGCTACGCTGGCATGCTGCCCGCGATCCGCGCGGGTGCACGAGAGACCGAGGTCTGCGCCGCGGGATACGCGGCGACGATGGGGGCCGGGGCCGACTTCGTCCGCTACGTGCGGACCTACTCGGGGCCGCATTCGGCGATGGGCGTGCGGTGGCCGCAGGCCACCGACCGGCGCCTGGCCGACGGCGAGCTGCTGGTGACCGACGTTGTCGGCGCGTACTGGGGCCAGCAGTTTGACGTGAACCGCACGTTCGTGGTGGGCCGCCGGCCCTCGGACCGCCAGCGCCGGCAGCTTGACGCCGCGCTGGAGGCCACGCGCGCGGCCATCGCCGCCGCGCGGCCGGGCGCCCCGGCCGAGGCACTCGTCGCGGCCGCCAACCGGGTCATCGAGGCCCGCGGGTTCGGGGCGCACGCGCGGCCATTCATCGGACATGGAATCGGCTACGAGACGATGGAGCCGCCGCTGCTGTTCACCGGCGATACGACGCCGCTCGAGCCTGGGATGGTGCTGTGCGTCGAGCCCGGCATCGAGATCCCGGGCGAGGAAGGCGTGCGGATCGAAGAGGAGATCATCGTCACCGACGGCGAGCCCGAGGTGATCACGAGGTTCGAGCCGCGCCAGTGGGCGTGATGACCGGGACGCTTCACCAGCGGGTGGGCGCGGCGGTCGACGCCGCAGCGGAGAGTCTCATCGCGCTCAGCCGCGCGATCCACGCCGCGCCGGAGCCCGCCTGGCAGGAGCACGCCACCGTCCGGCGGCTGGTGGAGTTCCTGCGCGCGCTCCCAGGTGTGGCGGTCGAGGAGCGGACCGCCGACCTGCCGACGGCCTTCCGGGCCTGGGCCGGCGCCGCGGAAGCCCCGGCCGTCGGGGTCGTCTGCGAGTACGACGCGTTGCCCGGGCTCGGGCATGCCTGCGGCCACAATCTCATCGCCGCCGCGGCGGCGGGCGCGCTAGTCGGCGTCACCGCGGTCGCCGACCGTCTGCCGGGCCGGGTGGTGGTGATCGGCTCGCCGGCGGAAGAGGGCGGCGGCGGCAAGATCGTGATGGCCGAGCGCGGAGCCTACGACGGACTGGCCGCGGTGCTCCAGGTGCACCCGGCGGACCGCTCCCGGCTCAGCGGCCCGACGATCGGCCTGGCGGTGCGGGTGGTGGAGTTCCGCGGCCGCGCCGCGCACGCCGGTAGCGCGCCCGAGCGCGGGATCAACGCGCTCGACGCGGTCGTGCAGCTCTTCACCGCGCTCAACGCGATGCGCCAGCAGGTCCCCGACGGCTGCCGGCTGTACGGCATCATCACCCGGGGCGGCGAGACGCTCCACACGGTGCCCGACCACACCGCGGCGCAGGTTGGCGTGCGCGCGCCTTCTATGCCGTTGCTGGAGGCGCTGGCGGCCCGGGTCGAGGACTGCGCGCGCGCCGCGGCGCTCGCGACGGGATGCACCGTGACGGTCGAGCGGCCGCCGCACTCGCAGTACCCGCCGATGCGGCTCAACCGCCCGCTGGGCCGCCTGCTGGCCGACGCGATGCGTAGCCTGGGTGAGGAGGTCGAGGACTTCCCGCCGGGCCATGAAGGCTACGCGAACGACGCCGCGGTCGTCAGCCGCCTGGCCCCCGCGGCCCTGCTCAACTTCGGCATCGGCCCGCGCGGGCTGGCCGAGCACTCCGCCGCCTTCGCCGAGGCCGCCGCCTCCGAGGCGGGCCACCGCGGCATGCTCCGGGCCGCGAAGGCGATGGCGATCGCCGCCATTGAGCTGATCACCGATCCCGCCCTGCGCCGGCGCGTGGGGGACGACTTCGAGCGAGGCGACACATGAAACCCTTCGACAACGTGACGCTCAGCCAGCGGGTGCGCGATCACCTGCGCGACCAGATCCTCGCCAACGCCCTGGCACCCGGCACGCCGCTGCACGAGGAGGAGATTGCTGCCCAGCTCGGCATCAGCCGGGCGCCGGTGCGCGAGGCGCTGCGCCTGCTCGCCGCCGAGGACCTGGTGACGATCGCCCCTCGCCGCGGCGCGATCGTCAAGGCGCTCTCCCCGCAGGAGTTCCTGGACGCCTATCAGGTGCGCGAGGCACTGGAGGTGCTGGCGATCCGGCTGGCGATCCCACGCCTGGCCGACGCCGACCTCCAGGGGCTGCGCGATCTGCACGGCGAGATGATGCTGGCCGCCGCGCGCGCCGACGTCGAAGGGTTCTTCGAGGCGAACACCGCGTTCCACACGGCCCTCGTGGAGGCCTCGGGCAACGCGCGGCTTGCCGAGCTGTACCGTCTGCTGATGAACCAGCTCCGGCGCTACCGCATGCGGTCGATGTCGCTGCGCGGGGGCTTGGAGCGCTCGATCGCCGAGCACGCCGCGATCCTCGAGGCGGTGACGCGGCGTGACAGCGAGACCGCGAGCCGCCTGCTGGGCGAGCACATCCGGATGCCGCAGCG
>JAVHMA010000025.1 GCA_031081715.1 Armatimonadota bacterium | reverse complement strand
CAGCGTCCTGGCCGTCGGCGCCCACCCCGACGACGTCGAGATCCTCGCGGCCGGCACGCTCGCGCGCTACGCGGCCGCGGGCGCGAAGGTGACCATCTGCTGCGCCACCGCCGGCGAGCTCGGGCATGCGGCGGCCGACGTTGCCACACGCGCGGCCGCCCGACTGGCCGAGGCGCGCGCGGCCGCGGCCCACATCGGCGCGCGGCTCATCTGTCTGGAGCTGCCGGATGGCGGCGTCGCGGACACACCCGAGACGCGGCGCCGCGCGGCCGACGCGGTGCGCGCCGCGGAGGCCGACCTCGTCATCACGCACGCCCCGCACGACTACCACCCCGACCACCGCGCGACCAGCGCGATCGTCTTCGCCGCCACGTTCATCGCCAGCAGCCCCCAGCTGGTTACCGGGAGCCCGCCGGTCCGGCGCGCGCCGCCGCTGTTCTACATGGACACGATCGCGGGCATCGGTTTCGTCCCCGAGGAGTACGTCGACATCACGGAAGTCATGGACACCAAGCGCGCCATGCTCCGCGAGCACCGCAGCCAGCTCGACTGGCTGCGGGCCCGGGCCGGCGTCGATGTGCTGGAGCTCATGGAGGTCACGGCGCGGTTCCGAGGCTTCGCCTGCGGGGCCCGCTACGCGGAAGGCTTCCGCCGGGAGGGCACCTGGCTCCGCCAGGGGACCGGGCGGTTGCTACCGTAGCCCGGCCGGCGCGTTCTGCCGGCTCTCCTGGCCGCCCGAGGGAACGCGCGCACGTCGTCCATGGAATACAATAGAAAGAGAAGGCTCCTCGAGAGGACGGACCGTCCATGCGCATCGTGCGGGTGGCGATCATCGTGACCGGAATCGCGGTTGCAGTCAGCCTGACCGCGCTCGGACTGTACGTGGCCTACATTACCCGTCTCTGGTACCAGGCCGCCAGCAACTGGTAGTCCGGGGCGGCAGCCGGCGCCGACCCCCTCCCCACGCCTGAACCGGCACCCGGCTGGGCAAGACCTGTACTGAACCCCTGGCAGTGGCAGCGGAGGCGGTGATCGCCCGAGGCCGCCGGGTATCGCACATCTCCTGTGACGGCGTGGCCGGAGCGCCCACGGCGAGGCAGGAGGCGTGGTCATGAGCCTGTCCCCCGAGCTCCGGCAGCGGATCTACGAGGAGGAGCGGTTCCGGCTCGAGGCGCGCGCGCGGACGTACGAGGAGATCCGCCTGCGCCGCCAGCGGAGTTCGCTCGCCACTCGCCTGTTGTTGATGGTGATGGTCTTCGCCGCGTCCTACCTCGCGTCGGACTACTATGTGAAGCGCCTGCACGCGGTCCCGGAGTTCACGGGGCCGGCCCAGGCGGCCGGCCCCGAGGTCTCTCCCGCGGCGCTCGAGGAGGTGCGCGAGACGCTGGCGCTCCCGGGCGCCGCGGTGGTGTGCGCGACGATCGCGGGCCGCGGGCAGCCACAGGTGCGCGGCACGATCGAGCTGGCCCGCGATCCCTCCCTCGTCGCCGCGCGGCGGCTGGCCATGCGGAAAGCCGAGGAGGTTGGCGCGACCCTGCGGCGCCACGGGCTCGCGCTGCCGGCCTACGTCGAGATCATCTCCCCGGCGCGCTGGTGGGGGGTGGCGGTCTACGACCGCGACACGTTGGAGGTCGCCTGGGAGCCCTGCCCGGGGCGGTGCGAGCTCGAGGGGACGAAGCACGTGAAGCGCTGCGGGGAGCGCCGCGCTCCATGAGCCGGCCGGTCTGAACGGCCGCCGTAATGGGCATCCCGAGACGTGCAGGCTTCCGAAACGGCAAACGCGCCGCGAGGCGCGGACGCAAAGCCGAGGGGCTTCCTCGAGAAGTCAGCCGGGCTGCCGAAGAAGTCAGGCGCACAGATGACGCCGCGGTCTCCGAGACCCGCTGGCGCCGCGCCGGCACGGAAGCCGGGAGGCACGCATGTCCCGTGCGGCCGGCGGCGGTGCGCCGCGGTTCCTGTTCGTGCTCATGGTCGTCGCCACGCTGCTGGGCGCTGGCTCTTCCGCGCCGGCGAGCGCGGACCCATCGGCGGTCACCTACACGCTCCCCTATCTGGTCCCCTCGGCAGTGCCCCGGCCCGACCTCGAACGCGCGGCCCTCGACCTCGTCAATCGCGAACGCGTGGCCAGGGGCCTTCGGCCGCTGACCGCGCACGCCGGGCTGCGGGCGGCTGCCCGGGCGCACGCGATGGAGATGTTCGCGCACGGCTTCTTCTCTCACCGATCGCGCGACGGCCGAACCGCCGACGACCGGGTGCGCGATCAGGGGCTGCGGGCTCGGGTGCTCGCGGAGAATCTGGCCCACGCCAGGGACGTCCCAACGGCGCACCAGGCACTCATGGCCAGCACGGGCCATCGGCGCAACATTCTGTTCCCCGAGTTCCGACTGGCCGGCCTCGCCGTAGTGGACGGCGATCCGCACGGTGTGATGGTCGTGCAGGTGTTCGCGGATGCGGTCCGCGATCATCTCCGCGCGGGCCCGGCCGGGCTCGCGGTCATCGCCGGGCCGGCGATTAGGCCTCGGACGCGCGCCGCAACAGGCCCGGGGGGCTGGCTCGTCGCCGTCGTGCCCGAAGCTCGCCACTGAGCAGGACCAGCCCGGCGACCATGAGCACGATGCCCACCCACCGGACCTTGGGCAGGAGCGCGCTGATCGCAGGCTCGAGTCCTCCGAACGGCAGCCGGCGGGGCGCATCCGGCAACACTCGCGGAGGTATCGGGGCCGGCGATGCCGCCGGGGCGGCCAACGGCGGCGCAGGTGGAGGCGGAACCGGCGCAGGAGCCAGGGGAGGCTGCTGGACCGGTGACGCCGGCCGCGGCGCCGCCTCCGGGGCCGCGGGCACCGGGGCCGGGGGGGCGGGTGGTACCGTCTCGGGTACCGGTGGCGCTGGCGGCGGACCCGGAGGGGCCGACTGCGGCGGTACAGGCGGCGCGGGCGGCCGCGGCACGGGCGGTTGCGGCGCAGGCGGTCCCGGCGGTACCGGATCGGGCTTGTCCGGCGGGCCCTCGGGGTCCGGCTTCGGGGGCGTCGGCGGCTCCGGCTTCTCAGGGGGACCAGGTGGTCCGGGCTTGTCGGGAGGAGCCGGTGGCGCGGGCTTCTCTGGAGGACCCGGCGGCGCGGGCTTCTCCGGTGGCGCGGGCGGTGCAGGCTTGTCAGGTGGTGTGGGTGGCTCCGGCTTCCCCAGGGGTTGCGCCAGGACCGCGGACGACACCGCGGCGGCCACCACGACCACCGATGCCAGGAGCACGACCAGCAGGGGGCCGGTCCTCCCACGCAGGATTCTTCGCAGACTCAACACGTGTCACACCTCGTGGAGGTGGTGGTGCCAGGCAGCAAGGCGCCGGGCTGCTGGGGTCTCGCAGAACGCGGGGCGTCCTCGGGCCGCGCGTACACGATGAGCCGGTCCCGCGCGCTGAACGGCGGGCTGCACGACAGGAGCACGAGTCTGGTCAGCCCGGGGCGCGATCGGATCGCCTCGACGTCGTCGGGCGCGACTACCCGCATCCCTTCCACGACCCAGCGGCGCTCGATCCCGCGCCCACGGGTCACGATCACATCGCCGCGCACGAGCCGGTGAATCTGCCTGAATGGCGCGCCGGAGGTCGTCCGGTGCCCGGCGATGACCGCGGTCCCCTCGGCGCCAGGCGAGACGTTGCGCAGGTCGGCCGTATACGGCACCTGCCCCAGCCCATAGCGCCTGAGCGCCGGGGTGTTCGCGCCGGTGAAGACCTCCGGCTCGAGTTCTCGGACCACCGCGCGCAGGCCGATCCTGGGGATGAGGAGCAGATAGCCGTCGGGCCCTGGCTCGATGACGACGCGGTATGGCAGCGCTGGCGCAGGACGCCCCGGCTGCGCATCTGCGGCTGGCATCGCCGGCGCCGCCACGTGACGCCGCATCCAGACCGCCGCCTCGAGGTCGCGGAAGCGCGCGATGGCGGCATCCGCACGCTCGACGACCGCCCGCACCGCGGCCGGACCCCAGAGGGCCAGCACGCTACCCGTCAGGAGAAGCGCGACACCCGCGAACAGCCGCCCGCGTCTCGCGGGCGTGACACTGTCCGCACGGCGCCGTGGTTCTCGTGTCTCCGGCATCGACACGACAGCCACGCCACCTCTCGATTGCTCAAACTGCCGCTATTCTACCGGCAGTGCGAGTCGTGGGCAACACGGTGCTGCCACGGCGAGAAGAGTGGTGGCCCCAGGGGGATTCGAACCCCCGTTTCGGCCTTGAGAGGGCCGCGTCCTGGTCCCCTAGACGATGGGGCCGCGCGCGTGCGACGGGGCGCCGCGGGACCGGCGGCCGGCTCATTATACGCAACCGCGCGGGCCGCCGCAACGGCGGGCCGCCGACGAACGCGGCGTCCGAGGCACGCCACACGGGCGCACGTCCGCAGCAGGGCAGGAACGCCTCCGGCCGAGAAGAATCGAAGCGGACACCCTCGGTGTGCGATCGGAGCACCTGATGCGGGCAGCCTGGCTGGCCTCGCTCATCACGGATACGATCTACCTGGCCGCGGGCGCGTGGAGGGCGCATGCGGTCGGGTCGCCCTGGCAGCGGGCGCTCGCGCGCCGTCGCTACGCCGCCCTGGCGCCGCGCTATGATGCGACGGTAGTGCCGCTCCCCGGGTATTTCGCGGCGCTGGAGACCGCGCTCGCCAAGCTCCCCGACGCCCCGGCGCTCGCGCTCGACGTGAGCACGGGTACCGGCGCGGTGCTCGGCCCGCTGCGGCGGCGCTTCCCGACCTGCCGCGTCGTCGCCGCCGACCTCTCGACGGCGATGCTGGCGCAGGCGGTGCGCAACGTCGGCGGCAGCGGGATGCCGGTGCGGTTCCTCGCCGGCGACGCCGCGCGCTTGCCGTTCGGCGACGGCCGCTTCGACTTGGTCACCGTGCAGAACGCGTTCCCGGTGCCGCGCGAGCTGGTGCGGGTTGTCCGGCCCGGCGGGTGGATCGTCTTGTGCTATCCCACGGGCGCGCTGGTGCCGACCCGAATCGTCCGTGCGCTGGTCCAAGAGCTCGAGGACCTGGGCTGCGCGCCGGTGCACACCGGGACGGCCTCGACGGGCCGGTTCTTCCTGGCGCGGCGCGCAGGGCCCGACGCGACCGGCGGCGGGGTGGCGTTGTGGTGATCGCACGCGCGGTCCGGAGCCGGCCGAGCGCACCGATGGGCGACTTCCCGGAGCCGGGACCGTCGGACCGGTTCTTGATCACCGCGGCGCATGCCGACGACGAGCTCCTCGCCGCAGGCGGGCTCATGCAGCGGGCGCGCGCCGCGGGCGCGGATGTGTGGGTGGTCTTCGCCACCAACGGCGACGCCGGCCGGTGGGGGGTCCTGCGACGCGCTCGGCGGCTGCGACCGCGCCCCATCGACTACATCGCCGGCGGCGAAGCGCGGCAGCGCGAGGCGTTCCGGGCGCTCGGACGCGTGGGGGTGACGCCCGACCGCATCGTCTTCCTCGGCTATCCGGACCGGGGGCTGATGGCGCTCGCGGCAGCACGCCCGGGCCGGCGACAGCCCTACGTCTCGCCTTTCACGAAAGCCCGGGCATCGCCCTACGCGCTCTGTTACCGGCCGGGCGCGCCGTACACCTCCGAAGACCTCCAGCGCGACCTGGAAACCATCGTCGCCGCCGTCCGGCCCACGGTCGTCGTCACGCACCATCCGGCGGATCGCCATCGCGATCACCGCGCGCTGTTCGCGTTCACGCGCCTGGCGATCCAGCGCGCGGCGCACGGTGCGTCTCCGCCAGTCTACGCCTACCTGGTCCACGCGTGGACCTTCCCCCGGCCGCTGCGCTACGCGCCGGGCCGGCCCCTGCTCCCGCCGCGCGCGCTCCGCGCGCGCCACCGGTGGCTGCGCTTCGCGCTCACGCCCGAGGAGCTCGCGGTCAAGCAGGCCGCGATGCGCGAGTACCGCAGCCAGCTCGACAGCCCGTACCTGCGCGTCCTGCTCAGCAGCTTCTTGCGGCAGAACGAGCTGTTCGCAGCCATCGACCCCTGAGCCGTGGACCGGCGCCCGGCGAGCGGGAGCGCCCGCGGCTACGCGCAGGTGGCCGCGGCCGCGATTTGCTGGGGCACGCTCGGACTGGCCGCGCGCCCGTTGTTCGCGGCCGGGCTGGCCCCGCGCGAGGCCGCGGCGTGGCGCGCCATCGGCGCGTGCGTGCTCCTGGCGGTCTACTGCCTGGCCGCCGACCGGGCCGCGCTGCGGCTGCGCGTCCGCGACCTGCCGCTCCTCGGGGCCTTCGGCCTGGTGAGCGTCGCGGGATTCATGACCGTCTATTTCACCGCTATCAGCCTGACGACCGTCGCGACGGCCGCGGTACTGCTCTACACCGCGCCGGCCTGGGTGGTCGTGCTCGCGCGGCTGCTCTTCGGCGAGCCGGTCACGCCCATGAAGGGCGCCGCGGTCGGGTGCGCGTTCGCTGGGTGCGTGCTGGTCGTGGGCGCGGTGGGGCCGGAGGCGGTACGGCTCAGCCCGGCCGGGCTGCTCGCCGGGCTGGGCGCCGGGCTGACCTATGCGCTCTACAGCATCTTCGGCAAGACCGCGCTGCGCACGCTGGCACCGACGACCACCGTCGTCTACACGCTCACGTTCGGAGCGCTCGCTCTCCTCGCCGCCGGGCGCGGCCTGCCGCCGGTGCCGCCGGCCGCGGCCGTGCTGCCGCTCGCGTACGTGATCGTCTTTCCGACCGCGCTCGCCTACCTGCTGTACATCAGCGGGCTGCGCCGGGTAGAGGCGGGACGGGCCAGCGTCGTGGCCACGCTGGAGCCGATGGTCGCCGCCTTGGGCGGCGCCTTCGTCCTGCGCGAGCCCTTCGGCGCGCTGCAATGGATCGGCGCGGCGCTGGTCCTGACCGGCGTGGTGCTGGTGCAGGCAGAGCACCTGGCGCGGCGCGCCGCCGGCGCTCCGCGAGCCGCGGGCGCTACGGGTCCGGCAGGCCGAGGTCGAGCCTGACCCGCACACCCGCGCGCGCGGCGGCCGCGACCGCGGCACGATCCTCCTCGGCGTCCGACAGCGGCGCGAGCGTCACGTCTCCCCAACGCCGGCGCAGCGCCAGCACGATCAACTGGTCCGCGAACCAGGCGTTCTTCGGCAGCAGCGGACCGTGCAGGTAGGTCCCGTAGACCGTCCCGGCGACCGCGCCCTCGGTGCGGTCCTCGCCGTTGTTGCCGAAGCCGGCGACCACGGTGCCCAACGGCGCCGCGGCGGACCCGAGCCTCGTCCGGCCACCGTGGTTCTCGAACCCCACGAGCAGGCGGCCGCCGGCCAGATCGCGGACCACGATATTGCCGATCAGCCGGCGCGCCCCGGGACCGGGGTGGACCGTCTCGAGATCGAGTAGCCCGAGGCCTTCCAGGACCGGGCCGTCGGCCGGGCGGTACGCATGGCCCAGAAGCTGGTAGCCGCCGCAGACCGCCAGCACCACCGCGCCGTCCGCGGCCGCCTCGCGCAGCGCCGATCCCTTGACCGCGCGCAGGTCGGGCGCCGCGAGCCGCTGCTGCCGGTCCTCGCCGCCGCCGATGAAGAACAGGTCGGCCGCGCCGGGATCGACCGCCTCGCCCAGGCGTGCCTCCAGCACGTGGACGTCGAGCCCGCGCCACTGCGCGCGGCGTACGAGGGTCGCCACGTTGCCCCGATCACCGTAGAGGTTCAGCAGGTCAGGGTAGAGGTGGCAGATCCGCAGATCCATCGCGCTACTGCTTCCAGAAGCCGCGGAGGTAACCCTGGCGGGCGAGCCGGTCGCGCAGGTCGAGCATGGCCGTGTACGTGGGGAGCACGTAGAGCCGCTCGCCGTCGCCCAGCCGCGCCCGGCCGGCCTCCAGGGCGCGCAGTGGGTCGCGCTCGACCGTCACGCACGATGCCGGCACGCCGGCGTACTTGAGCCTCAAGGCCATGTCCTCGGCCCGCAGCCCACTCACCACGACGGCGCGCGCTCGATCGCGCAGCACCTCGAAGTCCACGTCCCACAACCAGGAGATGTCGCGGCCGTCGGCCGCGAGGTCGTTGATCGCGATCAGCACGACCGGCGCCGCCTCGGCGTCGAGCACGGTGCGCAGGACGGCATTGAAGCCCGCCGGGTTCTTCGCCAGCAGGAAGAGCGCCTCGCGCCCGTCGAGGGCCACCCGCTCGCCCCGGCCGAACGCGGGCGCGGTGGCCGCAAGCCCACGGGCGATGGTCGCCACGTCGGCGCCGAGCGCGAGCGCGCCTGCCGCGGCCGCGGTCGCGTCGTAGACGTTGTAGAGCCCCGGCAGTGCCGTGGAGATCGCGACCTCTCCGTCCGGCAGCACGAGGGTGAAGAAGGCGCCGTCGGCACCCCGCAGCCGCACGGTCCGCGCGCGCACGGCAGGGGCCGGCCGCGCGCGGCCGCACCGCGGACAGCGGTAGTGTCCCATGTGGCCCAGGGCGACCAGGCCGTACTCGTAGAGCACGCCGCACCGGTAGCAGTAGCGAGCGTCGGCCGCGTGCTCGAGGGTGCGCGCGCCGCCGCGGTCGGGCGCGTCATCGAGTCCGAACAGCAGGCACCGGCCCGCCCAGGTGGCCGCGACGTCGGCGACCATCGGGTCGTCGGCGTTGGCGACCACCGTCGCCCCCGGGGGGAGCGCGGCCAGCACCCGGGCCCAGCGCTCCGCGATGATGTCGATCTCGCCGTAGCGGTCGAGCTGATCGCGGAAGAGGTTGAGCAGCACCACGACCAACGGCCGCGTGGCCTCCACCGCCGCGGGCAGCGCGAACTCGTCCACCTCGAACAGCCCGACCTCGGCCCGCGGCCGGCCGTCGAGGCCGGCGCGCTCGACGAGCGCCGAGGCGATCCCGGGCAGCAGGTTCGCGCCCGCGCGGTTGTGCACCGCGGTTCGGCCGGCGGCGGCCAGCACCCCGTCGAGCAGCCGCGCGGTCGTCGTCTTCCCGTTCGTGCCGGAGACGAGGACCACCCCGCCAGGGAGGCGCGCGACCAGCCGGCCGATGAGACCCGGCGCGAGCGCGAGTGCCACACGGCCCGGCACGGTGGTCCCGCCGCCGGCGCCCAGCGCCCTGGACGCACGCGCCGCGAGCCGGCCTGCCAGGATCGCGGCCGCGTCACGCACAGCGGGGGACGCGCGAGCGGGAGCGAAGGACGCTAGAAGCGGCGGGCGCCGAGGTACCGCGGGGCGTAGTAGCCGTCGTCCATCGAGGTGATGAGCACTCGCCCGGCCCCCGACGACGCGTGGATGAACCGACCGTCGCCGAGGTAGATGCCGGCGTGCGACGGGCCGGGGCTGATGGTCTCGAAGAAGACGACGTCACCGCTCCGCAAGTCCTCCCGCGGGACCGGGGCGCCCTCCGCGAACATGGCGAAGGTCGTCCGCGGCAGCGCGACGCCAAGCCGGCCAAACACATAGTACATGAACCCGGAGCAGTCGAACCCGTTGGGCGTGGTCCCGCCCCAGCGGTACCGCACGCCGAGGTAGCGCCGGGCGAGCGCGAGCAGGTCGTTCATCCACTGCTCCCCGCGGGCGGGCAACGTCGCGAGGCGGGCGCGCTGCGCCGCCACTACCTCCTCCGGCGGCGGGCCGGCCGAGGCACGGCCGGCGGGCCGCGCGGGCTCACGCACCGCCGCTCCACCCCCCGGCACCGTTAGCACGCGGTTGATGGGGAGCACGCCGTCCACCGGAATGCCGTTCGCGGCCGCGAGCCGCTGCGGGGTGGTGCCGTGGCGGCGCGCGATGCTCCACAGCGTGTCGCCGGCCCGGACGCGGTAGGTGGTCGCGGCCAGCCGAGCCGCTGCGGCCTGCGCGGGACCGGCGGCCCTCGGCGCCGGCGGCGCGCCCGCCGCAGGGATCGTGAGCCGGCGACCGACCGGCAGTATGCCGTCCACCGGGATGCCGTTCGCGGCCGCGAGTTGCTCCGGCCGCATCCCGTGCCGACGCGCGATGCTCCACAGCGTGTCGCCGGCCCGGACCTCGTAGGCGCGGTCGCCGCCGGGTTGTGGCGCGGCCTCCGCCCGGCCACTGGCTCCGATGGATACGACGAGTGAGCCGGCGAGGATCGCGGCTGCGAGGACGCGCACGGACAGCCTCCTCTGTCGAGTGGTCCGGCCCACTCGAGCGGTCCTATTCCCTTCGCGCGGGCGGCATAGACTCCCTGCCCTCGAAGGTCATCTCCCGGAGCCGGCGCACGCGCTCCTCGACCGGCGGGTGGGTGTTGAACAGGGCGTTCGTCACCCCGCCCCACTCGCGCAGCGGGTTGATGATGTAGAGGTGGGCCGTCGCCTTGTTGGCGGCCTCGAGCGGCTCCGGATCGGCGGCGATCTTCTCGAGCGCGCTGGCCAGCCCTTCGGGATAGCGGGTGAGCATCGCGCCCGAGGCGTCGGCCAGAAACTCCCGGCGGCGCGAGATCGCCAGCCGCAGGAGCTGGGCCGCCAGCGGCGCGAGCAGCGCCAGTACGAGCCCGAGCAGCACGACGAGGCCGCTGCCCTCGCGGCCGCCGCGCCGGCGGCCGAACCGGAGGCTGCGCAGCAGCCAGTCGCTCATGAGCGCGACCGTGCCCACGAGCACGGCGGCGAGTGTCGCCAGCCGGATGTCGTAGTTCTGAATGTGGGCCATCTCGTGCGCGATCACACCCTCGAGCTCCAGCCGATCGAGCTTGTCCATCAGGCCGGTCGTGACCACGATGACCGCGTGCTCGGGGTCGCGGCCGGTCGCGAAGGCGTTGGGCGCGGTATCCTCGATGAGGTACAACCGCGGGGTCGGGATGCCCGCGGCGATGGCCAGGCCCTCCACCGTGTTGTACAGGTGGGGATACCGGTCGCGCGAGGCCTCGCGCGCGCCGCTGACCGCCAGGACCAGCCGGTCGCTGTGGTAGTAGCTCGCCCAGGCGCCCAGCGCCGCGAGCACCGCCGCGAGCGCGCCGCCGACGTAGCCGAACTCGACTAGCTCGCCGAAGACGTAGCCCAGCGCGGCCACCACGAGCACGAACGCCGCGAACAGCACCCAGCTCCCGCGGACGTTGCGCTCGATCGCCTCGTACATGTGGCGACCGCCTCCGCGCGGCGGCTAGCAGATCACGGGCGGCAGCCCATCATGCACGCTAGAACTTCACGGGCACCGGCTGGCGGGCCTGGTCCTCCATCTCAAAGTACTCCCGCGGCCCGAACCCGAGCGCCCCGGCAATCATCGCCGCCGGGAAGGTCTGGCGTGCGTTGTTGTACCGCAACACGGTGTCGTTGTAGAACTGGCGGGCGAAAGCGATCTTGCTCTCCGTGCCCGACAGCTCCTCCTGGAGTTGCTGGAAGTTCTCGCTCGCGCGGAGCTGCGGGTAGTTCTCCGCGACCGCGAACAGGCTGCGCAGGGCCTGCGTGAGCATGTTCTCTGCCTGCCCCTGCTCACCCACCGACCCCGCCGCGATGGCCCGGGCCCGCGCCTGGGTGACCCGTTCGAAGACCTCGCGCTCGTGCGTGGCGTAGCCCTTGACGGTCTCCACGAGGTTCGGGATCAGGTCGTAGCGCCGGCGGAGCTGCACGTCGATCTGCGACCAGGCGTTGTCGATCCGATTGCGGTACACGACGAGCCGGTTGTAAAGCGCAATCAGGTAGAGGACGACCAGGACGACGATCCCAAAGACGATCCATCCCGTCACGCGATCACCTCCGGGCCCGCCCGCGGGCAGACGCTCCCTGCAGGGCTTCGGCGGGCGGCGGCGATTCCCTCGGGGGACGGTTCCCCAGGTGGTGTATAATGGCCCCAGACACCATGGAGCCGACAGAAGGGGGAGCCTGTCGTGCGACTCATGAAGGTACGCCGGGTTGCGCTCGACCAGCAGAACAACCCCGTCGTGCTGCTGGTCGATGAAGAGGAGTCGATCGCGCTCCCGATCTGGATCGGACAGGCCGAGGCGATGGCGATCGCCATGCGTCTCCAGGGTGTGACGCCGCCGCGCCCGATGACGCACGACCTCCTCCAAGCGGTCCTCGAGCGGCTCGCCGCCACCGTCACGCGCATCGTCGTCAGCGACGTCCGCGACCAGACCTACTTCGCGGAGATCCACCTGGCCCGCAACGGCACCACGCTGGTCATCGACTCGCGCCCCAGCGACGCCATCGCGCTGGCGCTGCGCGTCGAGGCGCCGATCTTCGTCGAGGACAAGGTCGCCGCGCAGGCCATCGCGCTCCGCAAGACGGCCGACGGCGAGGACCGCGGAGGCGACGAGGAGGAGCTCGACCCGCAGGAGTTTCGGAAGTTCCTCGAGCGCGTGAAGCCCAGTGACTTCGGCGGGACCGTGCACTGACGCGCGGCCGCTATGCCTTCGTCTGCCCCTCGAACTCCACGTAGACGGCGCCGGCCAGCGCCGCGCTGACCCGCCGCGGCCGCCCCTCTACCCGCACGTCCACGTGGCGCGCCCCCGCGGCGACGACCTCCAGCGCGGCGCCGGGCAGGAGCCCGGCCGACGAGAGGTCGCGCAACACCCTCTCGTCTCGGTCGCTTACCTGCACGATCAGCCCGCGCTGCCCGGGCTTGCCGTCGGTCAACGCCGACCCCACCGGCGTCGGCACGGCGCCCTCGCGCGTCGGGATCGGATGGCCGTGGGGGTCATGGGCGGGTTCCCCGAGCGCGCCAGCGATGCGCTCCTCCAGATCGTCGGAGAGCACGTGCTCCAGGCGGTCGGCCTCCTCGTGGACGCGGTCCAGGCTCACGCCGAGGTGCCGGCTCAGGTAGAGCTCCAGCAGGCGGTGGTGGCGCACCACCTCCAGGGCCACCTTCTCCCCGGCCTCGGTGAGCTCGACCCCGCGGTAGGGCGTGTGCCGGACCAGGCGGAGCCCGGCCAGCCGCTTCACCATGTTGGTGACGGACGCGGGCGCGACGCCCAGCCGGTCCGCGAGCTCGTTGGTGGTGACACGCGCGCCCCCCTGGGCGAGCATGTAGATCGCCTTCAGGTAGTCCTCCACGGCCTGGCTCAGCGGCGCCGGCATGACGGTCCCCTGTCTATCCTGCCACAAGCAGTCCCGTGCCGTACATGACCAGGAGCCCGGCCACGAACCCCGCGACGTTGGTCAGCGTCGCGAGCTCGTCGCCCGCCTGGCGGACCATCATGCGCCCCAGCTCGTAGACCACCTGGAAGATCGCGCCGGCGCCCACGGCCAGGAACAGCGTAGCGAAGACCGGCGAGTACACCAGCCCGCCGATCCAGGTCCCGGCGATCGTCGGCACCCCAGCCACCGCACCCAGCAGGACGAACTGCGCGAGCGGCGGCCGGTCCTGCGCGAGCGGCGCCGCGATGCCGAGCCCCTCGGTGGTGTTGTGGATCAGGAAGCCCAGCACCAGGAAGGTGCCGAGCGCGATCTCGCCGAGCGAGTACGCCGCGCCGATCGCCAGGCCCTCGCCCAGGTTGTGCAACCCGATGCCGACTGCGATCAGCAGCGCGAGCAGGAACCGCGCGCGCGGGCCATCGCTGGCGCCGCCGGTCGCCCGCCGCACAACCGCGGTCAGCGCGAGGATCGTGCCGATCACGCCCAGCGTCACCAGGCCCGTTCCCTGGAACGCGCCCGGCACGCGGCCGCTGGCCTCGAGCGCCTCGGCCAGGGTGTCCACGCCCAGGAAGACCAGCAGCCCGCCCGTCAGGCTCAGGAAGAACCCCAGCCACCGCCGACCCACCCGCCGCAGGAATGGGAACCACAGCAGCCCGACCGCGATCGGGATCACGCCCACGTAGACGCCCAGCAGCGTGAAGGTTCCCAGGTACCGCGCATCCGGCCGCGGCGAGGCGACCGCGACGGCGATCTCGTGCTCGATGGTGAGGCCGGTCCCGGTGAGCAGCGTGATCAGGTGCGGCTCCCCGTCCACCCAGTCGTAGGGAATCGTGACGGTCGCGCGGCCCAGCCGGGGGATGGTCCGATCGGGGGCGATCGTGTGCCGCCAATACGCGTCGTCCACCATGACCTGCGCGACGGTGACCGGCTGCGGGCCGCCGTTGGTGACCGCGACCACGATCTCGCCGGGCCGGAGGGTGACCCGGTCGATGGTCAGCTCTTCCACGGGCGGGAAGGCGGCCTCGAAGACCCCGAGTGGGCCGTAGCGTAGGAACAGCGCGACGAAGACGGCCAGCAAGGCGACCGGGCCGAACCCCAGCAGGATGGTCCGCCGGCGATCAGACGGCGCCATCGTCGACTACCTCGAAAAAGCTCATCCAGCCCAGCTCGACGAACTCGCTCTGGTGCGCGTGGAACATGAACCGGCCGGTCCGGGGATAGCGGAACTCGAGCACGGCCCGCTCCGCCTGGCCGAGGGTGATCACGTCGGTGAACTCCGTGGTCGTCAGCCGCGTGCCGGTGCGGTAGACGTGGAAGAAGTTCGCGTGGAGGTGGAACGAGTTGATCGGGTCGAACTCGGTGATGTTCATCAGGTAGACGCGCACCAGCTCGTTCCGCCGGACGCGGATGGGATGGCGCATGTAGTAGAACGGCAGCGAGTTCACTGCGTAGATCTCGTTTTCGCCGTCGAAGTTGGTGTCGAAGGCGTTCATCATCATCACGAGTTCCCGGGCGGGCGGCCGCCCCTCCGGCGGGTCGATGATGAACGTCCCGTAGAGCCCCTTGTGGATGTGCCGCTTGAGCGGCTGCACGTGGCAGTGGTAGAGGTGCAGCCCGAACGGCTCGGCGTCGAACTCGTAGACGAACGACCGGCCGGCCGGGATGGGCTCGACGCCGTCCATCTCCGCCGGGTGGAAGCCGTGGAAGTGGATGTTGTGGGGGTGGAGGGTGCCGTTCGAGAAGTGCACGCGGACACGGTCGCCCGCGCGCGCCCGGAGCGTCGGCCCGGGCACTTGCCCGTTGAAGGTCCACGCCGGGAAGACAACCCCGGGGGCCACCTCGACGTCACGGTTCTGGGTGATGATGCGGTACTCGCGCAGCGTGCGGCCGCCCGGGGCGCGGCTGGGGCGGCCCCAGTCGAAGTGCGTGAGGTAGCGCATCGGGTCCACCGGGGCGCGCCCGAGGTCGAAGGCACCAACGACGCCGAGGTCGGTGGCGTGCGCCGGCGGCGGGCCGGCCGCCGGCCCCCCGCCATGCGTCGCCGCGGCGTGCAGTGCGTGGTCCGCGGTCCCGCTTCGAGCCGCCTCCACCAGTGACCGGGTGGTCCGCGCGAGCGCGCCGGCGGCGGCGCCGGCGATGCCCAGCGCGGTGGTGCGAAACAGATTGCGGCGTGAGACTCCACCCCCCATGAGCCATCACCCCGTTTTAGGGTATTCTAATTTAGTTTGGGATAAATTATGGTGGGCTCGGGCGCGGGCTGTCAAGCGCCGGGCTTCCCCGCCCTGCGGGCCAGCGGCGGGGCGGCTGCGGTCAGGCGGAGGGCTGCAGCACGGTCGCGGCGCGCGGGGCGCGCGGCGGGCGGGCGGCGCGGAACGTGAGCAGGCGCCCGGAGTTCGCGACGACGAAGAGCGACGCCACGTTGTGCACCACCGCCGCCCCGATCGGGGAGAGCAGGCCGCTGGAGGCCAGCGCGATGCCCGCCACGTTCACCGCGACGGCGAAGCCCCAGATGTTCTGCCTGATGATCCCCAGCGCCCGGCGCGCGAGCGCGAAGACCTCGGGCATCAGCAGCAGGTCGTCGCCCATCAACGCGATCGAGGCCGACTCCAGGGCCACGTCGGTCCCGGCGGCGCCCATGGCCACGCCGACGTCGGCGAGCACCAGCGCCGGCGCGTCGTTGACGCCGTCGCCCACCATGGCGACGACCTCGCCGGCGGCCCGCAGCGAGCGGATCACGTCGAGCTTCTGCTCGGGTAGCAGCCCTGCCCGCACGTCGGTGATGCCCACCTCGGCGGCGATGGCCCGGGCGGTCACCTCGTGGTCGCCGGTCAGCATGACCAGGCGGTGGATGCCGAGCGCGCGCAGCCGCGCGACGGCCTCGCGCGCCGTGGGCCGGATCGCGTCGGCGAGCGCGACGACGCCCCACGACTCGCCGTCCACGCGCACGGCGAGCGCGGTGCGGCCCAGACGCTCCTGCGCCGCGAGCCGCTCGGCCGCCGGATCGCCGTCGGGCAGGATCCGGGCGTTGCCAACCTCGAGGCGCCGGCCGTTCCACGTCGCCTCCACACCGCGGCCGAACGCCATGGCGAACCGCTCAGGATCACCGGGCACCAGGCCCTCGGCGCGCGCGTGCTCGACGATGGCCCGGCCCAACGGGTGCTCGGAGCGCACCTCGGCCACCGCGGCCACCTCCAGGACCTGGCGGGCGGACCGCGGGCCGAGCGCCTCGACCGCCACGACCGCGGGCCGGCCCAGCGTGAGGGTCCCCGTCTTGTCGAAAGCCACCGCGGTCACGCGGCCGGCGGCCTCCAGCGTCACGCCGCCCTTGATCAGGCCGCCGCGGCGCGCCGCGTTGCCCACGCTGGCCACGACCGCGGTGGGCGTGGCCAGCACGAGCGCGCAGGGGCACGCGATGACGAACACCGCCATCACGCGGAGCAGGTCGTGCGTGAGCAGCCAGACTCCGGCGCCGATCGAGAGGATGACCGGCGCAAAGAACGTCGCAAACCGGTCGGCGACCTTCTGGGTCGCCCCTTTCTGCTCTTGCGCGGCGCGTACGATCTGGATGATCCGGCCGAGCGTGGTCTCGCCCCCGACGCGGTCGACGCGGACCACCAGCGCGCCGGCCTGGCTCGTCGTGCCCGCGAAGACCTTCGCGCCGGCGGCCTTGTCCACGGGCATCGACTCGCCGGTGATCGAGGCCTCGTTGAGCGAGGCCTCTCCCGAGAGCACCTCGCCGTCGGCGGGCACGCGCTGGCCCGCGCGCACCAGGACACGGTCGCCGGGCCGCAGCTCGCGCAGCGGCACGTCCACCCAGGCGCCGCCGCGCTCGACCGTGGCCACCTCCGGGGTCAGGCGCACGAGCTCGCGGACCGCGTTGCGCGTGCGCTGGAGCGTCAGCTCCTCGAGGAACTCGCCGGCGAGCATCATGAACGCCACCACGGCCGCGGCCAGGTACTCGCCCAGGTACGCCGAGCCCGCGATGGCGATGACCACGAGGGTCCCGGCGGTCACGCGCCGGCGCTCGATCATGGTGACGAACGTGGGGTAGCCGATGGCGATGCCGCCGAGCAGCATCGGGATCACGGCGACGTCGAACCCGGCCCACTCGCTCAGCCCGGGGACCAGCGCGAGCAGGATGAGCGCGAGCAGACCGCCCGGGAGCAGCCCGCGGCGCCACAGACCGTACCAGAGAACCGGCCCGGCCACCCTCACGACGCCCGCCGCCTCCAGGTCACGCGCACGTGCCTGTACCGCTCGTCCACCGGAACCTCCTGCTCGCCGGGCCGGGTCTACAGGAACCGCCAGACCAGGAAGGCGACCACGGCCGCGGCCACGATCAGGCCGGCCAGCATGCGACTGCCGGAGGGCCGGCGCGCCGTGGCGGGCGCCTGCGGGTGCGGGTGCGCATGATCGTGATCGTGGTCGAGGATGCTGTGGTCACCCTCGTGCATCGGGCACCTCCGAAGCGCGCGGCACGGCACCGTCGCCGGCCATATCCCCCCTGGGGGGATACACTTCCATCGTACCCGTAGGGGGGTGCGGTGTCAAACCGCCGACCGCCCGGCGCCGCCTCTACCCCGCGCCGCGCCGACCCCGCATCCGCGGGTTGAGGACCTCTTCGAGCGCGAACCCCGTGAAGGCGAACCCGAGCGTCGCCGCCGTGATCAGCACCCCCGGCGGAATCACCCACCAGACCCACGCGCCGCTGAGGAACGCGTTACGCGCCTGCGCGTAGTAGAGCACCGTGCCCCAGCTCTTGGCCGTGGGGTCGCCCAGGCCCAGAAAGGAGAGCGACGCCTCGATGAGGATCGCGTTACTGGCCGCCAGGATGAACTGCGCCAGCGCCAGCGGGAGCACCGAGGGCAGGATGTGGCGGACGATAACCCGGCCGTGCCGGCATCCGATGGCGCAGGCCGCCTCGACGTAGTCCAGCGCCTTGACCGCGAGCACCTGCGCGCGGATCACACGCGCGGGCCGCGCCCAGACGAGCGCGCCGATGACGATGATGATGTTCCAGAAGCTGGGTCCCAGGTAGGCGGCCAGCAGGATCATGAGCGGCAGGAACGGCACCACCAGCACCAGGTCCACGGCCCGCATCAGCGTCGCCTCGGTCCACCCGCCGAAGTAGCCGGCGACCACGCCGACGGCCGTGCCGATGCCGACCGCGATCGCCGCGGCGAGGAAACCAATCGTCAGCGAGATGCGGGCGCCGTGGATGAGCTCGCTCGCGATGTCCTGGCCGATGTCGTTGGTCCCCAGCCAGTGCGCGCGGCTGGGCGGCTGGAACGGATCGCCGACCGTTTCCTCCGGGTCGTGGGGACTGAGCGAGGGCGCGAAGAGCGCCATCACGACGAGCGCCGCCAGCACGAGCACCCCGGCCCACCCGGCGGCCCCGAGCGCCGGCCGGCGTCGGACGGCCGGGAGTCCGGCCGCCGCCGCGAGCGTGCTCACCGCCGCCGCACCCGCGGGTCGATCAGCGGGTAGAGCAGGTCGGCGGCCACGTTGGCGGCGATCACGCTGACGGTGATGATGAAGAACGTGCTCTGGAGCACCGGGTAGTCGCGGTTGAGGACCGCCTCGTAGAGGAGGCGGCCCAGCCCGGGGTACGAGAAGACCGTCTCGACGACCGTCGCGCCGCTCACCACGAACCCCAGGTTGAGCATGAAGACGGTGGCGACCGGCAACAGCGCGTTGCGCACCGCGTGGCGGCGCAGCACGCGGCCCTCCGGGACGCCCTTGGCGCGCGCGGTCGCGATGTACTGCTCGCCGAGCACCCCGAGCATGGCATACCGCATGATGAGCAGCATGCCGGGCACCGTGATGAGGGTGAGCGTGGCGAGCGGCAGCGCCAGGTGGCGCGCGCGGTCGACCACCAGCCCCCAGCCCTCGAACGCCGCGCCGGCCGTGCCCGCGCCGAAGATGGGAAACCACCCCAGGTGGGCGGCGAAGACGGCGATGAAGATCATCCCCAGCCAGAACGACGGCACCGACTCGAAGAACATGGCGACGCCGAGCGTGCCGAGGTCCAGCGCCGAGCCGCGCCGCCAGGCGGAGACGGCGCCGAGCGCCACGCCCAGGAACGTGGCCAGCACCAGGGAGGTCCCCACCAGGCCGAGCGTCCACGGCAACCGCTCGCGGACGATCTCGCCGATCGGGCGCCCGCGCTGGAACGAATAGCCGAGCTGGCCGCGGGCCAAATTCCCGACGTAGGTCACGAACTGCCGCCACTGCGGCTGGTCGAGCCCGTAGAGGGCGTAGAGCTGCGCACGTTGCTCGGGTGTAAGAAACCCGACGTCTTCGCCGGCCAGGAAGACCATCGGGCTGCCGGGCATCATGCGCGGCAGCCCGAAGTTAAGGATCACGGTCAGGCACAGGACGAGAAGATACTGCGCCCCACGTCCTGCGACGAACCGCCACACGGGTCGCGCGGCTTCCCTCCGGGGTGCCTAACGCCGGGGCGGGTCGATGAACGACAGCTTGTTCACGATCCCCTGGCCCTTCTGGTACACCCACGCGGCGTGCCGGTCGGGCCGGTACGCGTAGATGCCGTCCTGGTAGAACAGGGTGTGAACCGGTAGGTCCGCTGCGACGATCTTCTGCATCTCGAAGAGTATCTGTTTCTGGCGCGCGGGGTCCACCGCCGCGGCCAGGTCGGCCCCCAGCCGGTCGAGCGCCGGGTTGCGGTACCCGCCGATATTGATGGTGCCCTGCCGGCAGTCGGAGTGGAACAGGTCGCGCAGCGCCGTGGTGCGGTTCATCACCGGCGCGGACCAGCCGAACACCGCCATGTCGAACCGGCGGCCCTTGCACACGTCGAAGTCGGGCCACACCTGCGCGATGATCGACGCGTCCTCCTGGGCGACCACCCGCACGTCGATGCCGACGTCGCGCAGCCAGGAGCGGATCAGGTCGGCACCGCGGATGCGCACCGGGTTGCCGGCAAGCGTCAGCAGGGTGAACCGCAGCGCCGCGCCGTCGGGCAGGTCGCGGATGCCGTCGCCGTTGCGGTCGACGTAGTTGAGCTCGTTGAGGAGCTGCACGGCCCTCGACTTGCTGGCCGTGAACGTCACCGCGGGGTTGTAGAACGGCGAGCTGGGATGGATGTAGCCGGGGCTGCCGACCACGCCGTAGCCGAGCAGCAGCAGCCGCACCATGAGCCGCGTGTTGATCGCATTAGCGATGGCCACCCGGAGCTTCGGCTCGCGGAGCACCGGGTGTTCGGCGTTGAACTGGAGGATGGTGCTGGCGTAGCCGGCGCCGCGCGCCACGCGCATGCCGGCGGCCCGCTCGAACTCGGCGACCACCTCGGGCGCGAGCGGCCGGACGGTGGTGTCGATCTCGCCGGCCCGCAGCGCGGTGAACGTGACCGTGGCATCACGGATGATCGGGAGCACGAGCTCCCGCACCTTCGGGCGGCCGGCGAAGTATTGGTCGTTGGCCACAAGCCGGTAGAACTGCCCGTCGCGCATCTCCGCGAGCCGGTAGGGCCCGCTGCCCACGACGTCGTTGAACTGTCGGGGGTTGGCGACGTTCTCCCAGATGTGGCGCGGCAGGATGGGCAGGTCGGCGAGCGGCTGCGCCGCGAACCCGCTGGAGGGCGCGTTCAACCGAATGGTCAGCCCGGTCGGGCCCGATGTCTCGATGCTCTCGATGGTCCGTACCTGCCCGGTCCAGCGCGAGTGCGGGTTTCGCCGGACGTACTCGTAGGTGAATCGCACGTCGTCCGCGGTGAACGGCCGCCCGTCGTGCCACCGAATGTTGGGATGCAGCGCGAACGTCCAGGTCCGGCCGTCCTGGCTGACCGTGTACTGCCGGACGAGCCAGGGCTGGGGGATGTTGTCGGCGTCGGGGGTGAACAGCGGCTCGTAGATCAGCGTCATCAGGTTCCAACCGGGATACCCGGTCTGGTACGTGTAGGGATTGAGCGCGCCCTCGTCGCGCGTGATCGCCATCCGCAGCGCGGACGGCTGCGAGGTCGGTTGCCCGGCGGCAGGCGGCGCCCCGCCCATGGCGAGGGCGCAGACCAGCAGCAGCCCCACTCCCCTCCGCATCGCGTCACCTCCGCAGGCGTGTGGTCGTCTCGTTCTTCGCCCCGGTGCCCTCGCGCCCTGCGCTAGGGGACCAGGTGGGACAGCGTGAAGACGCCCTCGCGCCGGAACGGCTCCGCGAGCACCGCCCGGGCCGAGTGACTCATCAGCCCGTGGTAGAGGTGCAGCGCCCGGTCCATCTGCCGGTGGAGCGCCAGGCCCAGCGCCTCGTCGTCCGCACCGGCGGGGACACCCGCCAGCGAGGCCAGCAACGCCCCCGGCAGCCGCCGGCGCATCATCCGAGCACTGAAGGCGTGCTGGCTGCTCAGCTCGGCGAGGGCGCGTTCTTTGACCCCGACGGTCTCCGTGATGTCCACCACGCAGTTCGGCCGGTCAGGGGTCATGTAGTAGACGGTCGGGATCGGGTGCGGTGGGAGATCCGCGAGCCGCTCCGGCGCGAACTCGCGGCCGGCGAGTGCCAGCGCCTCCAGGTAGAGGATCATCGCCTGGCGCCGGTCCGGGTCGAGGTCCCCGAAGGCGTGCTCCGGATCCTGTGTGACCACGACGTCGGGCCGCACCTGGCGGATCACCCGGATGAACCGGAGCTTCGACTCGACGTCGGGCGCGACCGTGCCGATCGCGAAGTCCATGAACTGGACGGTCGCGCCCAGCAGCGCCGCGGCCCGGGCGATCTGGTCCCGCGCCTCGGGCCGGGCGAGGGTGACCGTGGCGTGCGCCCGGCCCCCTGCGCGCACGTGCCGTGCGACCGTGCCGCCGACCTCGACGATCTCCAGCCCGTACGTCGCCAGGACCAGCAGGGTGCCGGCGGACGGCGTCTGGCTCACGCGGCCTCCTCGTCCCCTCGGATCCCCCCGGGGGGATACCGTGGCGTTGACGCTACCATCGGCCTGGAAGCGCGTCAAGCCGCGGTGCTATACTGCCCTCGCCCGCTCTCGGAGGGTCGGTATGCCGCACACCAAGACGAAACAGGTCGTCAACCGCCTCGCCCGCGTCGAGGGCCACGTGCGGAGCATCCGCACGATGGTCGCGGACGGACGGCCGTGCCCCGAGGTACTCATCCAGATCGCCGCGGCGCGCAGCGCGCTCGACCAGGCGGCGCGCGTCCTGCTCGAGGATCACCTCGAGCACTGTGTCGTCGAGGCCAAGACGCGGGGCAACGTCGCCGCCGCGGTGGCCGACCTGAAGGAAGCCCTGGACCGCTTCATCGGCTAGATCCGCGCCCGTATTCCGTCCGGCCGTGAGCGATTCCTCCGCCCGCCCCCGCCCGCGGGTCAGGGCCGCGCGGCGAGCCCCTGCAACACGTGGACGATCTGGCCGCCGTGCGCCCCGAAGTCGATGTCCACGCGCTGCAACCTGATGATCCCCCCGGCGTCCATCACCACCACCCCGACGAGCCCGTTCATCGGCCGACCCTCGCCGGGCAGGTCGTACGCCCGCGCGACCGTGTAGCCAGGATCGAGCAGGATCGGGATGCTCAGCCGCGTGCCCTCGCGCACCCGCCGGTTGTCCTCGGGCGTATCCGGGTTCACGACGTAAACGTCGGCGAGCGCCCGGATCGCCGCCGCGTGCCGCTCCAGCTCGCCGAGCTGGACAACGCAGCGCCCTCAGTAGTACCCCATGTGCGAGATGACCACGAGCGGGCGCCCGGTCGCGCCCGGGGTGACGGCGTGCGTGCGGCCGTCGCCGTCGGGCAACGAGAACGCCGGCCCACGACGGCCGAGCATCGTGTTCACGTCCTGCGCGATCTGCGGGCCGCCGAGCGGCGGCGGGATCGCGCCTTTTGGCGGTGCTCCTGGCCGCAGGCTCAGCCACAGCGCGGCTGCGACGGCCAGCACAGCTGAGACCGCCAGCAGGCGCCACGGTGCCGCGCGGCGCGGGCGTCGTCGGTTCGTCATCCTCGCCACCTCCTCCGTCGCTAGCGCGGTGGCTCCACGCGAATCGGCGCGTCGAAGTCGCCGAGGGTTGCAGTCATGAAGTGCGATGGTGCGACCATCAGGATCCGGTGGACCAGCAGCGTCCTGGTTCCGATCCAGCCGGCGAACGCCGCCGCGCGGCCCGGCGCCTCCCACAGCACCACCTGACAGTCCTCGCCGCCGCACGCGCCGGTACGGCCCAGGACCACACCCTGGGCGTCAACCAGGTACTGCAGCGCACCCTCCACGGGAACCGGCCGCGCGAGCGTCTCCAACCGCCAGGCGCCACCGGCATCGCGGAGGAAGCGCGCGGTCCCGATGAAGATCACCTCGGTGCCGGCCGAGGTGCGCACGCGCATCCGGTCGGGCCGGACCAGCTCCAGGTGTGCGACACCCATACCTCCGGCGCCGTCGGCGATCTGCTCGACCTCGCGCCACGCCCGCAGCCGGTGCATCGCGGCGCGGGCGTCAGCGAGCAGCCGCACCGCCCTCGAATCCGACGCCGGGGCCGGGCCAGCGCCCAGCCGCAGCGGGAAACTGACCGTCCGGTCGAGCACGCCGCGGCGGCGCAGGACGACCTCGAGCTCCCACCAGCCCGAGGGCAGCAGCACCGGGTCGGGGCTGGCATAGCGCCCCGCGCCGATGCCGAGCAGCGTGACGGTGGGCGACGTGACCTCCTCGTCGAGCTTGTGCAGGCGCACCAGCACGCGCGCGTCCTGCCCCAACGGCTCGCGGTCCGCGCCCTCGACCGTGGCCTCGATCGTGTTCTCCCCAGGCCGGGCAGGCGCGACCCGTAGCGAGAGGCGCGCGTCCCCGACCGCCCCCACGAAGACGAGCCCGGGGCTCTCGGCCGGCCGCGCCACCGATACCGCGGCCGGCGGCCACGCCGTGAGCGCGGCGGTCGCGAGTAGAATCGCGGCGCCCAGCCCGACCTCGGCCCCGGCGACGCGCACGAACTGCCGCTGCGCGGGCGGAGCCGCTTCGCCGCCAGAGGCGAGCTGGGGCCGGAGCACGAACCGGTTGACCGCGGCGAGCGCCACGAGCGGCAGCACCAGGAGCAGCTTCACTACCAGTGTTCGGCCGTAGCCCGTGGCCGCGAGCGCGGCGGTCGAGGGCACGTGCAGCCCGATCGCGTAGGCGCCCGTGACGATGAGGGCCGCCAGCGACGCGGCCGCGGTCGAGGAGAACCGCGGCACGAGCGCGCGCGCCGCGCGCAGCCGCGCGGCCGGCGCGACCGCGGCGAGCACGAGCAGCAGACACGCCAGGCCGCCGATCCAAACCGTGCCCGCGGCCAGATGGATCCAGTCGGCGAGCACCGCGGCCGGCCCGCCCCCCCACGCGTGGGCGTTCAAGGTCATGCCACCCAGCGCCGCCAGCGCGGCCGCGACCGCGACCCACGGGAAGTCGGGCACGCGCACGTCGCCGACCTGGGGAAGGATGATCGCGAGCAGCGCCGTGGCGAGGCCGTAGACCGCGCCGACCAGCACGACGAGGGCGAGGTGCCCGCCGCCCGCCAGGCCCGCCGGCCCGCCGAACATCGCGGTCACCACCCCCACGATCACCAGCCAGAACAGCCCGGCTGTCCGCACGATGCGGCCGCGTGGACTACCGGGCAGGAGCAGCAGCACAGCCACCGCCGATCGGACGAGCGCGCTCCACCCCGGCTTCGTGGACCACAGCAGCGTGGCCGCGTGGCCGCCAGCGACGGCGCCGGCGATCCCGACGCCGGTGAGCTGGGCCGCGCGGAGCACAACCTCGGTCGCAGCAGCTGCCAGCACCAGGGTTCCGGCGACGACGGTCGTGCGCCGCAGCCGCGCCCGCGCCGCGTCCTCGAGCTGGAGCGCGTCAGGCGGGTCCAGGCGGCCCAGCGCCGGCTCCAGCACGAGCGGCGGGAACAGCGCGGCGCCGGCGAGTAGCAGCAGCGCGGCGAAACCCACCCAACGCACCCCGACCAGCCACGGGTCCGGCGCCTCTTCTCCGCCGAACCCCTCGGGCGGCCTCCCCAGACCGACCGTGAAAGCGAAGAGGCCGCTGGTCGTGTGCCCGTCCACCCGCGAGAGCACGCGCCAGCGCACGGTGTAGAAGCCCTCGGGCAGGCGCTCCAGGCGCGCGATCATCTGCCGGCCGTCGGGCGCCACGACCGCCGGGCCCGAGACTCGCCGGCCCGCCGTGTCGGTGACCGTCACCGTGCTGAACGCCGGGTCCACCGGCTCGTTGAACCACAGCTCGATCTGCCGCGGCGGGACTGTCACCGACGAGTTCGCCGCGGGCACCGCGCGCTCGACGACCCCGTGCGCTGCGGCCTGGCCCGCGGCGATCAACCAGACCGCCAGGACCAGGACGAGGACGCGGGTGGCTACGCGGGCGCCCACGCGGCCTCGCTGTCGAGGAGGCGTGCGGCCTCCGGAGGTCCCCACGACCCCGCGGGATAGACGTGCACGGCCGGCGGCGCGGCGAGCAGGGGCGCCAGCAGCGCCCAGGCGGCCTCGACCTCATCGGCGCGGACGAACAGCGTCTGGTCACCGGCCACCACGTCCACCAGCAGGGTCTCGTAGGCGTCCGGCAGCGGCGCGAACGCCTCCGCGTAGCGAAAGCGCAGCCGCTGGGACTGCAGTGCGACGCCGGCTCCCGGCGCCTTGACCTCGAACGCCAGGTCGAAGCCCTCGTCGGGCTGGATGGTAATCACCAGCGCGTTCGGCTGGATCTTCCCCGAGGCGTGTAGCGACGGGAACAGCATCACCGGCGGCCGGCGGAAGGTGACCACGATCTGCGTGAGCCGCTGCGCCATTCGCTTGCCGGCCCGAAGGTAGAACGGCACGCCGTGCCACCGCCAGTTCTGCACCCCCAGCCGCAGCGCGGCGAACGTCTCGGTGCGAGATGCGGGGGCTACGCCCGGCTCGTCGCGGTACCCGGCAACGTCGCGGTCGCCGATCCGTCCGGCGGCGTACTGTCCGTAGACCACGTCCGCGGCGGAGAGCGGCCGGATCGCCCGCAGCACCTTCACCTTCTCGTTGTGGATCTGATCCGCCTCGAACGCGCCCGGAACCTCCATGGCCACCAGCGCCAGGAGCTGGATCACGTGGTTCTGGACGATGTCGCGCACCGCGCCCGCGTCCTCGTAGTAGTCGGCCCGGTCCTCCACGCCGACGTCTTCGGCCACCGTGATCTGCACGCTGGCGACGCGGTCCCGGTTCCACAGTGTCTCGAAGATGGGGTTGGCGAACCGCAGCACCAGCAGGTTCTGCACGGTCTCCTTCCCCAGGTAATGGTCGATGCGATAGACCTGGGGTTCCTCGAAGTACTCGTGCACCAGCGCGTTGAGCGCACGCGCCGATGCCAGGTCGCGGCCGAAGGGCTTCTCGACCACCAGCCGCGTCCATCCCGGGCCGCGGCTCAGCCCGGCGCCGCCCAGCCCGCGGACGGCCGCCGGAAGCGCCTGCGGCGGCAATGCGAGGTAGAAAACACGATCGCCGGGGCCGGGCGTGAGGGCCTCCAGTGCCGCGATACGCCGCGCGAGCGCGGCGTAGTCGTCCGCGCCGCCGGCGCCGATCGTCTGGTAGTGCAGGCGCTCGCGCGTCCATGCGTCGGGTCCGGGGCCCGGCGGCAGGCCAGCCTCCGCCAGCGCGGCGGCGGCCCACGCGCGGAACCCCTCATCGGCCACCCCGCGGCCGCGGGCCACGGCCAGAACGCGGCAGTTCGGATCCAGCGCCCCGGCAGCGACGTTCGCGTACAGCGCCGGCAACAGCTTGCGCCGCATCAGGTCGCCGGTGCCGCCCATGACCACGACGGTCGCCGGCTCGGGCGCCTTCATCGGCGGCTCCGGGCCACCGCCGCGCAGCGCGGGCAGGCCGACTCGCAGGGCTCGACGTGGATCGTCACGTCCATCCCCGGGAGGATCTCCTCCAGGTGGTGCTCGAGGTGGTCGGTCAGGTTGTGGGCCTCGCCCACGGTCAGCGTCCGGTGGACGACCAGGTGGAGGTCCAGAAACCGCGTGGCACCGGCGCGACGGCTGCGCATCGCGTGGTGTCCAACGATCCCCACGATGTCGTCATGGTGTTCGTCGAGGATCGCCCTGATCGCGGCCTCCTCCTCGGGTGGAAGGCGCTCGTCCATCAACCCGCTGATCGAGCGGCGGTAGAGCGCCACGCCCATCCACAGAATGTTGCCACCCACCACGAGCGCGGCAATCGCGTCCAGCGGCGCCCACCCGGTGGCCAGCACCAGCGCGACGCCCGCGAGCACGCCGGCCGAGGTGAGCACGTCGGAGAGGAGGTGCCTGGCCGAGGCTTCGAGCGCGATCGACTGCTCGGCGCGTGAGACCCGCAGCAGGAAGAGCGCCACGCCTAGATTGGCCAGCGCGGAGGCCGCAGCCAGCGCCAGGCCGAGCGGCAACCGCTCGAGCGGCTGAGGCGCCAGCAGCCGGCGCACCGCGACGCCGACGATGACCAGACCGGCGATCGCGATCATCGCGGCCTCGGTGGCGCTGCTGACGTACTCAGCCTTGGCATGCCCGTACTGGTGCCCCTCGTCGGGCGGCCGGCCCGCCACGATCAGGCTGATGAGCGCGATGTTGGCCGCCACCACGTTGACGACTGACTCGGCGGCGTCGGAGAGCAACGCCACCGATCCCGTCACCAGGTAGGCCGCGGCCTTGAGCCCGAGGATGACGACGCCGGCCGCGAGCGAGACGATGGCGGCGCGGACCTTCTGGTGGTGGGCGGTGGCGGGCGCGGCCCCGGATGCCTCCATGCACGGATACCTTCGTCCTATGTTACCGCAGCCGAGGAGTTCTTCCCGCCCCCCGCGAAGGTTCCGGCACCGACCTCACGGAGCGTGATCCGCGCCATGGCCCTGCCCGACCTCGCCGTCACCCGCCGCACCCGCCGGCTCGGCCGGGCGGCCGTACTCGGCGCCGGGGTCATGGGCAGCGGCATCGCCGCCCACCTGGCAAACGTGGGGGTCCCCACGCTGCTGCTCGACGTGGCGCCGGCGACGCTCGCCGACGACGAGCGGCGCCGCGGGCTCTCGCTGGATCACCCGCTGGTCCGTAACCGGCTCGCGCGGCAGGGCCTGGAGCGCGCCGGCCGCGCCCAGCCCGCCGCGTTCTTCACCCCGGAGCGAGCCGCGCTCATCACCGTCGGGAACTTCGAGGACGATCTGGCGAAGATCACCGACGCGGACTGGATCGTGGAGGCGGTCGTCGAGGACCTCGAGGTGAAACAGGGCCTGCTCGCGCGGGTCGAGCGCCACCGCCGCCCCGACGCGATCGTCAGCACCAACACCTCGGGGCTGCCGGTCGCCGCGATCGCGCGCGAGGCGGGCGCGGAGTTCCGCCGGCACTTCGTGGGGACGCACTTCTTCAACCCGCCACGCTACATGCGGCTGCTCGAGGTGATTCCCACCGCGCAGACCGCGCCCGAGGTCGTCGCGGCGGCCGCCGCGTGGGGTGAGCGGTTGCTAGGCAAGGGCGTCGTCTACGCCAAGGACACGCCGAACTTCATCGCCAACCGCATCGGAACGTTCGGGTTCCTCACCGCGGTGCGCCTGATGCTCGACCTCGACCTCGACGTCGACGAGGTGGACGAGCTCACGGGCCCGCTGCTCGGCCGGCCGCGCAGCGCGACGTTCCGCACGGCCGACCTCTCGGGACTCGACGTGCTGCTGCACGTCGCGGCCAACGGCTACCGGAACCTCCCGGAGGACGAGGCGCGCGACCTCTACCAGGCGCCGCCCCTGCTCGCCGAGATGGCCGCGCGTGGCTGGCTCGGTGAGAAAGCCGGCGGCGGATTCTACCGACGGCAGGACGGCGAGATCCTGGCGCTCGACCACCGCACCCTGGAGTACCGCCCCCGGCGGCGGCTCTCCACGCCTGCGCTGGAGGCGGCCCGGGCGATCGACGAGCCGGGCCGGCGGCTCGCCGCGCTGGTGACCATGCCCGACCGCTACGGCGAGTTCCTCCGGCGGCTGACCGACGCGACCCTCGCCTACGCGGCCCGCCGCATCCCCGAGATCAGCGACGACATCGTCAACGTGGACCGCGCAATGCGCTGGGGCTTCGGCTGGGAGGCGGGCCCCTTCGAGACATGGGACGCGCTGGTCGCCGCCGGCGGGGCCTCCGCGCTGCCCGAGGCAGCGGGCGCCGCGGCGCCCGAGCTCGTCCGCCTGGTGCGCGAGCACGGCGTCGGCACGTTCTACCGCGACGAGCCCGCGGGGCGGGCGTACTTCGACCTGGCCGCGCGTGCCTACCGGCCCGAGCCGGGCCTGGGCGAGCGCATCGTGCTCGCGGCGCTGCGGCGCGCGAACCGCACGGTCGAGCGCAACGCGGGCGCCAGCCTGGTGGACCTGGGCGACGGTGTGCTGTGCCTGGAGTTCCACTCGAAGCTCAACACGATCGGCGAAGACATGGTGGTCATGGGCGAGCGGGCGCTCGAGCGCCTGCGCGTCGACTTCGACGCGCTGGTTGTTGGGAACCAGGGCCGCGACTTCTGCGCCGGCGCCAACCTCATGCTCGTGCTGCTCGAAGCGCAGGAGGGCAACTGGGAGGACCTGGACGCGGCCATCCGGCGGTTCCAGGCGCTGATGATGGCGTTCCGCCGCTCGAGCGCGCCGGTGGTCGCCGCGCCGGCGGGCCGGACGCTCGGCGGCGGGGTGGAGTTCTGCCTGGCGGCCGCGCACGTGCAGGCCGCGGCCGAGACCTACATGGGCATGGTGGAGCCCGGCGTGGGCCTGATCCCCGCGGGCACAGGCACCATGGAGATGGCGAAGCGCACGGCCGCGCGCTTCCCCGACGAGGTGCCCGGCGACCTGTTGCCGCTGTTGCGCTGGACCTTCGAGACGATCGCCATGGCGAAGGTCTCGACCTCGGCCGAGGACGCACGGCGGCTGGGGCTGCTGCGGCCGTGCGACGGTATCTCGACCAGCACCGACCTGCACCTGACCGACGCGAAGGCCGCGGCGCTCGCGCTGGTCCGTGCGCAGTACCGCCCCGCGCCTCCCGCGACGATCCGTGTGGCCGGCGAGCGAGGACTGGCGGCCATCGATACGTTTCTCCATATCATGCGCACCGGCGGCCACATCACGGACCACGACGTCACGGTGTCGCGCCGGCTCGCCTACGTGCTGTGCGGCGGCGCCGTGCCCGAGGGCACGCGCGTCGCCGAGGAGTACCTGCTCGAGCTGGAGCGCGAGGCGTTCCTGAGCCTGCTCGGCACGCCGCAGACCCAGGACCGCATCCGGCACATGTTGCAGACGGGCAAGCCCCTGCGGAACTGACGGCCACGCGGCGACGGCGCCGGTTGCGGCCTGCCTGGGGGCCGCCTGCCTATATGAGGAGAGCGGCGCCAGGTCCAGGACGAAGCTCTCGAGGGCAGGATCGCCCCACCCCCCCCCCGGCCGCCCCGCGTCGCTGGTCAGCCTCCGGCGGCGCCCTGCGTGCTACCCTTTAGGGGTATGGTCCCTCCTGGCCCTGGGGAGAAGCGATGCGCGAGGCCGTGATCGTTTCATCCGTCCGCACCGCGATTGGCAAGGCGCCGCGCGGCGCGCTGAAGGACACCCGCCCAGACGAGCTCGGTGCCCTGGCCGTGCGCGAGGCGGTCCGGCGCGTGCCGGGGTTGTCGCCCGACGACGTCGAGGACTGCATCCTCGGGTGCGCCCTGCCCGAGGCGGAACAGGGCCTGAACATGGCGCGCGCCGTGGCCCTGCGCGCGGGACTACCCATCACCACCGCCGGAATGACCATCAACCGCTTCTGCTCCTCGGGCCTCCAGGCGATCGCCATCGCCGCGCAGCAGATCATGGCCGGGCAACACGAGGTGGTGGTCGCCGGCGGCACCGAGAGCATGAGCCTGGTGCCGATGCAGGGGAACAAGTATGCACCGAACCCGCACCTGGCCGAGCACTGGCCGGACGTCTACCTAAACATGGGTCTCACCGCGGAGATCGTCGCGCAGCGCTACCAGGTGTCGCGCGAGGAGCAGGACCGCTTCGCCCTGCGCAGCCACCGCAACGCCACGGCCGCCCAGCAGGCCAACCGGTTCGACGACGAGCTCGTGCCCGTGCCCACCACGCGCTGGAGTGCGGACGACGGCCGCCCGCGCCAGGAGGCCGTCACGCTGGCCGCCGACGAGGGCGTGCGCGCGGACACCTCGCTCGACGCGCTGTCGAAGCTGCGGCCGGTCTTCGCACGCGACGGGACCGTGACCGCGGGCAACTCATCGCAGACCAGCGACGGCGCCGCGGCCGCGGTGGTCATGTCCGCCGATCGCGCGCACCGGATGGGCCTCGCGCCGCTCGCGCTCTTCCGGTCGTTCGCGGTCGCCGGGGTCTCGCCCGAGGAGATGGGCATCGGCCCGGTGCGCGCGATCCCGAAGGCGCTCGCGCAGGCCGGGCTCCGGCTGCGCGACATCGGGCTGATCGAGCTCAACGAGGCCTTCGCGGCCCAGGCGCTCGCGGTGATCAAGCTGGCCGACCTCGACCCCGAGCTCGTCAACGTGAACGGCGGCGCAATCGCGCTCGGCCACCCGCTGGGGTGCACCGGCGCCAAGCTCACCGCCACCCTCCTGCGCGAGATGCGCCGGCGCCAGGTGCGCTACGGCATGGTCACCATGTGCATCGGCGGCGGGCAGGGCGCCGCCGGGATCTTCGAGCTCGCCTAGACACGCCCGGAGAGGAGCGATGGCGATGGACGTGCGCACCGCGGTCACCACGCCCGGCGGGTCGTTCCTGGTCTCGCCCGCCTCCCCCGACGCCACCTTCACCCCCGAAGACCTCACGGACGACCAGCGCCTGGTGCGCCGCACCGTGGCCGCGTTCGTCGACGAGGAGGTGCTCCCGCGCACCGCGGAGCTCGAGGCCCACGACTGGGTCCTCTCGCGCCAGCTGCTGCGTCGCGCCGGCGAGCTCGGCGTGCTGGGCGCCGACGTCCCCGAGGAGTACGGCGGCGCGGGCCTGGACAGGATCACGAGCCTGGTCGTCAAGGACGCGATCGGCGCCGCGTCGTCGTTCGCGGTGTCGGTCGGCTCGCACGCCGGCATCGGGACGCTGCCCATCGTCTTCTTCGGCACCGAAGATCAGAAGCGGCGCTACCTGCCCCGGCTCGCGTCGGCGGAGCTGGTCGGCGCCTACGCGCTGACCGAGCCCACGGCGGGCTCGGACGCGATGGCGATCCGCACGCGCGCCGCGCGCACCCCCGACGGCGCGGCCTACGTGCTCAACGGGACCAAGCAGTTCATCAGCAACGCCGGGTTCGCCGACCTCTTCGTGACGTTCGCGAAGGTGGACGGGGAGCACCACAGCGCGTTCATCGTCGAGCGGGCGACGCCGGGCGTGTCGGTGGGGGCGGAAGAGCACAAGATGGGCATCAAGGGCTCGTCCACCGCGTCGGTGGTCTTCGACGGCGCGCGCGTGCCGGCGGAGAACCTGCTGGGCGAGATCGGCCAGGGACACAAGATCGCGTTCAACATCCTGAACATGGGGCGCTTCGCGCTGGCCGCCGGCGTCGTGGGCGCGGCCCGCTACGCGCTGCGGGACGCCGTGGGCTACGCCGCGGAACGCCGCCAGTTCGGCAAGGCACTGGCCACCTTCGGCCTCATCCGGCAGAAGCTCGCGCGCATGGCGACCGCGATCTTCGCCGCGGAGAGCATGGTCTACCGCGCCGGCGGCCTGATCAGCGACGCGCTGGGCGGCGCCTCCCAGGACAGCGCCCAGGTCGTCGCCGCGCTCGAGGAGTACGCGATCGAGTGCTCGATCGCCAAGGTCTTCGCCTCCGAGGCGCTCGACCTCGTCGCAGACGACATGGTGCAGATCTACGGCGGCTACGGGTTCATCGAGGACTACCCCGCCGCGCGTGCGTATCGCGACGCCCGCATCAACCGCATCTTCGAGGGCACCAACGAGATCAACCGGCTGCTCGTCCCCGGCATGCTGCTGCGCCGCGCGCAGCGCGGCCGGCTCGACCTGCTGGGGGCGGCGCAGCGGGTAGCGGCCGACGTGCTCTCCGCCGCACCGACCGGCAACGGCGACCTCGCCGGGCCGCTCGCCGACGAGCGCCGGCTGGTGGAGAGCATGCGGCGCGCCACGCTGTTCGCCGCGGGCGCCGCGGTGCGTCGGCATCAGGCCGCGCTCGAGCAGCACCAGGAGGTCCTGGGCTGGATCGCCGACCTGGCGATCGACGTATTCGCGGCCGAGAGCGCGGTCCTGCGGGCCGCGCGGGCCGCCGCGCGCGGTGCGTCGTCGGCGGGGCTGCAAGCGGCGATGGCGCGCCTGCACCTGGACGAGGCGCTGCCGCGCCTGGACGCGACCGCCCGGCGCGTGCTGGCGGCGACCGAGGAGGGCGACGCGCTGCGGACGATGCTGGCCGGGCTGCGGCGGTTCCTCAAGGTGCCCGCCCAGAACGCCGCGGCGCTGTCGCGGCAGGTGGCCGACGCGGTGACAGCGGCCGGGGCGTACCCGCTGTAGGTCCGCGGCCCCCGCGCGGCGCGGCCGGCCGGAACACCGAGGGGGCTCGCGGCGCAGGCCGCGAGCCCCTGTCGCCTCTCCCGCTCTCGGCGCGTCCTAGCGGAACGGCTGGAGCATCGGCGTCGGGTCCACGTCCGCGAACTCCTCGTCCCAGATCGGCAGCCGCCTATGCGGCTTCTTCTTGCGCGGCGCGCGGTAGACCACGCCCACGGGCAGCCGGCCGCGCCGGTCGAAGTCGTCGAGCAGCGCCCATGCCGCGTCCTTGCTGGACGGGTCGTGGCCGGCGGGGATATCCTCGACGTGCTCCTTGTACCACTCGTACGTGTTGAACTTGTTGTAGGTCACGCACGGCGAGAAGTCGTTCACCACCGCGAAGCCGTTGTGCTTGATCGCCTCGGCGTAGATCTCCGCGCAGTGCTTGGGGTCCCCGGAGAACGACTGGGCGGCGAAGCTCGCGCCCGAGACGAGCGCCAGCCGCAGCGGGTCCACGAACGGCGGGGTCTCCTCGGTGTGAACCTCCATCGTCTGCCCCAGGCCGGCGGTGGGCGAGTTCTGCCCCTTGGTCAGGCCGTAGACGCCGTTGTTCATGATGATGAGGGTGACGTGCGGGTCGCGCCGCGAGACGTGGACGAAGTTCTCCATGCCGATCGCCAGCGTGTCGCCGTCGCCCGCCAGCGTGATCACGGTGAGCTCGGGGTTGGCCATCTTGGCCCCGGTGGCGTAGGCGAGCGGCGCGCCGTGCGCGCCGTGGAACCCGTTGCCGTTCAGATAGTTGCGGATCTGGCCGGAGCATCCGATGCCGCCGACGAGCAGCACCTCGTGGGGCATGAGCTCCAGCCGCCCCAGCGCCATCTTGAGCGCGGCCAGCACCCCGAAGTCGCCGCAGCCCGGGCACCACTGGATGCGGTGCCGCGGGGTGGCGTTCTGCTCCCAGACCTTCGCCGCCGCCGCGGGTGTCGTCGCCACGTCAGTCCCCCTCCGGAACCGTCTCGAGCACAACCGTCGGCGCGCGGTCGCCCACCCGCACCACGCGCGTGCCGTTCGCCAACAGCTGCCGCACCCCACCGGTGATGTCCGACGTGTAGAACGGCCGGCCATTGTACTTGAGGATGCGCCGCGTCTCGATCAGGCACTCCTGCTGGATGAGATCCGCGAGCTGCCCGTTGTAGTTCCCCTCCACCACGATGACGGTGGAGCCCCGCTGCAGCAGCGGGCGGACGAGGTGGACCGGCAGCGGCCACAGATGCGTGAAGTAGACGACCGCGGTCTCCAGGCCCTCCTCCCGCAGCTGCCGCTGCGCGTCGAGCAGCGGGAGCTTGGTCGAGCCCCACCCCACGAGCAGCGGGACGCCATCGGGCGTGCCGACCACCTGCGGGGGTTTCACGTCCTCCTTGAGGTAGGTCTGCATCTTGCGCATCCGCTTCTCGTGCATGGCCTTGCGCTTGGGCGGGTCGGTCGTCACCATGCCCATCTCGTCGTGCTCCGAGCCGCTCATCTTGAAGATCGCGCCGGGCACCCCGGGCACGTTGCGGGGCGAGATGCCCGACTCGGTGACGGCGTAGCGGCGGTAGCCGTCGCCCGTGAGGTCGGCCTCGCGCAGCAGGCCGTGGCGCACCACCGGCCGCCGCTGCTGCGCGAAGAACGCCTCGGGCAGGTTCTTCCGGCCGTCGGCCAGGGTCAGGTCGGTGAGCAGGAAGACCGGGCACTGGTACTTGTCCGCCAGGTCGAACGCCTCGAACGCCATCGTGTAGCACTCTTCCACGGTACCCGCCGCCAGCACGATGCGCGGGATCTCGCCGTGCCCGGCGTAGACCGCCATCGCCAGGTCGCCCTGCTCCGGCTTCGTGGGCATGCCGGTGGACGGCCCGGCACGCTGGGTGTCGATGATGACGATGGGCGTCTCGGTCACCCCGGCCACACCGAACTCCTCGACCTTCAGCGAGATGCCCGGCCCCGAGGACCCAATCGCGCTGCGCACGCCGGTGATGCTGGCGCCGATGGCGGCACGGATCGACTCGCGCTCGTTCTGCCCCTGCAGCGCCCGGCCGTTGTAGCGCGGCAGGTGGGCCTCCATGAACTCCAGGATCGAGGAGGCGGGCGTGATGGGGTACCCCGCGTAGAACCGGCAGCCGGCCAGGATCGCGCCCATGGACAGCGCCTCGTTGCCGTTGACCAGCACCATCGGCCGTTCCACCGGGCGCGGCTCGAGCCGGTAGCCGACATCGGCCCAACCGTGAGCCTTCATGATCTCCTCGATGACCGCGCGACCGCGGCGGGCCGCCTCCAGGTTGAGCTCGACGATCTCACGGCCGCGCTTTGCGAAGCGCTCTTCCAGATACTGGCCGAAGAGCGCGTAGTCCATGTCGAACTCGATCAACCGGAGGAACGCGCCGGTGACGACCGTGTTCTTCACGACCTCGCGCTTGAGCTCGCGCAGCGCGATCTGCCGCGCGGGCAGCGGGAAGACTTTGACGCCCCGGGCCTCGAGATCGCTCGTGTCCACGAGGCTCGTCGTGCTGTCGTAGAGCAGGACGCCGCCGTCCTTGAGGTTCTTGCCGTGGCGCAAGAGGGTGTCACGGTTAGGTTGCGGCTGGACGTCGGGGTTCGTGTCGAACTCCAGGGCGACCAGGATGTCGGTGCGGTCGTCGCCGTACGACAGCGGTGGGGTCTCAGCGACCACCACCGGGTCGTACTGGTGCGCGCCGTAGATCGTGGACGCGTAGCCCTTCTCCATCGCGAGCACGTGGAGCCCCGCCCGCACGAACATCTTCCCCAGGATGTCCGTGATGGTGGTCACGCCGTCGCGGAGCTGCACCCCGCCCACGAGCAGCTTGAGGTTGTTGACGACCACTGTCCGGCCCCTTCCGCCTCACAGAGACACAATGATCCCCGGCGACGCACGCTCGCCCGGGGCACGGCAACTTGTACATGCAAGTATAGCACAGCGACCGGCGGCCAGGGTGTTCACGCCGCTGGCACCGGGCAGGGCCGCACCGGGGCTGGCGCGAATCCCCCTCTTCGCCGTGGCGAGGACCCTCGTCGAGCGGTACGAGGACGACCTGTACCTGGTCAAGGGCCCGGCCGCCTGGACCGCGGTGGCGGCGCTCCTGATCGGCCTCGCCGCGCTGCCGTTCCTGCTCCCCCGACTCGGCATGGGCTATCTACTGTTCATCGCCGTGCTGGCGTCGGCGAACGTCATCGTCGCGGTGGGGCTCAACCTGCTGGTCGGGTACGCGGGGCTCATCTCCCTGGGGCACGCCGGCTTCGTCGCGATCGGGGCCTACGCGTCGGGCCTGCTCGCGGCACGCCTGGAGGTCCCCTGGCCCGCGGCGTGGCTCGGCGCCGCGGCGATCAGCGCCGCCTTCGGCTTCCTGGTGGGCCTGCCCGCGCTGCGCCTCACCGGTCCCTACCTGACCATCGCCACGCTGGGGTTCGGCATCGCGGTCTACCAGGTGCTCACGAACTGGACCGAACTCTCCGGCGGCCGCGGCGGGCTGTCCGTGCCTGCGCTCGGGCTCGGCGTGGGGGGGATGAGCGCCATCCAGCAGCTCGCGCTGGTCGCGATCACGGCCGCGGTGGCGCTCTGTTGGATCGCCTACAACCTGGCGCGCTCGCACATCGGGCGCGCGCTCGCGGCGATCCGCGACAGCGACATCGCCGCCGAGGTGACCGGCGTCAGCCTCACCTGGTACAAGACGCTGGCGTTCGCGATCAGCGCAGCCTACGCGGGGGTCGCCGGGGCGATCATCGCGCAGGCGCTGCGGCACCTGGAGCCGCAGGCGTTCACCTTCCTGGAGTCGATCACCTACTTCGCGATGATCGTCGTCGGCGGGCTCGGCACCGTGACCGGCGGCATCATCGGCGCCCTGCTGCTCACGCTCATCCCCCACTACCTGAGCGGCATCAAGCAGTGGCTCCCCATCGCCTACGGCGCGGTGATCATCGCGATGATGCTGTTCGAGCCGCAGGGCCTCTACGGCCGCTGGCTGCGGATCCGGCGCTACTTCAAGGCCTGGCCGCTGTGATCCAGTTCGGCCAGTACGTCGTGGGGGGCCTGGCCACCGGGAGCCTGTACGCGCTGGTGGCGCTCGGCATCGTCCTCCTCTACCGCAGCTCCCGCGTGCTGAACTTCGCCCACGGCGACATCGCGACGCTGGCGACCTTCGTCGCGTTCACGCTGCTGGGCCGCGCGGTGCCGTTCGCGGCCGCGGTGGCGGCCGGCCTGCTCGCCGCCGCGGCGCTGGGCGCGGCGTTCTTCTTCTTCGTGCTGCGGCCGGCCCGGGAGGCCTCGCTCCTCGGAAAGATCGTCATCACCCTGGGGCTGGCGCTGGTGCTCTCCGGCGTCATGCTGGTCACCTGGGGCGCGGACACCCAGGTCTTCCCCTTCCCGCTGTCGGACACGCGCGTCTACCGGCTCGGGGGCGTCGTGGTGAGCGAGATGAGCGTCGGCACGATCGGCGCGGGGATGGCGCTCATGGGTCTGATGTACGGCCTGGTCCAGCGCACGACGCTGGGCCTCGCCATGCGCGCGGTGGCGCAGGACGCGACCGCGGCGCAGGCGCTGGGCATCCCTGCGCGGCGGATCTACGCGCTCACCTGGGGGCTGGCCTCGGCGCTGGGTGGGGCCGCGGGCGTCCTGCTGGCACCCGTGGTGTACCTTGATCCGTATATGATGCTGGACCCCTTTCTCAAGGGGTTCGCGGCCGCGGTGCTCGGGGGTATCGACAGTTTGCCGGGCGCGGTGGTTGGGGGATTCATCCTGGGGATCGCCGAAAATGTGTTCGCCGGCTACGTCTCGTTCAAGTTCAAGACGACGCTGGCGTTCGCGATCATCGTCCTGGTCCTAACGGTGCGGCCCGAAGGGCTGCTGGGCCGGGAGTATCGCCGAAGGGTGTAGGCAGCGACCTCACACAAGGGGAGGGACGGTCATGAGGACAGTTGCCCGGATCGCGCTCGCCGCGGTCGTGGTGGCCGCACTCGGCGCCGCGGCGCAGGGACAACCGGCGGAGCGCGGCGTGAGTGCGACCGAGATCGTCGTCGGCACCACCATGCCGCTCTCAGGCCCCGCGGCGTTCTGGGGCGTACCGATCAGCGGCGCCATGGAGGCCTGGTTCCGCCACCTGAACGACCAGGGCGGCATCAACGGCCGCCGGCTGCGCCTGGTGGCGAAGGACGACGGCTACCTGCCCCCGCGCGCGGTGGCCAACACGCGCGAGCTCGTGGAGCGCGACGGCGTCTTCGCGCTCGTCTCCTCGCTGGGCACCGCGAACGTCTTCGCGGCGCGCGACTACGTCATCGAGTCGCAGACGATCTGGATCACGCCGCTGGGGGGGACGGACATCTGGGCCGGCTTCCGCCAGCGCAAGTACCTGTTCGTCACCTACCCGAGCTACATCGAGGAGGGCATCTACCTGACGACCTACGCCGCCGCCAACCTGCGCGCGCGGAACATCGCGGTCTTCTACCAGAACGACCTCTACGGCCAGCAGGGCCTGCTGGGCGTCAAGCGCGGCGTCGACCGCGCGCGGGGCACGCGGCTGGTGGCCCAGGTTTCCTACGAGGTCACCGACGCCGAGGTCTCGGCGCAGGCGCAGAAGATGCGCGAGTCGGGCGCCGACACCGTGATCCTCTACGCGACGCCGCGGCACGGGGCGCTGATCGTGCGCGAGATGGCGCGCCTGGGCTTCCGGCCCACGCTGCTCTCGTCGTTCACCCTGGCCGACCCGGCGATGTTCGCCCTGGCGGGCGAGGCGTGGAACAACGTCTACCTCACCGCCTACTTCCCCCTGCCCGGCACCGGCGACGCGCGCGTGGACGCGACGTTGGCGACGCTGTCGCGCATCAACCCGGCGCTGGCGCGCAATCCGTTCAACGCGATCGCGGGGGTCGGTTTCGTCGAGCCGTTCCTGGAGGGCCTGCGGCGCGCCGGCCGCGACCTGACGAAGGACCGGCTGGTGAGCGCCATGGAGACGCTGCGCAACTGGGACGGCGAGGTCATGCGCGGCGTGACCTTCGGTCCGGACCGGCGCCAGGGGACCAACCGCATCTTCATGATCAAGTCCGAGGCCGGCCGGTACACGAAGCTCACCGACTGGTACACCTACCCCACGCGCTTCTAGGACCCCTCTGGGGCGCGGGGCCGGTGCGCCCCGCGCCCCGCCCCTCGCCCCGTGACCGCACCCCTGCTGGAAGTCCGCGGAGTCTCCATCGCCTTCGGCGGCGTCGTGGCCCTCGACCGGGTGGACCTCGAGGTCGGCCGGCGCGAGCTGGTCTCGGTGATCGGCCCCAACGGCGCGGGCAAGACGACGCTGTTCAACTGCATCTGCGGCCTCTACCGCCCCGACGCCGGGCGCATCGCCTTCGAGGGCCGGCCGCTTCCGCGCCGGCCGGACCTGATCGCGCGGCGCGGCATCGCGCGGACCTTCCAGAACCTGGAACTGTTCCGCCACAGCACGGTGCTCGACAACGTGCTGCTCGGCCGCCACCTCCACATCCGCACGCCGTTCGTGGCGGCCGCCCTCGGCCTGCCGCGGTGGAAGCGGGACGAGGTCGCGCACCGCCGGCGCGTGGAGGAGATTCTCGACTTCCTCGACCTGCAGGCCGCGCGCCACCGGCGCGTGGGCGACCTGCCCATGGCGCAGCAGCGGCTGGTCGAGGTCGCGCGCGCGCTCGCGACCGAGCCCATCCTGCTGCTGCTGGATGAGCCGTCGTCGGGGATGACCGCCGAGGAGAAGGCGGACCTGGTGCACCGCATCAAGGACATCCGCGAGGAGTGGGGCATCACGGTCGTGCTGGTCGAACACGACCTGAAGATCGTCATGGGCATCTCGGACTGGATCGCCGTGCTCGACCACGGCACGAAGATCGCCCAGGGCCCGCCCGAGGCGATCCAGCGCGACCCGCAGGTCATCAGCGCCTACCTGGGGGAGACCGCGTGAGCGGGGGCGACGGCGCGCTGCCGCTACGCGTGGCCAACGTGGAGACCGCCTACTACGGGCGGCTGACGGTGCTGCGGGGCGTCTCCCTCGAGGTGGGCGCCGGTCGCATCGTGGCGCTGCTCGGCTCGAACGGCGCCGGCAAGAGCACGCTGCTGCGGACCATCATGGGGTTCATCCCCGACCAGCCCGAGAAGGGCACGGTCGAGGTGCTCGGCCGCCGCGTCAATGGCTGGGACCCCGAGGACGTCGCCGCGCTCGGCGTGGCCTACATCCCGGAGGGCCGCGGCATCTTCCCGGAGCTCACGGTAGAGGAGAACCTCCGGCTGGGCGCCTACGCGCGCCGCGACGTCGGCGTGCGCGCCGACCTGGCCGCGATGGAAGACCGGTTCCCGGTGCTGCGCGAGCGGCGCCGCCAGCTCGCCGGCACGCTGTCGGGCGGGGAGCAGCAGATGCTCGCGCTCGCCCGGGCGCTACTCGGCCGACCGCGGCTGCTGCTGCTCGACGAACCCTCGCTGGGGCTGGCGCCGCGGCTGGTCGCCGACGTGTTCCGCATCATCCGCGACATCCCGTCCACCGGGACGGCGATCCTGCTCGTCGAGCAGAACGCCCGCCAGGCCCTGGCCGCCGCGGACTACGGGTACGTACTCGAGAGCGGCCGGATCGTGCTGGAGGGCACCAGCGCGCGACTGCAGGCAGATCCGAACGTACAGGAGCTGTACCTGGGCGCGGTCCAGGACCCTTCGGTGAAGGGCTTCCGGCGCTACAAGATCAGGCGGCGCTGGGAGTAGGCGCCGGTCCGCGTGGCTCCCCCGCGGTCATCCTGGCGTGATAGACCGCCCTGTGGCCCGCGGCGACATACGGTCTATTCGGTCTTCTTATATCTGACTAGAATAGATAGTTAGGTAACCGGGCGCCAGGGCGCGCCGGGGGGTACATGCGTGGAACGGGTGCCGATAACGCGGTTGAAGGCACGCCTGAGCGAGTACGTGGACGCCGTCCGATCCGGGAAGGAGATCATCGTGACCGACCGCGGCCGACCCGTGGCACGGCTGATCGCGGTCAGCGGCGACGCGCTGCGGGATCCCAGGACCGCCGAGTTGATCCGGCTCGGCCTGGCGCGCCCCGCGAGCCGTCCCCTGCCCCCCGACTTCTGGACGCTGCCCCGCCCCCGCGATCCGAAGGGCCGCGTGCTGGCCGCGTTGATCGAGGAGCGCGCCGAGGAGCGATGAGGTTCTGGGACGCCTCTGCGATCATTCCCTTGTGCGTGGACGAGCCGAACAGCGCGCGCGTGCGCGCGCTGCATGCCGCCGATCCCGGCATGGTCGTCTGGTGGGGATGCGTCGTGGAGTGCTGGTCGGCGTTCGCCCGGCAACGCCGCGACCGGGGGCTTGACATCGAGGGCGAGGAAGCGGCGCGGGCCGTGCTCGCCGCGCTGGCGCCCTCGTGGGTCGAACTGCAACCCGGGGGTGCCGTGCGCACCCAGGCCGGCCGGCTCCTCAGGCTGCACCCGCTGCGCCCCTCCGACGCGCTGCAGCTCTCCGCGGCGCTCGTATGGGCGGGGGGCGAGGCGGCCGAGATCGTCGCGCTCGACCGCCGGCTACGCGATGCGGCACGGCTCGAAGGCCTCAGGCCGGTGCCGTAGCCCGCACGGTCGCAGCTGACGGGAGGTTGCGGTGACCTCTGTTGATCGGCGTAATCTGACCATGTACACTGACCATGGTCATATTACGTCGCCGGGAGGACCTCATGGTCGTCGAGCAGGTTCCAAAGGCTCGCTTCAAAGCGCGGGCGCTCGAGTACCTGCGCAAGGTGCAGGAGACCGGCCAGTCCATCGTGATCCTCGACCGCGGCCGTCCGGTGGTGACGGTGACGCCGTTCCGGGGCGAAACGGAGGATCTCCTCCGCATCCTCCGTGGATCGGTGCGCCGCTACGACGATCCGACGAAGCCCGTGGCGGTGGATCACTGGGAGGCCCTCCGGTGACCGTGCTGGACACGCACGCGTGGGTCTGGCTGGTGGCGGACCCGAAGCGCGTGTCCGCCCGCGCGCGGCGTCACATCGATGCCGAGATGCGCGGCGGGCCGCTGCTCGTCTCCTCCATGAGTGTCTGGGAAGTCGCCATGCTGGCAGATCGGAAGAGGCTCGAGCTCACCATGGAGGTCGAGGACTGGGTGCGGCACTGCGAGGGGCTGCCGTTCCTGTCGTTCGTACCCGTCAGCAACCGCGTCGCCCTGCAGACCGTCGCCTTGCCCGGCTTCCCCTCGGCGGATCCAGTGGACCGCATCATCGTCGCCACGGCCCTGGGGCTCGGCGCCGCGGTGGTCACCGCCGACCGGCGTATCCGGTCCTACCCACGCGTCAGGACGGTCTGGTAGCCAACCCGCCCAGCCGCCTCGCCACGATCAACAGGGCCCCCACGGCGGCGAGCGCCATCCCCGCGCCGGCGCCGAACAGCGCGCCGTAGCCGCCCGCCTGCCCGATCGCGCCGAGCAGCATCCCCCCGAGCGCGACCCCGAGGTCCTGGGCCGCGACCATGGTCGCCATCGCCACCCCGCGGCGCTCCCCGCCCAGGTCGAGCGCCCAGGCGAGCGAGGGCGGCTGCACCAGCGCCATGCTGAGCGCCAGCAGCGGCGCCGCGGCCAGCATCTGCCAGCGCGTCGAGGCTGCCCCGAGCACGCCCATGGTCGCGGCGCTACACAGCAGCCCGGGGACGATAATCGCCGCGCGGCCGTAGCGGTCCGAGAGCCGGCCGGCGATGCCCCGGAGCAACACGAGCGCGACCGCGTAGATCGTGAAGAACAGCCCGGGGTTCCCCAGCGCGCGCGCCTCGACGAGCACCGGCAGGAAGATGATGATTCCACCGTAGTTCATCGCGTGGGCGACGACCCCCGCGGCGGGCCCGAGCGCGGGGATAGCGACCAACTCCCGCACGCGCAGCGGCCTTAGCGGCGCCCGCGGCCCCTGATAGAGGAAGGCCGCCAGCAGAAGCGCCGCGAGCGTGAGGGCGGCCGCGGTCCACAGGGCGGCGGGGTAGCCGTGCTGCCGCGCGATCGCCAGTCCCCCCAACGGGCTGACCGCAAGCGCCAGGCTGCCCGCCGCGGTGTAGAGGCCGAGCGCCTCGCCGCGCCGCGCGGGCGGAGCCAGCTCGCCGGCCATCGTGTTGGCGTTCGAGGTCAGACTGCCCCAACCGAATCCGCGCACGACCTGGAGGAGCGCGAACAGCGCGACGCCGGTCCACACGGCGGCGACCACGGGAAAGATCAGGAGCGCGGCGACGCCCGCGATGATGAGCGGCCGGCGCCCCAGCCCGTCCGAGAGCCAGCCGGCGAACGGCCGGGCGACGAGCGCCACCGCGCTCATAATCCCGAGCAGCGCACCGATCGGCCCGGTGGACAGCCCGGCGTCGCGCAGGTACAGCGGCAACACAGGCACGAGCAGGTAGACGCTGGCGTAGGTCAGGAAGCCGATACCCCAGAGGACCGCGAACCGGCGCGTGACGATGGGTTCGGGCACCCGGGGCGGGCCACCGGGCGGGGTGGACACAGGCGGGTGGGTCAACGGAGGGTCGGGGGCGGTGGGCGGCGGCCGGGCGCTAACCCCGGTAGAGCTCGGCGATCACGTCCGCGTACTTCTCCATGATCGCCTTCCGCTTCACCTTCAGGGTGGCGGTGATCTCGCCGTCTTCCTGGTAGAGCCGTCGGGGCAGGATGGCAAAGCGGCGGACCTGCTCGGGCCCGGACAGCGTCTTGTTGACGGCGCGCACCTCGGTGTCGATGAGCGCCCGCACCTCGGGATTGGCCGCCAGGTCGGCGTACGTCGTGAACGGCAGCCGGCGGTCCTGCGCCCACTTCGTGACGTTCTCCTCGTCGATGACGACCAGCGCCACGATGTAGCGCCGGCCGTCGCCGATCGCGACCGCGTCGTTGATGTAGGGGCTGGCCTTGAGCTTGTTCTCGATGTACTGCGGCGCGATGTTCTTGCCGCCCGAGGTGATGAACAGGTCCTTCTTGCGGTCGGTGATCTTGAGGAAGCCCTCCTCGTCGAACTCCCCGACGTCACCGGAGTGCAGCCACCCGTCGCGCAGGGCCTCGGCGGTCGCCTCGGGGTTGCGGAAGTAGCCGGCGAAGACGTTGGGGCCGCGGACCAGGATCTCGCCGTCGGGCGCGATCCGCACCTCGACACTCGGAAACGGTCGGCCGACCGTACCGATCTTCACCTCGTCGCCCTGGTGACAGGCGGTCGGACCGGCGTCCTCGGTCTGGCCGTAGATCTCCCGGATCGGCACGCCGATCGCCCAGAAGTACCGCAGCAGGTCGGGCGCGATCGGCGCCCCGGCCGAGAAGGCGAGCCGGACGCGGTGCAGCCCGAGCCGGCGACGCAGCGGAAGCAGCACCAGCCCGTCCGCCAGCCGCGCGGCCACGCGTAGCGGCGCGGGCACCGGCCGGCGGTCGAGCCACCGGCGCGACGCGCTCCCGGTGACGCGCAGGGCCAGCCAGTAGGCGCCGCGCTTGAGCAGGTCGTTCTCGGCGACGCGCAGCGTCACCACCGAGAAGAGCTTCTCCCAGATGCGCGGTACCCCGAAGACCACCGTGGGCGCCACCTCGGCCAGGTTCTGCATCACCGTGTCGACGTTCTCGATGAAGTTGACGGTGTAGCCCCACCTGATCGGCAGGAAGACCGAGAACTGCCGCTCGGCGATGTGGCACAGCGGCAGGTAAGAGAGCACCTCGTCCTCGGGGGTGAAGGCGTTGGCGCCGTCGAGCGCTTCCGTCGCGGCGATCAGGTTGCGGTGGGTGAGGATTGCGCCCTTGGGCGGCCCGGTCGTGCCCGAGGTATAGATGAGCACCGCCATGTCCTCGGCGCGAATCTGCGCGAGAGCCTCGTCGAGCGCGTGCGGATGGCGGCGCGCGTGGTCCTCGCCCATGGCCAGGAACTGGTCCCACATGACCACCTGCGGGTCGTGGAACCGGCGCAGCCCCTCGGGGTCCATCACGACGATGTGCTCGAGCTCCGGCAGGCGGCCGCGGATCTCCAGCGCCTTGTCGAGCTGCTCCTCGCCGTCCACGATGAAAACGCGGCAGCCGGCGTGCTCCAGGATGTAGTGGACCTGCTCGGCGCTGCTGGTGGTGTAGATGCCGGTAGTCGCGGCGCCGACCGACTGGATGCCCAGGTCGGCGTACAGCCACTCGGGGCGGTTCTCGCCGATCAGGCCCACGCGCTCGCCGCGGCGGACGCCGAGCGCGAGCAGCGCGTTGGCGACCAGCCGGACCTGGGCCGCGTATTCGCGCCAGGTGATCGGCTGCCAGATGCCGTAGCGCTTGCGCCGCAGCGCCACGAGCGCCGCGCGGCGGGCAGCCTGCGCCAAGAACAGCCCCGGGATGGTGTCGGTCGCCGCAGCGGCCGGCCGTGGCTGCACGAGGACCATCGTAACCTGTATGCTACGCCGCGACCGGCGGGCTTCCCTCTTGTGCGCTCCGCGCCGGCCCGCCCGGCGCGCGAGCGCTGGCCTGCGGGGCGGGCGTCCGGCAGGAAACGCCCGCCGAACGCAACATTAGGTGGTGGGCACCACGCGACGAGGGGAGACGTGACGATGGCGACGAACACCCGCCGCCGGGGGGTCGGCCCCGACCTGGCGACCTTCCTCCGCGACACCGCGGGGCGCGGCAACTGGGGGCACACCGGGCTGGCCCGGCTGCTGCGCGGCGTCTCGCTCGATGAGGCCATCTGGACGCCGGGGACGGCGGCCCACTCCATCTGGGAAGAAGTGAACCACGTCATCTACTGGTCCGAAGACGTCCTCGACCGTCTGGAAGGCCGGGCCGTCGCGCGCCGGCAGGCCTGGCCGGCCGGGGACGGCAGCCCCGACGCGTGGCGCCGGGCCGTCGCCCGCGCGGGGCGGCTGCACGCGGCGCTGGTGCGGCACGTTGGCGCGCTCACCCCGGCCGGGCTCGCCCGCACGGCGATGCGGACGCGGAACCGCTCCACCGCGCAACTCGTCCTCGGCGGGGTGGCGCACATCGCCTACCACGCCGGCCGGATCGCCCTGCTGCGACGACTCTACGCGCATGCCCGCCAGTCCGGTGGACCGGCTGTTTAGCCTCGACGGCCAGGCCGCGCTCGTCACCGGTGGCTCGCGCGGCATCGGGCTGGCGATCGCGCGAACGCTGGGCGCGGCGGGCGCCCGTGTGGCGATTGTCGCCCGGCGGACGGAGTGGCTCGGGCCGGCGGAGGCGTCGTTGCGGTCGGCGGGCATCGCCTGCGCGGCCTTCCAGGCCGACGTCGCCGACCCCGCGCAAGTCGAGCGGACGGTGGCCGCGGCGCAGGCCGCGGTAGGCGACCTGTCGATCCTGGTCAACGCCGCCGGCCGCTCCTGGGGCGCGCCCGCGGAGACGATGCCGCCAGAACGGTGGCACGAGGTCATGAATGCGAACGCCACCGGGACGTTCCTCATGTGCCAGGCCGTGGGCCGCGGCATGCTCGCGCGGCGCTACGGCCGCATCCTGAACATCGCCTCGGTCGCGGGCCTGGCCGGGTCGCCGCCCGAGATCCTCGACGCCGCGGGCTACGCGGCGAGCAAGGGCGCGATCATCGCGCTCACGCGCGACCTGGCCGTGAAGTGGGCGCCCGCCGGGGTGACGGTGAACGCGCTCGCCCCGGGGTTCATCCCCACGCGCATGTCAGAGGTGGCCATCCAGCGCGCGGGCCAGGCACTGCTCGAGCGCATCCCCTGCGGCCGGCTGGGCTCTCCCGAGGACCTGGTCGGGGCCGCCCTGTGCCTGGTGGCGCCGTCGGCGGGCTACATCACCGGCCAGGTGCTGGCGGTGGACGGCGGGATGAGCGCGGCCTGAGTGTAGCGCTCCGCCAGGGGGGGACTTGGCGTGGCTGACTTCCTGAACCTCATCTGGATCCTGTTGCTGCTGCAAGCCTTCATCCCGTTGTTTGGGCGCCAGATGCTGGCTGCGCGCCGTCTGGCCATGATTCGCCTGCTGGAGCGCAAGCGCAAATCGCGGGTGATCACCATGATCCACCGGCAGGAAACCATGAGCCTGCTGGGGATTCCCATTGCGCGGTACATCGACATCGAAGACTCAGAGCTCCTGCTCCGGGCCATCCGGATGACGCCACCGGAGATGCCCATCGATCTCATCGTGCACACGCCAGGAGGCCTGGTTCTTGCAGCGGAACAGATCGCCTGTGCGCTCAAGCGCCACAAGGGGAAGGTCACCGTGCTGGTACCGCACTACGCCATGTCGGGTGGCACGCTGGTGGCGCTGGCGGCGGACGACATTGTGATGGATCCGGACGCGGTGCTGGGCCCGGTGGACCCCCAGCTGGGCAGCCAGCAGGGCGGCTACTACCCCGCCGCCTCGATCCTCAAGGCGCTGGACCAGCCGAACCCCAACCGTGACGACCACACGCTGATCCTCGGCGACATGGCCAGGAAGGCGATCGAGCAGGTCCGCGAGACCGTCCGCACCTTGTTGCTCGAGCACCACAGCCCGGAGAAGGCCGCCGAGATCGCGTCGATGCTGAGCGAGGGCCGCTGGACCCATGACTACCCCATCACCTATGAAGAGGCCCGGGCCATGGGACTGCTGGTCAGCGACGGCATGCCCATGGAAGTCTACCAGCTGATGGATCTCTACCCGCAGACGCGCCAGCGGCGGCCTGGCGTGGAGTTCATCCCGGCACCGTATCATCCAGGAGCGCCGCCGCGCGGCGGGGAGCGCTGATCGCGCTACGGCCGCACGCCGAGCCGCACCGTCACCTCGGTGCGACCGCCGCCGCGGACGATCGAGAGCCGGACGACTTGGCCGGGCGACCGCTCGCCCACGAACCACAGGAGGTCGTCCCACGACGCGATCGTCCGCCGGTCCGCGGCGACCACGACGTCGTTGGGCCGCAGCCCCGCGACGGCCGCCGGGCTGTTCGGGAGGACCTCGCGGATCCAGGCGCCGCGCGTCGTGCCGATGCTGCGTTCGCGCACCATCTCCGGGGTCAGCGGACCGCCTGCGATGCCGATCCAGGCACGGTCGATACGCGCGCCGCTCCGCAGCCCGGGCAGCGCCTCGCGGAGCGCGGCGCCGGACGTGGCCAGACTGCCCGCGTCCGTGGCCGGGGAGCCGCCCTCGCTCGTACGGGCGATCACGAGTCCCACCACTCCCCCGGCCGCGTTCAGCACCGGCCCGCCCGAGTTGCCCGGTGCCACGCGCGCGGTCAGGCGCACGAGGACGTCGCGCGCCATGCCCGGGAGCGAGACCGGGACGGCGGCGACGACCCCGGTGGACATGACGCCCGGCCGGCCCCGGGGGGTACCGATCACCACCACCGGATCGCCGACGCGAGGGGCGTCGATGACGATCTCGAGGGCGGGCAGGGGGGCGGGTGGCGTGACCCGCAGCACGGCGACGTCGCGCCGCGCGTCGTAGCCCACGAGCCTCGCCGGCAGCGGCTCGCGTCCCGGCAGGACCACCTCGAGCCGCTGCGCCCGGCGCGCCACGTGTGCGGCGGTGAGCAGCCAGCCCTCCCGGTCCACGACGAAGGCGGTGCCCACGCCGGCGCGGCCATCGGCGACGGCGCGAACCACGCCGACGGAGGGTGCGGCGCGCTCGTAGACCGCGCGCGCATCGAGCGCGCCGGGCTGGCCCGCGGCGACGAGCGCCACTGCCACGGCCACCAGCCCGCAGACCAGCCCGGCGACGAACAGCCGCGAGCGGAACATGGGAAGCGTCCGCAACGCGGTCAGCATGCGCGCCCTGCTACAGGTACCCGAGCAGACGGCCGCAGGCGATCGCCCCGGTCCACAGCGCGAGCGAACACACCGCGGCCGCGCGCGCCGGGGGCGGCACCGGCGCCCCAGCGTCCCAGCCCACGGCCGAGCGGAACGTGCGGCGATGGAAGACCAGCACGTTGACCCCGGCGAGCGCGATCAGGCTCATCTTCACCCAGAACACCGGGCTGACCACCCACTCGGTGGCGTGCGCGGTGAACATCAGGACACCGCTCACCGCCACCAGCGCCAGGCCACGCCGCGACCAGGGAAGCAGATGGCCGGCCATCGCCGTGACCGACACCTGCCGCGACCAACCCAGCAGCCGGAGGTCGAACATCATCGCTGGCCCCACCAGCAGCGCGATCCCCAGAATGTGCACGATCTCGGCGAACGGGTACAGCCACAGCGAGCGCCGCATGGCCAGACCCAGGCCGGAGTGCTCGAGCCAGAGCAGCCAGGTCGCGCCCTCGTGCGTCACCGGAGCTGATAGGTTCTACCGGCCATCACGAGTCGGGTGGCGCGCACCTCGTCCTCGACGGAGCGGTGCGGGTGCCCCACGATGGTGACGCTCGTGCCGGCGGTCAGTGTCTGCGCGTTCAGCCCCATGGGCACGGCCCGCGTCGGCGGCGGCAGGATCACCATCCAGATGCGTCCCTCCGATTCGAGTCGCAGCGTGGCGTGCGGGTGCTCGAACGCGGCCTCGCGCACGGTCCCAGCGAGCGTGACCGTGCGGTCGGAGTGATACGAGGTCCATCCGTGGTGTGCGGTCGCCCCGCCGGCGGCGGCCGCGGTGACGACCAGGGCGAGTGCGAAACTAACGGCGATGCGCATCATCGAATCCCCCTCCCCACGCGGGGCCTCGCGTGGCGTCTCCTTACACGTAACGCCGACGCACGCGAGAGGTTCCGTTCAGAAGAGCCGCTGCTGGGCGGGGGCCGGCGTCTGCCCATTCATCCCGCGCGAGGACGCGCGGTCCGGGAACCCCAGGCGCCGCTTCAGCGCGGCCACGACCTCCTGCACGCGCCGCTGGTAGGCGCGCGGCGCGTACTTGCCACGGTAGAGCCGCTCGTACTCGGGCAGCAGGTCCGGGTGTTTGTGCTCGAGGTACTGGAAGTAGGCATCGCGTACCACCGGGCCCAGGTGGAGCAGCATGGTGCCCAGCGAGCCGGCGCCGTGGTCGCGCGCGGCCTCGACCACGGCCGCGAGATGGTCTTCGTCGTCCGTGAGGCCGGGGAGGACGGGCGCAAGCAGCACGCCCACCGGCACGCCGCCTTCGGCCAGCGCGCGCATGACCTCGAGCCGGCGCGCCGGCGGCGGGACGTCGGGCTCGATCTCTCGCGCCAGCGTCTCATTCACAGTGGTGAAGCTGAAGTATACGGACATGCCGGGACCGCGCGCGAGTTGGGCCAACACGTCGCGGTCGCGCAGGATCATGGTGGACTTCGTGACGATCGACGCCGGGGTCTTGTGGTCGCGCAGCGCTTCCAGCACGCGGCGTGTGATGCGGTAGGCGCCCTCCGCGGGCTGGTAGGGGTCGGTGGCGGTGCCGATCGCGACCTGCTCGCGCGTCCACGACGGCCGCGCGAGCTCGCGGCGCAGGACCTCCGGCGCGTTCACCTTCACGTAGATGCGCGAGGACCAGTCGTTCACGCCGTCCTGGTCGAGGTACCAGTGGGTGACGCGGGCGAAGCAGTTGTGGCTGACGACGCCGTTGGCGATGAAGTCGCCGGTACCTGTGGTGATATCGCACAGTTCACGCACGCCTAACGGCTCGATGGCCCGGACCTCGAGGCGGGCGGTGGACTTGACACCATGACCTTCGATGTTGCGCTGCCGCGTGATGGCGGGATCGATGGTGTGCAGGAGCCGCAGCCGTTCTCGCAGGTCGCCGAGAACCCTGACTATCTGAATCGGCCGCCTGCGTCGGCTCGACGCGAGCTCGACCACGTACTTCCATCCACGATCGCTCAGAAAGCGATGGTCGCCACTTGCAATCAGTTCCGTGCCGTCCTCGAGCACGATGCGATAGGCGAGCTTGTTCACACGCCAGTGGGCGCGCACGGTGGTCCTGACGTAGCGTCGACGCGCGCCATGCCGCCTGGTCCCGTAAATCACATCGCCGGCGCGCAGTTCGCCAAGCGGCTTGGTTGAACCATCTCCCATCAGGATCGGCGTGTCACCGGACATGCAGTAGGAACAGGCGTGCGCGCAGCCTCTGTACGGGTTGATGGACCACCGGAACGGCATCCCCTCGACGCGATTCAGCGCGGACTTGACCGTGATCTCGATCCACTCGACCTTCGGGGTGGCGCGCATGCCGGTCGCGGTGAACCGATGCGGGGCCGCGCGGTCGGGAACTGGCTCTGTCGGGACTCCTTCGCGTTTCGAGCCGAAGAGATCCGACGGCATGGTGCATCCAGATTAGCGAACATATGTTCGCTAGTCAAGAGGATGTTGCAGGGCTCGGTGCCTGGAGGCCTAGAAGAAGCCGAAGAGTCCCCTGAGCCAGGACTGGACGTGGTCGCGGACGCGGGGGGTGCCCGCGACGCCGGTCCGCGCGGCCACCTGCACGAGGCTCTCCAGAGATACTTCCCCGACCATCGTGAGGACCCACCCGCGGTATGCCCAGTGCACGAGCGCACTCGCCCCCTGCCGACGGATCCACACCGGCCCCCCCGCCACCTGAAGCATCCTGCTGCCCTGCGGCGGCCGCGGAAGCGTCCCGCGCTGCGCGGTGAGCATGAGCACCGTCAGCCCGTCGGAATAGATGGTTTGCAGCGTCGCGCGGCCGTCGCGGCTGTTGAATGCAAGGTAGTCGGCAACGCGGTGAAACCCGACGGGCACGTCCACCTGCACTGGAACCGCGCCGAGCCGGGCGGTCGCGTCCTCGCGCGTGATCGTGCGCCGGACGGGCCGCTCGGCAAGACGCAGGCCGCGAGGGAGGTCCGCGCCCGCGCGCCATCCCCTGGGCATGACCTCGAAGCTCAGGAACACGGCCAGCTGAACCAGGCGCCCCGCGGGGTCGATCCGCTCGGACCGGAGGATCACGCCGCTCTCCCGGTCGATGTCGATCCGGCGAGCCGGACGGTCGCGCACCACCGGCCTGATGAGCACGCGGTCCACCGACCGGCCCAGGAACCGATCCGAAACCGTCGAGATGCGATAGTTCTCCAGCAGCCACGGCAGGTGCGTCGTCGAGAAGACCTCGTCATCATCGCCAGCCAGGTACGGCGCTCGCGTGCCCGCCCCGGTCGAGGGGTCGTACTGGACTTCCACAGTCCCCTGGCGCACAATAACCCAACTCCGGGACGATCCCACCGGCGTGTACTCCAGCCGCGTCCACGCCGGCGGATCGTGCTCGACGCGCCCGAGCGTCACCTGGGTCCCACCGCCCTCCCAGCTGACGACGATCTGCTCCCCGCGATAGGCCGACGCCGCCCGCGCCTGCACGGCGTGGAGCAGGGGCGCTGGCATGGGTTGCGCGGCGTGCGCCGCACCGCTCGGCGCCCCGAGCAGGATCGCCAGCGCGCCGACAAGGGCCGCTCGAGCCAGGCCTAGCGCCACTCGCGCACCTCATCCACCGCGGGGTGATAGGGCAGCGGGGTACTCAGGTAGGACGGGAGCGAGACGTCCGGGATCGGGAGCGTCTGCGTCATTTCGGCGTGCTGGCGGAAGTACCGGGTCCCGTTGTGGGCGGCGGAGGGCCTCGGGGCCAGGGGCAGGAAGAGAATCGCGATCGCGGCCGCGGCCATCACTGCCACGGTCACTCCCCAGCGCACCAGGAAGGCCTCCCGCTGCCGTCCGGCCGCTAGCCGCGCCAGCATCCGGGGAAGCAGCGCCGGGTGGGGAGACGGCCGGGGGACCGCGCGCAGGACGGCCCGCACGCTCTGGAGGTCCCCGAGGACCGCCCGGCAGCTCTCGCACTCCGCCAGGTGGGCGGCGACCTCGGCGGCCTGCTGCGGTGACAGGGCGGCATCCAGGTAGCCGGACAAGACGTCCGACGGATGGGCCTCCGTCATCCGTCCCCGCTCCTCAGCGCATCGAGGTGGGGCCGCAGCCACTCGCGCAGCGCGAGTCGGCCGCGGTGCAGGCGGGAGCGGACGGTGCCGACCGGGCAGTGCAAGACCTGCGCCGCGCCGTCGTACGAGAAACCCTCGAGGTCAACCAGGATCACCGGTGCGCGGAACTCGGGCGGTAGCGCCATCAACGCTCGCAGCGCCGGCCCGCTGAGGCGGAACTCGGCTGCGGCCTCTGGGTCATGCGTCTGGTCCGTATCGGTCAGCGGCGTGCGAATCTCGTCGAGAGAGAACATGGGGCGGCGGCGTTCCCGGCGGACTTTGTCAATGTAGGAGTTGTGGATGATGCGCAGCAGCCAGCGGTCGAAGTGCGTGTTCGGGTCGAACCGTCGGTAGGCCCGGAGGGCCTCCTCCGCGGCCTGCTGCACCAGGTCCTGGGCATCGGGCGCGTTGCCGGCCAGGTGGTACGCGTAACGGTAGGCGGAGTCCCAGTGACGGGTGAGCAGCTCCGTGAACTGGGCGAGGTCGCCCGCGCGTCGCCCGGTCTCGGTCGTCGTCTCAGCTCGGGGGATATCCAACACCGTCGCGTGTGCGTCCGCCATCGCCGGTGCGGCGGGGGCGAGGCAGACCCCGCCCCCGCCCCTCGTTACTTCAGGATCGTGACCGTCGCCGCCGTGAACGACGGGGTCTTCCCCGCGACCATCCGGCCCTCGACCGCGACCATCTCGCCGGCCGCGAGCTTATCGGCCGCCACGCGCTTCCCAGCCTGGAGGAACCGCGTACGGGAGGTCTCGGCGATCCTCAGCTTGTCGCCGACCTTGATGCCGGTGCCCTGGATGGCCTTCGTCACCTCGACCTGGAGCCATCCCTTGGAGACCTCGAGGATCTTCCCTTCCAGCCGGTAGGGCGAGGTCCTCGCTGCCGCCTGGGCGATCGGCGCCGTCACCGACAGCGCCGACACGACGAGCGCAACGAGCAGCACCGCGAGAGTCTTCACGATCTGTCCCCTCCTTCCATCATTGGCCTGCACCCCGCAAGCGATTGAGCGCCGCTTCCCAGTTCCCGAGGTTCCCGAGCAAGTGCGTGAGGTCGCGGACGACGCTGCCGGGGTCGAAGCCCAGCTTCGGTCGCCCCACGGGTGGCCGGGTCATGGGGCTAGGAGCGTGTCCGAGGATTGGCTTTGAATACTGATTTCAATTTTGGCATCGCGGCTTACTCCCCGTGCGGCTTGGTGGATTCGGAGGCTCTGAGCTG
>JAVHMA010000024.1 GCA_031081715.1 Armatimonadota bacterium | reverse complement strand
ACGCACAGTTCCTGGAGTACCTGCGTGCTCACCACTCCGGAGCGATCGCGCCACAGGCCCTCCACGAGGTCGCGCGCTCGCCGGTGCTTCTCTCCCGCGGAACGATCGTGCGCGTACATCAGGATGTTCGTGTCCACGAACCGTCTACCGCTCATGGAGCTCGTCACGGGTGCGAGGAGGCGTCCACTGCAGGTCACACCCCTCGCGCAGCCGCGCCAGCGCGCGCCGCCGGGCCCGCTCGAACGCCTTCCGCTCCCGGATCAGCATCTCCAACCGGTCGGCCAGCAGAGCACTGAGCGACCGACCTTCCTCGGCAGCCAGCACACGGGCCTCGCGCAGAAGGGCGGCATCGAGTTTGAGCGTGACGTTCCGCCGCACGGTCCCCCGGAACCCCCATTCAGCACATTAACTGCGTGCAGCACAACTATATGTGCGATGAAGTGGCATCGTCAACGCCCGGGCGGCGCCGAAGCGGACGGCTCGGTCAGGGACCGCCGGTCCTCGCTTCAGTCAGTCGGCGCGTCCTGGCCCTGCTTTCAGTTCCCCCGGGAAGTGGCACAGCGCCCGCTGCCCGTCGCCCACCTCGACCGGTGGCGGGAACTCCCGACGGCAGACCTCGCGCGCGATCGGACACCGCGGGTGAAACGGGCAGCCCGGCGGCGGCGCGAGCGGCGAGGGGACGTCCCCGGGCAGGATGATCCGCTGGCGACGGCGCGCGGCGCGCGGGTCCGGTACCGGCGTCGCCGACAGGAGCGCCACCGTGTACGGGTGCGCCGGGCGGCGGAAGACCGCCTCGGTCGGCCCCTCCTCCACCAGGCGCCCCAGGTACATCACCGCGACGCGGCGCGCCACCGAGCGCACCACGGCCAGGTCGTGGCTGATGAACAGGTAGGCGACCCCGCGCTCCTGCTGGAGCCGCTGGAGGAGCACCAGGATTTGCGCGCGCACCGAGAGGTCGAGCGCCGAGACCGGCTCGTCGGCGACGATGACCGCGGGATCGGTGGCCAGCGCCCGCGCTACGTTGACGCGCTGCCGCTGCCCACCCGAGAGCTGGTGCGGGAAGCGCGGCAGGAAGGTCGCCTCGGGCTCCATTCCGACCTCGCGCAGCAGCTCGGCCGCGGCCTCGCGCCGCCGCGCGCCCGGCACACCACGGGCGCCAAGCGCGACGTCGAGAATCTGCGCCACCGTTTTCCTCGGGTTCAGCGAGGCCTGCGAGTCCTGGAAGACCATCTGCACGGCCATCCGGTACTCGCGACGCTCCGCGCCGGCCAGCGCATCGAGCGGCCGGCCGCGGAAGCACACCTCGCCGGCGCTGGGCACCTCGAGCCCGGCGAGCATGCGGCCGGTGGTGGTCTTCCCGGACCCGGACTCGCCGACCAGCGCGACGGTCTCGCCGGCGGCCACGCCGAGCGAAACGTCCTCCACCGCGCGCACCCACGCGCGCGCGCCGCCCAGGCCCCGGCCCCAGGGAAACCGCTTGCTCAGCCCTCGGGCCTCTAGTATCACCGTGCGGGGCCTCCGGCCATGGCGGCGTCGTGGAGCCAGCAGGCGGCGACGTGACCGGGCGCGAGCGTCAGGTCGGGCGGGTCGTCGGCGCGGCATCGGTCCATGACGAACGGACATCGCGGGTGGAACCGGCAGCCGGCGGGCAGCGCCGCCAGGTCGGGCACCGTGCCCTCCATCACGCGGGTGATCGGCCGCGTCTCTTCGACACTCAGCGCGCTCGCCAGCAACCCCTGCGTGTAGGGATGGCCCGGCGCCGCGAAAACGCGGTCGGCCGGCCCCGATTCCACGATGCGGCCTGCGTACATGACCGCAACGGTCTCGCACACCTCGGCTACGATGCCTAAGTCGTGCGTGATGAGCAGCAGCGCCATGCCGAGCTCGCGCCGCAGGCGCGCCAGCAGGTCGAGGATCTGCGCTTGGATGGTGACGTCGAGCGCCGTGGTGGGCTCGTCGGCGATGAGCAGCAGCGGCCGGCACACCGTGGCCATGGCGATGACCACCCGCTGCCGCATGCCTCCCGAGAGTTCGTGGGGGAAGCGGTGGTAGAGCCGGTCGGGATCGGGCAGGCCCACCAGCGCCAGCGCCTCGATGGCGTGCTCGCGCGCCCGCGGCCAGCCGTGCCGCATCGCGTAGGCCTCGGCCACCTGGCGACCGACCGGGAGCACCGGGTTCAGGAACGTCGCCGGGTCCTGGAACACCATCGCGATCTCGCCGCCACGCACGCGCCGCATCGCCTCGTCGTCGAGCGCGAGCAGGTCGCGGCTGGCCAGCCGGATGCGGCCGCGCACGATGCGGGCCCGCGCGGTGGGGAACAGCCGAAGCACCGAGAACCCGGTCATCGACTTCCCCGAACCGGACTCGCCGACCAGGCCGACCGCGGCGCCGCGCGCGACGCTCAGCGAGACACCGTCCACCGCGCGCACGATCCCGCGCGGGGTCGCGATGTGGGTGTGGAGGTCCTCGATCTCCAGCAGGGACTCAGGCATCGAGGCGCGGGTTGGCGGCGTCGTTGAGCCCGTCGCCCAGCAGGTTGAATCCGAGCACCGCGAGCGAGATCGCCAGGCCCGGGAAGACACTCATCCACCAGGCCTGGCGCAGGTAGGCCTGGGCGTTGTTCAACATCAGGCCCCAGGAGATCAGGTTCGGGTCGCCGAGCCCGAAGAAGCCCAGGCTGGCCTCGAGCAGGATCGCGCCGGCGACGTCCAGCGACGCGATGACCACCACCGGCGCGAGCACGTTGGGCAAGATCTCCGAGAAGATGATGCGGGTATCCCGCAGCCCCAGCACGCGCGCGGCATCGACGTAGGCGGCGCCCCGCAGCGCGAGGAACTGGCCGCGCACGACGCGGGCAGCCTGCGGCCAGGACAGCACGCCGATCACCAGGATGAGCTTGCCGAGCCCGCCGCCGAACAGCGCCACCACGAGCAGCGCGAGCACGAACCGCGGGATGACCTGGAACAGCTCGGTGACGCGGCTGAGCAGCGCGTCCACCCAGCCGCCGTAGAACCCGGCGACCGCGCCGATCACCACGCCCAGGAAGATCGCGGTGGCCGCGGCGCACACGCCAACCACCAGCGAGGCGCGGCTGCCCCAGAGCACGCCGCTGGCGATGTCACGGCCTAGATTGTCGGTGCCGAGCGGGTGGCCCGGCGCGCCGGGCGCGGCGAGCGTCACCAGCGAGGTCGCATGCGGGTCGTGCGGCGCCACCAACGGCGCGGCCAGCGCGGTGGCCGCGAGCAGGATCACCAGCCCCAGCCCGGCCACGCCGGGCCGGCTGGCGCGGAACCGGCGCCAGAACTCGCTGCCCCCCCGCCCCGGCCCGACCGCGGCGGCCACGACGCTCAATAGCGCACCCGCGGGTCGAGCACCGCGTAGAGCAGGTCCACCAGTAGGTTCACGACCACGACCGTCGCCGAGACCATCAGGAGGATGCCGAGCAGCACCGGCGTGTCGCGCTGGAGGATCGCGTCGTAGAGGAGCCGGCCGACACCGGGCCAGCCGAAGACGGTCTCGACCAGCGCCGAGCCTGCCAGCACGAACGCGAAGTTGTAGCCGATGACCGTGACCACCGGGAGGGCGGCGTTGCGCAGACCGTGCTGCACCAGCACCAGGCGCTCGGGCAGCCCCCGCGCCCGCGCCGCCAGGATGAAGTCCTGACTCATGGCCTCCAGCATTGAGGCGCGGGTGAGGCGGGCGATCAGTGCCATGTACCGGAACGACAGCGCGAGCGCCGGAAGGATCAGGTGCCGGCCCACGTCGAGCGCCGCGGCCAGCCCGGTGTATTCCTCGCGCACCGAGCGGATGCCCTGGGCCGGCAGCCATCCCAACGCGACCGCGAACAACAGTACCAGGAGCTGCGCCAGCCAGAAGTCCGGGATCGAGTACCCGGCCAGCGACACGCCGGTGGACGCGGCGTCCAGTCCCGAGCCGGGTCGGCGGGCGGCGGCCACGCCCAGACCGACCCCCAAGGCGGCGGCCAGGGTGAGCGCGGTCGCCATGAGCAGGAAGGTGTTCACCAGACGCTCGACGACGAGCTGCGCGACCGGCAGGCGGTAGGCGAACGAGAACCCCAGGTTTCCCCGGGCGACGTTCCAGACGTACAGCGCCAGGCGCACCGGGATCGGCTGGTCCAGGCCGAACTCCTGCCGCAGCCGCGCGACGTACTCCGGCGGTGCCGGATACTCGCCCAGCAGCGTCGCCACCGGATCGCCCGGTGCCAGCGCGATGAGCAGGAAGTTGACGACGACGACGCCGAGCAGCAGCGGGGCGGCCTGGAGCAGTCGGCCCGCGGCGTACCGCCGGAGCGTCAGTCCGCCCGAGGCCACCCGGCCGCGTCGGCGCGCCTCACGGCGCGCTCACTTCTGGATCCAGACCGCGTCCCAGCGGTCGCGCGCCTCGGCGCCGGTCCACACCCCGCGCAGGCTGGTTCGCGCGGCATCCACGCCGATCTCGTCGAAGAGCACAAGCGTCGGGACGTCGCGCGCCAGGATCTTGCCCACCTCGGCGTAGAGCCGGCTGCGCGCGGTCTGGTCGGCGACCTCGGCGGCCTGCTGCAACAGCCGGTCCACCTCGGCGTTCGAGTAGCCGGTCGCGTTGACGAACGGGGTGCCCGGCGGCGCGCTCGCGTAGATGCGGTGGTACCCGATGGCCGGGTCGCCGCCGCTGGTGAACGTCTGCAGCGTGATCTCGTAGTCGGCCCGGGTGTAGACACGCTCGATCATCACGGCCCGATCCATCGGCTGGAGCTCCACGGTGATGCCGACCGCGCGCAGGTTGTCGCGGATGATCGCGGCCGCGGCCACCAGCGGCGCCCGCGCCGAGTCGTAGACCAGCCGCAGCCGCACCGGCCGCTCGCCGCCGGCCCCGCGCAGGACGCCGGCCTCGTCGAGCAGGGCGTTCGCCCGCTCCACGCTCAGGGGGTAGAGCCGGTTGTAGTCGGCCTCGGGCGAGAACGCCCACCGGAACCCGTCGCCGAACGGCCCGCGCGCCGGCCGCGCCAGATTGCCCATCGCCTGCGTGACGATCTGCACCCGGTTGATGGCCATCGCGAGCGCCTGGCGGACCTTGACGTTGTCCAGCGGCGCGCGACGCGTGTTGATGAACAGGAACCCCATGGACGGGATCGGTTGGCCCAGGCGGATGCGGATCGCCGGGTTGCGGCGCAGCCGGTCCACGTCGGTCTTGGGCAGGTAGAAGTCCATCACCTGGTCCACCTCGCCGACCTCCAGCGCGGTCACGCGGAGCGCGGCGTTGGGGATGATGCGGAAGATCAGGCGGTCGAGGTAGACCGGGTTCCAGTAGTCGGGGTTGCGCTCGAGCACCACCCGGTCGCCCCGCGCCCACTCGCGGAACTTGAAGGGGCCGGTGCCCACGGGCTCGTTGTTGCGCGGCGAGCGCGTCGGGTCCTGACCCTCGTAGAGATGCCGCGCCAAAATCGGGCTGTCGAAGACCGTGAGCAACCGCAGCAACGGCGCGTAGGGCCGCCGCAGCCGGATGACCACCTGTGTGGGCGACCGGACGGACACGCTCTCGAAGTTGGCGTAGGCCGTGCGAAACCGGCCGTGGTGCTTGCCGGTGATCTCGTCCATCGTGTACTTGACGTCGGCCGCGCCAAACGGCCGGCCGTCGTGCCACTTGACGTTCTGCCGGAGCGTGAACGTGTAGGTGAGCTGATCGGGCGAGACCGTCCAGGCCGTGGCCAGGTCGGGCTGGAAGTCGCCGCGGGCGTCGATCCACACCAGGCCGCTGTAGATGCTGGCCGCGACCGCGCCGACCGCATAGCCGGTCGTGATGCCCAGGTTGAGGGTCTCCGGATCGCCGCCGAGCGCGACGACCGCGGCGCCGCCGGACTGCGGTTGCGCCGGCGCGGCGGCGCCAGTGGCGGCGGTCAGGAGCACGGTCAGGACGAGCGCGAGCAGACGGATGGTCATTCGCCAGGCCTCCCCTGTCCCAGACGGTGCGAAAAGGTGGTGTGGAAAAGGGTCTTAGACGGGTGGCGCCGCCGCCCCTGCCCGCACGGGAGACCCGCCCGGGCACGCAAGGCCGCCTCGCGCCGAAACGCAGGGTGCGAGCGGCGCCGCGGGGAACGTTAGCTGGCGACCGGCCTCAGCCCGTCCAACCGGGGGCCGGCGCGAGATGTCTGTCGTACAGTGGGTGACCCTCAAGAACGCCGGCGTGGACCGCGGGAAACACGCCGATGGATGCGGTGGACATAGTAAGTGGCAGCCTGATTGACTCAGATCTGATTATCTGATATTCGTATCTTGAGACGCCATGCCAACACGGCTGAGTGTAACCGATGCTGCGAGAAGCTTCTCCGAGATCCTCGGCCGTGTCCGTTTCAGGGGCGAGCGCTTCATCCTGCTGAAAGGGGGCAAGCCGGTGGCCGAGCTTGGACCGACAGAGGCCGCGGCTCCGGTTCGCCTCGGCGAGCTGCCGGGGGTGCTCGAGGCCTTGCCTCATCTGGACCCTGACGATGTGGAGCGCTTCGCCGACGACCTCGAAGCGGTCCGCGGCGCAACGGGCACCACGCCGGTGCCGCCATGGGCGTCCTGATAGACTCGAGCGTCTTCATCGCCGCAGAGCGAGGCCGTCTCGTTCTGGCCGAGCGCATCCGCGGTCAGGAGCAGGAGCCACTGGCCCTGAGCGCGCTCACCGCCAGCGAACTGCTCCACGGGGTGCATCGGGCCACCGACCCCGAGCAGCGATCCCGCCGCCACCGGTTCGTGGAGGCGATCCTCACGCGGTTTCCGATCGCGGAGTTCGGCCTCGACGCCGCACGGGTCCATGCGTGGCTGTGGGTTGAGCTCGCGGAGCGAGGCGCCGCCGTGGGCGCGCACGACCTCATCATCGGGGCCACGGCGATTGCCATGGACTTCCAGGTGGCGACCGCCAACGTGCGCGACTTCGAGCGGATTCCCGGTCTCCGGGTCCAGGTCTGGGCCGCGTAGCGAGCGGTGCCGGCAACGACGGGAGGCGGGATCGCTCCCGCCTCCTCGCGACTCCCGGCGTCCGGACGGCGGCTACGCGTCGTAGTACAGGTAGAACTCCGACGGGTGCGGCCGCAGCCGGATGTAGTCCACGTCCTTCTTCCGCTTCGTGTCGATGTAGGTCTCGATCAGGTCGGCGGTGAAGACCCCGCCTTCCAGCAGGAACGCGTGGTCCTTCTCCAGCGCGGCGAGCGCTAGGTCGAGCGAGCCCGGCACCTGCTTCACCCGCGCGGCCTTCGCCGGCGGCAGCTCGTAGAGGTCCACGTCCATGGGCTCGCCGGGATCGATCTTGTGCTTGATGCCGTCCAGCCCGGCCATGAGCATCGCCGCCTCGGCCAGGTAGGGGTTGGCGGTCGGGTCCGGCGGCCGGTACTCGATGCGGACGGCCTTGGGATTCGACGAGTACATCGGGATGCGGACCGCGGCGCTGCGGTTGCGCTTGGAGTAGACCAGGTTCACGGGCGCCTCGTAGCCGGGCACCAGCCGCCGGTAGGAGTTGGTGGTCGGCGCGCAGATCGCCAGCAGCGCCGGCGAGTGCTTGAGCAGCCCGCCGATGTACCAGAGAGCGAGCTGGCTCAGGTTCGCGTAGCCCGCGCCGTCGTAGAACAGGTTCTTGCCGTCCTTCCACAGGCTCTGGTGCGTGTGCATTCCGGAGCCGTTGTCGCCAAAGAGCGGCTTGGGCATGAACGTCGCGGTCTTGAAGTGCGCGCGCGCCAGCATCTTGACCAGGTACTTGTAGAGCTGCATCTGGTCGGCCATACGGGTGAGGCCGCGGTAGCGCATGTCGATCTCGCACTGCCCGGCGGTGGCGACCTCGTGGTGGTGCACCTCGACCTCGATGCCGGCTTCCTGCATCTTCAGCACGAGCTCGCTGCGGAAGTCCTGCAGGCTGTCCGACGGCGGGACCGGGAAGTAGCCTTCCTTGTGCCGGGGTTTGAAGCCCAGGTTGGGCTTCTCCTCCCGGCCGGTGTTCCAAGCACCCTCGCCGCTGTCCACGTAGTAGAAGGCCTGGTTCGCGGTCTGATCGTAGCGCACATCGTCGAAGACGAAGAACTCGGCCTCGGGCCCGAAGTAGGCCGCCGTCGCGATGCCGGAGGCCTTCAGGTATGCCTCGGCCTTCTTCGCGACGTAGCGCGGGTCGCGGGTGTACGGCGTCCGGGTGACCGGATCGTGAACGTCGCAGGTCAGCAGCATCGTCGGGATGCGCGACAGAGGATCCACCACCGCGGTCTCGGGGTCGGCCAGCAGCAGCATGTCGCTCTCGTGGATGTGCTGGAAGCCCCGGATGCTGCTGCCGTCGAACCCGATGCCCTCCTCGAAAAGATCTGCGGTGAGCTCCCGGACGGGGATCGAGAAGTGCTGCCACATGCCGAACAGATCGGTGAACCGGAGGTCCACGATCTGCACGCCGTGGCTCTTCGCCATCTCGATGACCCGGGCTGGACTGACCGCGGTCTCGGCGCGGTCGCCTACGATCGCCATCTGTCAACGCCCCCTTGCCCCAATGACGGGGCCAGAAAATGACAAAGCGCCCCACCGTGTGGGGCGCCGTGGCCCTGTCTGCTTTGCGCTTGGTTAGAGCCTACCAGACCGCGGGCCGGCCGTCAATCGCCCCCGGCGACCGCACTCACGCCATGATCCGGATGTCGACCGGGAGCCCAAGCTGATCCCAGGCGCGATCCGTGGTCAGGGCCGGAAGACCCATCTGCACGGCGAGCGCGAGGCAGGCACGGTCACCCAGGGAGAGGCCCAGCGAACGGGTCCTTGGCCGGAGCAAGCCCGCGGCATGAGCGAGCGCGGCGTCGAACGGCACCACGGCCATCCCGACATCCAGGACGTCGCGGATCTCGGGTTCGCTCATGCCGACCTCGGCCAGCTTCGTCACGACCTCCGAGAGATTGGCCGCGCTCAGGGCCGCGTCCGGCAGCACATGCTCCCACCGCCGGGCGCGGGGTTCCTGATTCAAGATGGCGAGCAGCGCGGAGGCATCCAGGACGATGCTACTCACGCTCGGCCTCGAGTCGACGCTCGGCGACCAGCTCGTCGGCGAGCGACCGGTCCGCGGGGACATGCCGCCGGAGTGCCTGCTGTGCGCGGCGGAGGGCATGCCGCGGGGTCGTGAGGCGGAGTTCACCCCCGTCCAGACGCACGCGCAGTTCGTCTCCTTCGCGGACCCCCAGTGCGTCACGATACGGCGCGGGAATAACGATGCGCCCCCCCTCCCCGATGATAACACGACTCGGGGTCGGCGAAGCCTCACGCTGCTGCGCGGCGGTGTACGCCGACGGCTGTGCCAGGGCCCGTCTCACTGCCCGCGCGTACCACCTGAGATCCGCCATCAGCGCGTGATCGCTGATCTGGTCCTCACGAGGCTCAACGCTGGCTGCGAGCACGGCCTCCCGCAGGGCGACCACGGCCTCCTGCTCGGTGAGCTCACCACGCACATAGCGCGCGGTGACCTCGAACCCCTTGCCTCCCCGCTGCCAGAAGCCTTGCGGCTTGATCTTGCGCCGAGGTACGGCCCCTCGCACATCTCGGCGCACGCCTGTCCCCCTCTCAACAAGCCAAGTGGCTCTCCGAGACCGAGAACCCATCCTAAGCGAAATATGCTATGGGGTGAAGTATATGTCAATGAGATAGTTCTATGCCAACGAAAGCCTCAGTGATGTTCCAGGGTTGCGGATGTGAGGTGTTAGGGCGACGTGTGCTCCGCATGTCCCCAACCGGGCTTCCGCTGAATGCCTACACCAGCAGGTACCGCCGCCGGACCTCGTCGTTCGCCTTTAGATCCGCCACCGTCCCGTGGTAGCGGATGCGACCGTCGTCGATGACGTAGGCCCGGTCCGCCACGCCCAGGGCGGCGCCGACGTTCTGCTCCGCGAGCAGGACAGTCAACCCCGCCGCTTTCAGCCGGAGGATCTGGCCGGCGAGCGCCCGCACCAGCAGCGGCGCCAGCCCTTCGAGCGGCTCGTCCAGCAGCAGCAGCTCCGGGTTGCCGACCAGCGCGCGGGCCAGCGCAAGCATCTTCTGCTCGCCACCGCTGAGGTGGCCGCCCTTGTGCCCGAGCTTCTCGCGCAGCACCGGGAAGAGGCCGAAGACCCGCTCGCGCGTCCAGCCTTCGCCCCCGGCCGCCGGCCGGGCCGCAATATCCAGGTTCTCTGCCACCGTCAGGTCGGCGAAGATGCGCCGGTCGTCGGGCACGTAGCCGATGCCCAGGCGCGCGAGCAGGAACGGCTCCCGGCCGGTGACGTCCTCGCCCTTGAAGCGAACGCGCCCCGCCGCCGGCGGCACCACGCCGATGATGCTCTTGAGCGTGGTGCTCTTGCCGGCGCCGTTGCGGCCCAGCAGGCAGACGACCTCGCCCCGCTCCACCCGCAGCGACACGTCGAAGAGCACGTGGCTCTGACCGTAGCGCGCGTGCAGCCCCTCCACCTCAAGCACCGGCGTCCCCCAGGTAGGCCTCCTGCACCTCGCGGTTCTGCCGGACCGCCTCGGGCGGCCCCTGGGCGATCGTCCGGCCGCCCCGCATGACCATGATGCTCTGCGCGACGGCGAAGACCACGCTCATGTCGTGCTCGCAGAAAAGGATGGTGAGGCCCCCCTCGCGCGCCAGCCGCCCGACCAGGGCCATCGTCGCCGCGGTTTCCTCGGGCGACATGCCCGCGGTCGGCTCGTCGAGCACCAGCAGGCGAGGCCGGCTGCCGAGCGCGATGGCGATCTCCAGGATGCGCTGGTCGCCGTGGGAGAGCGTGCCCGCGACCGCCTGCGCCCGGGCCAGAAGGCCGGTCCGCTCCAGGATGGCCGCGGTATCCTCCACGGCCTGCCCGGCCGCCGGGCGGAAGAGGTTCGCGCTCGTGCGGCGCTGCGCGAGCACCGCCACCTGGACGTTCTCGAAGACGGTCAGCCTGGGGAAGATGTTGGCGATCTGAAACGTCCGGCCCACGCCCCGGCGGCAGATCTCGTGCGCTGGCAGTCCGGTGATCTCGTGCCCGTCGAAGACGACCCGGCCGCGGTCGGGGGGCAGTAGTCCGGTGATCAAGTTGAACAGCGTGGTCTTGCCGGCGCCGTTGGGTCCGATGACCGCGACGATCGCGCCCTGGGGAACGACCAGCGCCGCGTCCGCCACGGCGCGGAACCCATCGAAGGCCTTACCGAGCCCCTCGACGCGCAGCAGGTCAGCCACGGCCGCCCGCTCCTGCCCCTCGGGCCCGCAATCGCGCGAGCGCGGTCCCCGCCACGCCTTCGGGCATGAAGAAGATCAGCAGGATCAGGATGATCCCGACGAACATTGTCCAGAGGTCCGTGTACCGGCCGATCACGGTCCTCAGCGCCACCATGAGCGCCGCCCCGAGCATCGGCCCGGCGAAGGTGAACCACCCGCCCAGCAGACACATGACGAAGATCTCCAGCGAGAGCACCCAGAAGAGCAGGTTGGGGAAGACCGACCGCTCGAGCGCGACGTAGAGCACGCCGGCGGTGCCGGCGAAGAACGCCGCGATCACGATCGCGCCGATCTGGTGCGCACGCACGTCCACACCCACGGTCTGGCAGCGTTGGGCGTTGTCGCGAATCGCCTGCAGGGTGATGCCGAATGGCGACCGCACGATCAGGTAGAGGACGCCGGCGCTCAGCGCCACGACGGCCAGGATCAAATAGTACGCGCCGACGACGCTCTGGAGGACCGCCGGCAGGGGGATGTCGTGGATGCCGTTGTCCCCGCCGGTCACCGGGTACCAGCGCAGCACCACGATCCACAACAGCGAGCCGAGCGAGATCTGGAGCATGCCGAAGTAGAGCCGGGTGAGCCGCACGCAGAACCAACCGATGAGCAACCCCGCGAGCGCCGCGGCCAGCGGGCCGGCGAGGAAGCCCAGCCAGGCGGGCCACCCGCCGCGCGTGACCGCGACGGCCAGCGTGTAGGCCCCCACGCCGTAGAAGACCGCGTGGTGGAACTGGTAGAGCCCGCCGTAGCCGAGCACGAGGTTCAGGCTCAGTGCCAGCAGCCCGGTCACCAGGATCAGGGCCAGGACGTAGACGGCGAACGCCGGGCCGACCACGGGGAAGAGCGCGAGCGCCGCCAGGAGCGCGACCGCGGCCCCCGCCGACGCGCGCGCCGGACGCCGGACGGGCACGGTCACCACACCGAGCGCAGCAACCCGGTCGGGCGCGCGAGCAAGACGATGACCGTCGCCAGGTAGGGAAAGACGACGGCGAACTGCGGCCAGACGAGCAGCCCGACCGACTGCGTGACCCCAAAGAGCAACGAGCCCACCAGCGCGCCCCAGATGTTCCCGAGCCCGCCGATCGTTACGATCAGGAAGGCCTCGATGATGATCGTGTGGTCCATGCCGAGCGAGATGCTCGTGGTCGGTGCCACCAGCGCCCCGCCCAGCCCGGCCAGGTAGCACCCCACCACGAACGCCAGCGCGAAGACGCGGCTCACGTCGATGCCGAGCACGCCGACCATCTCGCGGTCGACCGCGGCGGCCCGAGCGATGGTGCCGACCCGGGTGCGGTGGGTGAACAGCCACATCGCCACGGCCACCACCGGTCCGGCCCCGAGCAGCAGCGCGTTGTAGCGCGGCAGGGCGAGCCCGAAGGCCGAGGCCATGCCCTGGAGCGCGGCGGGCGGCAGGATCGAGCGGTAGTCGGCGCCCCAGACGAGCTTGACGACATCGTTGAGGATGAGCATGACCCCGAAGGTGAACAGGATGAGCATCAGGTGCTCGCGCTGGTAGAGGTGGGACAGCAGCGTGCGCTCGACGACCAGCCCCACGAGGGCGACCACGAGCGGCGCGGCCGCGATCGCAAGCGCCAGGCCGAGGGCGGGCTCGCCCGCCCACGCCGCGATGGTGAACGCGACGAACGCGCCGATCATGTAGAGCGAGCCGTGGAAGACGTTCGGCACCCGGAGCACGCCGAGCACGAAGCTGAGACCCGCGGAGACGATGAACAGGATCATCGCGCGGCTCAAGCCGACCAGGAGCTGGCTGGCGAGCGCGGAGAGATCCACGACCTACGGAGCTCGGGAGCCCGGGTGGCCGGGCGCGCGGACACCCGGCCACCGTAGCCGCCGTGCCGGGGTCATGACGTTACTGGCCCCGGGCCCTCCGGATGTCGTCGCAGGTCGGCATGACGTCCTCGCCGCGGATGGTCTGGATGTCCGTCGCCACCAGGAAGTCGGGGAACCGCGGCGACCGGCGGGTCACGCCAAGGAACAGCGGAAGGACGACCTGGTGGTCGCACGCCCGCATCTCGATCCTGCCGACCGGACTGTCGATGCGCAACCCCTCCAGCGCGTCGATGAACTTCTCCCGGTCGAGGGCACCCGCCTTGCGGTAGGCCTGCGCGATGAAGTACGCGGTGTTGTAGGCGTGAAACGCGGGGAACCCGGGCGGGCCGCCGTAGGCGGTCTGGAACGCCTGCACGAACGCGCGGTTCGCCGGCGTGTCGGGATGGTAGAACAGGTAGTCGATGGTCCCCATGACGCCCTCGGGCGCACCCGCGCCCAGCGGCCGCAGCACCGCGTGGTCGATGGCGGTGTGGATCATCGAGGGGATACGGTCGGAGAACCCGGTCGTCTTCATCGCCCGCAGCACGTTGGTCATGCCGGCGCCGCCCGTGCCGAAGAAGACCGCCTCGGGTCGGGCCGAGGCGATCGCGGTCAGGTAGGGCACCAGGTCGGGCTCGCCCGTGCGCCACCACGTCTGGCCCTGGAGGATCACCTCGGGCTTGATGCGCTTCATGAACCGCCAGAACGAGTTCGTGATCGCATGCCCGTACTCGTAGTCCTCGGCGGCGAGCCAGAACCGGCTGTAGGGGCGCCGCGCCATCGCCTCCGCCAGCGCCTTGCCGGCCATGGCGGTGTTCTCGCCGGTGGAGAAGACGTAGCGGTGGCCGCGCGCGCCGGTGATCGCCTCGCTCTTCGAAATCCACACGATGAATGGCAGGCGCTGGTCGCGCGCGAACGCGGAGATCGCCAACGCGGTCGCGCTGTTGATCGTGCCCACCAGGACGTCCACGCGCTCCTGGAGCACCAGCTCGCGGGCGACGCTGAGCCCGATCTCCGGGGAGAACCGCTCGTCGCGGGTCACGAACTCGATGCGGGCGCCGAGCACGCCCTCGCGGTTGATCTCGTTGACGGCGAGGCGGAACCCGTTGAGGGCGTCGTTGCCGAAGACCGCGGGCGGCCCACTGTAGGTGTCCACCACGCCGACCTTGATGTTGCGGCCGAGTTGGGGCGCCGGCGCGGACTGCGAGGCGGGCGCGACTCCCACGGTGACAACCGCGACCGCGGCCAGCAACGCCCAGAGCAAGCGTGCGCCCGTCGTCATAGAAGACCCCCCTTGTCGTCGGGCAGACTTGAGGACGAGTTGGCGCGCGGCGGGCGGCGCTCCTGCCGGCTGGCCGAACCTCTGAGGTGCGCCGGGGCGGCCGCCGCCTAGCGCCCCTCGCCGCTCGCCAGCGCGGTTGCGGCGAGCTCGACGCGGCGCAGCAGGGCGTTCGCGGCGAGCGCGAGGCCCGAGGTCGCCGCGGCGCCGGCGATGATCTTGTCGGCGTGGCCCTGGGCGACCCCGGTGAACAGCAGGACGCCCAGGCCACCCGCGTTGATGAACGCCGCGATCGTGCCGATGCCGATGATCGCCAGCACCGCGATGCGCACACCCGCCAGGATGACCGGCATCGCCAGCGGCAGTTCCACCCGCGCGAAGCGCTGCCAGGAGGTCATGCCCATCCCGCGAGCGGCCTCCACCGCCGCCGGGTCCACCCCGAGCAGGCCCACGGTGATGTTGCGGACCAGGATGACCTGCGCGTAGGCGACCAGCGCCAGCACGGCCGGCCGCAGGCCCAACCCGAGGAAGGGGATGAGGAGCACGAAGAGCGCCAGGCTCGGGATCGTGTAGATCACCCCCAGCACCCCGAGCACCCCCCCGCGCACGCGCGGCCGCCGGGCCGCCAGCAGGCCGACCGGCAGCGCGACCGCCAGGGCGATGGCCAGCGAGACCGCGGTGAGCCAGAGGTGCTGGGCGAGCAGCGTCCCGACGTAGCCGGCGTTCTCGACCAGGTAGCGCATCAAGCGTCGCGCCGCCGACCGTCCTGGAGGACGCGCCGGATCTCCTCGAACCCCACCCGGCCGACCGGCCGGCCGGCGTCGTCCAGCACCGCAACGGCCTCGACCCGATGCCGCAGGAGCGCGGAGAGCGCGTCACGCAGCGTAGCGCCGGGGCCCACGGCGGGCTCGCCTCCCGGGTCGGGCGCGCTCGCCTGGTCGGGCGGCGCGCCCATACCTGTCGCGCGGGCTGGCCGCGCCGTCCCCGCGGCCGGCAGCAGGCTCAGGAGCCGGAGTACATCGTCGGCCGCCAGGAGCTGGCGCACGAAGTCGTCGCGCGGCCGCGCCAGCACCTCGATCGGTGGCCCGTGCTGGACGACGCGGCCCGCGCGCATGACGACCACGCAGTCGGCCAGACGCAGCGCCTCATCCACGTCGTGCGTGACGAACAGGATGGTCTTGTGCAGCCGCCGATGGATGGCGCGCAGTTCATCCTGGAGCCGGGCGCGCGTGATCGCGTCGAGGGCGCCGAACGGCTCGTCCATCAGCATGATCGCCGGGTCGGCCGCCAGCGCCCGCGCCAGCCCCACGCGCTGCTGCTCCCCACCCGAGAGCTGGCGCGGGAACCGCCGCCGGTAGGCCCGAGGCAGGCCGACCAGGTCCAGCAGCTCGTCGATCCGGGCGTCGATGCGCGGGCGTGACCACCCCAGGAGCTGGGGCACCGTGGCGATGTTCTGCTCGACGCGCAGGTGGGGGAACAGCCCGACCTGCTGAATGACGTAGCCGATGCGCCGGCGCAGCAGGTAGGCGGGCGCACCGCGGATGTCGGCGCCGTCGATCAGGATGCGGCCGGCATCCGGGTCGTAGAGTCGGTTGATGAGCTTGAGGAGAGTGGTCTTGCCCGAGCCCGAGGGCCCGAGCAAGACCGTCAGCTCTCCCGCGCCGATATCGAGCGAGCAGTCATCCACCGCCGCGTGGGCGTTGCCGGAAAACCGCTTGGTGACGCCCTGGACGGCGATGGCGACCACTAGCGTCGGATAAGACCCTTCTCCTGCAAGAACGCCTTCGCGACCGCGGCGAACTCCTGCTTCTCCGGACCGTCGACCTTCCAGTTGAGCCCGGCCATGACCTCCTCGGTCAGCAGCGGCGCCAGCTTGTTGAGCGTCTCGGCGATCTTCGGATTCTGCTGCGCGAGGCCGGCGCGCACGACCGGCGCGGCCTGGTAGGCCGGGTAGAACCGCTTATCGTCCTCCAGGAGGACCAAGCCGAGCCCGCTGATCTGCCCGTCGGTGCCGAAGGCGACGACGACGTCCACCTGCCCGTTCTTCAGGGCCTCGTAGCGCAGGCTGCCGGTGCCGAGCTGGCGGAACTCCTTGAACACGAACCCGCCGTAGGCGCGCTGCAGCCCTTTGATGCCGTCCTCGCGCTCGGCGAACTCGGCGGGCCCGCCCAGGCGCAGCTCGCCGGCCTTGGCCGCCAGGTCGGAGTAGGTCCGGATGCCGTACCGCGTGGAGACCTCGGGCGTGGTGGCGAGGGCCTGGGTGTTGTTGAACTGGGCGGGCTCGAGCCATTCGAGGTTGAACTTTTCCCTGTAACCGCGCCGGACGGCCTCGAGCACCGCCTGGGGGTCTGCGAGGGGCGACTCCCGGAGGACCGTCAGCAGCCCGGTGCTCGTGTACTCGGGGTAGAGGTCGATGTCGCCCTTGACCAGGGCCTCGTGCGCGACCGGCGTCCCGCCCAGGTTGAACTTGCGCTCGACACGGAACCCGGCGTCCTCGAGCAGCAGCGCGTACATCTCGGCCAGGATGAACTCCTCCGTGAAATCCTTGGACCCGATCTTCACCGTGACGGGCGCGCCACCACCGCGCTGGCCACAAGCCGCGGCCACCGCCGCCACCAGGACGAGCAGGACCACCGTGCGCGCGATCTGCCTCACTCCCACCACCTCCGCCTGACTCGGCTAGGCCGCCTGGGCCCGCCGTTCGAGCAGACGCTGGACGCCGGCGAGCACGGCCTCGGCGCCGAGCGTCAGGACCGCCACCGGAATGGCCCCGACCAGCATGATGGCCGGATCGAAGAGGGCGAACCCGCGGGCGATGAAGTCGCCCAGCCCTCCGCCGCCGATGAACGCCGCCAGGGTGGCGCTGGCGAAGACGTCCACGGCCGCCGTCCGCACGCCGGCCACGACGACCGGCGTGGCGAGCGGCACCTCCACTCGCCACAGCACCTGCCGCGCGTCCATGCCCATGCCCCGCGCGGCTTCCACGACCGCGGGATCGACCCCGCGGAAGGCCGCCTCGGTGTTGATGAGCACGGGCGGGCAGGCCAGGATAGTCAACGCTACGAGCGCCGGAAGAAATCCCAGCCCGAGGTAGGGAACGGCCAGGAACAGAATCGCCAGGCTGGGGACCACCCGCAGCCCGCCGACCACCGCGAGCACCTGCGGGGCCAGCAGCCGGCGGCGCGCGACGTAGACGCCGAGCGGCACGCACAGCAGACACCCGATGGCCAGCGCTGCGACCGACAGGCGGACGTGGACCCCGGCGGCGTGCCAGAACGCGGCCTGGTTGGCGAGCGCATACTGGAGCGCGGCATGCAGCATCCCCGGACCGTAGAGCCATTGTAGCGTAGCGGCGGAGGCGGGCACAGCGGCGGGGTGAGCGCAGCAGCGCGGGAGGGGCGGACCGCCGCGCGGCGTATACCCCCAACGTGCAACCGCTCTTGGGCGTCTTCGCGATCACCGCCACGCCCTTCGCCGACGACGGTCGCCTGGACGAGGCCAGCATCGACCGGCTGGTCGAGTTCGAGGTCGGCTGCGGGGTCGCCGGGCTCACCATCCTCGGCATCATGGGCGAGGCCCACAAGCTCACGGAAGAGGAGCGCCGCCGGGTGACCGAGCGCTTCATCCGGCGTGTGGACGGGCGTGTGCCGGTGGTCGTCGGCACGAGCGCGCCGGCCACGGACCTGGCGATCCGTTACGCGCGCGAGGCCGAAGCCGCCGGCGCCGCGGCCCTCATGGTGGCTCCGCCGGTCAACCTGCGCGCGCTGGAGGCCGTACGCGAGTACTACCGCCGGGTGCACGACGCGACGTCGCTACCGATCGTGGTGCAGGACGAGCCCGTGTTCTCGGGCGTGACCATGCCGGCCGCGTTCCTGGCGTCCATTACCGACACGCTGCCCCGTGCGCGCGCCATCAAGCTCGAGGAGATCCCCTCCGCCGTGAAGGTGGCGCAGGTGCGCACCGCCGCGACGTCCCCGGTGGCGGTGCTGGGCGGGATGGGCGGCGTCTACTTCTACGAGGAGCTGCTGCGCGGCGCCGCGGGCACCATGACCGGGTTTGCGTTCCCCGAGATCCTGGTCGCCATCCACGCCGCCTTCGCCGGCGGTGCGCGCGACCGCGCGAGGACGCTCTTCTACCGGTACCTGCCCCTGATCCGCTACGAGGGCCAGCCGGTGATCGGGCTGGCGATCCGCAAGGAGCTGCTCCGCCGCCGGGGCGCGATCGCGGCTGCGGCGGTCCGACATCCGGGGCCGACGCTCGACGCGGGCACACGCGCCGAGCTCGAGGAACTGCTCGAGGTTCTGGGGCTCGCTGACGCGGGGATCGCGCCGGTCCCGCTGGAGGCCGCGGCCGGCCGGCCGTGACGGCCGGACCGCGCGGCGCCCGCGTCCTCGTCTCCGCGGTCGGGTTCGGCCGCGTCGCCGACGTGGGCATGCGGTTGCTGCGCGAAGCCGGCACCGACGTCGTCCTCCACCCCGGTGAGACCGCACCCGATGAGGAGACGATGCGCCGCCTCGTCAGGGATGCCGACGCCGTCATCGCCGGCACCGAGCCGATCACCGCGGCGGTGCTCGCGGCCGCGCCGCGCCTGCGCGTCATCGCGCGCCGCGGGGTGGGCACCGACTCGGTGGACGTGGTTGCCGCCACCGCGCGCGGGGTCGCGGTGACGGTCACCGCCGGGGCGCTGACCGAGGCCGTCGCCGACCACACGATGGGGTTGCTGCTCGCGGTCGCCCGCCGGATCGCGGCGCACGACCGCCGGATGAAGGCCGGCGCCTGGGAGCGGGTCCCGGGCACGGACGTGCACGGCAAGACGCTGGGGATCGTGGGCTTCGGCGCCATCGGCCGGGCGGTGGCCCGGCGCGCGGCCGCCTTCGGCATGCGGCTGCTCGCCTGCGATCCGCAGCCCGATGTGGCCGCCGCCGCGGCGCTCGGGGTACGACTCTGCGAGCTGCCGGAGCTGCTGGCGGCCAGCGACGCGATCTCGCTGCACGTGCCGCTGGTGCCGGCGACGCGCGGGCTGATCGGCACCGACGCGCTCGCGCGGATGAAGCCGGGCGCGATTCTGGTCAACACCAGCCGCGGCGGTGTGGTGGACGAGACGGCGCTCGCCAAGGCGCTGCGCGACGGCCGTCTGGCCGGTGCCGGGCTGGACGTCTACCGGGAAGAACCGACGCCGCACGCCGCGCTGGTGGCGCTCGAGACGGTCGTGGCGACGCCGCACGTGGCGTCCTACACGGTCGAGACGACGGCCCGCATGGAGGAGGTGTGCGCGCGCGCGGTGCTCGCGGTCCTGCGCGGTGAGCGGCCCGAAGCCCTGGTGAATCCGGAGGTGTACGACCGCCGCTCGTCGGCGCCGAATGCCCGCGACGGCTGAGCGCCCGGCCGCCCGGGCGCGCTGCCGGGTGCGGACCGCGCGGGGCGGGCCGCGCGCGAATGCCCACCCCATGTCCCCGCCCGCCGCCCGATGGGGCATAACCCGTCGGGATGGATCAGCGCATCGAACCGATGCCCTCTCTCCCGCGGGCGGCGGGGACGGGATGGGCGGCCCCGGCCGCACGACCCGCGGCCCGGCGGCGCTTCTACGTGCCGACAGGGACGAAGTTCGTGGCGGCGACGATGGTGGCGTGCGCCTGGTTCGGGTTCTCGCTCTCTCTGGCGCAGCCGTGGGTCGCGCAGCTCGCATCGGCGATCGGGACGCCGGCCGCGTGGTTCGTGGTGACGTTCGTGGCCTTGATCCCCGGCTTCCTGAACGCGCACCTGGCGATCAGCGTCCTGGTCGATACGCCCCCGCCACTCCGCCTCGACCTCGCCTACCCGCCGGTCACCGTGCTCATCGCGGCGTTCAACGAGGAGCATACGCTGGAAGAAACCTTCCGCGGGCTGGCTGGCCAGGACTACCCGGCGCCGGTTCACATCATCGTGGTGGACGACGGCTCGCGCGACGGCACACTCGCGACGCTTGCCCGGCTCGCCGGCCGGTTCCCCAACCTGCGGGTCGTACCCGCGCCCCGCGGCGGCAAGGCCATGGCGCTCAACTACGGGCTGGCGGCCGTGCACACCGACCTCGTCGTCACCATCGACGCCGACACCTTCCTCCACCCGCAGGCGCTGCGTCGCATCGTGGCGCGCATGCTGACCGACCCCCCGCACACCGCGGCGGTGGCGGGCGCGGTACTGGTCAAGAACTCGCGGGACAACCTGCTCGCCCGGCTGCAGGAGTGGGACTACTTCCTGGCGATCGCGTCGGTCAAGCGCCAGCAGTCGCTCTACCAGGGTACGCTGGTCGCGCAGGGCGCGTTCAGCCTCTTCCGTCGCGCGGCGCTCTTCGAGATCACGGGGTGGTCCCCGGTCGTCGGCGAGGACATCTTCGCCACGTGGGCCCTGCAGAAACGCGGGTACCGCATCGGCTTCGAGGCCACGGCCTGCGCGTTCACCCGCGTGCCGACCACCTGGCGCGGCCTCAACCGGCAGCGCCAGCGGTGGGCCCGCGGCATGATCGAGAGCCTGCGCGCCCACCTCGACTTGCTGTGGCGGCGGCCGCGGCTGTCGGGGTTCTTCGTCTTCGTCGACATGCTGTTCCCCTTGCTCGACGGGACCTACACGCTGGTCTTCATCCCGGGCGTCGTGCTCGCGCTGTTCGGGCAGTACTGGATCGCCGGGCCGATGACCCTCTTCGTGCTGCCGTTCGTGGTGCTCATGGCGCTGGCGATGTACTGGAAGCAGGTCCGGGTGTTCCGGGAGCTCGGCCTGCGCATCCGGCGCAACCGGGTGGGCTTCGTGCTCTGGCTGCTGGTCTACCAGTTCCTGATGTCGCCGGTGGCGACGCTGGGCTACGCGCGCGAGCTGGCGGGGGCGCAGAAGCGCTGGTAGCCGGCCCTCAGGGGCGCCAGAGCAGCTTGGGATCGAACAGGTCGCGCAGCGCGTCGCCGAGCAGGTTCAGCCCGAAGATGAACCCGATGATCGCCGCCCCGGGCGCCGCCAGCAGCCAGGGCGCGGTGGCCAGGTAGGTGCGCGTGGTAGCGAGCATGTTCCCCCACTCGGCGGCGGGCGGCTGCACGCCGAGCCCCAGGAAACCCAGCGCGGTCACGGTGAGCATCGCGTAGCTCCCCATCAGCGTCGTGTAGACGATGACGCGGCCGGCGATGTTGGGGACGACGTGGCGCGCGATCAGCCGGCCGGGCCCGGCGCCGAGCGCCCGGGCGGCATCCACGTACTCGAGGTGGGCGGTCTGGAGCACCAGGCTCCGGATGAGCCGCGCGAGCGCCGGCGCCGCGGTGAGCGCCACCGCGACGATCACACTGCGCAGCCCGGCCCCGAACAGGCTCACCAGCACGACGGCCAGGACGAGCGAGGGGAAGGTCAGCGCGGCGTCCGAGACCGTCATCAGCACACGGTCGGTGCGGCCGCCGACGAAGCCCGCGAGCAGTCCCACCGGCGCCGCGATGACCACGGCCAGCAGGATGCCGACGACGACCACGGCCAGGTCGACGCGGGCCGCGGCGATCACGCGGCTCGCCAGGTCGCGGCCCAAATCGTCGGTTCCCAGCCAGTGCGCGCGCGAGGGCGGCTGCAGCGCGGCCATCAGGTCCTGCTCGTCCGGGTCGTAGGGGACCAACCAGGGTGCCAGGAGCCCGGCGGTTAGGTAGACCGCGACCAGCGCCGCCCCGCCGGCCATGGCCGGCACGCGGAGAAGCCGGCGCAGCCGCCTACGCATAGCGGATGCGCGGGTCGAACGCCGCGTAGGAGAGGTCCACGACCAAGTTGACGAGCAGGAAGCCCACAACGTAGAGCAGCGTGATGCCCTGCACCAGGAAGTAGTCGCGCAGCGAGACCGCGGTGATCATCGCCTGCCCGAGCCCCTGGTAGGCGAAGAGAGTCTCGACGACGATCGAGCCACCGAGCAGGTAGCCGGCCTGCAGGCCGATCATGGTGATGATGGGCACCAGCGCCGGCCGCAGCGCGTGGCGGTAGAGCACCACGCGGGGCGCCAGGCCCTTGGCGCGCGCGGTGCGCACGAAGTCCTCCCCCAGCACCTCCATGACGCTGGCGCGCGTGGTCCGACTGACGAGCGCGACCAGCCGGGCCGCGATCGCCAGCGTGGGCATGACCAGGAACGCGAGCCCGCCCGTCCCCGCGGCCGGCAGCAGCCGCCACCGTACCGAGAGGTAGTGCATCAGAATCATCCCGAGCAGGAAGTTAGGGATGGACAGCGCGAGCACCGAGACGCCCATGACCACCTGCGCGGTGGTGCTGTGCGGCCGCACCGCGGCGGCGACGCCGGCCGGCACGGCGAGGGCCACGGTGAGCAGCAGGCTGGCCGCCATGAGCGCGGCAGACGGCGCCAGGCGCGCCGCCAGCACCTGCGTGACGGGCTGGCGCAGGCTGAGCGAGGTACCCAGGTCGCCGCGCGTCAGGTCGCCGAGGAACCGCGCGTATTGCGCCCACAGCGGCCGGTCGAGCCCGAGCTCGCGGCGCAGCGCCTCAATCTGGGGCTGGGTGGCGCCCGGCCCGGCGACGATGGTCGCCGGATCCCCCGGCACCAGGCGGAAGAGCACGAAGATCAGCGTGGCGATGCCCAGCGCCTGGGGGAGGAGCAACAGGAGGCGCCGGAGCGCGAACGGTCCCATCGAGGAGGGCCGGCCGGGGGAGATTGCTCCCCCGGCCAGCGGGCGGCTACGGCCGCGCGTTGCGGAGGATCGTGAAGATCACCGGCAGGACCTCGACGTTCTTGACCTCCTTCCGCTTGGCGACGATCACGTTCTCCGCGTACAGCCAGACGTAGGGCGCGTCGTTCCAGACGATGCGGGCGACCTCGCCCAGGAGCTGGCGGCGCCGCGCGGCGTCCACGGTGGCGTCGGCCTGGCCCAGGAGCTGGTCCACCCGCGGGTTGCTGTACCAGGTGAAGTTCCAGACCTTGGGCGGCCCGGTGCGGGTCGGGTTGCTCTCGAACAGCGAGGTGAGGTGGTAGCCACCGTCGCCGTTGGACGGGTTGAACCCGAACAGCACCATGTCCCACTGCAGCCGGTCGGGCGGCACGCGGAGGAAGTCCCAGAAGGCCGCCGGCTCGACCCGGTTGATCGTGGCGCGCACGCCGATCACGCGGAGGAAGTTCTGGAACGCCTGCGTGACCTCGATGTCCTTGGGCAGCAGGCCGATGGGCGTCAGGAGCGTGATCTCGAAGGCCTGGCCGTCCTTGCGGAGCACGCCGTCGGGCCCGGGCCGCCAGCCGGCCTCGCCCAGCAGCGTCCTGGCCCGGTCCACGTCGTAGGGATAGGTCCCGACCGGGACGTAGCCCACCGCGTTGGGCGAGATGGGCGAGTCGATCGGGGTGGCGAAGTCTTTGAAGATGGCCTTGATGACCGGCCCGCGGTTCACCGCGTAGTTGAACGCCTGGCGCACGCGCACGTCCTGGAACTGCCGGCGGTTGAGGTTGAACGCGAACCCGAAGGTGCGCAGCGCGGGCCGGGTGATCACGTCGATGTTGGGGTGGCCCTGGAGCTGCGCGACGTTCTCCGGCGGGATCAGGTTGATGACGTCCACCTGTCCGGACTGCAGCAGCGCGATCCGCGTGGTGGGGTCGGGGACGTGGCGCATGACGACCCGGCTGTAGGCCGGGCGGCCGCCCCAGTAGGCGTCGTTGCGGCGGAGAACGAGCTCGGTACCGGTCTCCAGGCGCTCGAAGGCGTAGGGCCCGGTGCCCACGGGCGCGCGCGCGAACCCCTCGCCGAGGCGACGGACCGCGGTCGGGCTCACCACCCCGCCCGAGCCGTGCGCCAGCGTGTTCAGCAGCGGGCCGTAGGGCTTCTCGGTCGTGATCGCGATGGTGAAGTCGTCGATCTTGCGGACGGTACCCGCGCCGCCCAGCGGGTCCCACAGCGGCCGGTTAGCCCGGTTGGTCTGGGGGTCGATCTGGCGCTGTAGGTGGAAGATCGCGGCGTCGGCATTGAAGGGCGTCCCGTCGTGGAACGTGACGTTGCGGCGGAGCCGGAACGTCCAGGTGCGTCCGTCTTGCGAAACCGTCCACTCGGTCGCGAGCTGCGGGACGAGCTCCATCTTGTCGTTGAACGCGACCAGGTTGTCGTAGATCAGGAACATCGCCTCGTACCCGGCCGGGTAAACCGTACCGATCGTCGTCCCGGCGGTGTCCATGGCGGTGACCGGGACGTTCTGCGCGTAGACGAGCGGCCGGTCGGTCTGCGCGCCGGCCGCATAGGGCCAGAGCAGCGTCGCCGCCACGATGACGGCGATCGCCAGACGTGTCTTCATGCGACTCCCCCCTCGTGCGTGGACTTCGTGGTCCGGTCTCGCCTGGCGAGGTGCTCGACGATCGCCCGGCTCTGCGCGAACAGCGCCGGCTGTCCCCCGGTGTGCACGAACACGACCGTCGCGCCGGGCGCCACCCGGCCGGCGCGGATGTGGTCGAGCATGCCCGCCGCGGCCTTCCCGGTGTAAACCGGGTCCAGCAGCAGGCCTTCGCGGCGGGCGAACGCCAGGATGGCCTCGAGGCCGTCCGGCGTGGGCACGCCGTAGCCGCCTCCGATGTAGTCCCACGTCGCCTCGACGTCGTCGGGCGTCACGGTGATCGGCAGCCCCAGCAGCGCGGCGGTCTCGGTGGCGATCCGCGCGGCGCTCTGCCAGGGATCCTCGTTGGCCGTGGACGCGACACCGACCACGCGCACCGGCAGACCCATGGCCTCCCGGGCCAGGATCAGACCGGCCAGCCCCTTGCCGCCCGACGAGATGTAGATGTGGTCCGGTCGCCGGTCGTGCGCCGCCAGTAGCTCCACGATCTCGAGGAAGTTCTCGACCGTGGCCAGCGCCGCGCCGCGTTCGAACATGCGGCCGTGATTGAGGGAAAACGGCCGCCGGCCCTGCGCGCGCAGTTCCTCGACCACGCCGCGCACGGCGGCGTCGAGGTCGTGGTAGGTGGGCAGGTCCACCAGGCGCACCTCGGCGCCCAGCACCAGATCGCACAGCAGGTTCCCCTGTGGGGCGGCCTCCGGCCGACCGCGCAGGACGAGCACGAGCGGCAGCCCCAGCATGTTGGCGGCCGCGGTGGTCTGGCGCGCGGAGTTGGAGGTCGCCTCGACCCCGAAGACCAGCACGTCGGCGCCCGCCTCGATCGCCTCGGCCATCCGCCACTCCAGGTTGCGGACCTTGTTGCCGCCGAAGGCAGGCCCGGTCAGGTCGTCGCGCTTCACCCACAGATCCACGCCGAGGTCGGCGGACAGGTTGGGGCAGTGCTGGATGGGGGTGGGCAGGAACGCCAGGCGGCGGCGCGGCAACGCCGCGATGCGCGCCCGCAGGTCGGCAGCGCTGACCGTCGCGGTGGTCATCGGGTGTCCTCCTAGACGGCGAGCCACGGGTAGCGAGGCTCCTTGTAGAGCCGGCCGAAGTCGATGCCACTTTGCACCATGAAGCCGAGCAGCTCCACGAAGTCGCCGTGCAGCCGCGCGGGCACGGCATCCGTACCGGGATCGAGCAGGCCTGGCCCGTCGTTGTTGGCCTCGGCCGCCGCGCACAACTCGTGCACGCGGCGGTCCACCTCGCGGTCGTGCAGCACCTCGCGGCGGTCCAGCAGCAGCGCCAGCGCCGCGGCCACGCCGTAGGCGCCCCAGTTGGAGATGGCGGCGATGATCAGGTGGTCTGGCACGAACGCCGGCACCACGCTCCCGCCGCACGGGCACTGGCAGACGGCCGCAAACGGCACGGTCGCGACCACGGTCTCGCGGATCAGCGCGCAGCCGAGCTCGTTGCCGCCGTCGCCGATGCCGACCGTGTACGCGCCGGCCGCCTTCCCCCGCTCGAAGAGCAGGTCCACCTTCGCGCAGTGGTCGCTGAGCTGGAACCCCTTGGCGCCGTGGTAGTGCCCTCGCTCGTTGGCGCCGGGGCGCTCGATGGCGACCATCGCCCTGGGCCGCGCCTGCGCCATCAGGCGGTCCGCGGCCTCGGCGGCCTCGGCGGGGTCGGTGGGAAACGCCACGACCGCCGCCGTGGTCGGCAGGCTGAGCGCCTGCTCCAGCCCGCGCGCGTAGAGCCCGGCGCCGCGCAGCGCGGCCCGGCACATCTCGACGTGGATCGCCTCGGTGACCACGATCGGCCGCGCCGCGAGTCCGAGCACGAGCGCCCGCGCGAGCGTCGCCGCGCCCACCGGGCCATCCTGCTCTCCGGAGAACCACGGGTAGGTGGGCAGGCCCGTGGCGATGACCACGGCGTCGCCGGGGTGCACGCGCGCGGCCAGCTCGCGCGCCGCGGCCAGGCAGAGCGGACCGTCCTGCGCGGCGCGCGCGGCCAGGTAGAGATCGCGCACGACCCCCCGGCCGGTGATCTCGATGGTGCAGAGGCTGTCGATCGCCTCGCCCACCTTGAGGAGCTTCCCGTCAGCGCCGGACACGCGCGTCCTCCTCGGGCGCGGGGCGGCCCCGAAGTGGAGCCTCCGGCCCGATGACGAACGCGAACGCGTAGCGGTCGGGCCGGAACCGCGCGCGCACGTACTGTGCCGGCTGCCCGGCGGCCTGCACCGCGAACTCCGCGACCAGGACCGGCGCGCCGGCCCGCAGGTCGAGCAGGCGGGCCTCTTCCCGCGCGGCGCCGCGGGCGGCGATGCGCACGGCCGCGCGGTCCACGGTGAACCCCTGCGCCCGCGCCAGCGTGGCCAGCAGGCTCGGCGTCGCGTAGTCGCGCGGCCGCAGCCGCGCCGCCCACCGGCGCAGGATGTAGCGGTCCTCGATCCACAGCGGCGCGCCCGCGACGCTGCCGCGGCGGTGGAGCCAGAGCCCCTCGACCTCGGGGGCAACGCCGAGCGCCACGGCCACGTCGGCGGGCAGGCGCACCCAGTCGTGCCGCAGCACGCGGGTCTCGGGGACGAAGCCTGCCCGGCGGATGTCCTCCTCGAACCCCATGAGGTCGGCCGGGTTCCGCTCGATGCGGAACTCGAGCGAACGGACGCCGTTCACGAAGGTGCCGCGCCCCGGGACCCGGTAGATCAGGCCTTCCTGCGCCAGCCGCTCCATCGCGCGGCGGACCGTGATGCGGCTCACCCCAAAGCGGCGGACCAGCGCCTCCTCGGTGGGCAGCGGCGCGTCGTGGGCGTAGCGGCCAGAGGCGATCTCCTCGCGGAGGACCGACTCGACCTGGTAGTAGAGCGGGACCGGGGACCGGCGGGAGATGAGATTTGTCATAACATTATGATTAATTGGCGGTCGCGCTGCCGGTCTCCTGCCGGCGGGGCGGGACGCGGTGCTATAGTCGAGGCGTGCCGCGCCCGGCACCCGGAGGCCGCAATGCCCACCCGTGCGCACGCCATGCATGCCGAGACGATGGAGCAGCCGCAGGTGCTGGCGCGCATGCTGCGCGAGCACGCCGCCGGCGTCGGCGAGGTCGTCGCGGCCCTGCGCCGGCGCAACCCGTCGCTAGTGGTCTTCGTCGCGCGCGGGACCTCGCACAACGCGGCGATCTACGGCCAGTACCTGGTGGAGACGCTGCTGCGCATCCCCACGGCCACTGCCATGCCCTCGGTCACGACCCTCTACGGCCGCACACCCAACTGGGAGGCGGCGGCGGTCATCGGGGTCTCGCAGTCGGGGCGGTCCATCGACGTCACCGAGGTGGTCGCCGAGGCGCGCCGGCAGGGCGCGCTCACCGTGGCGGTCACCAACGATCCGTCCTCGCCGCTCGCCGAGCGAGCCGCGCACGTGCTGCCGCTCGCCGCCGGCCCGGAACACGCCGTCGCCGCGACCAAGACGTTCACGGCGTCGCTGGCGATGCTCGCGGCGCTGGTCGTGGGCTGGGGCCAGCACCGGGAACTCGCCCGGGCGCTGGGCCGGCTGCCCGAGGTCACCGGCGCCGTGCTGGCGCAGGAGGCCGCGATCCGGGCGCTCGCGCGTAAACACGCGAAGCGCGACCCGTGGATCGTCACCACGCGCGGGTACATGCTCGGCGTGGCCGACGAGGCCGCGCTCAAGCTCAAGGAGGCCGCGTATACCACGGCCGAGTCGCTGTCCGCAGCGGAGCTCCTCCACGGCCCCATCGCAGCGCTCGACCGGAAGAGCACGGTGCTCCTCCTGCTGCCACCGGGCCGCGCCACGGCCGGGCTCATCGACGTGCGCGTGCAGCTCCGCGGCCGCTCGGTCCCGACGCTGACGTTCGCCTTCGGCGACGACCCCGGTGACGTGGCGGTCCGGGCGGGGCTGCCCGAACCGCTGGCGCCGATCGCGGCCGCGCCCGCGGTGCACCTGTTCGCCTACCACCTGGCGGTCGCGCGCAAGCTCAACCCCGACAGCCCCCGGGGTCTGCGCAAGGTGACGCTCACGCGCTAGAAGAAGAGACCTCGCGTGGTGCCTGATCGCCCCGCTCCCACGGGCGTGCCTGCCCCCGTGCCGGTCATCCGCGCCCGCGGCCTGGAGAAGCGCTACGGAACGCTCGTCGCGGTAGACCGCGTGGCTTTCGAGGTACGCCCCGGGGAGTGCTTCGGCTTCCTCGGCCCCAACGGCGCGGGCAAGACCACCACCATGAAGATGATCTACTGCGTGCTCGAGCCGAGCGCGGGCGAGCTCACCGTGCTCGGCATGGACGTCCGGCGCGAGGCGCGCCGCATCAAGGCGCGCCTGGGGGTGGTCACGCAGGACAACACGCTCGACTCGGCGCTATCGGTACGCGAGAACCTGGTGATCTTCGGGCGCTACTTCGACCTGCCGTGGACGCAGGCGCGCCGCCGCGCGGACGAGCTGCTGGAGTTCGTGGCGCTGGCCGAGCGCCACCGGGACAAGGTCGAGCACCTCAGCGGCGGCATGCGCCGGCGGTTGATGATCGCCAGGGCGCTGATGGCGCAGCCCGACCTGCTCATCCTCGACGAGCCGACCACCGGGCTCGACCCGCAGGCCCGGCAGCTCACGTGGGAGAAGCTCCGGCAGCTCAAACGCATGGGCGTCACCCAGGTGCTCACGACGCACTACATGGACGAGGCCGCCGCGCTGTGCGACCGGATCGTCATCATGGACCACGGCCGCATCGTCGCCGAGGGCGCGCCGGCGGACCTGATCCGCGAGCACGTGGGGCGCGAGGTGGTGGAACTGCGCGGGCTGGACGGCGCCCCGGCACGGCAGGCGCTCGGCACCCTGCTCGCGCGCGACGACGGGGGTGCGGAACGCCACGAGGCGCACGGCGACCTGGTGCTGGTCTACACCGCCGATGGCGAGGCCTTGCTGCACCGCATCCGGGAAGCCGCGCTGCCCATCGAGTCGGCGCTGCTGCGACGCGCCACCCTGGAGGACGTGTTCCTCAAGCTGACCGGGAGGATGCTGCGCGAGTGATGCTGTTCTCGCCCAAGGGGGCGCTCCGGTTCTGGCAGCGCAATGTCTTCGTCTTCCGGTCGATCTTTCCCGAGGCGTTGGCGGTGAACTTCATCGAGCCGGTGATCTACCTGCTGGCGATGGGCTTCGGGATCGGCGCCTACCTGACAACCCTGGGCGGCCTTCCCTATCTGACGTTCGTGGCCACCGGGCTCATCTGCACCGCCGCGATGTTCGGCGCCACGTTCGAGTGCACGTACAACGCCTACGTGCAGATGTACTACGAGAAGGCCTACGACGGCGCCATTACCACGCCGCTCAACGTGGAGGACGTGGTGGTGGGCGAGGTCCTGTGGGGCGCCACCCGGAGCGTGCTGTTCGGGACGACGTTCCTGATCGTGATCGCGGCCTTCGGGACGGTGCGCTCACCGCTCGCCCTGCTCATCCCGCCGCTGTTCTTCCTCTCGGGCCTGATGTTCTCGGTGATCGCCATGGCCTTCACCGCGGTGAACCCCAGCATCGACTATTTCCCGTTCTACTTCGCGCTGTTCATCACGCCCATGTTCATGTTCAGCGGCATCTTCTTCCCGCTCGACGCGCTGCCGGCGTGGGTGGCGACCGCGACCTGGTTCACCCCGCTGTCGCACGTGGTGTCACTGAGCCGCGCGCTGGCGCTGGGGACCTTCGAGACACGGCACTGGGCCGACCTGGCGTGGATCGTGGTGGTGACCGCCGCGCTGTTCCCGCTGCCGGTCGTGCTGATGCGGCGGCGGCTGGTACGCTAACGCGCCCCCACGGCATCTAGTGGAACAGCCGCGAGAGCTGGTAGAGCTGCAAATCCAGCCGGTTCGTCCCCGCCAGGGCCTCCTGCAGGCTCACCGTGACGATCTTCGTCCCCTGGACGGCCACCATCACGCCGTCCTTCCCGGCCTCCAGGGCCTCCACCGCGGCCACGCCGAGCCGGGTCGCGAGCACCCGGTCGAAGACCGTCGGTGACCCGCCGCGCTGCAGGTGCCCGAGCACCGTCACACGTGTCTCGTGGCCAGTTCGCGCCTCGACCTCGCGCGCGAGCAAGGCCCCGACCCCGCCCAGCCGGACGTGTCCGAACTCGTCCACGCGCGCGTCCTGGGTGATCGGCATCCCGAAGTCGGCAGGCTTGGCGCCCTCGGCGACCACGATGATGCTGAACGTCCGGCCCCGTTCGTGGCGTCGCCGCACGATCTGGCAGACGTCCTCGATGGTGAACGGAACCTCGGGCACCAGGATGACGTCCGCCCCGCCGGCCAGCCCGCCGATGCCGGCCACCCATCCGGCGTCCCGACCCATGACCTCGACGATCATGACGCGGTGGTGGGCCTCGGCCGTCGTGTGCAGCCGGTCGCATGCCTCCATCACCACGTTGACCGCGGTGTCGAACCCGATGGTGTAGTCGGTCCCCGGCACGTCGTTGTCCATCGTCTTGGGAATCCCGACCACGCGGACCCCCATGGCGTGGAGCTTGAGGGCTACGCTCAGGGTATCGTCCCCGCCGATGGCGACGATCGCGTCGATGCCCAGGCGCGCAATGGTCTCCAGCATCCGCGGCCCGCCGTCGGCCGCCTTGAACGGGTTGGTGCGCGACGTGCCGAGAATCGTCCCGCCCCGCGGCAGGATGCCCGAGACGCTGTCGCGGGTCAACGGGACGACGTCGCCGTTGAGCAGTCCCAGCCAGCCGTTGCGCAGGCCGATGACCTCGTGGTTGCCGTCAAGCGCGCGGCGGACGACGGCCCGGATCGCCGCGTTCAGGCCTGGCGCGTCACCACCACCGGTCAACACCGCGAGACGCACAGGTGCCACCTCCAACGCCCCCACCACCAGCGATCATAGCAAGCCCGCCGCGGGGTCTGCCGGCCCGGCGACATCCCCCATCGAGATCCCCAGCTCCCGCGCCGCCCGGACCAGCTCGCCGTCGGGCGGCACGCGCTTCGGTTCGGCGACCGCGTCCGCGAGCGGCACGTCGATGACCGACGGGCCCCGCAACGCCACCATCGTCCCCAGCCGGCCCGCCGCCACGCACTCCACCGCGCGCACGCCGAACCGCGTGGCGAGCAGCCGGTCGAACGGCGTGGGCGTCCCGCCGCGCTGCAGGTGCCCGAGCACCGTGCACCGGGTCTCGCGGCCGGTGGCCTCGGCCAGGGCGTCGGCCACCTGCTGCCCGATGCCGCCCAGGCGCGGCAGCCGGCCGGGGCCGCCGGGCTCGCGGTAGACCTGGGTGCCGCCCACGGGGTGCGCGCCCTCGGCCACCACCACGATCGAGAAGGGTCGGCCGCGGGTGGCGCGCGCCTCGATGGTCTCGACCACCACCTCCAGGCGGTAGGGGATCTCGGGAATGAGCACCGAGTTCGCCCCGCCGGCGATCCCGGACTCTAGCGCGATCCACCCGGCGTTGCGGCCCATCGTCTCCACCACCATGACGCGGTGGTGACTCTCCGCCGTGGAGTGGAGCTTGTCGATCGCCTCGGTCGCGGTGACCCGCGCGGTGTCGAAGCCGAACGTGATGTCGGTCGCGGAGATGTCGTTGTCGATGGTCTTGGGGATGCCCACGATCGGCGCGCCCATCTGGCTGAGCCGCTCGCCGATGCGCAGCGTGCCGTCGCCGCCGATCACGATGAGCGCATCGAGCGCCAGGGCCCGGATGCGCTCGATCACCTCGCCCGAGGCGTCGACCACCTCGGTCCGGCCGTTGCGGACCACGGGCCATGCGAACGGGTTGCCGCGGTTCGAGGTGCCCAGGATCGTGCCGCCCAGCGTGAGGATGCCGCGGACGTCCTCGCGGCCCAGCGCCCGCGCGCGGTCGTGCAGGAGGCCGTCGAACCCGTCCTGAACGCCCAGGACCTCCCACCCGAGCCCGCCGTGGGCGGAGAGCACCACGGCCCGGATGACCGCGTTCAGACCCGGGCAGTCGCCGCCGCCCGTGAGGACGCCGATGCGCAGGCGGCTCATGCGGAAGTCAGCCGGTCCGGGGCGCCGCCGCCCGCACCTCCGCGGACACGTGCGGCGCGAACTCCTCGAAGGCCTCGGCGAACATGCCGGCCAGCCGCCGGGCGGTGGCGTCGTAGGCCGCCGGGTCGGTCCAGGTGCCGCGTGGGCGCAAAATCTCCGCCGGCACGCCGGGGACGGCCTGGGGGACATGCACCCCGAAGACCGGGTCCGGCGCGGTCGGGACGCCCCCCAGCGCGCCGTCGAGCGCCGCGCGTACCATCGCCCGCGTGTGCTGGAGCGCGATGCGCCGCCCCACCCCGTGCGGCCCGCCGCTCCAGCCAGTGTTGACCAGCCAAACCGCCGTATCGTGGCGGGCGATGCGCGACCCAAGCATCGCGGCGTAGAGGCTGGGCTGTTGGGCCATGAACGGCGCGCCGAAGCAGGGACTGAAGGTCGCCTGCGGCTCGGTCACGCCCTTCTCGGTACCCGCCACCTTCGCGGTGTAGCCGGCCAGGAAGTGGAACATCGCCTGCTCCGGCGTCAGGCGCGCGATGGGCGGCATGACGCCGAAGGCGTCCGCGGTCAGGAAGACGATGGCCCGCGGGTGCCCGGCCAGGCCGGTGGCCGAGGCGCTGGGGATGAACGACAGCGGGTACGCCGCGCGGGTGTTCTCGGTGAGGGACTCGTCATCCAGGTCGAGCCGCCGCGTGTCCGGCGCGATCGCCACGTTCTCCAGCACCGTCCCGAACATGCGGGTGGTGGCGTAGATCTCGGGCTCGCCCTGCGGCGAGAGCCGGATCACCTTCGCGTAGCAGCCGCCCTCGAAGTTGAAGATGCCGCGGTCGGACCAGCCGTGCTCGTCATCGCCCACCAGCGTCCGGGTCGAGTCGGCGGACAGCGTGGTCTTCCCGGTGCCCGACAGCCCGAAGAACAGCGCGACGTCGCCTCCGGCGCCGACGTTGGCCGAGCAGTGCATTGGCAGCACGTCCTCCAGCGGGAGCAGGTAGTTCATCAGCGTGAAGACTGCTTTCTTGATCTCGCCGGCGTAGGAGGTGCCGCCGATGAGCACGAGCTTCTTCGCCAGGTGCATGAGGATGAAGACCTCGGTGCGGGTGCCGTCGGTCTCGGGGACGGCGTGGAAGCGCGGGATGTCGATGACGGTGAACTCCGGCCGGTGCGACGCCAGGGCCTCGCCGTCGGGCACAATGAACATCGTCCGCGCGAACAGGCTGTGCCAGGCGTACTCCGTGACCACCCGCACGTGCTTCCGGTAGCGCGGGTCGGCGCCGACGAAGACGTCCTGGACGAACAGCTCCTTGCCTTGCAGGTAGGCGAGTAGACGCCTGTGGAGGCGGTCGAAGGCGCCGGCGTCGAACGGCCGGTTGTGCTGGCCCCACCAGATGCGCTCCTCACTGGAGGGCTCGCGGACGATGAACTTGTCCCTGGGGGACCGCCCGGTGTGGTGCCCGGTGTGCACGACCAGCGCGCCGCCCTCGGCGATGAGCCCCTCCCGCCGCCGGGCCACGTGCTCGTACAGCGCCGGTACCGGGAGGTTCCAGCCGACCATCTCGGCCTCGATGCCGTGGACCTCCAGCCCGACGCGGCTCCGGATGCCTTCCTCGATGACCACCGACTCCCACCTCCGGGGGCGCCGGCCCCCACGACGGTCACCCTAGGCAAGTTCGTCCCGGGCTGCCGACCTTCCCCCCGAGGAACCGGCCGCCAGGTTCCGCCCGTCGGGGAGCTCGGGCCCCCGGCCTCAGGGATCGCCCCCGGCTTCAGGGACCGCCCCCGGCCTCGCCGAACGCCCCGGGGTGAACGACCCCGGCGGACCCGCGTCCTGGCTCTCTCCCGACGGGCGCCTGATTGACGGCCACCCTGCTCAGCTCGGCGATCTGACAATGCTCTTCTCGGCCACCGCCGACCGTTACGGCCGACGGCGAATGCTCCGGCTCTCCGCGCTCTTCACTCGACTCGCTGGCGGGCGGGTTCGTGGTCCAGAGCGTGATCGCGTTCTACCTGCACATGCGCTGGAGAGCCGGACCCCGGGGTGCTGGGAGGGGTGTTCCTCTGGGTCCGCCTGCTCCAGGCCGCCTCCCACTGGGCGTCGGGCCGGCTGGCCGAGCGCGTGGGTCCCCCCCGTCGTCGCCGGCGCGGCGATGCGGACCGTGGGCCTGGGGGCCCCGTTCGTGCTGGGCGGCGGCCTCAAGATCGTCTATGATCTGTTGTTGTTCGCGATGTTCCGCCACCTCCGCCCGCCCGGGGAGCGCCGGTGAGAATCGTCTCGCTGCTGCCCAGCGCCACGGAGATCGTCTGCGCGCTCGGCCTGGGCGATGCCCTCGTCGGCATCTCGCACGACTGCGACTACCCGGCCGAGGTGCTCGACCGCCGCGTGCTCTCCACCGCGCTCGTAGACCCCTCGCAGCCCAGCGCGGCGATCGACGCCGCCGTGCGGGATCGCGTGCACCGCGGGACCAGCGTTTACCATCTGGACGCCGCGGGGCTGGAGGCGCTGCGGCCCGACCTGATCCTCACGCAGGAGCTGTGCGAGGTGTGCGCGCCGTCCTTCACCGAGGTACGCCGGGCCGCGCGCGTCCTCGAGGGCCGCACGCGTTTGGTCTCGCTGGAACCGCTGGGCCTGGACGACATCCTGGACACGATTGCGCTCGTGGGTGACCTGACCGGGGCGGCCCGGACGGCGCGCGCGCTGGTCAGCGACCTGCGCGCCCGCATCGAAGCCGTACGCCGGCTCCCGCCGCCGGAGCCGCGGCCGCGGGTGCTGTGCGTCGAGTGGCTCGACCCGCTCTTCGTGGCCGGGCACTGGGTGCCCGAAATGGTCGCGATCGCGGGCGGCGAGGACGGGCTGGGCCGGCCGCGCGCGTCCTCGGTGACCGTCCCCTGGGAGGCCGTGGTCGCCTACGCGCCCGAGCTCATCGTGCTCATGCCGTGCGGCTTCGACCTGGAACGCACGCGCGCCGAGGCGCCGCTATTGGCCCGCCGGCCTGGATGGGACGCCCTGCCCGCGGTGCGGGCCGGCCGCGTCTACGCGACAGACGGCAGCGCCTATTTCAATCGACCCGGGCCCCGCGTCGTCGGGGGGCTGGAGATCCTCGCGGCGCTGGTGCGCGAGGAGGGCGGCCCGCCGCGCGCCGAGGGCGTGGTCAGGCTGGACGCCGCGGCGTGAGACTCCGTACCTCCTACCACACCCACAACCGCTACTGCGACGGCAAGGGCGCAATCGCTGACTACGCGGCGGCGGCCGCCGCCGCCGGCCTGGAGGCGCTCGGGGTCACCAGCCACTCGCCCTTGCCCTTTCCCGAGGACTACGCCATGCGGCTCGAGGACCTGGCCGCCTACCGCGACGAGGTGGCCCGCGTCCGCGCGGCCTACGCCGACCGGCTGCGCGTCCACCTGGGGCTGGAGTTCGACTACCTGCCCGAGTACGCCGATGCGATGTGGGCCATGCTGGCCGACAGCCCGTTCGAGTACCTGATCGGCTCGGTGCACTTCGTGGGCACCGACGGGCGGGGCGTACCCTCGGCGTACGACCTGTCGCGGGCGGGGTTCGAGCGCGGCCTGGACGAACTGTTCGGCGGCGACGCGCGGGCGATGATCGCGGAGTACTACCGGCGCGTGCGCGCACTCGTCGCCTGGGGCCGCACGGCGATCCTCGGCCACCTGGACCGCATCAAGATGTGGAACGCGGGCGACCGCTACTTCGACGAACAGGCCGCGTGGTATCGCGACGAGATCGAAGCCACGCTCGGGGCGTGCGCGGATGCCGGCACCATCGTGGAGCTCAACACCTCGGGCTGGCGGCACGCGGTCCGCGCGCCGTACCCCAGCCCTTGGGTGCTCCGCCGGTGCGTGGAATTGGGCATCCCGCTGGTGGTCACGACCGACGCGCACGCGCCAGATCGGGTGGCCGAGTTCCACGACCGCGCAGCCGCGGTGCTGCGCCAGGTGGGCTGCACGCGCCTGGCCGTGCTGCGCGACGGCGCCTGGACGCTGGACGCGGCCTGACGTGGCGACCGTGGGGCGCGCGCCGGCGGCTCCCCGCGTCCACGGGCTCGCCACCACCGGCTACGCCGGGTCGGGAACCACAGCGTCAGCCTCGATCTCCACGAGCATCGCCGGGTCCACCAGCCGGCTGACCTCCACCATCGTGCAGGCCGGCCGGATCGCGCCGAACACCTCGCCGTGTGCGCGGCCCACCTGCTCCCACACCGCGATGTCCGTCACGAAGATGCGCGTGCGCACCACGTGCTCCATGTGCGCGCCGGCCGCGTGCAGCGCGCGCTCGATGTTGCGCAGCGCCTGCACGGTCTGAGCGTAGGCGTCACCGGCGCCCACCACGCGACCCTCGGGGTCGGTCGCGGTGGTACCCGCGACGTACACGGTCGCGCCCACGCGCACCGCGCGAGAGTAGCCCACCACCGGTTCCCAGGGCGTCCCGCTCGAGATGTTGCGTCGCTCCATCCGCCTCGCCTCCGCGATCAGGGTTCGCACCGATGGGGCCAGGCTCCCGCCACCCCGGCCGCCGTAGGGATGCGGTCGCGCGAATCCGAATAGGTCTCGTCGGGGGCAGGAGGTCGTCGGGTGCACTACCCCTGGTGGTACGTCCCGTTCCTGACCGCGCCCATGCTCATCGCCGCGGTGGCGGTGGTGCACGTGCTCGTGGCGCACTACGCCGTGGGCGGTGGGCTGTTCCTCGCGCTCGAAACCCAGTACGCGTACCGCGTCAAGCACAAGGCCTACCTGGAGTACCTGCGCGGCCACGCCTGGTTCTTCATCCTCGTCACGGTCGTCTTCGGCGCCATCACCGGCGTCGGCATCTGGTGGACGATCGGCCTGGCCTCGCCGCTGGCCACCGAGGTCCTGATCCAGACCTTCGTCTTCGGCTGGGCGATGGAGTACGTCTTCTTCGTCCTGGAGATCGTCTCGGCGTTCATCTTCTACTACTTCTGGGGCCGGCTGCCGCAGCGGACCCACGTGACCGTGGGCTGGATCTACGCGGCCTCGGCATGGATGAGCCTGGTGCTCATCACGGGCATCACCGCGTTCATGCTCAACCCGGGCGCCTGGCCCGAGCGCCGAACGTTCTGGGTCGGGTTCCTCAACCCGCAGTTCGTGCCCCAGGTGCTCGCGCGCACCGGCGGCTCGTTCCTGCTGGCCTCGCTGTACGTCTACCTGCACGCCTCGATCAAGGTCAAAGACCCGGCGCTGCGCAACCTGATCGCGTCGCGCTCGGCGCGGCCGGCGCTGCTCGGCGCAGTGCTGGTGGTGCTGGGCGGGATCGGGTGGTACGCCTTCCTGCCCGAGTCGGCCCGGGCCGCCCTGGCGGCGGCGGCGGCGCTGAACGTCATGATGGTGCTCATCTTCGCGGTCACGATCGCTGTGTTCGTGATGCTCTACCTCGGGCCGTACCGCAACCCGGGCTGGCTGACGCCGGGATTCGCCATCCTCCTGTTCGTCGCCGGGTTGGCCGCGTTCTCGACCGGCGAGTTCATCCGCGAGGCGGTCCGCAAGCCCTACATCATCTACAACGTGGTGATGGGCAACCAGCTCAGGGTGGACGAGATCGCCGACGCGCAACGCCGCGGGTTCCTCGAGACCGGCACCTGGACGCGGGCGTTGGTGGCCGCGCGCTACCCGCAGGCGATGCGCGGGCGGGAGATCGACGAGGCCGCGCTGCTGCGCCTTCCCGAGGAGGACCAGCGGTTTTTGGGCCGGGTCATCTTCCAGTATCAGTGCAACAACTGCCACGCCGCGCAGGTGGGCTACTCGGCGGTCGGCCATCTCATGCGCGGCTGGTCGCCGGAGCTGATCCGGCGCGTCCTCGACCACCTGGACGAGTCCACGTTCTTCATGCCGCCGTGGACCGGTACGCCCGAGGAGGCCGACCTGCTCGCGCGCTACCTGACGTCGATCGCCTTCCCCCGGCCGGGCGGCATGGAGCCCGCCCGGCGGTAGCGCACAGGAGACCGTGATGGATCCGTCCAGCCTGATCGGCCCGCCCTCGCCGCTCGGCTATCCGGCCCCCTACTGGTTCATGGCGGGACTGAAGGTGCTCGGCTTCGTGCTGCACATGATCCCGATGAACCTGTGGTTCGCCGGCATCCTGGTCGCGCTGCTGCTGCGCCGGTGGGGTGGCGAGCACGCGCGACGCCTCTCGGACCGGCTGATGTCCCAGATGCCGATCCTCATCGCGCTCGGCATCAACTTCGGCATCGTCCCGCTCCTGTTCACGCAGGTGGCCTACCACCGCGTCTTCTACCCGGCGACGATCCTGATGGGCTGGTTCTGGTTCTCGATCGTGGGCCTGCTGGTCGTGGCCTACTACGGCGTCTACGTGTACGCCGTGGGGCTGCGGGGTGGCCGGCTCCGGCCGCTGCACGCGGCGGCGGGCTGGACGGCCGCCGTGCTGTTCGTCGTCATGGGCTTCATCTTCAGCCACGCGTTCACGCTGATGGTCAACGTCGAGGCCTGGCCGGGGATTCTCGAGCGTACCGCGGTGGCGGGCGCACCCACGGGGACCGCGCTCAATGTCGGCGATCCCCAGGTCCTCCCCCGATGGCTGATGGTCTTCGGCCTGGCGCTGACAACGACCGCCGCCTACGCGATCGTGGACGCGGCGTTCTTCGCGGCCCGCGAGCCCGAGGCGTACCGGCGCTGGATCGCCCGGTTCGCGCTGGGGCTGTATACGGTGGGCATGGGGTGGTTCGCGACCGCGGGATCGTGGTACGCCTTCGGCACCTGGATTCCCGAGGTGCGGGCGCTGATGTTCGGGCCGCTGGTGCTCCTCACCGCGCTCACGGCGCTCGGCCCCGGGCTGGTCTGGGCGCTGGTCGCGGCGCAGCGTCGCGGGGTGCAGCGACGGATGGCGCTGGCCGCCGCCGCTGCCCAGGTCGCGGTGCTCGCCCTGAACGGCGTCAGCCGGCAGGTCGTGCAGAACGCGGAGCTGCGGCGCTTCCTCGACGTGGCCGCGGGCCGCGTCGAGGTGCAGTGGAGTCCGCTGGTCCTGTTCGTCGTCCTCTTCGTGGCGGGCCTGGCCGTGGCGGCGTGGATGGTCGTTCAGGCGCTGCGGGCGGCGCAGCGACCTGCCGCCGCGCGAGGGTGAAGGAGACGGCCAGCCGGCCGCCCTGGTGGAAGGGCGCGCGCGGCGAGTGGTGGGTCGCCGGACAGGGTGTCTTGCTGGCGGCCATTGCGCTGGCGCCGGCGGCGTGGCGATGGTCCTGGCCGGCGCCGGCGGCGTGGCGGATCGTCGGTGCCGCGTGCGGCCTGACCGGCGCCGCGCTGGCCTGGCGGGCGATCCGGGAGCTCGGCCCGAGCCTGAGCCCGTTCCCGGTACCGCGACAGCAGGCCATCTTGGTGCGGTCGAGCATATACGCGCGCGCCCGGCACCCGATCTACGGTGGCCTCATCATGGCCGCCGCCGGGTGGGCGCTGTGGAAGACCAGCGGCCTGCACCTGGCGCTGGCGGCGGTCTTCGCGGCGTACATGGCTGCGAAAGCCTCGCGAGAAGAGCGCTTCCTGCTTGAGCGCTTCCCGGACTACGCGGAGTACCGATCGAAGACCGCGCGGTTCATCCCGGGACTGTACTAGGTTGGGCTGGACGGAGGCCTCGGGGCCCCAACGGCCCCTGGCACGGCAGGTGGGTCCAGCGCGATCTCCAACCGTCGGTTCGCCTTGCCCTTGTTCTCGGTCTTCGTGACGCGCAGATGGCCGATCTCGCCGGTGCGCGCCACGTGCGTGCCGCCGTCGGCCTGCGCGTCGTAGCCCTCGATCTCCACCACGCGCACCTCGGTCACGTCCTGCGGCACCAGGTTGCGCGCGAGCCGGGTCAGGTCCGACCGCTCGAACTCCTCGCGCGAGACGAAGCGGACGCGCACGCGCAGGTCGGCGGCGATCGCCCGGTTGGCCTCGGCCTCGATCGCCGCCACCCGCTCCCGGCTCAGGTCCTCCAGCGAGAAGTCCATGCGCGCACGGTCGGGGTGGATCGCCCCACCGGTCACGAGCGCGCCGTAGAGCCGGTAGACCGCACCGACCAGCACGTGGAGCGCGGAATGGTGACGCATGATCGCGTACCGGCGCGCCCAGTCCACGGCACCGCGGACCCGGGCCCCGGGGGTCGGCGGCTCGACGTCGAGCACGTGCCAGACCGCGGCGCCCTCGCGCCGCATCTCGACGACGCCCCCCTCGCCGCCGTCCCAGGCTAGCCGGCCGGCGTCGGGCGGTTGCCCGCCCCCGCCGGGATAAAAGGCGGTGCGGTCGAGCGCGACGGCCCGACCGTCGACCGCGACGACCGCGGCGTCGAACTCGCGCAGGTAGCTGTCGCGCAGGTAGAGCGGCTCGGTCATGCCCGGTGCCCCCGTCAGAACCGCGCTACGCGCCCTCGCGCGGCGCCAGCGCCGCGACTTCCTCGACCTCGCCGGGCGTGAGCACCCACTCCGTTGCCCTCACGTTAGCCTGCACCTGCTCGACCCTCGTCGTCCCGGTGATGACCGTGGCGACACCTGGCCGGGCCAGCAGCCAGGCGATCGCGAGCTCGCCGACCGTGCGGCCCCGGTCGCGCGCCCAGGCGTCCAGCCGGCGCACGATAGCCAGGTTGCGCGGGGTGGCGAACCGCTGCGCGAACCGCTCGCTCCGGTGGCCGCGCGTACCGGGCGGCGCGGGTTCGCCTTCACGGTACTTGCCCGTCAGCACGCCGGCGGCCAGCGGGAAGTACGGAATCACGCCAACCCCGAACTCGAGACACGCCGGGAGCAGCTCTTCCTCGACCCGGCGCGCGAGCAGGCTGTATTCGGGTTGCACCGACACGAACGGGGCGAACCCGCGGCGGTCGGCGATCCAGAGCGCCCACACGAGCTGCCAGGCCGCGAAGTTGGAGCAGCCGAGGTAGCGCACCTTACCCTGGCGGACCAAGTCGTCGAGCGCGCGCAGCGTCTCCTCGAGCGGCGCGTGCGGGTCCCAGAAGTGGATCTGGAGCAGATCGACGTAGTCCGTGCCGAGCCGGCGCAGACTGGCGTGGAGGCCGTCCATGATGTGCGCCCGCGAGGCCCCGCGGTCGTTGGGCCCCGGCCCGACCTCCCCCGCGACCTTCGTCGCGATCACCGCCCGGCCGCGGCGGCCGGCGAGCGCGCGGCCCAGGTACTCCTCGGACCGCTGCTGGCCGTAGATGTCGGCCGTGTCGAAGAACGTGACACCGAGGTCGAGAGCCGCATGCACGATCCGCCCGGCGCCGTCCGCGTCCACGTCGCGACCAAAGGTGTTGCAGCCGAGCCCGAGCGCCGAGACGCAAAGCCCGCTTCTCCCGAGACGGCGGTAGATCATCCTGGCCTCCTGGTGACTGAGTGGCACGATGCGCGCCGCGACACTTTGCCCCGTCGCAGCACGGCTCCTGCGCTGCCGGTCCGGGCCCCCGGCAGGAGCCGCCGGCGCGGTGGGTAACCCCTTCGCGAGACCGCGCCGTCCCGGGGCGCGAGCGCGCGGAGGTGTCGTGTGGCCGACGTCCAGCACCACGTCCTTGCGGCGATCCCGGCCGAGACCGTGAATCCCAGAATGACCCGCCGGCTGTTCTGGGGACAGCGGCTGATGGGCGCGCTGATCGAGCTGAAGGCGGGCGCGTCGGTGCCGGTGCACCAGCACGACAACGAGCAGATCAGCTATTGCATCTCCGGGGCCATGCGGTTCATCCTGGATGGCCGCGAGCTCGTCCTGCGCCCCGGCGAGGTCCTGGTCATCCCCGGAGGCGTGCCCCACGGGGCCGAGGTCCTGGAGGATACGGTCGAGATGGACTTCTTCACCCCGCCGCGCGAGGACTGGATCACCGGCCGGGACGCCTACCTGCGGCGATAGGCGCAGGGGCGGCGGCCGCGGCGGCCAAATCCCCCACCATGGACGCGCTTCGTCGCCGGATCCTGGCCGACGGCCGCGACCTCGGCGGCGGCATCCTCAAGGTGGATGGGTTCATCAACCACCAGGTGGACCCGGTGCTCATGGAGGCCTGCGGCCGCGAGCTCGCCCGGCGCTTCGCCGGCGCGGGCGTCACCAAGGTCCTCACCGCGGAGATCTCCGGCATCGCCCCGGCGCTGTGCGCGGCGCTGGCGCTCGGCGTGCCGGTCGTCTACGCGCGCAAGCAGCGGCCGATCACCATGCCCGCGCAGGTCTATCTGGCGACCGCGCCGTCCCACACCAAAGCGGCGCAGGTCGAGCTCATGGTCTCCCCGGAGTACCTGCGGTCGGGGGACCGGGTGCTCATCGTGGACGACTTCCTGGCGAGCGGGGCGACCATCCTGGCGCTCGCGCGGCTGGTGGCCGCCGGGGGGGCCGCGGTGGCCGGGGTGGGTGTGGTCATCGAGAAGACGTTCGAGGGCGGCCGGCGCGCGGTCGAGGCCCTGGGTGTGCCAGTCGTGGCGCTGGCGCGCATCGCCAGCATGCATGAGGGGACGATCACCTTTGTGGAGGAGGCGTCGCGATGATTGTGCCGCTCTCGCCCCTGGAGTTCCGCCGCCGCGCCGAGCGCCTCTACGGCCGCAAGGTGGGCGTGATCGACGGCGACCGGCGGTTCACCTACGCCGAGTTCGGAGAGCGCTCGCGGCGGCTGGCGGGCGCGTTGGCCGACCTGGGCGTGCGCCCGGGCGAGGTCGTCTCGATCCTGACCTATAACACCCACCACCTGCTTGAGGCGTACTACGGCGTACTCCAGACCGGCGCGATCCTGAACCCGATCAACATCCGGCTCCACCCGCAGGAGATCGCCTACATCCTGGGACATGGCGGCTGCCGCGTGCTGTGCTTCCACCGCGACTTCGCGCCGCTGGTCGAGGCGATGCGGGGCGACCTGACCTCGCTGCGCGCGCTGGTCGTGCTCGAGCCCGATGGCCGGCCGCCCGCCGGCACGCTCGACTACGAGGCGCTGCTAGCCCGCGCGGCGCCGGCGGCCGACGACCCGGTGGTGGACGAGAACGCGCCCGCCGAGCTGTTCTACACCAGCGGCACGACCGGGCGGCCCAAGGGCGTGGTGCTCACGCACCGGAGCCTCTACCTGCACGCGCTGAACGCGATCATCGCGCTGCGCTGCGACGATGCCATGGTGCTGCTCCACGTGGTCCCGATGTTCCACGTCAACGGCTGGGGCTCGCCCCACACGATCACGGCCACGGGCGGGGTCCACGTGATGCTGCGGAAGATCGACCCCGTGGAGGTCTTCCGGCTCATCCAGGCGGAGCGCGTGACCACGGTGCTCGGGGTCCCGACGATCTACAACGCGCTCGTCCACCATCCCGCGCGCGGCGAGTTCGACCTCGGCAGCCTCCGCCTCGCGGTGGTCGGCGGCGCCCCGTCGTCGCCGGTGCTGATCCGCGCGATCGAGGAGCGCCTGGGCTGCCGAGCCCTGGTCGGCTACGGCCTCACCGAAACCTCGCCGGTCCTCACCCTCGCCTGGCCCAAGCAACACCTGGCTGGGGAGGGGCCGGAGCGGGAGCTCGAGCGGCGGGCCATGACCGGCTATGCGGTCGTGGGCGTGGAGCTGCGGGTGGTGGACGCGCAGGGCCGCGACGTCCCGCCTGACGGGAAGACCGCCGGCGAGATCGTCGCGCGCGGCAACGTGGTGATGGACGGCTACCTGCGCGATCCGGAGGCGACGGCCGCGGCAATCCGGGACGGCTGGTTCTACACCGGCGATGTGGCCACCATCGACGAGGAAGGCTATCTCCTGATCGTGGACCGGGCCAAGGACATCATCATCAGCGGCGGCGAGAACATCTCCTCGGTCGAGGTCGAGAACACGCTGTACGCGCATCCCGCGGTCTTCGAGTGCGCGGTCCTGGGGGTGCCGGATGAGCAGTGGGGCGAGGTCCCCAAGGCCCTGGTGGTCCTCAAGCCGGGCGCGACCGCCACCGAGGAAGCGCTGATCGCATTCTGCCGTGAGCGGCTGGCGCACTTCAAGGCGCCGAAGACCGTGGAGTTCGCCGACGCCCTGCCCAAGGGCGGCACGGGCAAGATCCTCAAGGCGCAGCTGCGCGAGCGCTACTGGGCAGGACACGCCCGTCGGGTGCACTAGGGTCGCGCGGCAAGCGGGACGAGGGAGTGCGCATGCCCGAGGTGGAGCACTACGACGCGATCGTGATCGGCGCCGGCCAGGCCGGCGTGCCGCTGGCCAAGTGCCTGGCGGTAGAAGCCGGGTTGCGCACGGCGCTGATCGAGCGCGGACGGGTCGGGGGCACCTGCATCAACGAAGGATGCACGCCGACGAAGACGCTGCTCGCCAGCGCACGCGTGGCCTGGCTCGCCCGGCGCGCCGGGGAGTACGGCGTGCAGGCCGGCCCGGTCGGCGTGGACTGGGCGGCGGTGCGGCGGCGCAAGGACGCCATCGTGACGAGCTGGCGCCAGGGGAGTGAGCGCCGCCTGCGCGACACCCCGGGCCTGGATCTGGTCACGGCGAACGCTCGCTTCACGGGTCCCAGGACGCTGGAGGCGCGCGGCCCGGACGGCGCCGGCCGCGCCATGACCGCTGAGCGCATCTTCATCAACGCCGGGTGTCGGCCGGCGCGACCGCCGCTGGACGGCCTGGACCAGGTGGACGCCCTCGACTCGACCGCGGCCCTGGACCTCGAGGCCGTGCCGGACCACCTGATCATCCTGGGTGGCGGCTACATCGGCGTCGAGCTCGGCCAGCTCTTCCGCCGCCTGGGCGGCGCGGTCACGATCGTGCAACGTGAGCCGCGGCTCCTGGCGCAGGAGGATCCCGATGTCGCCGACGAGATCGCAGCGATCCTACGCGAGGAAGGCGTCGAGGTCGTGGTCGCCGCGCAGGCGCGCCGCGCGTCGCGCGGGTCGGACGGCGGCGTGCGCCTGACCGTGCGTACCCCCGATGGCGAGCGCACGATCGACGGCTCGCACCTGCTCGTGGCGACCGGCCGCACCCCCAACACCGACGGCCTCAACCTGGTCGCCGCCGGCATCGCGACCGACGCGCAGGGATTCATCCGCGTGACACCCCGCCTGGAGACGACCGCGCCCGGCGTCTGGGCCCTGGGCGACGTCAAAGGGGGGCCCCAATTCACGCACATCTCCTACGACGACTTCCGCGTCATCCGCACGAACCTGCTCAGGGGCGGCGACCGCACGACCGGGGACCGCCCGGTGCCCTACACGATCTTTACCGATCCCCAGCTCGGCCGCGTGGGCCTGACCGAGACCCAGGCGCGCGCCCAGGGCCGCGAGATCCGCATCGCCAAGCTGCCCATGGCGCACGTCGCCCGGGCCATCGAGATCGGGGAGACACGGGGCTTCATGAAGGCCGTCGTGGACGCGCAGTCCGGCGAGCTCCTCGGGTGCGCGATCCTGGGGGCCGAGGGCGGGGAGCTCATGGGCATGGTCCAGCTCGCCATGACCGCCGGCATTCCCTACCGGGTCCTGCGCGAGCAGGTGTTCAGCCATCCCACCCTGGCCGAGGCGTTCAACACCCTCTTCCTCCACTGGGAGCCCGATCCGGTCGAAGTGATGCTGTCCCAGGCGGCGTACGGCGCGCGTGGGATAGGGCGCTAGGCGCGGCGGGCCGGGAGGATGCGATGCTGGACGTCGTGACGCTCGGCGAGGCCATGCTCCGCCTCTCGGCGGCACCGGGCGAATCGCTGGAAGCGGCGCCCGCGCTCGCGGTGCGGGCGGCGGGCGCCGAGGCAAACGTCGCGGTCACGCTGGCACGGCTGGGGTTTCGCACCGGGTGGATCTCGCGGCTCCCCGACGACGCGCTCGGCCGGCGCGTCGCCGGGGAGATCCGGCGCCACGGGGTGGACGTCTCCGCGGTGGTGTGGGCCGAGCGGGGCCGCACCGGCCTGTACTTCCTGGAGCGCGGCGTCACGCCGCGCGGCACCGCGGTGCACTACGACCGCGCGGGATCGGCGTTCAGCGAGATCGACGCCGAGGCGATCGACTGGGACTACGCCCGAGCCGCCCGGTGGGTACACGTCACCGGCATCACCCCGGCGCTGGGGCCCGGGTGCGCCGCCGCGGCCGCGCGACTGATCCGCGAGGCCCGCGCTTCCGGTGGCCGGGTGTCGTTCGACGTCAACTACCGGCACAAACTCTGGTCCCTTGAAGCGGCGCGCGCGACCCTCGACCCCATGCTGCGCGAGTTGGACCTGCTGGTCATGACGCGCGATGACGCGCAGGCGCTGTTCGGGCTCGAGGGGCCGCCGGCGGCGCAGGCCGAGACGGCGCGGGCGCGGTGGCGGTGCGGGGCGGTGGCGGTAACCGCGGGGACCGACGGCGCCTGCCTGGCCGCGGCCGACGGCCTCGCGGCTGTGCGGGCGGTGCCGGGCGTCGAGCTGGATCGGATCGGCCGGGGCGACGCGTTCGCGGCGGGCCTGCTCTGGGGCGCGCTGGACGGCGACCTGCGCGCGGGCCTGCGGTACGGCGCGGCGCTCGCGGCGCTCTGCCAGACCTACGAGGGCGACGTCGCCTGGGTCACGCGCGACGACGTGCTCGCCCTGCTCGCCGGCGCGGCATCGCGGACCGCGCGGTAGCGACCGGCCGCGCCCTCCGCGGCCGGCGCGCGGCGAGTGCTGCGACGACCTCGATCTCGATCAGGAACTCTTCCTGCGCCAGGCGCGTCACCCCCACGGCCGTGCTCGCCGGCCGGTGGTCGCCGAAGTAGCGCGCGCGGACCGCCCGCACCGCGGCCAGTTGCGTCATGTCCACGATGTAGGTGTTCATCTTGAGCACGTCGCGGAACGATGCGTCGTTGGCCTCGAGGATTGCTTTGAGGTTCGCGAACACCTGCTCGGCCTGCGCGGCCACGTCACCCCGGCCGACCAGGCGGCCTTCGGCATCGAGCGCGACCTGTCCCGAGACGAAGAGCAACGTCCCGCCCGCCATGTCCAGGCGGGCGACGTGGGAGTACAGGCCGGCGGGCGCAGCCACGCCGGGCGGGTCGATGAAGACTGTCTGCATCGGCGATCCTCCGCTGCGCGTTCGACGGCATCCCACGACGCTCCCCGCGGGTGCGGGCGTCCGCGCGTCTATGTGCGGGGTATTCGCGTGGGAGCGGCGGCGGACCTACGCCCGGGGGGTCGAACGTTTCCCGGCCAGGGCGGCAGCGTACGCCACGGCGGCGTCGATGGTCTCGGCTCGATGCCCCTGCAGGCTCAGCGCGCTGACGCGGCCCGCAGCAGGTCCTGCCCAAAGCACCGGCGCGCCGCTGGCGGCCTCCAGCCGCGCCACGGCCTCGGGCGCTGACACGTACGCGTCGAGGTGCTCGTCCAGGGTGCAGCCGATCACGGCAAGCCCGGCCGATGTAGACGCCGCGCTGGCGAGCACCGCATCGACCGGGACGTCGGCACCAAGGTACACCACAGGGAAGCCGCGGCTGCGTAGCTCGATCGCCACCGCGAGCAACCCGAGGTCGTGCTGCTCACCCGGCGCGCAGGCACACAGCACCGGGGAGGCCCCGGAGCTCGGCCGGTAGAGGTCCATGAGGCGATCGCCGAACCGCCGCGCCAGGTGGCTGGCGAAGTGCTCCTGCGCCACGGTCACGAGGCCCGCTTCCCAGTCACGGCCGATTTCGGCAACGGCGACGAGCACGACCGACCGCATGATCTCCGTGGGGCGCATCACCGCGCCGGCCCGGCGGATGATCTCCAACGCCCGGTCTTCGTCGAAGGCCAGGCACGACGCCTTGAGGTCGGCGGCGAGTCGCGGCGCTTCGAGCGTGTGCGGGCCGTCGAACGGCAGGCCGGCCTCCCGGCGCTCGATCGCCAGCCGCGCGGCCTGGCGGGGCGGAATGCCCTCCTCGACGCGTGCCCGCATCCAGCGGAGCTCGCCGAGGTCAGCGTCCGAGTAGAGACGGTAACGCGACGGGGTGCGCGCGGGCGCAGGGACGCCGTAACGCTTTTCCCATGCCCTGAGTGTGGCCGGCGCCAGACCGCTCAAGCGGGCGGCTGTCCGGACCGGGTACTTTGGCTCCTGCGAAGCGCGCCGTGATTCGGTTTCCTCCACAAACCAAAGTATGGCTCATTTCACTTTACAAGTCAAACAAATTATAAACGAACATTAGACAAACCATTGATACCACCACCAAGCATGGGTAGGCTGGGGACGCACCGGGAGAACCAGTACCCCGGGCAACGACACCAGCGGCAGTTACCCGAAGGAGGGGATGACATGAAGTACCGCTCCATGCTCGGCTCGGTCCTGGCATTCCTGCTCGTGGCGGCCGTATCGTTCGGTGCCGCGGCCGCAGGGACGCCCGAGGGCTTCCGCGAGCCACTTCAGTTCCCGACCTACGTCGCCCAGAGTCAGCCGGCGAGCCGGAATATCGTGGAGACCGCGGTTGCCGCCGGCACCTTCAAGACGCTCGTGAAGGCCGTCGAGGCGGCTGGTCTCGTGCAGACGCTCTCGGGCCCGGGCCCCTTCACGGTGTTCGCGCCGACGGACGAGGCCTTCGCCAAGCTCCCGCCAGGCACACTCGACACCCTGCTCCGGGACCGGCAGAAGCTGTCCGCCATCCTGACCTATCACGTCGTGGCCGGACGCGTGCTGGCCGCCGACGTCACCAAGATGAGCTCGGCGCGTACCGTGAACGGCCAGGCCATCACGATCACGGTCAAAGACGGTACCGTGATGGTCGACAACGCGCGCGTGATCCGCACCGACATCCTGGCGAGCAACGGCGTGATCCACGTGATCGACGCGGTGATTCTCCCCAAGTAACCGTCGCGACGTCGGCGTCGTCGTAGGCAGAACCCGCCGGGCCGGGGCGAGCGCCCCGGCCCGGCGGGTCGCTTGCCGAACGCGGGGTCGCGTGTTCATGGAATCTTGACAAAGCGGTCGCAGACTGACCCGCGAGGGGCCCGATCGGCCAGGCGTTCCAGGACCCTGGACAGCCCCCGGGAGAGGTGCGAGCATGCGCAGGCGGATTCCCCGCTGGGCATCGGTGGTGCTCGGAGTCGCGGTGGTAGCCGGCGTGCCCGTCGCGTGGTACCTGGGCTCACCGCTGTTTATCACCCGGACCGTGGACGAACCGTCTCCCGGCGGCGTGGCGACCGGCGCCGTGCTCGCGCGGGGCGCGTTCGCCGGCGCCGACGACTTCCACAAGGGATCGGGCATGGCGACCGTCTACCGCGTCGGGGAGGGACTCGTGCTCCGCCTCGAGCCCTTCCAGGTGACGAACGGGCCGGACCTGCACGTCATCCTGACTGCCCACCCCACGCCGCGCACACGCGCCGACGTGATGGCGGGCTACGTCGAGCTGGGCAGGCTCAAGGGGAACGTCGGCGGCCAGAACTACGCTCTCCCGAGGGGCGTTGCGCTCGCCGACGTCAAGGCGGTCGTGATCTACTGCAAGCCCTTCCACGTCGTCTTCGCCGTGGCGCCACTTGCGCCGGCGAACTGACGGTCAGTGCGCCATGCCGAGCCGTATGCCGAAGACCGCAGTTCCGCCTCCTTAGGCAGGAAGGCAGCGGCATGACCCGAACCACCGCTCCATCCCGTCCGACCAAGGGGAGGCAATGCCGACACCCGAGGAGATCACCGACCTCATCGGCCGCTACGCGCTCGGGCCCCGGCGACTCGCCGAGGCCGTGGCTGGACTCTCCAGGGACGAGTTGCTGTTCTCCCCGGGCCCGGGCCACTGGACCATCCACGAGAACGTCGTGCACGTCGCCGAGACCGACCTGGTGGCGGCCACGCGCATCCGCTTCGCCCTGGGCGAGCCGGGGGCTGCGTTCGTGGCGTTCGACGAGCAGCGGTGGGCCGCGGCGATGGACTACCTAGCGGTGCCGCTCGACGACGCGCTCGCCATGCTCCGGACGGTACGCGAGGTGACCGCGGTGATGCTGCGGCGCCTTCCGCCCGAAGCCTGGACGCGAACCGGCATGCACCCGCAGGCCGGCCCTCAGACGATCGCGTACATCGTCGACTACTTCACGGGACACGTGGACTACCATTTGAACACGATCGCGAAGCGGCGGCGACAGTACGCGGAACATGGCGGGCGCTGACTAGCGCTGGGGCGTGATCTCGACGGGCAGCCCGTCGCCCCACCCATACTTCGTCTCGGCGAGGCGGCGGGCCGCGGTCCAGGCGTCGGCGTCCGCGACCGGGTCGAGGACGCGCGCGCGCGCCGCGACCTCCGGTGCCTCGCGGCTGCCGATCCGGATCGTCACCCGCGGCTCCTGCAGGATGTTGCGCACCCACCCCGCGCGCCGGCCGCGCTCCGCGAGCACGTAGTACCGTCCGCCGGTACCCACGAACCAGATCTCGATCTGCCGCGGCCGGCCGGTTCGGCGCCCGGTCGTGGTGAGGTAGAGAAACGGCGGCTCACCCGCGGCCATGCTCGTACTATACCGCGTTGACAGCCTGCGCGCCGCAAGCCTACGATGGGGCGGCGCGCGAGCGCACCGCTCTCATGCCTGTGCTGACCGTCACCGACCTGGCCCGGAGCCACGCCGACCTGGAGGTGCTGCGCGGCGTCTCCTTCAGCCTCGAGGCGCGCGAGCGCGTTGCGCTCGTTGGCCGCAACGGCTCGGGCAAGACCACGCTGCTGCGCGTGCTCGCCGGCCTGGACGCCCCGGATCGAGGCCGCGTGAGCCTAGCGGCGTGGGCGAAGCTCGCGTATCTGCCGCAGGCACCCGAGGGGGAGGCGCACGCGGCGGTGCTGGAGCACGTGCTGGCCGGTGCCACCGACGTGCGCACGCTGGAGGCACGCCTGCGGGAGCTGGAGCAGCGCATGGCCGCGCCCGAGGTGCACGACGACCCCGAGCGCCTGGCGACGGTGATGGAGGAGTACGCGCACGTCCACGAGCACTACGAGCACGCCGGTGGGTTTACGCTCGAGGTCCGCGCGAAGATGGTGCTGGGGGGTCTCGGCTTCCGCGAGGGAGACTGGACGCGGCCACTCGGCGTGCTCAGCGGCGGCTGGCGGATGCGGGCCGAGCTCGCGCGCGCGCTCCTCGGGGAACCCGACGTGCTACTGCTCGACGAGCCGACCAACCACCTGGACCTGGCGACGACCGAGTGGCTGGAGGCGTACCTGCAAGCGTTCCCCGGCGCGTGCCTGATCGTCAGCCACGACCGCTATCTGCTCGATGCCGTGACGTCGCGCACGCTCGACCTCGAGGAGGGACTCGTCGAGTCGTACCCCGGGCCGTACTCGACGTACGTGGCGCTCAAGGCCGAGCGCGCGCGGCTGCGGCAGGAGGCCTGGGAGCGCCAGCAAGAGGAGATCGCGCGCCTGGAGGACTACATCCGCCGCTACAAGGCCGGCCAGCGGGCCGCGCAGGCGCACAGCCGTGAGAAGATGCTGGCGCGCGTAGAGGCGCAGCGCGTGGACGCGCCGCGCCGCGAGCGCGCGATGCGCGTGCGGCTGACCTCGGCGCCGGGCTCGGGCCGCCTGGTCGCGCGGCTGCGCCGCGTCACGAAGGCGTTCGACGGCCGGCGCGTGCTCACCGGTGTCACGCTCGAGATCCACCGCGGCGAGCGGATCGGGCTGCTCGGTCCGAACGGCGCGGGCAAGTCCACGTTGCTCCGGCTGATCGCCGGGCTCGAGGAGCCGACCGAGGGGACGGTCACGCTGGGCACGGGCGTGCGGCCGCGCTACGTCGCCCAGGAAGCCACCGACGTGCTCGATCCCGAACGCACGGTCCTCGACGAGGTCCTGACCGACCGGCCGATGCTCCCGGAGCAGGTGCGCGGCTACCTGGGCCGCTTCCTGTTCACCGGCGAGGACGTCTTCAAGCGCGTGGCGATGCTCTCCGGCGGCGAGCGGCAGCGGCTGAGCCTGGCAAAGCTCCTGCTCGACGAGCCCAACCTCCTGCTGCTCGACGAGCCCACCAACCACCTCGACATCCCCGCGCGCGAGGCACTCGAGGCCGCCCTGCGCGAGTTCCCCGGGACGATGATCGTGGCGACCCACGACCGATACCTGCTCGAGCGCCTGGCGACGCGCATCCTTACCGTCGATGCGGACGGCGTCTCGGACTTCCAAGGCACCTACCGCGAGTTGCGCGAGCGCCGGGACCGCGGGGCCGGGGAGGCCGCCGGGACGCCCCCGCGATCTCCTGCCCGCACACCCCGCCAAGTCGCCGCACCCGCGGCCTCTCTGACGTTCGATCAGGTGGCGGCGCAGATCGCGGCCATCGAGCGCGAACGCGACGAGGCCGCCGCATGGCTCGGCGACCCGGACCTCTACCGCGACCGCGAGCGCGCGACGGCGATGCGCCGGCGCTACGAGGACGCGGAGCGACGGCTCGTGGAGCTGTACGCGCTGCTCGAGCAGATCGAGGCGGGGAGGGGCTAGTAGGTCCGCTCGGCGGGCGGGAACCGGGTGATCACGACGGGCTTCCGCCGGAAGGTGTACTCGCCGGGCGCGGACCGGTAGCAGAGCGTGTGCACGAGCCAGTGCGCGTCGTCGCGGGCGGGGTGGTCCTCGCGGAAGTGCGTACCACGGCTCTCGGTCCGGTACAGCGCCGAGGCGACGGTGGCCTCGGCGACGTCGAGCAGGCACCCGGTCTCGTACGCTTCGATGAGTTCCTGATTGAAGACGCGGCCGCGGTCGGCCAGCGCGACGCGCGCGTAGCGCTCGCGCAGGTCGGCGATTCGCCCCAGCGCCTCGCGCAGCCCCGCGTCAGTGCGAAAGACCGACGCCAGGTCGTCCATCGTCTGCCGGAGCTCCTCGCGCACCCGCGTGGCCGACTCGCCGCCGCAGGCCTCGAGCAGGCGACGCAGCGGCGCGACCGCCTCGGCTGCCGCGTCACCCGGCGCCGGCGGCGCGCCGAGATCGCGCGCGGCCCGCGCCATGTCCTGCCCGGCGCGCCGGCCGAAGACCAGAATGTCCACCAGCGAGTTGGTGCCGAGCCGGTTGGCGCCGTGCACCGACACGCAGGCGCACTCGCCGGCCGCGTAGAGCCCGGGCAGCGGGGTGTTGCGCTCGTCGAGGACGACGCGCCCCCAGGTGTCCGTGGGGATGCCGCCCACCGCGTAGTGCGCGGTCGGGCGTACGGGGATGAGGTCGCGGCCCGGGTCCAGCCCCAGGTACGTCTCGATGAGCTCCACGACCTCCGGCAGCTTGGTACGTCGTACCTCCTCCGGCAGGTGGCGGAAGTCGAGGTGGGCGCAGTCCCTGTTCGGTCCGGCGCCGCGGCCTTCCCGGATCTCGCGGTGAATGCACCGCGAGACCAGGTCGCGGGGCGCGAGCTCACCCATCACCGGCGCGTACCGCCGCATGAACCGCTCGCCCTCGCCGTTGAGCAGGTAGACGCCCTCGCCGCGCGAGGCCTCGGAGAGCAGGATGCCCATCTTGTAGATGCCGGTGGGGTGGAACTGGTAGAACTCCATGTCCTCCAGCGGGACGCCGCGGCGCAGCGCCATCGCCACCCCGTCGCCGGTAAGCGAGACGGCGTTCGTCGTCGTCTTGTAGATCTGCCCCCATCCGCCCGTGGCCAGCAGCACGGTGGACGCCCGGAAGACGTGGACCTCGCCCGTGCGCATCTCCCACGCCACGACCCCGGCGCACCGGCCGTCGGCGAGCATCAGGTCGATCGCGTGGACCTCGTCGTAGAACTCGACCCGGTGACGGACGCACTGCTGGTAGAGCGTGTAGAGGATCATCTGCCCGGTGCGGTCCGCGGCGTAGAGGGTCCGCGCCAGCGGTCGCTCGCCGAAGTTGCGCGTGTGCCCGCCGGCGCGGATGCGCTGCTCGATGCGGCCGTCTGCGGCCCGGTCGAACGGGAGACCCAGGCGCTCGAGCTCGTAGACGATGTCGATGGCCTCGAGGCACATGAGCTCAACCGCGTCCTGGTCGGCGAGCCAGTCGCCGCCCTTGACGGTATCGAACATGTGCCACTCGGGATGGTCTTCCTCGGCGTGACCCAGCGCGGCTCCGATGCCGCCCTGCGCCGCCCCGGTGTGCGAGCGGACGGGATGCAGCTTGCTCACGACGGCGACGCGTAGGCCGGGGTGGCGCGCGAGCTCGAGGGCAGCGTACAGCCCGGCGCCGCCGCCGCCGACGATGATGGCGTCGTGACGGTGCTCCATCA
>JAVHMA010000023.1:24008-56914 GCA_031081715.1 Armatimonadota bacterium | reverse complement strand
CACGCTCCTTCAAGAAGCGTTCGGCATCCTTCACCCGAATCTCGCCGGAGATGAGCTTGGGCAGCAGCGCATCGCGCAGGGCGGCGAGGGTGCGGGATTGGCGCTCGTTCGTCGCCATCTTCGCAAGCAGAGGACCTGACGCAGAAGCTAACCGCTCGAGCAGATCGTTGTCGGGATGGACGATAGGCGTGGCGGCGACTACCTCAGGGCGAACTGCCGGGTACGCCGCACCGTCGGCTAAGTGAGCGAGCGTGTCGATGTTGTCTCTCGAAGTGGCAGCGAGATAAACGACCTCAGCGTATGCGGGCTTGTTTGGTCGAAGGACGGCAAAGCCGGTGCTGCCGGTAAGTCCTGGCTCGGAGATCAAGGCGTAGGAGCCGTTTGCCGGCCTGACTGTTCCGACGATCGTGTCGCCTGGGCGAAGCACGCGCTGTGCCCGACTCGGCGCCTCAGCCGCCGGATACACCGTAACGGTCTCGATTCGACCCCACTTTGTGTTGGACAGGTCGACGTATCGGATCTCGGATGGCCTAGTTTCCTTCGTCCACACCTCGGGGTTCAGGGAGCACACGTCGCCCAGCGTACCCACCTCCCACCCCTCCGGAATCTCGCCGAGCTCGGAGTCCACGAGGCGGGCGGGGAAGAGGCCGTAGAGGTGGGCGGGCAGGCCGGGGAGGGATTCACCGCGGCGCCAGCGGCCCTCCATCTTGGCGCGCACGGGGTCGAAGTCCACGAACCACGACTTGAAGAGCGCCCGCGCCATCGCCTCCAGCGTCTCGCTCATCCTCCGGTTCAGCTCGATCTTGTCGTCCAGCGTGCCGAGGATGTGGGCGATGGCGCGTTGTTCGCTGCGGTCGGCCGGAAGCCGAATACGAATCTGCTTAAGAGCCGATCCGGAAAGCTCCTTGAACGTAGACCCCGTCGCGTGGCGTTCGAGTTGCTCAACGTTGGCAGACAACCAGTAGTACACATACTCATGGTCATAGTCAGGCTTGACTACCAAGCTGCGGAACCCCTGATTCGTTGCGAGCGGGTTCGCGGCGATGGCGAGGTAGCCGATCGGTGCCCGGCTCGACAACAGCACGCTGTTTTCGGGCAGCAGCTGGGCAGAGCAACTTTGTAATCCCTTGCGAGACAGATTGCGTTCGCCGCGACTGACGTAACGTGGATGCGGACCAGCCAAGTCCTTCGGCGTGATCCAAGGGACGTCGCCGTCGAAGTTCTCGGGGTCTCGTGTCGACGGGGTACTTCCCCCGGCCACGTCGGCGATATCGACAATCGCTTTCTCCACCCACTCACCCGCCATACCCCAGCTCCTTAAGGTTCTTGGCGATGGCGGCGTCGAGCTTCCTGGCCTCGGCCTGCTGCTCGCGAGCCACACGGACCGGCTTCATTCCTGTTTCTCCAGCCGCTGCAGAAGCTGCTCAATGCGCGGCTTGAGTGCCAGGGCATCGCGACTGGCTGCCTCCCACACGACCTCGGCGTCAATATCGAAGTATCCGTGCACCAACACGTTCCGCATCCCGATGATCTTGGGCCATTCCACCTCCGGTGCAAGCGCCCGCACATCCTCAGGCAAAGCCCGCGCCGCCTCTCCGATGATTTGCAGGTTCCTGACGAACCAGCCCTGCAACAACTCGTCCTGTTCGAAGGCGACCTTGCCGCGGTAAAGGTGGCGCTCGATGGCCGCGATGGCCTCCAGCATGTCGCGCAACCGTTCCCTCGGGTCTCTCACAGCGGCACCGCCTCCCGGAGCACCCGATCCCGGATGCGCACCTTGAGCCCCCGCTCGGTCACCACGTCCACCGGGCAGCCCAGAAGATGCTCCAACTCGTACTGAAGCCCTCCCAGGTCGAACAAGCTCCGTCCGGGCTCCATCTCGACCAGGAAATCAACATCGCTTCGGGCATCGGCTTCCCCCCGCGCCACGGAACCGAAGAGCCGAACGTTGCGCGCCCCGTGCTTGGCACACAGGCGCAGGATCTCCTCCCGCTTCTCTTTCAGCACGTGCTCAACGGCCATAGCCCAGCTCCTTCAGGTTGGCGGCGATCGCGGCATCGAGCTTCGCCGCCTCGGCCTGCTGCTCGCGCAGCTGCGCCACGAGCCGCTTCATCGTCTCCTCGAACGGCTCGCCGTCGTCCTCTTGCGCCTCGGCGCCTACGTAGCGGCCAGGGGTGAGCACGTGGCCGTGCTTGCGGATCTCCTCGAGCCTCGCGCTCTTGCAGAAGCCGAGGACGTCCTTGTATTCGCCCGCGTCTTTCTCCCCGCGCCAGGCGTGGTAGGTGTCGGCGATCTTCTTGATGTCCTCGTCGGTCAGCTCGCGGTGGGTGCGGTCCACCATGCGGCCCAGCTTGCGCGCGTCGATGAAGAGCACCTGGCCGCGGCGGTCGCGGAACTTGCCATCCTTGCGGTCGCGCGCGAGGAACCACAGGCACGCGGGGATCTGCGTCGAGTAGAAGAGCTGGCCCGGCAGCGCCACCATGCAGTCCACCAGGTCGGCCTCGATGATGGCCTTGCGGATCTCGCCCTCGCCAGACTGGTTGGACGACATCGAGCCGTTGGCGAGCACGAAGCCGGCCACGCCCGCGGGCGCCAGGTGATGGATGATGTGCTGCACCCAGGCGAAGTTGGCGTTGCCCACGGGCGGCACCCCGTACTTCCAGCGCTTGTCCTCACGCAGGCGCTCGCCGCCCCAGTCGGAGACGTTGAACGGGGGATTGGCGAGGATGAAGTCGGCCTTGAGGTCGGGAAAGCGGTCGTTGTGGAAGGTGTCGCCGTGGGCGATCTGGCCCTCGATGCCGCGGATGGCGAGGTTCATCTTGGCGAGCCGCCAGGTGGTGTAGTTTGACTCCTGGCCGTAGATCGAGATGTCGGGCTTCGTCCCCTTGGGGGCCTTGCCGCCGTTGCCGTTGCCCGTGGCGTGGGCGCGGATGAACTCCACCGACTGCACGAACATACCCGAGGAGCCGCAGCAGGGATCATACACGCGGCCGCGGTAGGGCTCGAGCATCTCGACCAGGAGCTTGACGACGCAGCGCGGGGTGTAGAACTCGCCGCCTTTCTTCCCCTCGGCGCTCGCGAACTGCGAGAGGAAGTACTCGTAGACGCGGCCGAGCACGTCCCTCGCGCGGGCGGCCTCGTCGCCGACCTTGATGTTGCTGATGAGATCGATCAACTGGCCGAGGCGAGTCTTGTCGAGCGCGGGCCGGGCGTAGTCCTTGGGCAGCACGCCCTTGAGCGCCGGGTTGTCGCGCTCGATGCCGGCCATGGCGTCATCGACGAGCTGGCCGATGGTGGGCTGCCTGGCCTGCGCCTTGAGATGCGCCCAGCGCGCCTCGGGCGGCACCCAGAAGATGTTGTGGGCGCGGTACTCGTCGGGGTCCTCGGGGTCCGCGCCCTGCGCGCGCTCGGCTTCGAGCCTGGCGTGCTGCTCCTCGAAGGCGTCCGAGATGTACTTCAGGAAGATGAGGCCGAGCACGACGTGCTTGTACTCCGCGGCGTCCATCGAGCCGCGCAGCGCGTCGGCCATCCGCCACAGCTCGGCCTCGTAGCCCACGGTGGCGGCGTTGTCCTTTGCCGGACCCGTGTTTTTCCTGGCTCTTGCCATCGGCGTTCCTCGATTCGTCATTCCGTCCGGTAGTAGCGTCGCTTCGGGTCCTGCGGTCCCGTGCCGACCTCGCGCACAAGCCCGCCGGCGACCAGGCGCGCAAGCCGCGTGCGCGTGGCGCGTGGCGTGAGGCCGATCGCCCTCGCGATCTCGCTCGTGAGCAGCCCCTTGCCGCCCGCCAGAGCATCCACGATGGCCCGGTCGGTCTCGTCGAGGACCGGTGGCCCGATGCGGGCGGTCGAGAGGGTCACCCGGAAGCGCGTGCCAATCTCCTCGAAGACTGGAGGGGCGAGCCCCGCTTCGCGGCAGGCGCGCGTCATGCGCTGCACGCCGCTGCCCCACTGCTCGATCAGCCCGAGCAGGTGGAACACCCGCCCGATGACGCGATTGCGAAGCTTCGAGACCCCGCGCGGGAGGTCCTCGACGGTGAGCCCGAAGGGCAGAAGCCCGGGGTTCTCGACCTCCAGCCGGTCGTCGAAGATCGCGATGCGCAGCGGGGCGCCACGCTGCGCGTAGTCGGCGTGCGCCACCGCCTTGATGACGGCTTCGCGGACCGCCACGGGCGGCAGCGTCCAGCGCTCGCGGCGGCGCACGGCGCCGATCCCGGCCCCGTGGAGCCCGTGCTTCTGCACGAAGGCGATCGCCTCCTCGATGGCCCGGACCGGATGGGAGCGGATCTCGGCGCGGCCGAGGATACGGCTCCGGTCGGGGCCCCGGAACCGTCCAGCCTGGATCCAGGCGTCGGGGAAGTGCCGCTGGCGATCCCGACCGAAGAGAAGGACCCCGCCGACGGTGGGCACCTTGCGTCCCTGGTGATCCGTTACCAGGCGGAGTGTTTCGAGATCCCGCCGGGTGATCCGGCGGATGGGCGCAAACGACTCGGAAGCGGCTCGGAAGTTCAGCGCTTCCGAGTCGAGATCCGGCATCGGCTGTTCGTCGAAGGCTTCGCCGCGCGCAAATCGGCGGAGCTCCTCGACCAGCTCCCGGTCGGCCCGCCGGTTGGTGGAACCCACACGCACGTAGACGCCGCTGTCGGATCCTTCGCGCTTGAGGTAGTGCGGGCGGCTCGGGCTCGGATGGACCCGCACCGCCGGGACCTGCGTGCGCCGCCAGGGCAGGATCTCGATCTCCGGCACGAGCCGAGGGGTCACCTGATCGCTGATCAGATTGGCCAGGCGCTCCTCCAGATCGAGAGGTTCCGTAATGCCGCGCACGTGGCCGGTCCGGTTCTCGACGCCGACAAGGAGCGTCCCGCCCGCGGTGTTCGCGAAGGCCACGATCGTCCGAAGCGCCCCCTCCGGCGCGGACAGCTCGCGCTTGAACTCGAGGGTCTTGCCCTCCGGGCGCTTGAGCAGCTCGACGAGGCCCACCCTGCTCAGAACTCTACTCGGAAGAACCGGCGGCGTTAAGCTTCCGGGTACGGAGCCTTTCGGGGCGAATCGAACCAAGGGCATGCCCCGGGTCTCGAAGACGAGGTGGGACCCACACGCAGCAATTCGGGGCGTCTAACGAAATCGGCCTCAGCCGCAGCGTAGCCGAGTAACGTGGTCACGCTCAAGCCAGGCGACGCCGCCGGCTGCAGGCCGTTGCTAGACGGTCTCCTCTCGACCTCTCTATCCTACAGGTCTTCCGGCCTGAGACCTGTGCGCTTCGCCACTCTGGCCAGTATCCGAGGACCCAACTCCTCGTCGTCGTGGAAAGCGAAGACTGTGTCGGACCAGCCGGGCCGTGAAAGAACTCGATGTGAACCGCTCTGCCGCTTGATAGACCACCCGATCCGCAACAAGGCGGCCTAGACGCGCCGAGCCCGCGCGCTTGGCCGTTCAGTCATGCGGCGGCGAAGGAGATACTCGGAAGATCCGGAGCTGTTTCCCCATGCTCCAGACGATCGGCAACCACTCTGAGCGCCAGGGCCTTTACTCGCGCCACTGCCTCATCCCGGGTGGTCCCATACGAAATTACCCCGGGCAAGTCAATGACCTCTGCGATCCATCGGCCGTCTGTCTCTTGTTCGATCTCGACTCGGAAGACCATATCCGTTGAGCTCCAGAAACCATTCTACTCGACTGCTTCGGCCTTCCGCCAGCGCATCATCCGCACCCGTCTAACGCCCCCGCTCAGCAGCACCGGCCGCTGAGGAGGCTACACGTCGCGGAAAGCTCGTGCGGGCGGTGTCTGCTGCAGTGGACGGTTCGGCGTGCTACTCGCACTCCGAGAGACTGTGCGGTCCGGCGTCCGAGCCGCCGATGAGCCGCTGCTGGAACTCCAGCACTTTGCGGATGACCCCAGTGGCCCCAGGCGACGCCAGCGCGGCCTGGCACTCGGACGACGCCTCGGCGAACTGCCCGGACCGGCGGAGCACATCCACCAAGATAGCGCCCATCACGGCCCCGTGGCTCGTCGCGGCGAACGGCTTGCACCGGCGGAACCACGCGGCCGACTGCCGCCGGCTCTCGACCGCCTGCTCGGGCTGTCCAGCGTCGTCGCACACCCACGCCGCCTGCAAGTACGCAAGTGCCGCGGTGGCAGGGTCCGACGGCCCGGCTGCCACGGCGAACGCCAAGAACCGCCGTGCCAGTTCCGGGAACTCAGCCGCCCGGAGGGCCGCGCGGTACACCTCCGACCGTAGGACGGCCGGGTCGGGCGGCGGCTGGCTTAGGTCCGGGGCGCAGTAGCCGCACTTTGGACATAGCTGGAGCCATGTGTCCATCGTGGACCGCTCCATCCCTGGCGGGCGAAGGTCGAGGTCTGGGCTGCCGAAGGCGTTGGTGCTCAACAGCACCGTGTGCTCGCTCGACGCGCGGCAACTGCCGCACCGAACGCTTTTGCTGGCGAGCTTCGTCATCGGTGTGCCCTCCGCTGCCGAACTCACGCTTAGACCGATCAGCCTAACACGCCGCCCCTGTGAGCCTAAGACGACAGGGCCAGTTGCCCATCCCCCGGCAGTCGCTTGACCCACCCGAGTTCCCGTCATCCCACCGGGCCCTTACCAGGCATTATACTGCCCTACCGGTCAGCCCAGTACCTTAAGATCATCGAGGCTCAACCGGGCTGCAGTCGGTCCGCTGGCCTCCTGAAGCTCAACCTTCCTTCCGGCCCCGGTTCAGCCCATGGGTGCAGACACAGAACAGCCCAGACCGCTCGCTCTGGAACTGACCCGCCCGTAACTGATCGGCCGTCGAGTCGCTCGGGCCTACCCGGCCGGCCGCGGCGCCCGGTGGACCTCCAGGGCCGCCCGCAGCCCGGATTCGATCGCGCCCTGGATCCAGGCGTGGGTCAGCGAAGCGTGCTCGCCGGCGAAGTGGATGCGCCCCTCGGGCGCGACGATGTGGTCGTGCAGCAGTGTCTGCTGTCCGGGATCGAACAGCGCGAACGCGCCGCCGGCGAACTCGTCATCGTGCCACATCTTGGACGCGCCCACCTCGAAGCACTCCATGACCTGGGGGTGGATCTCGGCGACGTTCTCGAGGGCCTGCACGATGCGGTCGTGCTCGGCCAGCGATCCCCAACGCTGCGCGTCCTCGGACCAGGTGTAGCTGGCCAGCAGCACGCCGCGGCCAGTCTCCCGGCCGTGCTCGGGATAATAGATGTTGCGCACCGGCAGGTCGGTGACCGTGCCGCCGCCGAAGATCCCGTCGTCTTCTTCCCAGAACCGGCGGCTGCACTGGAAGAAGATCTTCGCCGAGGCATCGTACTTGAGCTGCCGGATCGCGCGCTGCTTGGGCCGGGAGAACGGCTTGAGCACCTCCACATGACGCAGCAGAGGGAAGGGCACGGTCAGGATGGCCGCGTCGCCGGTGACCCGCTGTCGGCCGGCCGCGGTCTGGTAGTAGACGATTACCTCGTCGGGGGTCTGGTCGATCGCCACCATGCGCGCGCTGAAGCGGACGCGGCCCGCCAGCGGCGCGTACAGCGCGCGCGGGAGGCGGTCCATGCCCCCGACGATCTGCACCATGTCGGTGTAGTAGTTGCCGACCTCCTCGCGCAGCAGCTCGAGGAACGAGGAGTTCATCAGCGCCTCGTAGTTGAACAGCAGGCCGAAGGCTTCGATTGCGCCCTCCGACCAGCGGTTCGCCTCGAGGAACTCGCGCACCGAGTACTCGTCGTAGTCGGCGACGATGGCCGGCCACGCGGCGTCGCCCTCCTTCTGGAGCCGGAGCACGATGGGCCGCAGCGCCGCGCCCCAGAGCTGGTGAATCGTCTGGCCCCGCTCGTGCTCGGCGAAGTCGAAGTCCAGGCCCTCGGGGTCCAGTTCGACCTCCTCGATGCGCCGGCGCCGTCCGCCCAGGTGGCAGTAGGCGCGGCGATTGTGCATGGTGAACGGCGCTGTGGGGAGCTCGAACTTCTCCACGTAGGCCATGGTCAGCGAGTGCGCGCGCGGGATGCGCATGGCGCCGGCCTCGCCGTAGAGGCCGGGGGCGAACGGCTCGCGCATCGTGTGGATGCGGCCGCCGACGCGCTGGCGCGCCTCCAGGACGATCGGATCGTGGCCAGCGCGCAACAGCTCGTAGGCGGCCACGAGACCGGCCATGCCCGCGCCCACGACGATAACGCGGCGGGGCACGGCGGGGAGGGGCTGCAGGCCCTCTCGGGCGATGGCGAGATAGTCGATGGCGGTCTGCGACATGGTGGACTAGTTCAGCGATCACGCGGCGACGCCTTCCACCCGGTGTGTGCCGGCGCCGCCCCCCGTCCAGGGGCACGACCCCGGATCGGTGTGGGGGTCGCCTACGTGTACCTGAGCTCGCGCGCCCGGCGCTCGAGGTCCTCGCGGAACCGCGGGGCGGCGATCGCAATGAGCGCCCGCGCGCGTTCGCGGATCGTCTTCCCGTAGAGGTCGGCGACGCCGTGCTCGGTCACCACGAACCGGACGTGATTCCGTGTCGTGGTGACGCCCGCGCCGGGCCGCAGCACCGGCACGATGCGCGAGGCCGTCCCGTCGAGCGCGGTCGCCGGCAGCGCGATGATCGGCACCCCGCCCTCGGCGCGGGAGGCGCCGTAGATGAAGTCGAGCTGGCCGCCCACGCCGCTGTAGAACCGGCTGCCGATGCTGTCCGCGCACACCTGCCCGGTGAGGTCCACCTCGATCGCGGAGTTGATCGCCACCATGCGCGCGTTGCGGGCGATGACGAACGGGTCGTTGGTGTAGCTGGTCGGGTGCAACTCGATGATCGGATTGTCGTGGACGAAGTCGTAGAGCCGCTGCGTGCCCAGCATGAAGCCGGCGACGACCTTCCCGGGGTGCAGCGTCTTGCGTTCGCCGGTCAGCACGCCCCGCTCGATCAGGTCGATGATGCCGTCGGAGAACAGCTCCGTGTGCACCCCGAGGTGCTTGTGATTGCCGAGCCGCCGCAACACCGCGTCGGGGATGGCGCCGATGCCGGTCTGCAGCGTCGCGCCGTCGGGGATGAGGCCGGCGATGTGGTGCGCGATCTGCTGGGCGACCTCTGAGGTGCCGGCCATCGCCACCTCGGGGAGCGGGTAGCTCACGGGCACGATGTGGTCGATCTTCGAGATGTGGATGAAGCTGTCGCCGAGCGTGCGGGGCATCCGGTCGTTGACCTCGGCGACGATCACCCGGGCACTCTGGGCGGCGGGTTTGGTGATGCCGACCTCGATGCCGAACGAGCAGAACCCGTGCTCGTCGGGGGGGGAGACGTGGACGAGCGCCACGTCGATCGGCAGCAGGCCGCGCTGGAACAGCCCGGGGATCTCCGAGAGGAAGCACGGGGTGAAGTCCGCGCGCCCCTCGTTGACCGCCTGGCGCACATTGTCGCTGATGAACAGCGTGTTGACGCGCAGGTGCGCCTCCATGCCCGGGGCCACGTAGTCGGCGGGCCCGACCGTGAGCACCTGAACAATCTCGACGTCCTGCAGCGCCGGGGCCCGGGCGACCAGCGCTGCCAGCAGGCGCTGGGGCACCGAGCAGTTGCCGGTGAGGAAGACGCGCATGCCCGAGGCGATACCGGCCACCGCGGCCTCGGGCGTGGTCAGGCGGCTCTGGTAGGCGACCGGCATCAGCCCGCCCCTCCCCGTACCGCGCCGCCGACATCCGGCGCCGCGAGCCCGCGCCGCAGCGCCCGGTTCGCCCGGAACGCGGCCTCGGGGCCGGCGCGCCCGATCTCGAGCAGGTAGGGCAGCGACACATTGGTGAGCGCGTGGCTGCCGGTGCGCGCCACGCGCGCGGGCACATTCGGCACGCAGTAGTGGATGACCCCCTCCTCGACGAAGACCGGATCGCGGTGGGTCGTGGGTCGGCTCGTCTCCACGCAGCCGCCCTGGTCGATCGAAAAGTCCACGATCACGGCGCGCGGCCGCATGGCCCGCACCATCTCGCGCGTCACGAGCACGGGCGCGCGCTGGCCCGGGACGTAGACGGCGCCGATCAGGACGTCGGCGAACGCCGTGGCTTTCTCGACGGCCAGCGGGGTCGCGGGCATCGTGATCACGCGACCGCCCAGTCGCTCGTCCAGCGCCTGCAGCCGGGCGATGTTCGCGTCGAGCACGGTCACCTGGGCGCCCAACCCCAGGAAGGCGCGCGCGGCGTTGCCGCCCACCACGCCGGCGCCCAGGATCACCACATTCGCCGGCGGCACCCCGGGCACGCCGCCCAGCAGGATGCCGCGGCCCTCGGGCCGGCCCTCGGGCGCGCGGCACGTCATGGTCTCGAGCAGCGACCCGGCGATGATCGGCGCGAGCCGCCCCGCGACCTCGCTCGTAGGATGCAGGACGGGAAACGTGCCGTCGTCGTCCTGGATCATCTCGTAGGCGACCGCGGTCACCGCGGCGTCGCGCAGCGCGGCCGCCAGGTCAGGCGAGGCCACGGCCAGGTGGAGGAACGCCAGGAGGGTCTGCCCCTGAAAGTAGGCGTGCTCGGCGGCCGTCGGCCGCGCCACTTTGACGACGACCGCCGGGCGCCGCCACGCCTCCTCCGGAGAGTACACCAGGCGCGCGCCCACCTGCCGGTACTCCTCGTCGGCGAAGCCCGAGCCGATGCCGGCGCCGGCCTCGACGTATACCAGGTGCCCGGCCCTGGTCAGCGCGTCGACGCCGGCGGGCGTGAGGCCCACCCGGTATTCGTGCGGCCTGACCTCGGTCGGAACGCCGAACTCCATGCCCTCCACCTCCGCCGCGGCGTCATCCGGCGGGCACAGAAGTCTCGCCCGCCACCACGATGCGCTCGCGGACCCGATGGGGCAATCGGTCCGCGGCCCGATGCGTCGCCGCGGTCGCGCGGGCCGGAGCGGGAGTCGGGGCGCCGGCGGTGGAACATTTCCGGTGATGCCTGACGCGGCACCTCGTCCGCGGCCGCGCCGCTGCGGTGCCGGCGGCCAGCCTCGCGGTCATCCATGCGTCGCGGCGGGACGCGGCGGGCCGCTCCCCGGGCGGCGCCGATCTCCGCCCGCGCGCCGGCGCCATCGTGGTCCGCTGCGGTGGCCGTCACGGTGAGCGGGTGCGATGACGCCGGCGGCAGCGGTGGCGCGGCGCCGATGACCCCGGGAGGTGAAGTGTGTCGAGACTGCTGGTGACGACCGGCCTGCTGGTGTCGCTGATGGTCGCGGGCGCGACCGCATGGTTCGCCGCCTCGCCCGCACCGGCCGCGCCGGCCGCGCCGCAGGACGACGCGAACGACGCCTGCACGCCTGGCCTGGTGCGGGTCAAGGCAGCCAACCACGCGGCGGACCGGAACCGCAACGGGTACATCTGCCAGGCGGCGCCGGCCGCAACACCCGGCGCCAAGGCCACGCCGGGCCCGCAGGCGAAGGCGACTACAACGCCGCAGCCCAAGGCCACCGCCTCCCCTGGCGGCACCAAGCCGCCTGGCGCCGGTGCGCCGGCGAAGGGGCAAATCGAGGTCATCGTGGTGGACGACCAGGCCGGCAAGTGCCCGCCGGGGTACACGCTGGTGCGCAACGTCCCCACGCATCCGGCGGACGCCAACAAGAACGGGATCGTCTGCGGGAAGATCAAGGGGAGCGACGACTAGCGTCGCCGCTCCCCGGGTCGTCGTCCCAGCCGGCTAGACCAGGCCCCAGAGGCGGGCGACCGCCAGCGCGAACACGCGGCTGGCGCCCACGACGTCGCGCACCTCGACGCGCTCGTCTGGTACGCTCAGGTAGCGGCCGGCGGGCCCGTAGAGAATGCCCGGAATGCCCGCGCGGAGCATGTGCGCCGAGTCCGCGCCCGCGTACTTCTGCGGCGTCAGCGCGCCGACGCGCGGCTCGCGCCCGAAGATCGCGCGGTGGGCGAAGACCGCGGCCTGCACCACCGGGTGGTCGATCGGTATCTCGAACGGCGGGAAGTAGGTACGGCCCTCCACGGTCTCGACCTCGACCCGGAGGTCGGGATCCGCCGCGCGCATGCGGTCGAGCAGCCGCCGGAGGTCGGCCATCACCGACTCGGGACTCTGCCCCGGGACGAGCCGGAGGTCGAGGACCATCTCGCAGTAGTCGGGGACCAGCGCGGGCCGCCACGAGAGGATCTCGGGGGTGATGCCGCCGCGGATCACCCCCAGGTTCATACGCGGCAACCCGTCATAGGCCGGGTTGGGCGCAAAGGTCATCCACGAGCCCGGCGGGATCGTCTCGTAGCTCGGTCCCAGCGCGGCGGCGATCTTCATCGCCTTCTCGATCGCGTGGATCTTGTGTCCGGCGAGCGTCGTGTAGTGCCGCATCTCGCCGCGCACGGTCACGCGCACCTGCAGCACGCCGGCGTGCATCGTGAGCACGCCGAGCTCGGTGGGCTCGCCCAGGAAGAACAGGTCGGCGCGTAGCCCCGCATCCAGCGCGGCGCGCGTGCCCAGCCCGCCCTGGAGCTCGCCCACCACGAACGCCATGGTCACGTCGCCCCGGGGCCGCACGCCCGACCGCCTGACCGCCTCCACCGCCGCCAGCATCGCGGCGTTCCCGGCCTTCATATTCGCGGCACCGAGACCGATGAGCCAATCGCCGTCCACCTCGGCGCCGAACGGGTCGCGGGTCCAGCCGTCGCAGACCATGTTGTGGTCCAGATGGCCGTTGAAGAGGATCGACGGCCCCTCGCCGCTGCCGCGCAGCCGGCCGAACACGTTGGACCGTCCGGGCTCGACCTCCTGCTGCCAGACCTCGTCGAACCCCATCGCCGACATCGTGTCGGCCGACCACTCGGCGAGCCGCTTTTCCTGCTTCGTAAAGCTGGGGATGCGGATCATCTCCCGGGCCAGCGCGAGCACCCGGTCGGGCTCGACGCGCTCGAGGATCGGCGTGGCCGCGACGCCCGGGTCGGTCATCGTGTCACCGCCGCCTGCCGCACGTCGATCAGGCCCGCCGAGCTCGGAATGAAGCGCACGCCGCTCACCGCGGACCGCCAGGCCACGGCCTCGCGCCGCTCGGTGAGGAACAACCAGGGCGCGTCGTCCATCACGATCTCCTGCACCCGGTGGTAGATCTGAATGCGCGCGTTGGCGTCCATCGTGGCCGCGCCGCGGTCGAGCAACTCGTCGACCTGCGGGTTGCGGTAGAACGCCAGGTTGTTGGCCGCCGGCGGCCACGAGCGCGAGTGGAGGATGGACCGCAGCCCGGTGTCAGGATCGGCGGTGCCCCAGCCCGCCATGACCATCTCGATGCGCGACTCCTGCGGCCCGCGACGCGCCTCGGCCAGGTAGACGGGAAACTCGATCTCCTGCACCCGCACGTCGGCGCCGACGCCGCGGAAGGCGGACGCGATCACCTGGGCCATATCCGGGCCGCCCACGAACCGGCCGGAGGGCACCCACAGCGTGCCCGCCAGCCGCTGGCCGTCCTTCGCGCGCACACCGTCGGCACCCGGCCGCCAGCCCGCCTCGTCGAGCAGCCGGCGCGCCTGGCCCGGGTCGTACTGGTAGACGCGGACGCTCTTGTGCGCCCGGTACGCCGACCCGATCGGCGAGTCGGCCACGCGCCCCACGCCGAAGAGGATCTTGTCGATGATCGTCTGCTTGTCCACCAGGTGGTTGAGCGCGCGGCGCACGCGCACGTCGGCGAACTGCGGCTTCGTGTTGTTGATGGCGATGTAGGTCCACGAGGTCGACGGCCGCACCGCGACCTCCAGCCCCTGCGCGCGGCCCAGCCGCCCGATCTCGTGGATCGGCACCTGCGTGACCAGGTCGGCTTCGCCGGCCTCCAGCAGATTCACGCGCGTGGACGGCGTCGTCGCGACGCGGACGATCAGCCGCTGCACCCGCGGCGCCGGGCCCCAGTAGTCGCGGTTCGCCTCGAGCACGAGGTCGCCGTCGGGCGCCCAGCTCACGAATCGGAACGGCCCGGTGCCCACCGGGACGAAGTCGCGCGGCGAGGTGGCGCGCTGCACGGCCTGCGGGCTCTGGATGGCGCCCAGCCCGCTGTCGGCGATGTTGTTGAGCAGCGCGGCCAGCGGCTGATCGCCGAAGATCTCCACCGTGTAGTCGTCGATCTTGCGCGCGCCGCGCACGCCGCTCCAGGCAAAGCCGCCGGCGGGCAGGCGCAGTTGCGGGTCGATGGCCCGCGCCACGTTGAACACCACGGCGTCGGCGTTGAAGGGCGTCCCGTCGTGGAACCGCACGCCCTGCCGCAGCCGGAAGGTCCAGGCGCGGCCGTCGCGCGACGGCGTCCACTGCGTGGCGAGCCCCGGGGTGATGGCCAGGCGCTCGTCGTGCTCGACGAGCCGGTCGAAGATGTTGCGGCCGACCACCATGCCCGTGGCCAGCGAGAACGTCGCCGGCGGGTCGAGCCGGTCGATCGGCACGTGCAGCGCCCACACCAGCGTGCCGGGCGGCGCGGCCGGCGCGGAGCGCGCCTCCGGCCGCGGGGCCAGGACCAGGACGACGAGCAGAACGAGCCAACCGAAGCGCACCATCGATCTCCCCCCTACCCGCGGCGCGCGCGCACGCGGGGATTCAACGCGTCGGCGACCGCGTCGCCGAACAGGTTCACGCTCAACACGGTCAGCAGGATCGCGCCGCCGGGCGCCAGCGCGATGTGCGGCGCCGCGCGCAAAAACTCCGCGCCGGCGCTCAGCATCGCCCCCCACTCCGGGGTCGCCGGATCGCCGCCCAACCCGAGGAACCCGAGCCCGGCGACCGTGACGATTGTAATGCCCAGGCGCAGGACCGCGGTGACCACAATCGGTGGGACGCACCCGGGCAGGACATGGCGGACGACCACGCGCGCCGGCGTCGCGCCGAGTGCCCGCGCCGCCACGACGAACTCCTGCTCGCGCAGCGCGAGCGCCGAGCCGCGCACCAACCGCGCGAACACCGGTGCCGAGGCGAGCCCCACGGCCAGCACAACGTTCCGCTGCCCCGCGCCCAGCACGGCGACCGCCAGCAGCGCGAGCAGCACGCCCGGGAACGACATCAGCACCTCGACCAGTCCCATCAGCAGGTCATCCCAGGCGCCGCCCGCGTAGCCGGCGACCAGGCCGGCTGGCACGCCGAGCGCCAGCGAGACGCCCAGCGCCCCGAGCCCGCCGAGCAGCGACGCGCGGGCGCCAGCCACCACGCGCGAGAACAGGTCGCGGCCGAGCTGGTCGGTGCCCAGCAGGTGCGCGGCCGAGGGCGGCTGGAAGGCCGCGAGCAGGTTCGGCTGCCGGGGATCGTAGGGCACGACCGCCGGGCCCGCGACCGCGCCCGCGACCACCAGCGCGAACAAGACGAGCCCGCCCACCCCGGCCCGGTCGCGGCGCACCTGGGCCCAGAAGCGCGACGCCGGACCAGGGGCGGGAGGCGGCACCGCGACGACCGCCATCTACCGCGTCCTCGGGTCGAGCCAGGCGTAGACCAGGTCCACCGCCAGGTTGGCCGTCACGTAGGTGGCGGCCAGCAGTAACACCGCGCCCTGGACAACCGGGTAGTCGCGAAAGGCGATCGCCTGGACCAGGTAGCGGCCGATGCCCGGCCAGGTGAAGACGGCCTCGGCGAAGACCGAGGCCCCCAGCATCGCGCCGAACTGGAGCCCAACGATGGTCACGGCCGGGATCAGGGCGGGCTTCAACGCGTGGCGGAGCACCACCGCTGACTCGGGCAGGCCCTTGGCGCGCGCGGTCCGGGTGTAGTCCTCGCCCAGCGTCTCGAGCAGGCTGGTCCGCAGCAGCCGGGTGATGTGCGCGACCGGGAACGCGCCCAGGCTGATGGCCGGCAGGACCAGGTGCTGCCACGACTGCGCGCCGGCCACGGGAAACCACCCCAGCCGCACCGCGAGCACGAGCTGCAGCAGGACGCCCAGCAGGAAGGTAGGCAGCGAGACGCCCAGCAGCGCCACCGCCACGCTCGCCTTGTCGGGGCCGCGGCCGCGGCGCACGGCGGCCACGATGCCGAGCGGGACGCCCACGGTCACGCTGAAGGCGATCGCCGCGCCCGCCAACAATAAGGTCATGCGGTAGCGGTGCATCAACTCCCCGGCCACCGGCCGGCCCGTGCGCGTAGAGGTACCCAGGTCGCCCATCACCGCGCGCCGCAGGAAGATGGCGTACTGCGCCCACAGCGGTCGGTCCAGGCCGAGCTCGCGCCGCGTCTGCGCGACGAGCTCCGGGGTCGCGTGGTCGCCGGCGAAGATCAGCGCCGGGTCCCCCGGGATCAGCCGGATGCTCGCGAAGACGAGCACCGAGGCGCCCAGGAGCACCGGAACCGTGCGGATCGCGCGGCGCAGGATGACGACGATCATTCCGGCATGCGGGCATCGCTACTGTAACGTGGTTATGCTCATGGCACGGTGCGTCTAGTCTACCAGGTCTGCGCACGCGCGTGCGGCGGCGCCCCGAGGGGAACGGCGATGCGTCGAGGTGGAACCGCGATGCGTCGCGACAGACCCGCGGCACGGCGAGGGGGCGGCAGGCGCCGAGGGGGAGCGCGGCGGCGCGACCGCGAACCCAACTACGCGCGCAGGCCGCGGCGATCGGAGGACCACTGGCATGCCGGCGTTGCCGACCGGCACGGTCACGTTCCTGTTCACGGACATCGAGGGCTCCACGCGGCTCCTCCAAACGCTGGGCGACCGCTATCCCGCGGTCCTCGCCGCCCACGATGACCTGCTGCGTAGGATCTTCCGCGCGGCCGGCGGGGTGGAGGTCAGCACCGCGGGCGACTCGTTCTTCGTGGTCTTTCCGGTGGCGGCGCACGCGGTCGCCGCCGCGGTCGCGGCGCAGCGCGCGATCGCGGCGCATGCCTGGCCCGAGGGCGCGGGCGTGCGCGTCCGCATCGGCCTGCATACCGGCGAGGCGGTGCGCTCGGCCGACACCTATGTAGGCCTCGACGTGCACCGCGCCGCGCGGGTCTGCGCGGCGGGCCACGGTGGGCAGATCCTGCTCTCCGAGGCGACGGCGGCGCTCGCGGCGCACGACCTGCCCGAGGACCTGAGCCTCGTCGACCTTGGGCCCCACCGGCTGAAGGACCTGCAGCGGCCCGAGCGCCTGTTCCAGGCGACTCACCCCGCGCTACCCTCGGCCTTCCCGCCGCTGCGCTCGATGGACGTGGCGCCCAACAACCTACCGGTGCAGATCACGAGCTTCGTGGGGCGCGACGCCGAGATGGCCGAGGTGAAGCACCTGCTCGCCTCGGCCAGGCTGCTGACGCTGCGCGGCCCAGGCGGCGCGGGCAAGACGCGCCTCGCCCTCCAAGCGGCGGCGGACTTGCTCGACCGATTCCCGGACGGGGTGTGGCTCGTGGACCTGGCGCCCCTCCGCGAACCGGAGCTCGTCGCGCAGACCGTGGCCGGCGCCCTCGGCGTGCGCGAGCCCGGCCGGCCGCCGCAGGACGTGTTGACCGAGGTGCTGCGCGAACGTACGGCGCTCCTGGTGCTGGACAACTGCGAGCACCTGCTCGCGGCGTGCGCGGCCCTCTGCACGGTGCTGCTGCAGGTCGCGCCCGGGCTGCGTATCCTCGCGACGAGCCGCGAGCCGCTGGGCGTCGCCGGCGAGCGGCTCTTCACCGTACCGCCGCTGCCGGTACCCGATCCGCGCGCGGCGGACGCCGACGGGGTGGCGCGCTCGGCCGCCGCCCGACTGTTCGTGGAGCGCGCGTCCCTCTACCGGCCCGGATTCGCGCTGACCGCAGAGAACGCCCGCGCGATCGGCGAGATCGCCCGGCGGCTGGACGGCATCCCGCTGGCGATCGAGCTCGCGGCCGCGCGCACTCGCGTCCTGTCGGTCCAGGAGATCGCGACGCGCCTGGAGGACCGCTTCCGCCTGCTCACCGGCGGGCCGCGCAGCAGCCTCCCGCACCACCAGACGCTCGAAGCCGCGATCGAATGGAGCTACGATCTCCTCGCCGAGGACGAGCGCCGGCTGTTCCGCCACCTCTCGGTCTTCGCGGGTGGCTTCACCCTCGAGACCGCGGAGGGCGTGTGCCGGGCCACCGGCGCGGCGCCGCCGGACATCCTCGACCTGCTCGCCCGGCTGATCGACAAGTCGCTCGTCATGGTCGAGCCCGGCGAGGGGCGGCAGACGCGCTACCGGATGCTGGAGACGCTCCGGCAGTTCGCGATGCCGCGCCTGGTGGCCTCGGGCGAGGCCGACGCCGCGCGCCGCGCGCACCGCGCGTTCTTCCTCCAACTTGCGGAGGAGGCCGAGCTCCGCCTGCAGGGCCCCGAGCAGAAGCTGTGGCTCGACCGGCTGGAGGCCGAACACGATAACTTCCGGACAGCCCTCGAGTGGAGCCGCACCGACCCGGACGTCGAAACCGGCGTGCGACTCGCGGGCGCGCTGTGGTGGTTCTGGGAGGTGCGCGGGTACTGGACCGAAGGCTGGCGTTGGATGAACGAGCTGCTGCCGCGCGCGCACGCCGCGTCGGCCGCGGCGCGCGTGAAGCTGCTGAACGCCGCCGCCGGGCTGGCGCTGCGTCTGGACGACTTCGAGCGGGTCGAGGCGCTCGCCTCCGAGGCGCTGGCGCTTTCCCGGGACGTCAACGACCGGCGCACCGAGGCGTCGTGTCTGGTGATTCTGGGCATCCACGCGTGCCGCACCGAGAACTACGGCAAGGCGGAGGTGCTGGGCGGCGAGGGACTCACCCTGGCCACCCAACTCGGGGACAACGTGGCCACCGCCTGGGCGCGCGCGACGCTGGGGTTCGTCGCGCGCTCCAAGGGCGAGGCCGAGAAGGCGCAGGCGCTCCTCGAGGAGAGCCTGCGCCAGCTCACCGCCCTCGGGCACACGTGGGCGATCGCGATCGTCTCGATCAACCTCGGCCAGCTCGCGCGCGACCGCGGCGACCTGCCCGGCGCCGTGGCGTTCTTCGAGGAGGCGCTCGTGCGGCTGCGGCAGATCGGCGACCGCTCGTACATCGCCTACGGCGAACTGAACCTCGGGATCGCGGTCTCCGCGATGGGCGATCACCGGCGCGCGATGGAGCTCTACCAGGACTGCTTGGCGCTGCGGCGCGACCTCGGCGAGAAGCGCGGCATCGTCACCTGCCTGGCCGCGCTCGGGTGCGCCGCCGCCTCGCTCGGCACCTACGACCGGGCCGCGGCGCTGTTCGGCGCGTTCGAGACGCAGCGCGAGGCGATCGGTGCCCCGGTGCCCGCGCTGTTCCGGGCCGAGTACGAGCGGCAACGGCAGCGCACTCGCGCGGCGCTCGGCGAGGCGGCCTTCGAGCGCGCCTTGGCGCGCGGGCAGGCGATGTCCATGGACGAGGCGATCGTCTATGCGCTGGAGGGAACCGCGGTCGCGGCGGCTGCCACGGAGGGAGGACGGGCGTGATCAAGGTGCTGTTCTGGGCGCGCGGCAAACCGGGCCAGAGTCCCGAGGAGTTCAGACGCTACTGGCTCGAGGTGCACGCGCCGCTCGCGCGCGACCGGATGTCCGGGCTGCGGCGCTACGAGGTGAACATCGTCACCGGCGCGCCGCAGGGCGAGCCGCTCGTGGGCGGGGTGGCGGCCCTCTATTTCGACTCGAAGGACGCGTTCGCGCAGGCCACGACCTCGCCGGAGGGGCGCGAGGTGCTGCGCGACCTGCGGAACTTCGTGAGCGAGTCGGGGGCGATGTTCGTGGAGGAGCACCGGGTCCTCTGAGGGCGACGGCCGGACCGCCCTCGCGATGGCATTGAGGACCTCGGCGAGGGGTCGGACTCGCCTTCGTCCACGAAGTTCAGCTCGGGCTGTCCACGGGCGCGATGACGAACCCCAAATCCGCGCCCGCCCGACGGATGTCGTCGTCCAGACTCAGGATGACCACGTCGGGCACCGCCGCCCGCACAGCCAGCGCGCTCGCCAGGTGCAGGGCATCGAGGGTGCGGACCGGCTCACCCGGGAACGGGCGGCGGGCGCGGTCCAGAATCTCCTCGTGGAGCTGCACGAGGTGCCAGTGGCGGCCGGCACGCGCGAGCGCCCGGCGGCGATCGACGACATCGCCCTCCGCGAGGCCGTCCACCACCTGCGCCCGGATGAGGACGCGGTCGGACTCCACGAGCGTGAGCACGGACGTGAAGACCTCCCCCGCCGCTCCAAGCTCGTGGCGAACCTCGGCTGCCGCGGCCTCGCCGAGCAGCCACGCCAGGACTGCGCTCGTCTCGGCGTACAGCGTCACCGTGCGCCGCGTTCGGCGCGGAGTAGCTTCGCGGCCGTCGTGGCCCGCAACAGACGCGGCAGCGGCGGGTAGACACGTGCGGTGTTCGACGCGCCGAGGTTCAGCAGGCCGCGGTTGACGAGCCGGGCCACCGCGGGGTCCACCTTCGTGCCAGCCGGCACGTGGCCCGGCGCGCGAAGCTCCGCCACCACCTGCCCGCGGTCCGTGACCACCACAACCTCGCCGGCGCGAACGTGCCGGACGTAGGCGCTGAGGCGGTTCTTCAACTCGCGCAGGCCGACAGTCCGCATGCGCTCAATGTAGCTTCATGAGGCTACATTGTCAAGATCACCCCTCGTCCGCAACCGCCCGTAAAGAGGCGGCCGACGGATCCGGATGTGGAGGGCCTTGACACCCCCGCCGGTGATCCGTAAACACAATGAGAGAAACCCGGCGGGCACGGTCGCCGCCATGGACCGGGGCAGAGCACGCATCGTCACTGTGGCGGGCCTGACGATGCTCGCCCTCGTCACGGTCGGGTGTGAACTGTACGGTCATACCGTCCTGACGGGGCGCGTCGTCGGCACGCAGACGGCGCTCCGGACCGTCTACGTCCTCGAGCGTGGCGAGGTCTACGCGCTCGTCCTCGATCCCCTGGCGACACGCGTGCTCGACCCCGAGGGCCGTCCGGTGCCGATCAGCGAGATCCGGCCCGGGGTGGAAGTGCTCGCGATCGGACGCCGCATCAGCCAGTACCACGTGACGGCCCACGAGATCAGAATCCGCGACACGCGGAGCGAGGTGCCGTTGGACGATGAGAATCGCGCAAGTCGCCCCCTTGTACGAGAGCGTGCCGCCCCGGCTCTACGGCGGGACGGAGCGCGTGGTGTGGGCGTTGACCGAGGAGCTGGTGCGACGGGGCCACGACGTCACGCTGTTCGCGAGCGGCGACAGCGCCACCTCGGCCAGGCTCGTCCCGTGCTGCGATGAGGCGCTCCGACTGGCCGGGCGCATGGATGAGGCGCATGCCGCGACCACGATCCAGCTGGGCTTGGTGTACGGGCAGGCCGATGATTTCGACGTGATCCACAACCACATCGACTACGCCTGCTTCCCCCTGGCGCGCCTGGTGCGGACGCCGACGCTCACCACCCTGCACGGCAGGCTGGACCTGGCGGCGGTCCAGCGCCTGTCGCGGCACTTCGGGGATCTCCCGCTGGTGTCGGTCAGTCGCGCGCAACGCCAGTACCTGCCGGAGGCCAATTGGGTCGCCACGGTGTACCACGGCATCCCCTTGGAGCACTACACGCTACGGACGCGGCCCGGCGAGTACCTGGCGTTCCTGGGGCGCATCTCGATCGAGAAGCGGGTCGACCGCGCCATCGAGATCGCGCGCGCCGCCGGCATGCCTCTCAAGATCGCGGCGAAGGTCGACCCCGCGGATCGAGACTACTACGAGCACGCCATCAAGCCGCTGCTCGCCCACCCGCTGGTTGAGTACGTCGGAGAGCTCGACGAGCGGGGTAAGGACGAGTTCCTCGGCAACGCCTACGCCTGTCTGTTCCCCATCGACTGGCCGGAGCCGTTCGGCCTGACGATGGTCGAGGCGATGGCCACCGGCACGCCGGTTATCGCCATGGCGTGCGGGTCCGCCCCGGAGGTCGTCGAGTCCGGCGTCACCGGGTTCGTCTGCCGGTCGCTGGACGAGATGGTCCAGGCCGTGCGTCGAGTCCCCGAGATCTCGCGCGAGGCCTGCCGGCGGCACGTGGAGGCGCGCTTCAGCACCGCGCGCATGGCGGCCAACTACGAGGCGGCCTACGAACGTCTGCTCGCCGACCGCCGGCCTCGGCGGCCCGAGCGGGTGCCGCAGACGGTCGTCGCCTGACGATGTCCTCACGGATCCAGCTGGGTCCGCCGCGGCTGACCCTGGCGGAGGGCTCCAGCCTGTTCGTCACGTCTCCCGCGGGCGAGATCGACCCGCGGGCCGAGCAGGGGTTCTTCGTCCGCGACACCCGCCTGCTGTCCGCCTACGGCATCCGGATCGACCGACAACGGTGGCTGCTCGTCTCGTCCGCACCCGTGACGCACTACGCGGCCCGCCTGTACTTCGTGAACCCGCCGGTCGAGGGGGCGGGCGCGCGCATCCGACGGAACACGCTCGCCCTGCGGGTCGCGACCACGCTCCGCGGCGGCGTGCACCAGGACCTCGACGTCACCAACCACGGGCAGGAGGCCGCCAGCTTCACGCTCGCCGTCGAGGCCGGCTGCGACTTCCGCGACCTGTTCGAGGTGCGGGGACTGCAGCCTGCCCGCCGGCGCGCGGTCCGCACCATCGTGGAACCGCGGACGTATGCGTCCACCATCCGATGGCTGTACGAGCGCCAGGACTTTCGTCGCGGGCTGGTGCTGCGCGTGGCGCGGGCCGACAGCCCGCCGCGCGTCTCGCGCCGCGGCGTCGAGTTCGCGATCACCCTGCCCCCGCGGCGCACCTGGCACGCCTGCCTGCACCTGCTCCCGGTACTCGGGGAGCGTCGTCTCGACGCCCCTGTAGCCTGCGACCTGGTGGAGATCGAAGAGATCGAGCGGGACCGGCGGACGTGGTATGCGTCCGTGGCCGGGTGTGTGGCGGCCAACGAGGACGTCGCGCGCGCCTACCGCCAGGCCGTGGAGGACATCACCGTCTTGCGCCTCTGCGGCGGCGGCGATCTGACCACCGAAAGCTGCGTCGTGGCCGCGGGCGTCCCCTGGTTTGCCACGCTGTTCGGACGGGACAGCCTCATCGTCGGCCTGCAGACCCTGCCCGTCACCGCGCAGGTGGCTCCGGCGGTGCTGCGCGCCCTCGGCGCGCTGCAGGCCACCGAGCGCGACGACTGGCGGGACGCCCAGCCCGGCAAAATCCCGCACGAGATCCGCCACGGGGAGCTCGCCCACTTCGGCGAGGTGCCCCACTCGCCGTACTACGGCACCGCGGACGCGACCACTCTCTTCCTGATCGCCCTGCACGAGGCGTACCGGTGGACTGGCGACCGACAGCTCGTGGAGGCGCTCCTGCCGTCGGCCGCCCGCGCCCTGGAGTGGATCGACCGGCACGGCGACCTCGACGGCGACGGGTTCCAGGAGTACGAGCGCCGCTCGCCTCGCGGCATCCGGCACCAGGGGTGGAAGGACTCCGGGGATGCCGTCGTGGACGAGCACGGCCGCGACGTCGCCCCGCCGGTGGCGCTGGTGGAACTCCAGGGCTACGTCTACGACGCCTGGCGCCGCATGGCGGAGGTGTACGAGGCGCTCGGGGACTCCCCGCGGGCCCGGGCGCTACGCGAGGCGGCCCAGCGCCTGCGGGCGCGTTTCGCTGAGACCTTCTGGTGGCCCGAAGAGCGTACGTACTACTTCGCCCTCGACGGCGCGAAGCGGCCCGTGCGCAGCGTGGTGAGCAACGCCGGGCACGCGCTGTGGTCGGGCATCGCCCTGCCCGAGCACGCGCATGGGGTCGTCGCCCGGCTCATGGCCTCCGACATGTTCAGCGGCTGGGGCATTCGCACACTGTCGAGTCGCCACGCGGCGTTCAACCCCTTCGGGTATCAGGTCGGGGCGGTGTGGCCGCACGACAACAGCCTTATCGCCCTCGGGTTCAGGCGCTACGGCCGCGTCGCCGAGGCCCTGGCGGTGGCAAAGGGGCTCTTCGAGGCCGCGGCGCATTTCCAGGCCCATCAGCTCCCCGAACTCTTCGCCGGCCTCCAGCGCGGGCCGCGGTCGTTCCCGGTGCAATATCTGGAGGCCAACATCCCACAGGGCTGGGCGGCGGGGTCGGTCTTCGCGCTCCTGCGCATGATCCTCGGCGTGCGCGCCGATGCCCCGCGCGGGCGCCTGTTGATCGATCCGGCGCTGCCCGACTGGCTACCGCGGCTCCGGCTCACCGGCATGACCCTCGGCCCGGCGCGCTTCGACCTGGACGTGGTCCGCGAGCATGACCGCACGCAATACGATGTGACGGTCCACGAAGGCCAGGTCGCGGTTGTGGAGGAACCCTGGTCGCCGGGCGAGATTTGACGAGACGGCGGCGAACGGGATCAGGCGAACCATCGGTCGCGGCAAAGACCGCACCCCGGAGGGAACCGTTGACACCCGGCGAACATCGGTCCGACACCAGCGCGGCGGGCGCGGCCGTCAAGCTCGCCGACTACCGCCGTGCTCAAGGAGGAGGCTCGAACGTATGACACGATCAGCGCTTGTGGCCGCAGGGCTGGTGGTCATGCTCCTCGCGCCGTCGGCGTTGTCTGGGCCGGTTGGTCCGGTACGCGGGGGCACGTTGACGATCGCCCGACCGGTGGACGCGGTGTCGCTGGACCCGCACTTCGAGACAACCGCGCCAGGGGCATGGATCTACCAGATGATTCTGGAGCCGCTGCTTGTCCTGGGGCCGGATATGAAGATTCAGCCCCGGCTGGCGACGGCCTGGCGCGTGATGTCGTCGTCTCGCATCCGGTTCACGTTGCGGCGGGACGTGAAGTTCCACGACGGCACGCCGTTCAACGCGCAGGCGGTCAAGTTCACGTTCGACCGTGCCTTCGATCCGCGTAGCCCTGGCAGGTGGGCCAGCCTGGCCGGCCCGATCAAGGGTGCCGAGGTCGTGGACGACTACACGGTGGACATCGTCACGAACGAGCCGTACGCTCCGCTGCTCTACAGCGTCGCCATGCTCTACGCGGGCATCGTTAGCCCCACGGCCGTGCAGCGCATGGGCGCGGAGTTCAGCCGGCGCCCTGTCGGCACCGGGCCCTTCAAGTTCGAGGAGTGGCGCACCAACGACCGCATCACGATCACCCGAAACGACGACTACTGGGGACCGAAGGCGTACCTCGATCGCATAGTATTCCGCGTGATTCCCGAGGAGTCCGCGCGCATGATCGCCCTACGCACCGGTGAGGCCGACATGGTGCTGGTGCCGGCGCCCGCACAGCTCGCAGCATTCGCGCGCGACCCCGCCTTCCGGGTCGCCCAGGCGACCGGGTTGCGCGTCGTGTTCACCGGCATGAACCTGACCCGGCCCCCGCTGTCCGACGTGCGGGTGCGCCGCGCGCTCTTTATGGCCGCGAACCGCCAGTCCATCCTGCAGAACATCCTCGAAGGCGCGGCAGGGCCGGCCGACGGCATCCTGGCCCCCGGCGTGTTCGGCTACAAGCCGATGGGCCTGGACAGGCTCTATCCCTACAATCCTCAGCGCGCCCGACAGCTGCTGCTGGAGGCCGGGTTCCGTCCCGGGCCTGATGGAATCATGCAGCGCGAGGGCATACCGCTGGTGCTCTCGATCCTGTCGGCACGCGGCCGCTACTTCAAGGATGCCGAGATCACTGAGGCCTACCAGGCGCAGCTGCGCGAGATCGGCGTACGCCTGGACGTGCAGTTCCTCGAATGGGCGACCGTGTTCACCAACGTCCGCGCCGCGACCTTGGACTACCACCTGTTCACGCTCGGCTGGGTGACGACCACCGCCGACGCCGACTACTCGATGTTGCCGCTGTTCCGGTCCGACCAGGCGCCGCCGCGTGGCTGGAATACCTGGCGCTACGTCAACCCGGAGTTCGACCGACTCGTGGACGCGGCGCGCACGAGCCTCGCCCCGCGGGAGCGCGAGGACCTCTATGGCCGCGCGCAGGACCTGATCGCGCGCGACATCATGTTCATCCCTTGGTACACGACGCGCGAGATCGCGGTGATGCGGGCCAATGTCAACGGGTTCGTGCCGCATCCGATCGAGTACAACCAGGGCTTCAGCCACGTCTGGATCCAGCGATAGCGCGCCGATGCCGGGACCGGGTCGGGGTGTGCCGCCCGATCCGGTCCCGCTGTCAGGCGGCCGCCCCGGCACGTAACCGGCCTCAGCCAAGACACTCGGCGTGAGCGGCTATCTGATCCGGCGTATCCTTGTGATGATCCCGGTCCTGCTCGGGGTCATCCTTCTCATCATGGTGACCATCGACCTGATCCCGGGGGATCCCGCGGCGCTGATGCTGGGCGAAGGTGCCACTGCAGACACCGTCATGAAACTCCGGAAGTCGCTCGACCTCGACCAGCCACTGGCCGTTCGCTACGTACGCTATGTCAGCCGGCTCGTGCAGGGTGACCTCGGCCGTTCGATCCGCGAGGGCCGTCGTGTCAACGAGGAGATCGCGGAGGTCTGGCCGGCCACGGCGCAGCTTGGGTTGACCGCACTCGTCGTTGCCATCGCCGTGGGTGTCACGGTGGGTGTGCTCTCAGCACGGTGGCCGTACTCGCTGTTCGACAACATCGTGCGGGTGCTCTCGCTCTTCGGGCTCTCGATGCCGATCTTCTGGACCGGGATCGTGCTCATCGTCGTGTTCAGCCTCGTGCTCAACTGGCTCCCGGCCGGTGGCCGGGGCACGTGGACGCATCTGGTCCTGCCCGCGGTCACGCTGGCGACGCCGACCATCGCCATGCTCGCCCGTATGACCCGATCCACGATGCTCGAGGTGCTGCGCGAGGACTACATCCGAACCGCGCGCGCCAAGGGCGCGGGAAACCGCCGGGTGTTGATACGCCATGCGCTCCGCAACGCCCTGATCCCGGCGGTCACCGTGCTCGGCCTCCAGACCGGCCAGTTGCTGGGCGGGGCGGTGCTCACGGAAACCGTGTTCGCCTGGCCGGGGATCGGCCGGATGCTGGTGCGCGCGATCTTCGCGCGCGACTACGTGCTGCTGCAGGGCGGGGTGCTGGTCCTCGCCGTCACGTTCGTCGTCATCAACCTGCTGGTCGACCTGTCGTACGCCTACCTCGACCCGCGAATCTCGTATCGTTGACGATGGCACGGCAGGGCCTAACGATGCAGGAGGAGACCGGGCGTCTGCCGGTCGCCTATCGCTCCACCGGCGCCGCCCTGTGGCGGCGTTTCCGACGCAACCGACTGGCCCTGGCCGGGTTGCTGATCGTGGCCCTACTCGCGTGCGCCGCGATGCTCGCCCCGGCGCTCGCGCCGGCTGACCCGGCGCGGCAGTCGCTCGAGGACAAACGGATGCCGCCGGGTGGCAAATACCTGCTGGGCGCCGACGAGTTCGGCCGCGACATCGCGAGCCGGCTGATCTACGGCAGCCGCATCGCGCTGATGGTCGGCCTCGTCTCCGTGCTCTTCGCGGCCGTCCTCGGCACCGCGCTCGGCACGGTCGCCGGCTACGTCGGCGGCGCCGTGGATGAGGCGCTCATGCGCACGCTTGACGTGCTGCTCGCGTTCCCCTACCTGCTACTGGCAATCGCGATCGTCAGCGCCCTGGGCCCGGGGTTGCAGAATACCATCCTCGCGGTCGGCGTCTGGGCCACACCTGGATTCGCGCGCGTCATCCGGGGCTCGGTACTCGCCATCAAGGAGCAAGAGTATGTGCAGGCCGCTCGCGCCGCGGGAGCCGGCACCGGGCGCGTCGTGGTCCGGCACGTGCTGCCGAACTGCATCTCGATCCTGATCGTGTACTCGGCGCTGTACATGGCGAGCGCCATCCTGTTAGAAGCCGCGCTGTCGTTCCTCGGCCTGGGCGTCCAGCCGCCGACGCCGTCCTGGGGACTGATGGTCAGCACCGGCCGCGATTTCATCACCCTGGCGCCGCACATCGCGACCCTGCCGGGGCTGGCGATCGCCGTGACGGTACTCGGGTTCAACCTTCTGGGCGACGGGCTGCGCGACGCCCTCGATCCCAAGATGCCGGCGTGAGACCCCGGCACCTACCGGCGGGCGCGCCTGCGTCTCTTGCGTTCGGCAACCAGGAACGGCGGGGCGTGCTGCCGCGAGGCGGGAACACGAGACCTGCACTGGAGCGGGCGACGGGATTTGAACCCGCGACCCTCGGCTTGGGAAGCCGATGCTCTACCGCTGAGCTACACCCGCCCGCTACGGCGTATTATACCACGACCCCCGCGCGCTCCCTCCCAGCGCCGGCCGGGCGGCCGAGGATCAGGGTCCCGTCGAATCGGTCCTCCACCGCTCCCTCCCAGAAGTACCGCCGGCGGCCAGGCAGCGCCCAGTATCCGCCCGAGCCGAGCCGCACGTACCCGTGCGCGGCGGCCACGTGTTGCGGCGCCAGGTTCCACGATGCGATGGCGCAGAGGATGCGCCGGTAGCCCATCGCGTGCAGCATGCGCGGCATCGCGACGGCCACCGCGCCCTCCACGCCCTTCCGCCGCCAGGCGGGCATGGTGTAGATCTCGTCCAGCAGCACGTCCCCGCCCTCCAGGACAATCTGTCGGCCGAGGTATGGGACGTGCACGGTCCGGGTAAAGACCCAGCGCAGGTGCACGACCGCTTCGCCCACGCGCCCGACGAACGCGAGGTGCCCGTCGCGCAGGCGCTGCGCGAGCGCGGGCAGCGTGTAGCGCTCCGGGCGCGCGGCCACGAACAACGGCAGGTCGGCTTCGGTGGCGGGTTCCAGCCGGAAGCCGTCCAGCGACGACGGCCGCGTCGCGGCCGGCAAGGTCAGCGCGTAGAACACGTACCGCCGCCGGACCGTCCAGGGGACGACCTCGAAGATGAACCGCCTCGGTCCGACAACCCGGAGGACGTCACGCACGCCGCCCAGGTGCACGGTGTGACGTTCGTCGCTGCCGCGGCGCTGCCCTCCGCTTCCCCGCGTACACCTGCGCGCGCCAGCTGCGCCGGCGGGCCTCAGTCGTCCTCGAACAGCCGCTCGCCCCGGTGCAGCCGCTGCGCGATGCGATAGGTCTGGCCCTGCGCCCGCATGGTCGGCGAGTGCGCGGCCAGGTACCGGGCCGCGGCGACGAGCACATGGACCGCCGCCTCTGGCGGCGTGCCGTGCCGGCTGGCTGACGGATCGCCGCGCAGGCCGGCGAACTGCCGTACGGCGGCCTCGACCATCTGGATGGTGTGGAAGTTGCGGTCCTCACGCAGCAGCAGCCGGCCGAGCGTCGCCACCAGCCGGTCAGGGTCGCCGCCGCGATAGAGGTAGCCGGCGACCAAGCGGCCCGCCTCGTTGACCTGCTGCTGGCGGTCGAGCAGCGGGGTCAGGTCAGCCAGGACGCTGTCGCGGTCGCCGCCGGCGCCACTGTGCACCGTGCTCGCGTCGCCGGCCGGCACGTCGGCGAACTCGTCCGGCGAGGGCAGCCGCACCGGCGGCACATTGAGGAAGCGGTCGAGGTAGACGCTCATCGCCGCGTCGAAGACGGCGCGCAGCAACTCGACCGACGGCGCCCGGCGCACCCCCTGGTGCACCGCGTTCGCAAACGTGAAAGTGTGGAGCGCGGTGTCCCAGTCGCCGAACTCGTTGCTCGTCGGGAACTGCGCGATCCGCAGCGCCGCGGCGTAGGCGACGGCCGCCGCGAGGCGCTCCGGCGGCGTCCCGGACCGCAGCGCATCGAGCAACGCCCTCGCGATCGCGCCCGCGTCCTCGCCGAGGAGAAGGGCGATCAGGTGCGCGCCCACAGCGGTGTTACCCCGCCGCGCGCGCCCGTCCTCGTGCGCGGCGGGCAGCTCCTCGAAGGCCGCCTCGAGAATCTCGACAAGATCCACCGGGTGCCGCCACTGGTTGGACTCCTCCATGCGGTCGGCCGCGGCGAGCGCCGGGACGAGGCTTGGCAGCACCTCGCCCGCGCGCTGCCACCCCACCGCGTCCAGCGCCTCGCACGCCTTGTTGATGAAGTCGAGCACGTGCCCGCCTTCGAGGTAGCGGTGGTCGGTGGCCGCGGCGAAGAGCATCCCCGCGAGCGCCCCTGGGCTCGCGCCTCCCTGCACCGCTGAGATCAGCGCGCGCTCGGCACCTTCGGTGTCCCGAACCTCGATGAACTGCCGGAACCAGCGGCTCAGCGCCTCCCCGTCGGCGCCGGCCCCGGGCAGCGGGCCCAGGGGGAAGCGCGGTGCCGCGCCGTCGCTGTTCGCGGCGACCGCGGAGAGGCCATGGTAGAGCGCGAGCGGCCGGTCCCCGGCATCCAGCACGGGGATCAAGTTCATCATGCATACGTGGATGGTCAGCCCCTGGCCCCATCCCTCGCGCCGGTAGCGCGCGCCGAACTCGAGCCCCATCGCAAAGGGGGCCACCGGGTCGTCGCCGGGACCGCCGAGCGCGATGGCGGTCTTGGCGAGCACCAGGGGGATGTTCCGCTCCAGTCCCTCGCGTAGCCGGCCACGCGCGTAGGCGCCAGTGTCGGCGCGCGCGCCGACGTCTACCCAAACCTCGCCGTTGCGGACCTCGACCGGGAACGTGCGCACGTCATCGGCCCACGGGTCGAACGTGCCGCCGCTCGTGAGGTCGAAGCGTGCGTGGTGCCAGTGGCAGGTCAGGATGCCGTCGCGCACGGTGCCACGGTGCAGCGGGAAACCCATGTGCGGGCAGCGGTTGTCGAGCGCGTAGACGCGGTCGCCGTGCGCGAAGAGCGCGACCGCATGCCCGTTGAGCTGCGCCACGACGCACCCGCTCGCTCGCACCTCGGCGAGCGTGGCGGCGCGGACGAACTGACCGGTCGTCTGCTCGGTTCTCACGGCGCACCCCCTGCCGGTCCCTACCTTAGAGCATCTCCGCTCGCGATCCAGGCGACTGCTGTCACTTCGGACAGGGAGCTGGTCGTGCGGTCCCTAGCAGTCTCAGGCGGCGCGTGCATGCGCGGCGTCCCCTCAGAGCGAAGAAGACAGCACGGGCGCCGAGGTCGGCCGCGGCGCGCCCACCGGCGCGCGCTCGACCGAGATTGCCACGGCGCCGTAGCGGCCGAAGTCGGCGGTCACGGGCAGGAGAACCGGTCGGTCAGGGGCGGGCCGGAACACGCCGGCGCTCTCAGGCGTCTGTCCCGCTACCAGCCAGAGCTGATAGACGAGCCCGCGGCCGGGATCCCGGAGCCGGGTAACGACCAGCATGCCCTGCCGGCTCTGGGGATCGTAGACGAAGCGCACGTTGCCCTCCACCGTCCCTTGAAGCGTAATGGCGCGCGCCGAGGGTCTCCCCACCATCGCGACGAGCTGCTCCTGCGCCGCCAGCTGCGCCCGCTGCGCGGCCAGCTCTCGACTCAGTGAGAACGACAATCCGGCCAGCGCGATGATCAGTCCCGCGGCTGCGGCCAGCCCGGCGATCCAGATGCGCGGGACCCGCGTGGTGGTCCGCTCCCCGCGCACCGCGGCCAGCACCTGGGCGCGCAGGCCTGGTGGCGGCGCCACTACGGGCACACCCGCGGCCAGCGCGGCTGCCGCGCCGCGCAGGGCCTCGACTTCGGCCGCACACTCCGAACAGGCCTGCAGGTGGGTCTCGACCGTGCGCCGCGCGTCCTCGTCCACCGCGTCCAGCGCGTAGGCCGCGAGCGACTCCCGGATCTCCTCGTGCGTCACGTCGTCTCCACTTCGGAGCGCGCATTCCCCAGCAGGTCGCGCAGCCGCATCATGCCGTCACGCATGCGGGTCTTCACCGTCCCGAGCGGTACGCCGAGCCGGCGGGCGATCTCCTCCTGCGTGTAGCCCCCGTAGTAGGCGAGGCCGATCGCCTCCCGCTGGACCGGCGAAAGCCGGGCGAGGGCATCGCGGACGCGGGCGCCCTCCACGCCGCGAATCGCCTCCTCCGCCGCATCCGACGGCGCGGGCACGGCCGGGTCGAGCGGCTCCGCCGCGCGCACCCGCTGGCGGCGGATCGCATCGACCGTCCGGTGGTGGGCGAGCGACAGGATCCAGGTCCGGGCGCGGCCCCGGTCCGCGTCGAATTGCGCTGCGCCGCGCCAGATCGCGAGGAACACCTCCTGGGTGACCTCTTCTGCCTGCTGCGGGTCCCGGAGCAGGCCCACCGCCAGCGAGTAGACCGACCGCGCGTACCGGTCGTAGATCGCTCGAAAGGCACGCTCGTCCCCGTGCGCCACGCGCCGCAAGAACGCCTCTTCATCGCCTCCCACGCGGTCGTTGTCCACCGACACGGCTGGTTGGACGGGGCGCTGGACCGTTCCTGTCCGGATCGCATGCACCACGCTCCCCTACCCCTCACTACGCGCGGGAAGCCGTGGCGGATGTCCGCCGGCAGGCCGGCGGGGGCGGTCGTCCGCCAGGCCGGTGCGTTCGATCGACCAATCCGGCCACCGGGGCGATGCGAACGGGTTGGCGAGGAGGTGAGACCATGCACGATTGTGTTCGGAGTGCGGCCCGCGTCGTCGTCGCGGCAGCGGCGCTCGCCGCGGCGCTGGCCCTGGGGGCACCCAAACCGGCGCCCGCGGCGCAGGCATCGGAGCCGACGGCGGTGGCCGTCGACACGTTCCAGTTCAAACCGGCGCGGGTCGAGCTGAGGACCGGCGCGCGGGTCGTGTGGACCAACCACGACGACGTCACGCACACCGTAACATCGGGCACCGCCGAGCGCCGGGTGGACCTGTTCAACCAGACGCTGCCGGGCAAGGACGCGAAGTTCGAGTTCACTTTCACGCGCGCCGGCGCGGTCGCGTACTTCTGCAACCGCCATCCGCACATGCGGGGAGAAATCGTCGTCCGGGACTGACCACGGAAACCTCACCGAGAGGAGTTGATGACGGGCATGACGCTCAACCGATGGATGCGCGTGACGGTGGCGGCCGCGGGGATCGCGGTCGTCGCGGCGGCGCTGGCCCTTCCGGCCCGGAACGTGCGGGGCGCGGGTGCCCCGTCGATGGCGACCTCGATGACGAGGGCCGCGGACCTCCGCGTAGCCCTGAACAACCTGCTGACCGAGCACGCGGCCCTGGCCGCGAGCGCGACCGCCGGGGCGCTGGCGGGCCGCACGGCGCAGTTCCGCGCCGCGGCGGCCGCGCTGGACGCGAATTCCGACGACGTGATCCGCGCGATCGGCGGCGTCTACGGCGAGGA
>JAVHMA010000023.1:0-23908 GCA_031081715.1 Armatimonadota bacterium | reverse complement strand
AGCTCCGCGACCAAGAGCCTGCCCGCGGCGGCGGTGGCGGACCTGGTGAAGATGCACATCCTGACGCTCAAGGACGTCATCGACGCGCAGGCGGCGGGCAACACCCCGAGGGTGTACACGGAGCTGCGGCGCGCGATGGGGCACATGGGCATGGTCGCCGACCCGCTGGCGGAGGCGATCGTGAAGCAGTTCCCCGAGCGGTTCTCCCGATAGTTCTTGGTCGGGGGGCGCGACCGCGTCCCCCCGACCGCGCGCGAGCATCCCACGGCCGTTCAGAACAGGAGTCGCCAGTCGCGGGAACGAAAGCACCGGACCGCGAGATCCTCGAAACCTTCAACAACATCTCGAGCGATCGAGCACGCGCGACCACCACGGGTGCCCAAGGGGCAACGGAGGGAGAAGCCAGCGTGCTGCGCACCAACCAGGCCAGCCTGGTCAAGATGGCCGTCGCGGGCATCATCTCCGCACCGACGATGGCCCGAGGCCCGCATCGCGTGAAAGCCGACGGCTCGCCGTTCGTGCCGATCGGCACCGCCGGGGTCATCTACAACGCCCGCCCGGGGTGCCCCGCGTTCGGTTGGGCCGCCGACCACCTCGAACCCGCGGTGTGCGTCCACACGCCCGACGCGCAGGAGGACCACGCGCTCCACTACCTGGCGAACCTAGGCAACGACGCGGTGGTGGTCTCCGGCGAAGCCCGCGGGGCCCGCGGTGTCGTGCTGGGTGAGCACGCGCGCTTCATCATCGACTTCGCGGGCGAGGAGATGGCGATGATGTGTCCCGGAGACCGCGTGCAGATCGTAGCCTGGGGAACCGGACTGCAGCTCGTCGACTATCCCCACATCACGGTGCGCAAGCTCGACCCCAGATTGCTGGCGCGGCTACGGATCGACGAAGCCGGGGCTGGCGTGCTCCGGGTGCCGGTCACGCACATCCTGCCGTCGAGAATCATGGGGTCGGGGTGGGAGCTGAACCCGGAGTACGTCGACCAGGATATCTGCTCCAACGACCCGGCCACCGTGCGCGAGTTTGGTCTCGACCGGCTACGGATAGGCGACGTGGTCGCGGTCGTCGACGCGGACCACACGACCGGCCGGGGGTACCGCAAAGGCGCGGTGGTGATCGGGACGATCAATCACGGCAACTCCTGGCAACTGGGACACGGCCCTGGCTGCATGACCCTGCTCTCCTGCCCCACCCCGCACCTCCAGCCGGTGCTCGACCCGGACGCCAACATCGCCCGGTACCTGGGGCGCGGCACGTTCGCCCCGGCCCCGTAGGAGATCCGTTCAGATGGTGGAGACCAACGAGCACCGCCTGGTGGCGATCTCGGTCGCCGGCGAGATCGCCGCGCCGCGCATGCCGGCGCTCCCGGCCATGCCCCACGTCATCGGCCGCGACGGCCGCCCGGTGATCGTGCCGGCGCTGGGAGGCATCGTCTACAACGTCCGGGTGGGCGATCCGGCGATGGGCTGGACCGCCGAGCAGGTACACCCGGGCGTTTCGATCCGCAACCGCGACGACGGCGCGCACGTCGCCCTCCACACCCTCGCCTGCGTCGGCAACGAGGCGGTGGTGGTGACCGGCGACGCGCGCGGGGCCACGGGTACGGTCACCGGCAAGAGCGGGCGCTGGTCGGAGCACGTCATCGTCCACTTCGCGGCCGAGGTCCTGGAGCGCCTGGCGATCGGTGACAGGATTCTCGTACGGGCCCACGGCGTCGGGCTCGAGTTCCCCCGGGCGCCCGGGGTCGTCGCGAAGAGCCTCGCTCCACGTCTCCTGGCCGCGTGGCCGATCGAGACGCACGGGTCATCGCTCGAGGTCCCGGTGGTCGGGGTCGTGCCGCCTGAGCTGATGGGCGCGGGGAGCGGCCTCTCGAGCGACGGCGGTGTGCTCGACATCCAGACCGGGGACGTGGACCTGCTGCGGGCCAGCGGTCTGGCCGACCTCCGCCTGGGCGATCTCGTGGCCTTCCAGGACTGCGATGCGACGTTCAACAGCGGGTACCATCGGGGCGCGGTCAGCGTGGGGGTGGTCTCGCACGGCGACAGCCACCGCGCGGGTTTCGGGCCCGGCGTGACGATCTTGCTGACCTCGCGGGACGGTGCCATCCGACCGGCGCGGCGGGCCGGCACCAACATCGCCACGCTCCTCGGCCTCGCGTGAGCTCCGGCCCATGACCGTCGATCTCGTCATCCGCGGGGGCACGTTGGTCTCCAGCCAGGGCGAACGCCGGGCAGCCCTGGCGATCCACGACGGGCGCATCGCCGTAGTTGACCGGGACGACGCGATGCCGTCGGCCCGGGAGACGATCGACGCGGACGGCCTGCTCGTGCTGCCCGGCCTCATCGACACCCACGTCCATCTGCGCGATCCGGGTAAGGTCGCGCGCGAGGACTGGCTCACCGGGACCCAGGCCGCGGCCGCCGGGGGCGTCACCACGGTCCTGGAGATGCCCATCGCCATCCCGCCGGTGCACACGGCGGCTATCTTGCGCGAGCGCGCGGCGCATGTACAGCCGCGATCGGTGGTGGACTTCGGCCTCTACGGCGGCGCCAGCGGCGACAACCTGGACGAGATCGAAGCGATGGCCGAGGCGGGCGCGATCGCCTTCAAGACCTTCCGGACCCGACCCATCGCAGGCCGCGAGAGCGAGTTCACCGGCATTTGCTGTCCGGACGCCGGGCAGATGCTCGAGGTGATGGAGCGCGTCGCTCGCACCGGGCGCCTCCATGTCGTCCACGCGGAGGAGCAGCAGATCCTCGATGTGACCGAGGCGCGGGCACGCGCAACCGGGCGGCGCGACGGCCGGGTGCACGCGCTGGCCAGGCCGGAGGTGGCGGAGACCGCGTCGATCGCCCAGTGCATCGCGCTCGCGCGGGCGACAGGGGTACGGCTTCAGATCGCGCACGTCGCGGCGGCGCAGGCCGTCCCGCTGATCGCTCATGCCAAGGCCGACGGCCTACGGGTCACCGCGGAGACCTGCCCGCACTACCTCATGTTCACAGAAGAGGCGCTAGCCCAGTGGGGGCCTTATGCGAAGTGCAATCCCCCGCTCCGACCGCAAGCCACCCAGGATCGCCTGTGGGACGCGGTCCGCGCCGGGGTGATCGACGTCCTGGGCACCGACCACTCGCCGTTCCTCGTCGAGGAAAAGGCGCCGCACATAGACAACATCTGGGCCGCGCCCCCGGGCATGCCGGCGCTCGAAGAGTTCCTGCCGTTGATGTTGACCGCCGTGCGCCGCCGGCGGCTCGCCGCCACGGATCTCGTGCGGCTGACCGCCGAGAACCCCGCCAGGCTCTTTGGCCTGTGGCCGCGCAAGGGCACGCTCGCCCCAGGTGCGGACGCGGACGTCGTGCTGGTCGACCCCACAGCCGAGCGCGTGCACGACCACCGGACGCTCTACACCAAGGCACGCGAGACCGCGCTGATGTACGATGGGGTGCAGTTCCAGGGCCTTCCCGTCCTGGTCATGGTGCGTGGCCGGACGGTGATGCGTGACGGCCGGGTGACCGGCGAGCCGGGCTGGGGCCGATGGGTGCGCCCCCGGTGAAGACGGCCGAGCCACGCGTCGATGCGGCACGCCTGGAACGCCGGCTCGGCGAACTCGCGAAGATCGGGCGCGACGCCCGTGGCGGTCTGAGCCGGTTCGCCTTCACCCCGGCGCACGCGGAGGCTTGCCTGCTCGTCGCGGACTGGATGCGGGCGGCCGGCCTCAGACCGTTCCTCGATCCGGCCGGCAATCTGACCGGATTGGACCGTGACGATGCCCCGGCGATCGCCGCCGGCTCGCACCTCGATACGGTGCCGATGGGCGGGCGGCTGGACGGTGCGCTCGGCGTGGTCGCCGCGGTGGAGTGCGCCCAGGCGATTCGCGAGCACGGCGTGCGGTTGCGCCACCCGCTCGCCGTCCTGGCGTTCGCCGACGAAGAGGGCAACACGTTCGGCGTCGGCTGTCTGACCTCGCGGGCACTGGTGGGCGACCTGTCGCCGAACCGGATGGCGGCGATCCGCGACGCCGAGGGGCGATCCCTCGCCGACCGCGTGGCCGCGTGGGCGTGCCCGCTACCGCGCGGCGAGCCGGCGAGGGTCGCCGCCTTCGTGGAGCTGCACATCGAACAAGGGCCGCGCCTGGATGCCGAGGGCCTCGATCTCGCCGCGGCGACCGCGATCGCCGGGATCAGCCGGACGACCGTGACGTTCATCGGCGCCGCCAATCACGCCGGGACAACACCGATGGCGATGCGTCGCGACGCGCTCTGGGGAGCGAGTGCGCTGGTCCTCGAGGTCAGGCGACTGGCGCTGGCCACGGCCGGCGAGGCGGTGGGCACGGTTGGCCGCGTGGAGGCGGAGCCCGGGAGCACGAACGTCGTGCCGGGCAAGGCCCTCGTGCGTGTCGAGCTGCGTAGCGGCCGCGAGACGCTGCTGGAGACCCTCCGGGCGGGGGTCGAGGCGGCTGCGCGGCGGCTGGCGGCGGACTACGGGTTGGAGGCGATCGTCGACCCGTGGGACCACGCCCCTGCGGTTCCGCTTCACCCCGGCCTGCACGCGATCGCGCTCGAGGCCGCAGCCAGCCGGGGGCTTCGGGCGATCAGCATGCCGTCGTGGGCGGGACACGACGCCAAGGTCCTGGCCCCGCACGTGCCCACGGCGCTCCTCTTCGTGCCCAGCGTGGGCGGCATCAGCCACGCGCCGGACGAGCACACGGCACCGTCGCACCTGGCAGCCGGCGCGCAGGTGCTGCTGGACGTCCTGTGCCGCCTCGACGACAACCTCAACGCCCCCGGGAGGCTCGGATGATTACAGGTATCAAGCACATCGCCATCGCGGTCCGCGACCTCGACGAGGCGCTGAAGCGCTACGAGGCAGTCCTGGGCGTGTCGAACGCCACGCGTCACCAGTTCGAGCGGGCGCGCGCGAACGAGGCGCACTTCACCATCAGCGGCATCGAGATCCAGCTCTGCCAGTCGTGGGACGCCGACGGCCGCTTCGCCCGGTTCATCGCGGAGCGAGGCGACGAAGGCGTGCACCACGTGTGCTATACGGTGGACGACATCGAGGCGGCCCTGGCCAGTGCGACGGCCCGCGGCGCGCGGCTCAAGCCCTGCGCGGCCTGCAAGGTCGTCGGTGCGCACAAGCACTCCGAGGGCTGGGTCGCGTTCCTGGAAGACAAGCTCAGCGGGCTGGAGACCGAGTTCATGCAGGTCTACAGACCAGGGGAGGGACCGGACGCGGGACCACGGGTCATGTAGCGATCCGACGCGTGAGCGCCGCGCCCGCGCGCCACTTTACGCGCGGCGCCGGACTCAACTACGATAGGGGCTGGCGTGGCCACCGGTATCGCGAGAGTCAACAACGTCCATCGCCCGCGCGCCGCCGACGACGGGCAGCCCGATCTGCCCCTGCGGGAACAGGCCTTCACGGCGCTGAAGCAGCGCATCCTCCAGGGCGATGTCCCGCCAGGCACGGTCCTTAGCGAGGCCCGCGTGGCGCGCGAACTGGGCATCAGCCGCACCCCCGTACGCGAGGCCCTCGCCCGGCTCACCCATGAGGGCCTGGCGCAGCGGTTTCCGGGCCGGGGGGTCATCGTGCTGGAGCTCGGCGTGCGGGAGTCGATCGACATCATCGAAGTGCAGGCCTGCCTGGAGCAGTTCGCGATCACCCGGGCCTTCGACGCCGGGCGCGAGATCGACGCTGATGCGCTCCGGGAGCTGCTCGCCCTACAGGCGACGGCTGTCGAGAACGGCGACACCCGGCGGTTCCTGGAGTTGGACCGCCGGATGCACCTCCGCATCGTCGAGGCGACGGACAACGGTAAGCTCGCGCTCATCATGCAGAACGCGTCCGACCTGTTGACCTACGTCGGCTACCGGGCGCTTCAGGACCGGGCGCGGATGCGGGAGACCCTGCGCGAGCACGAGGCCCTGGTGCGCGCCCTGGCCGCGCGCGACCTGCGCGCCGCCCTGGCCGCGAGCCAGGCGCACATCGAAGGCGCGAAGCGCCGCCTGCTCGGCTAGCCTGCCGCCTCGGCGGGGTAGACGGTTGACTCCCAGAAGCCGCGAGGCAGGACCAGGTAGTCGCTGACGTCAAAGCGGGCGAAGGCCGCCTCGGCCTCGGCCTCCGCCCGAGTGATGACCGCCCGTGCGTCCACGGTCAGGATCCGCCGGTCCCGCATCAGGATCCGACCGCCCACCACCACATTGGCCACGTCCCCGCCCTCGACGTAGTAGGCCAGCAGCTGCGGAATGTGCTTCCGCGGTACGAGATGCGGCTGCTCGAGATCCACCGTGATGATGTCCGCCTGCTTTCCGACCTCGAGCGATCCGATCTCGGTGTCCCAGCCGATGGCGCGGGCGGCGTCGATCGTCACCATGCGCAGTGCCTTCCCCACGGGCAGCACCGCGGGGTCACGCTTGTCTAGACGCTGCAGCAACATCACGCGGTGGACGTCCTTCCACAGGTTCAGGTTCATGTTGGGCGCGCTGCCGTCGGTGGCGATCGCGACACGCACGCCAGCCGCCAGGAGGTCGACGACCGGGCAGATGCCGTAGTGCACATTCTCGTCGGTAATGGGAACGCAGACTACGGCGCACCCTGAACGCGCCGCGATCTCCACCTCATCGGCGGTGAACCCGTTGGCGTGGGCGAGCAACACGTCCGAAGCCAGCACCTCCCACAGACGGTCACCCATGGCCCGGCGTCCCCACGCGAGCGACCCCCTGAACGCATGCGTGTGAATCAGGACCCGCCACCGGTCGGCGAACGCCCGCATCTCCTCGGCGTGGCGCACCATGACCGGCTCGTCCTCGGGTCCGTACTCATAGGGGAATCTCGGATGCTTGGCAAACCGGCCGAGCAGGTAAGGCGGGTGCAGGCACACACGGATGCGGTCGTCGTGAGTGCGGTGCCAGCGCCGGATGACGTCCGCCGTCACCTCCATGCACTGCTCATGCGTGAAAGACCGCCTCACCGCACGTCCACTCCGCCAGTCGGTCGCGGTCCACGGCCTGGGGAAGTGGTCGATGAACGGGTCGGGGGGGCCGATGGACGTCATCTCGCGGATGCCCACCCGCAACACGCCCCGGATATGGGCGTCGGCATACGCCGCATCGTCGGCCCGCGCCGGCGTCGCGCCGACGACGGTCAGGCCGGTGGTCACCCCGAAGCGGACGCGTTCGAGGGCCGAGAGCTCGGCCTCGGCCTCCCACCACTCCGGCGTCGTGGCGTGGAAGTAGACCGCGTTCGTTGGCCAGCCGATGCGGGGTGTGTGAATCGCCTTGATCAGGCCGTGGCCGGCGTGTGAGTAGGCGTCCACCAGACCGGGGAGTACGGCGTGCCCCGGAGCGTCGATCCGCTCGCGCCCCGCGAACCGTGCCTCGACGACCGCGGCGGGCCCGACGGCGGTGATGCGTCCACCCTGCACAGCGATCGCCCCCGGGCTGAAGATGTGGTGCTGCGCGTCCATGGTGAGGACGGTCCCTCCCGTAATGAGCAGATCAACGACTGCACGGGTCTCGTCGTCCACCGTCGCCTCCTCGGGTGCTACGGCTCTCGGGCTCTGGGCGTCCCGGATAGAAGGAACTTCGCCAGGTCGCGAAGAATGCGCGAGTACCAACCGCATACACTCAGTATACCAAGTTACGGGCTCGCTGCTCTCTTGCCCGGCGACGAGCCCTTCGACGCGCAAAGAGAGGGGCGACGCGCAGCTGGCACGCGCTTCGTCTCGTGCGGAGGTGCCCTTGTGAAGACCGCCCTGACGATCGGAACCGCGAGCGCGCGGCCCGGCGAGAGAGCCGCGGGAGCGATTCCGGTCGGACGTCGCCCCGGTGGCGCGCCCCTGGAGATCCCGCTCATCGTGCTCAATGGCGGCGCGGGCGACGGGCCGGTCCTCTGGATCGATGGCGGCATCCACGGCGACGAACCCGAGGGTCCACTTACGGTGTTCTCGTTGATGTCGCAACTCGACCCCAGGGCCGTGCGCGGGGCCGTGGTCGGCCTTCCAGTGGTCAATGTGCCCGCGTTCGAGAACGCCCAGCGCGGCAACCCGGGAGATCTCTTCACGTATGACCTCAACCGTATCTATCCGGGACGGCCCGACGGGCACCTGACCGAGCGCCTGGCACACGCGCACCATGAGACGATGGTCGCGCACGCCGACATCGAGGTGTCGATTCACTCGGGCGGTGCGCACTCGTATCTCGCCTACGCGCAGTTCTATCCCGTGACCCCGGAGGGCCTGGAGCTGGCCAAGGCCATGGGGCCGGAGTGGGACCTGCTGCTCAAGTCGTTCGCCGACCGTGGCAGCCCGATGGCCGCGATGAAGAGCCGGGGCAAGCCGGCCATCACCGTGGAGCTGGGCGGCCTGTGCGACACGTTTCCCACGCGGTTTCGGGCCAACGGGGAGGCCCTGACGCGCGCGCTGCTCAACGTCATGCGGCACTACAAGATGATCGAGGGCGCGCCGGCCTACGCCAGGCGGTGGATGGTCGGTCAGCAGAAGACCGTGATCCTCGCGCCCACGTCGGGGTTCTGGCTGCCCGTGCCCGAGGTGCTCCGGCAGCGCGTGACGACGGGAACCGTGCTCGCCCGCATCCACTCGATGGACGGCGAGGTGGCCGCCGAGGTCACGGCGCCCTACGACGGCATCCCCTTCGGAATGCGCACCAACCCGACGGTTCAGCTCGGCGACTGGTGCATCTTCTACGGCGTGATCGAAGAGGAGTTGACGGCATGAGCGCGCGCGTGGCGGCGACGGTCGCGCGGCTGGCAGCGCAGGACGCCCTGCAGCTCGAGTTGCCGCCGCCAACCGCAGAGGGTGACGACCTCTCCGGCGACCACCCGGCGTTCGCCCCGATCCCCGAGGCCCGTGCCGCGGTGCGCGAGGCCCTGTCGCGCGGCGAGACACACTACGCGGACGTGCCGGGCGTTGCCCCACTGCGCGAGGCGCTGGGCGCCGCCCTCGACGCCTGGGGCCTCCCGGTGGACAGCTCTGACGGGCTCATGATCACTGCGGGCGAGCAGGAGGCACGGTTCCTCGCGTCCCAGACTCTGGCCAGTGCCGGATACCGGCTGGTGCTGCCATCGGTCGTCCATCCGGGCGCGCGCAAGGCCGCCGCGCTCGGCCAGGTCAAGGTCGATCGGGTGCCGCTCGACCCCGTCACGTTGTCGCCTGACGTCGAAAGCCTCCGGGCAGCACTTGCCGGTGACCCGGCCGCGCTGTATCTGGAGTCGCCGAACCGCCTGTCCGGTCGAGTTCTCGCGCGCGAACTCGTTGAGGCGATCGCCGCCGAGGTCGTCCGCGCCGACGCCCTGGTGGTTTGGGACGCGTCGCTGGCGAACTGGGCGGCGCCGGAGACATACGTTGCGATCGGCGCGCTCCCCGGGATGGCAGACCGGACCGTCACGATCGGGAGCATGTGGGCGGGGGTCGGTCTCGAAGCGTGGCTGGCGGCGTACCTGGCCGGACCGCCGCGGTTCTTCGCCCGGGCGCGCAGTCTCAAGCAGATCATCGCCATCTGCACGACCACGCCCGCGCAGTGGGGTGTCCTGGGCGCGCTCCGCGCGGCAACGCCCGCAGACCAGCGCGCGCGGCGCGAGCTGCTCCGCCGGCACCGTGATGAAGCGGTCTCGCTGTGGCCCGAGGCGGTCCTGCCCGGCGAGGCGGTCTCGCTCGTCGCGGTGCGCGTTCCGAACGGCTTCGACGCCGACACGCTCGGAGTCCGGGCGATGCCTGGGGCCCCGTTTGGCGCGCCTGGCGTCCTGCGCCTCACGGTGACAGCCGAGGGCGCGGTCGTCGGCGCCATGCGCGCGCTCGCGCACGCCGCACGGGCAGAGAGGCGACGATGAGCCTGCGGCCCACGGAGGCGGTACCGGCCCGCACGGGCACCTCGCTGCTCTACGCCTTGCTCGCGCAGCTACGACAGTATACCGACGGCGTGAACCTCGGGCGCGGTGACCCGGACTTCGCGACGCCCTCCCACATCCTCGATGCCGTGCGGGCGGCTCTCGACGCGCCGGAGCGTGAACTGGGTGACGCGTCCCGGCTCCGGGCGAACCTGTGCGAGGCCATCGCGGCCAGGTTGCGGCGGATCAACGGCATCCAGGTCGATCCGCAGACCGAGATCGTCCTCACCCAGGGCGGCCAGGAGGCCCTGTTCCTCATGGTGCAGACCGCCCTGGCGCCAGGCGACGAGGTGCTCGTCCCCGAGCCGAACTACAACACCTACGCGGACGCGATACGGTTCGCGGGGGCCGTGCGCGTCCCCGTGGCGACGTCCGTCGAGGAACACTTCGCGGTGGACCCCGAGAAGGTCCGCGCCGCGATCACCCCGGCGACGCGCGCCATCGTCATGGTGTCGCCGAACAACCCGTCAGCGGCCGTCCTCTCCCCCGATCAGGTGAAGGCGCTTGCCGCCCTGGCGGAACAGCACGACCTCCTGGTCCTCGCCGACGACATCTACGACCGCTTCCTCTACGACGGCGCGGTGCACACCTCGCCGGCCTCGCTCCCCGGCATGAAGGCACGCACGCTCACCCTCAACGCGCTGTCCAAGGCGTACGCCATGACCGGCTGGCGCTTGGGCTGGGTTGCGGGCCCCGCGCCCCTGATGGCACAGCTGCGCCGCGTGAAGGAGGCGACCAGCGGCGGCGTCTCGACCCTCTCGGTACGCGCGGGGATCGCGGCGCTAACCGGGCCGGAGGAGCCGCTACTGGAAATGCACGCCGCTTACACCCGGCGTCGCCGCATCGTGCTCGACGCGCTGGACAGCGCGGGGTTCCGGTACGGCATCCCCCAGGGCGGGCAGTTCGTCCTGGCGGACATGCGCCGGCTAGGACTCTCCTCGCTCGACCTGGCGCGCCGCATTCTCGAGGAGACCCACGTCCTCATCTACCCCGGGGTCTCGTTCGGCGAGGCCTGGGATGGGTTCATGCGGATCACGTTCCTGCAGCCTGAGCCCGTGCTCCAGGACGCGCTCGCCCGGGTAGTCCACGCCCTCTCCGCGCTCGGATGACGACCAGGGGGGTCGTCCTCGTGGCCGATCACGAATCCGCGGAGGCCGCGGCTGCGGCCAGTCGCGACTTCCCGGGCCTGGAGATTCGCGTGTCGCCCGAGGGGGGCGCGCTGCCCGCTGCGGTCGCGGGGATCGACGCCCTCATCACACAGGCGGCACCGGTCGACGCCACGTTGCTGGCTGGTGCTGGCCGGCTCCGGCTGCTTGTGAAGCTTGGTCGCGTCTACGACCACATCGACGTAGAGGCGGTGCGATCGCGCGGCCTCGCCTTCGGCCTGGTCCCTCGCAAGGGCCCGAGCTGCGTGGCGGAGCACGCGTTGACGCTGATTCTCGCCCTCAGCAAGGACCTGGTCCTGGCCCACCGCGCGGTCGCCGAGGGCGCCTACCGCTGGCGGGGCATGCGACCGGTGCTCACCAGCCAGCGCGTCATCGCCTTCCGCTGGATGCAGCCGGTCCGATTGCACGAAGTCCGCGGCAGGACGCTCGGGTGCATCGGATACGGCGAGATCGGGTGCGAGTTGAGCCTGCGCGCACGTGCCCTGGGGATGCGTGTACTATACACTCGCCGCCGTCCGCTGCCCCCCGGGCTCGAACGCCACTACGACGTCGCCTACCGCCCCATGGAGGCGCTCCTGGACGAGAGCGACTACGTGTGCGTGGCCGTGCCGCACACGGATGAGACGCACCATCTGATCGGATCAGAGGAGCTGCGCCGGATCGGCCCCAACGGCTACCTGGTGAACGTCGCTCGGGGGGGCGTGGTCGACGAGGCCGCGCTGATCGAGGCCCTGCGCGGCGGCCTGATCGCCGGCGCGGGTCTGGACGTGTTCACCTACGAGCCGCTTCCTGCCGACAGTCCCCTGTGCACGATGGACAACGTGATCCTGACGCCGCACATCGGGGGCGGCTCGGGAACGACACGCGAGCTCGAGCTCCGGGAAGCCCTCGCCGAGGTGGCGCGGGCACTGGACGGCGGCGCGTTGCAGGTCCCCGTCACGTGATGCGGGAGGACGACCACCTAGTAACACGAGGGACGTCGTGAGGGCCGAAGTCACCACGGAGCGACGGGGACTGGTCCCCGAAGATCTGGTTCACTTCCGGTGGGTCGAGGAGATCGCCTGCAGCCCTGACGGTCGCGTGGTCGCCTACACGGTGAAGCAGCCTGCCGCGGATCTCCAGGGCTACACGGGCGCGGTGTGCCTCCACCGCCTTGACGGATCGGCGGCGATGGCCGTCGGGCACGGCGACGATGGCTTGGCGTCCAGCCTGGCGTGGAGCCGCGACGGCGCGCGCCTTGCCTACGTGTGGCAGGCAGGGACGCGCACCGAGGTGCGCGTGCTCGATCCCGACGGCAGGTTGCACCGGATCCCGGTGGACGGTGGTCCAGCCGAGCTGGACTGGCACCCGGACGGCCGTCGCCTGGCGTGCACGCGGTGGGTGCGCCAGCCCGAGGCCGACCGACCGCTGACCACGCTGGAGGCTGCCCGGCCGACCGTGCGTGTGATCCGGCGCCTGCGCTACAAGCGCGACGGCATCGGCTTCGTCCACGACCGCTACCAGCAGATCTGCGTGCTCGATCTCGAGTCGCACACGCTGGCGCAGGTGACCGACGGAGAGTGCGACTACAGCCAGCCCGCCTGGAGCCGGGCGGGCGACCGCCTGGCCTTCATCGGGATGGCGCGCGAACAGAACACTGAACTCGGTCAGGGACAGTTGTTCGTGTGCCGGTACCCGGGCGGCCGCCCCGAGCGCGTGTCGCCCGACTGGCGCGGGGCCTGCCGCAGCCCGCAGTGGTCTGGTGATGATCGTCACATCGCGTTCGCCGGCCACACCGAACCGGCGCCCACCGATCGGCGCGTCTTCTTTCACGTCTGGCTGTGCGACCTCGCACGGCGCACAGTGCGCGACCTTACCGCGGCGCTGGACCAGACCGTGGGAAACTACGCGATCGGCGACCAGCGCCCGGGGCTGGTCAACGTCACGGTGCGATGGCCGGGGGACGGGCCGGAGATCTACTTCCTGGCGACCGAGCAGGGCGCGACGCACCTGTTCAGCGTGCGCGATGATGGAGCGCCTCCCAGACGCCTGGTTGATGGTCACCGGGTCGTGTTCGCGTACTCCCCGTCCGCGGCGGGACCTGTGGCCTACGCGTACGCGGATCCGTCCACGATAGGCGACGTCTGCGTCTGGGAGCAGGGCGCGACTCGCCGGCTCACCGACCTCAACCCCTGGCTGCGCGCCCGCCGCCTGGCCACCCCGGAGCCCTACCACTACCCCGGTGTCGACGGGACACCTGTCCACGCCTGGGTCGTGCGCCCGATCGGGTTCGCCGAGGGCCGCGCGTACCCCACCATCGTGTACGTGCACTGCTCGATGTTCTCCTGGGACTTCAGCCTGGAGCACCAGAGTTACGCGCAGGCGGGTTTCGTCGTCGCCTACTTCAACCAGCGCGGCACCACGGCAGGGTACGGGCAGGCGTGGACCCGGTGCACCGAGGGCCACCAGGGTGAGCAGGACTACGAAGAGATCATGCTCGGCGTGGACGACCTGGTGCGCCGGCCGTTCGTAGACGGCGCCCGGCTCGGGGTTACCGGCGGGAGCTGCGGTGGCTTCATGACCAACTGGATCGTCGGCCACACCGACCGGTTCAAGGCGGCGGTCACGCAGCGGTCCATCACGAACTACGTCAGCAAGTTCGGGACCTCCGACATCGGGCCGGAGGGTGCCATCCGCGAGACCGGCGCGGCACCCTGGGAAGATCTAGCCGCGATGTGGCGGCAGTCGCCGATCGCTTACGTGGACCGGGTTCGGACGCCACTGTTGATTCTCCACAGCGACGAGGACTACCGCACACCCATCGAGCAGGCGGAGCAGCTCTTCGCGGCGCTCCGCTGGTTGGGGCGCGAGGTCGAGTTCGTCTGGTTCGAGGGTGAGAGCCACGGACTCTCGACGGGCGGGCGTCCGATCAACCGCATCGAACGCATCCGACGCATTCTCGGATGGTTCGAGACGCACCTCGGAACGGAAAGCACCCCGATCGAGACACAGCCGTGAAGGGAGCCCGACCATGCGTATCGGCGACATCGAGGCGCGGCCCGGGACCAAGGCGTTTGGCTACCTGCGGACCGCCGCCTCCCGCTCAGGGCTGAGCCCCGACATCCCCATCCACCTCATCGCCGGGAGCGCACCCGGACCGACCCTGCTCGTCCAGGGCGCCATCCACGGAGCGGAGATCATCGGGACGATCGCCATCCTCCACTTCGTGCGGAAGATCGACCCGCGGAGCCTCCGCGGCACCGTCATCGCCGTGCCCGTGGTCAACCGCGTCGGGTTCGAGCTCGGCGAGCGCGGCTCGCGCATCGACGGCAAGGACATCAGCCGGCTCTTCCCCGGCAACCCGCGCGGCTCGGTCTCCGAGCAGGTCGCCCACGTCTACTTCCACGAGGTCGTCGCCCGCGCCAACGCCATGATCGACTTCCATGCTGGGGGGGAAGCTGGGTATGAGCGCTACGTCCTCTTCACGGCCGAGCGCGACCCGGCCAACCTCACCGACCTCGAACGCAAGCGCCGCAAACTCGTCGTCGCCTTCGGCCTCGACCAGGCCGCCTTCTTCCCCCCGGATACCTTCGGCGCCAACAAAGCAAAGGAGGCGATCGAGGGGGCCGGGGTCGTCCAGTTCACGCTGGAGTTTGGCGGGGGGACGGGGTGGTTCAAGAACGGCGCCGACAACGTCCGCGACGCCGAACGCGGCATCTGGAACACCCTCAAGGCCCTGCGTATGGTCGACGGCCCCTTCGAGGCCGACGGCCCGCTGTGCACCATCTACAACGCCAGCGTCGTCCTCTGGAAACCTCCCGTCGACGGCCTCTTCATCCGCAAGAAGGGCTTTGGTGAGTTCGTCCGCGCCGGCGACGCCTACGGCATCATCCAGGACCCTTACACCGGCCGTCTCCTCGCCGAGATGCCGACCCCCCGCGACGCTACCGTCATCCCCAGCGGGCAGGAGTGGCCGACGGTCGGGGCGACCTCCATTGGGATTCTCGGTGCCGTGGATCGCGTGGAGGACCGGCGCACAACCGATCTGTACGTCTCGTTCGACGAGACGGCCTGATGGAGCGGAGGCGGAGCATGATGAAGGTCGGAACGATCACGGCACAGCCCGGCCAGAAGACTTTTGGGGCCCTGGAAGGTCCTGTGACCCGAGGCGGGTTCGCCGTGCAGATCCCGCTCCACGTCATACGCGGCCGCACCGACGGTCCCACCCTGCTCGTGCAGGCCGGGGTGAGCGGCCTCGAGATCGAGCCGGCGATGGAGTTGCCCCTCGTCGTCGAGCGGCTCGATCCGACGCTGGTAACCGGCACCCTGATCGTGGTCCCCCTGTTGAACACCTCGGGGTTCGAGTTCGAGCAGAAGAACGCCATTTGGGACGACAAGGACCTGAACGCCCTGGGCCGGGGGAGGCCAGACGGGACGGTCAGCGAGCAGTTGATCCACCAATATTTCGAGGACGTCGTGGCCAGGGCCGACGCCGTGGTGGACATCCACACCGGTGCACGCTGGGGCTACTTCCGCTACGCCGGGGTCTATGGTGTCGGGCAAATCCAGGCCTCGCGTGCCCTGGCGGTTGCCCTCGGACTGCCGCAGGTCCTGCTCGGCCAGCCCGACGACCGGTCGGTGGCGTTCGAGGCCGCGCGCGCGGGCGCCCGCGTGGTTTCCGCGTGGATCGGTGGGGGCCCAGGCCTCCGGGACTACCGGGAGGAGGACATGCGCCGCGTGCGCAACGCGGTACTGAACGCCATGCGCCACCTTGGGATGCTCGAAGGCACGCCCGAGCGCGAGGGCCCGGTTGCGGTGCTGCAGGCCCACACGGTTCTGCGCGCCACGGGCCGACGTGGCCTGACGTTCATAGACAAGGAAAAGCGTGGTCGCCTGGTCGCCTCGGGCGAGCAGGTGGGCTACATCATGCACCCGTTTACCGGGGAGATCCTGGAAGAGCTGCGCCTGTCCCGCCCCGGCGTGATGCTGCACGCCGGGGCGGCGTGGCCTATGGTCCCCGAGGGGATGCCCCTGGCGATCTTCGGAGACTTGGTGGAGGAGGTGAGATAGGGACGTGTCGGGAGAGGAGAGAGGCCACAGACTGCAGAGGGGAGGTAGGCACATGGCGCGTGGCATCCGGTGGGTCCTGACCTTGCTCCTGGTGGGCGCGACCGCGCTGACGGGCATCCTCGACCTGCCGCGGGCGAGCTCGCAGCCCCGGTCGCAGATCGTCATCGCACACCCCGGGCCGATCTACACGATGGACTCGCCCGTCACCTGGTTCATCTCCACCCACTGGCTCACCCGACTGATGTACGACTGCCTGATCTGGCGGAAGCCCGATCTGAGCGGCTACGTGCCGCAGCTGGCAGAGCGCTGGGAGAACGTGGCACCCGACCGGTGGCGCTTTACCATCCGGCGCGGCGCGACATTCCACAACGGCGAGCCGATCAACGCCGCGACCATCAAATGGAACCTGGACAGGGTCCGCACGCGGCGCGAGTTCATGGTCCACCCGCAATGGCAGTTCATCAAGGACGTGGTGGTGACGGACGAGTACACGGTCGAGGTCATCACCGACGGGCCGCGACCGTACACGGAGTACGACATCAGCTTCAACGGCTGCGACATCCTTCCACCGCGGTACATGGCGCAGGTCGGCGAGTCCGAGTTCGGCAAGCGCCCGGTGGGGTCGGGACCGTATCGGCTCGTCGAGTTCCGTGAGGGCGAGCGGTATGTCTTTGAAGCCTGGGATAACTACTGGGGTGGCCGCCCCAAGATCGACCGGATTATCTACCAGGTGATCCCCGATCAGGCCACGCAGGTAGCCGCGTTGCTGGCCGGCCAGGTGGACCTGGTCCCCAATATCCCGGCCACTGAGCGTCAGCGTGTCGGCGGGGCGCGCAACCTGAAAATCATCGAGTCGCCGTCGAGCACCATTCACAACCTCATTGCGCGAACGGGCCTGTACTACGGTGAGATGAGCCAGGTCCACCCCGGCTACCGACCGGCCACGCTCAACAAGGACATCCGTCACGCGATCCACAACGCCATCGATCGCCGGCTGCTCGCCAAGGTGCAGGGCGCCGCGGTCCCGCAGCTGGCACGGGTGCCCTGCGCGTTCCCCGAGGTCCCCAGGAAGTACTGCGGCGAGCGAGCCGCAGCGGAAGCCTACAACCCCGAGCGGGCCAAGCGCCTGATCGCACGCGCCGGCTACGACCCGGGGGCCGGGAAGAAACCCGTGCTGTACTTCGACGCCCCGGCATTCCAGGTCGGCAACGAGAAGGAGGTCGCCGAGGCGGTCAAGGTGATGCTCGAGCAGGTCGGATTCGACGTGCGGCTCACGGTCCTCGAGCTGGCGGCCTTCAACCGCGAGGTGGCGACTCGCGGTCGCAACCGTGACCTGATGCTGCTGCCCCTGCGCGGGAGCCCCTCGCTCGTTCCGCTGTTCTACCGCTGCGAGTGGCCGCGTAACAGCTACTACCACGCGTGCGATCGCTCCTGGCAGCAGGTTGCCAACAAGATTCTCAACGAGATGAACACCGCCGCCCGCCTCAAGCTCTGGGAGCGCTGGTGGGACTACTTCGTCGATCACGCTGGCACCATCTCAATGTACGAGGTGATGGGCCTCTACGCGATGAACGCCCGGCTGGAGTGGAAGCCGCGCGCCGACGGATGGATCACGCCGCGCGACGCAGAGCTCAGGTAGTCGCGCGGCCGAGAGTCCCGCGGCCGGGCCGGGACGTCGCTCCCGGCCCGGCCGGATCGCCGGAAGGCCAGGGGAGGTAGCAGGGTGTCGCGCTACATCGCTAGCCGCCTGGTCCAGATGACCATCGTCATCTTCGTCGTGTCGGTAATGGTGTTCCTAATGGTGCGCCTGCGGGGCGACATGCTCTCGGTCATGCCGCTCCACGAGTTGTCCTCGGAGCAGATCGAGCAGCTGCGCCGCGCCTGGGGGCTTGACCGGCCCCTGTACGAGCAGTACATCGTCTTCCTCACACGGGCGCTGCGCGGAGACTTCGGTGAGTCGCGACGCTACAACCGGGCGGCGATGGAGCTGGTGATGCAGCGCCTGCCGTGGACCTACCTGCTTGCTGGCGCCTCGGCTGTGATCGCACTAGTCGTGGCCATCCCGCTCGGCGTGCTCTCCGCGGTCAGGCGCAACAGCGTGATCGACCTGATCGGCACGGGCTTCGCCACCCTGGGCGCGGCTGTCCCCAACTTCTGGATCGGCATCATGCTCATCTTGCTCTTCTCGGTCACCCTCCGGGCGCTGCCGGCGTTCGGCGCCGAGTCGTGGCAGACGCTGATTATGCCCGCCACGACGTTGGGGCTGGGCATGGCCGCCCGCCTCGCGCGGATGACGCGCTCGGCGATGCTCGAGGTGATCGGCCAGGACTACATCCGCACGGCCCGGGCAAAGGGCCTGGCGAACCAGTCAGTCATCTACCGCCATGCGCTTCGCAACGCGCTGATCCCGGTGGTCACCGCGTTCGCGCTCCAGCTCGGCTGGCTGCTCGGCGGCGCGGTCGTCGTGGAACAGGTGTTCGCTTGGCCAGGGCTCGGGCGGCTGATGGTCGAGGCGATCGGGTTCCGGGACATCACGATCGTGCAGGCCGGCGTCTTCTGGTTCGCGCTAACGTTCATCCTGATCAACCTGGCGGTGGACATCCTCTACACCGTGCTGGACCCACGGATCAGATATGCCTGATCCCTCGACCACGGACGCCGTGCCCGCGCCCCGTCGGGGTCGCGAGGACGCTGTGGCGCCCGGCGCAACCCGGCTCGCGGGGCGGCGCCGGCTCGTGCTGCGGCAGATCACCCGGAGCCCGGTCGGCCTCGCCGGGATGACGATCATGTGGGTCGTGGTCGTCACGGCGGCACTGGCCCCGGCAATCGTCCTCCATGACCCCACGAAGCCGAACCTGGCGGCGCGCTTCCAGCCTCCGGGCTGGACGGAGGGGAGCTCGTGGACGTATCCGCTCGGCACCGACCAGCTTGGGCGTGATATCCTCAGCCGGCTCATCATGGGCAGCCGCGTCTCGGTCATCGTCGGGGTCGCCTCGGTCGCGATCTCGAGCATGACAGGCGTCACCCTGGGGCTCGTTTCCGGCTACTACCCTGGGCGATGGGACCAACTGCTGATGCGGATCACCGACGCCTTCCTGGCGATTCCGTTCCTCGTGCTCGTGGTGGCCATCGCTGGCGTCGTCGGGCCCGGCCTCCTCACCATCATCTTGATCCTGGGGTTCACCGGGTGGGTGACCTACAGCCGCGTGATCCGCGGCGAGGTCCTCGCCCTGCGCGAGCAAGAGTACATCACCGCCGCGCGCGCGCTCGGCCAGCGCGACCCCGTGATCCTGTTCAAGCATGTGCTGCCCAACGTCACAGCCTCGGTCATCGTTATCGCAACCCTCCAGGTGGCCACGAGCATCCTGGCGGAGTCGTCGCTGAGCTTCCTCGGCCTAGGCGTCCAGCCGCCCACGGTCACCTGGGGCGCGATGCTCGCCGACGGCCGCCAGCACATGGGCGGCGCTTGGTGGCTGGCTACCTTCCCGGGACTCGCCATCACGGTCACGGTGCTGGGCATCGTGTTCCTCGGCGACTGGCTGCGGGACGTCCTCGACCCACGGCTACGCGAGTAACGGAGCGCCGCATGTCCGACCCGGTCCCTCACATCCGCCGTGCGTATCCGGCCCGGGAGCACTCGGCGTTGCGCGCCGAGCTCCTGGCGGCGGTGACGCCGGTGCTGCTGGGCGACGTCGAGGCTGGCGAGGCCGCCCGGGCGACCTTCGAAGAAGCGCTCGCCGAGGTCACGGGCCAGCGGGTCGCGCTGGGCGTGCAGTCGGCCACGGCGGGTCTGCTCCTCGCGCTCCGCGCGTGCGACATCGGGCCCGGCGACGAGGTCATCACGGTCGCCAACTCCGACATCTCGACCACCGCGGCCATCAGCCACACCGGGGCGACACCGGTCGTCTGTGACGTCCACCCCTCGGATGCCACCATCGACCCCGGACGCGTCGAGGCCCTGGTGACGCCGCGGACGCGGGCGATCGTGCCGGTGGATCTCTACGGCCACCCGGCCGACGTGCGCTCACTGCGAGCGATCGCCGACCGCTGGGGGCTACGCATCATCGAGGACGCTGCGCTCGCAATCGGCGCGTACGACCATGGCCGATCGGTCGGCGCTTTCGCCGATGCCGCGGTCTTCAGCTTCTCCGCCTACAAGCCGCTGGGGACAGTCGGCAGCGGCGGCGCGGTCGTCACGAGCGACCCGGCGCTGGCGCGGCGGCTGCGAATCCTGCGCGGGTACGGCGCCGCGCCCGACGGACCGGTAGCCGCCACCGGGCACCAGTCGTACGTGGACGAGGGGTACCACCTTCCGTTGGACGGGCTGCAGGCCGCGGTGCTCAGTGTCAAGCTACCTTATCTTTCGGCCTGGACGCGCCGGCGCCGCGAGGTCGCGGCCGCGTACGCAACCGGCCTCCGAGAACTGCCCGTGAACCTGCCGTCGTTCCGCGCGGAGTCGGAACCGACCTTCCGCCAGTACACCATCGGCGTGCCCCAGCGGGACGTGGTCTACCGGCGACTGCGCGAAGCGGGCGTGGATGCGGTGCTGCACTACGTGCCGCCGATGCACTGGCAACCAGCCTACCGCGGACGCGACCTGCGGGGCTCGGACCGCCTGCCGGTGACCGAGCGGCTGGCGGCGCGGCTGCTCTGCCTGCCCGTCTCGCCGACGCTCGGGGCGGAGGACATCGCCTACGTGGTGGACACGCTCCGGGACGCGCTGCGCCTGACGGTGTAAGGCGCTCGGCATCGACACAAGACATGACCACGAGGAGGTCGGGATGCTCTCGTTCGAGACGTTGAAGAAGGAAACTGCGCGGCGGGTTGCCCGGCTCCAGGCCCTGATGAGGGAGAAAGACCTGGGGGCGACCATCGTGATCGGCGGAGGCGCGCCCGGACAGCTAGGCGCGGCCCGCTACTTCACCAACATCGACCTGTGGAGCGGTCGGGAGTTCGTCATCATCGGAAGCGCCGAGGCCGAGCCGGTCGCCTTCATCGGCTCGTCCTACCAGGCCGAGTGGGCCAGGACCATGGCGACCACCTCGCGCATCGAGAGCCCCGACAACCTGGTCAAGGGTGCGACCGCGGCCGCCCGCGACCTGGCCGGGACGAACCGGCGCCTGGGCGTCGTCAACCTGACCCGCATCCTCCCCGTGGGCGAGCACGACACGCTCCGCAAGAGCCTCCCCGACCACGAACTGGTGGAGATCACGGCAGAGGTCAACGCGATGCGCGCCGTGAAGTCGCCTTTCGAGATCGAGGCCCTCTTCGAGACCGGGCGGCTGCTGGACGAGGCCTTCGACGTCTTCGCGAGGGTCGCCCGACCCGGCGTGCGCGTGTGGGACGCCTGCGCCGAGGCGGAACGGCATGTCAAGGCCGCGGGCGCGTTCTGGGGTCGTTCGAAGGTCTCGCTCGACTTGCGGCCCTATACGATCCCCGCTCCCGTGGATCGCCGATTCACGCGGGACGACATCACGGTCTTCGAGCTCGTCTATGCGGGCCCGTGGGGGTATTGGTCGGAAATGACGGCCGTGTACGCCTTCGGGTCGCTCCCGCCTGAGGCCGGCCGCTTGCTCGACGCGACGCTCGCCGCCGTGGACGCCGCCGCCGAGGTCGCCAGGCCCGGTGTCCCCATCGGCAAGATCGCCGAGGCCACGGATGAGGCGTTCCGTCGGCTCGGACTCCGCGTCGCTGGCAAGCATACCCCCGATTGTCACAGCATCGGCCTGGACGGCAGCGACGGTCCGAACTCGGAGTACACGCCCGAGGCGCCGCTGCACGCAAACATGGCGCTATCGTTGCATCCGGCCACGCTGATGGACGACGGCCGCGCGTACCTCATCTCCGACAACTTCTTGGTCACCCCGGAAGGTGCGACGCGGTTGTCCCCACACTCGAAGTCCCGCTACCTGTACGAGCTCGCGGTCTAGGTCACAGGGGAGGCACCCGAGATGCCGCAGACAGGAGTCCTCGCCCCACAGGGCATGCTGGTCCATCAGTTCGGCGCGTTTGCAGCCGCCCTCCAGTACGATCAGTTGCCGTCGGAGGCGGTACACCGCGCCAAACAGATCGTGCTCGATACGCTCGGGACCACGCTTGGCGGTTATCGCGCTGGCTTCGGCCGGCAGGTCGTGGACTTCACCGCGCGGACTGCCCCCGGGGCCGAGGCAACGATGATCGCCGACGGCCGGCGCGTCTCCGTGGAGGGCGCGGCGTTCGCCAACGCCACCATGGCCAAGATGCTCGGCATGGACGACTCGCACCGCGCGTACGGCCATGTCGCCGCGGAGGTGGTGCCGGCCGCGCTCGCCACGGTGGAGGCGACGAGGGGCGACGGCCGTGACCTCATCGTCGCCATGGCGGCCGCCTACGAGGTCTTTGGCCGGGTGGGCCGGCAGGTGCGCCGCACCCAACTCGAGCGCGGCTACGACATCAAAGGTATGGTAGGCGCCCTCGCCTGTGCGGTAGCGGCCGGTCGAGGGCTGGGACTCGGCGCGGAGGAGATCGCGCACGCCCTGGCCCTCTCCACGGCGCTTGCCGGAGGGCTGGAGACCTACGTGCACGACCCGGCCAACAGTCACACGAAGGACCTGATCTCGGGCTTCGCGGCTCGCAACGGCGTATTCGCGGCCCTGCTGGCGAGGGCCGGCTTCCGCGGCCCGCGCGGCGCGCTCGAAGGCGAAGGGGGGTTCGGCAGGGCTTTTGGCGAGGGAATCGATCCGGGAGAGGCTCTGGCCGACCTGGGGCGCGCCTTTGAGATCGCGGTCGCGGGTTTCAAACCCCACGCCGGATGCCGGCACGTTCACCAGGGCGTTGACGCGGCACGGGAGGTCCGCCGGCAGATCGAGGTCGACCCGGCGCGCGTGACGCAGATCGAGGTCGCCACCTACCGGCACGCGATTGACGCACCCTTCCGCACCACGCTTACGCCCGAGTCCCCCTCCGCAGCGGGCTATAGCCTCCCGACCGCGGTCGCTGTGGGTCTCGTGTTCGGCAGTTTCTACCCGGAGGACATCGCCCGGTTCACAGACCCCCGGGTCCAGGCCCTCCTGCCGAGAATGCACCTGAGCATTGATCCCGCGATCCAGGCCGCCTATCCGGAGAGGAACGGCTGCGTCGTGCGGGTGACGCTCGATGACGGCCGCACCGTCGAGGGACGGGTGGAATACGCAAAGGGTGAGCCCGAGAACATGCTCACCGACGAGGAGTTCGAAGCCAAGTTCCGGCGCACGGTCGCAGACCTGCTCCCGGCCAGCCAGACCGACGACCTCATTGCACGGGTGTGGAACCTGGACCGCATCGGTGAGGTCGAGTCGCTGGTGCGCCTGACCGCCACGCCGACGTGAGCCCCGCGACGTTGGGGCGGTATCGCCCGTGAAGGTCGGCGACATCGAGGCCCGGCCCGGAACGAAGGCCTTCGGGTACCTGCGGACCGCACCTTCGCGGTCAGGCCTGTGCCCGGACATCCCCATCCACGTGGTCGCGGGTGCCGGGTCTGGTCCGACGCTGCTGGTTCAGGCGGCGATCCATGGTACGGAGGTCGTCGCGACCGTTGCCATCCTCCACTTCGTCAGGAAGGTCGACCCGCAGTGCCTCCGCGGTACCGTCATCGCCGTGCCCGTGGTCAACCGCGTCGGGTTCGAGCTCGGCGAGCGCGGCTCGCGCATCGACGGCAAGGACATCAGCCAGCTCTTCCCCGGCAACCCGCGCGGCTCGGTCTCCGAGCAGGTCGCCCACGTCTACTTCCACGAGGTCGTCGCCCGCGCCAACGCCATGATCGACTTCCA
>JAVHMA010000022.1 GCA_031081715.1 Armatimonadota bacterium | reverse complement strand
ACTTGTCGAAGAACGGCTCCATGTCCACGACCAGGTCCTTGATGACCCGCATGCCGCGGATCGGCTCCACGCTGATCACCTCGCCCGCGTCCTTGACCAGCACCTTGCAGGCGAGCTGGTTGCGGCCGTTGATCAGCATCGCATCCGAGCCGCAGATGCCGTGCGCGCACGACCGTCGCAGCGCCAGCGTCCCGTCCAGGTACCACTTGATGTAGTGCAGGCCGTCCAGCACGCGGTCGGTCGGCTCGGCCGGCACGTCGTAGGTCTCCCAGTGCGGCGCCTGGTCCCGCTCGGGGTTGAACCGCTTGACCCGGAATCGCGTCGCCATCCCTAGTACGTCCTCTCCTGGGGCTGGAATCGCGTGATGACCACCGGCTTGTGGCGGAACTCGTGCCGGCCGTCCTCGCGGCGATAGATGAGGGCGTGCTTGAGCCAGTTGGCGTCGTCGCGCGCCGGGTAGTCCTCGCGGAAGTGCCCGCCGCGGCTCTCGGTGCGGTGCAGGCAGGAGGCGATGGTGGCCTCGGCCAGGTCGAGCAGCGCCCCGAGCTCGAGGGCCTCGAGCAGATCGGTGTTGAAGCGGCGGCCGTGATCGTCGATCTTGACGCGGGCGTAGCGCTCGCGGAGCGCCCGCAGCTCGGCGGCCGCCTCCTCGAGCCCACCGGCGGTGCGAAAGACGCCCACCTTCTCCATCATCATCGTCTGGAGGTCGGCGCGCACGGCCGCGGCCGGCTCGCCCGCCGTCCGCGCCAGCAGCCGCTCGATGCGCTCGCGCACCTCCGAGTCGGGGTTGTGTCCGACCAGCGCCGGGACGCGGCCCGCCGCGGCGATGGTCTGCGCCATGTGCCGGCCCGCCCGGCGGCCGAAGACCAGGATGTCCATCAACGAGTTGGTGCCCAGCCGGTTGGCGCCGTGCACCGAGACGCATGCGCACTCGCCCGCGGCGTAGAGCCCCCGGACCGGCGTGTTGCGCTCGTCGGCGATCACCTCGGCGTCCACGGTGGTGGGCACGCCGCCCATGGCGTAGTGAGCGGTGGGCTGGATCGGCACGGGTTCCCGGGCGGGGTCCAGCCCCTGGTAGACCCGCACGAACTCGGTGATGTCGGGTAGCTTCTTCTCGAGGACCTCGGGCCCGAGGTGCCGGAAGTCCAGGTAGACGTAGTCCTTCCCGCCGATGCCGCGGCCCTCGCGGATCTCCTGATAGATGCACCGGGAGCAGATGTCGCGCGGCGCCAGGTCCTTGAGCGTGGGGGAGTAGCGTTCCATGAAGCGCTCGCCGCGGTCGTTGAGGAAGACCGCGCCCTCGCCGCGCGCCGCCTCGGAGAGCAGGATGCCCAGCTTGTAGATGCCGGTCGGGTGGAACTGGAAAAACTCCATGTCCATCAGCGGCAGGCCACGTCGCCACGCGGCCGCGACGCCCTCGCCGGTGAGCGCGTGGGCGTTGCTGGTGACCTTGTAGATGCGTCCGAACCCGCCCACGGCCAGCAGGACCGCCTTCGCGTGAAACGTGTGGAGCTCGCCGCTGTCGATGTGGTAGGCGACCACCCCGGCACAGGCGCCATCCTCGACGAGGAGATCGAGGACCTGGAACTCGTTGAAGAATGTGACGTCGTGCTTGATGCACTGCTGGTAGAGCGTCTGGAGGATCATGTGCCCGGTGCGGTCCGCCGAGTGGCACGCGCGCATCACCGGGCCCTGGCCGAAGTGGTGGGTGTGCCCGCCGAAGCGGCGCTGCGCGATCTTGCCGTCGGGCGTGCGATCGAAGGGCAGACCCCAGTGCTCCAGCTCGTAGACGATCTCCACCGACTCGCGGCACATGACCTCAGCCGCGTCCTGGTCCACCAGGTAGTCGCCGCCCTTCACCGTGTCGAACATGTACCACTCCCAGTGGTCCTCCTCCATGTTGCCGAGCGGCGCGGCGATGCCGCCCTGCGCCGTGCCGGTGTGCGAGCGGGTGGGGTAGAGCTTCGTGATGACGGCCACCTTGTGGCCGGCGAGCTCAATCGCGGCCCGCAGACCGGCGCCGCCCGCGCCGACGATGACCGCGTCGTAGGTGTGGGTGATCATGCCTCTCGCGCGCTCCTCACAGGCCGCCGCCGGGGATGCCGCGCACGCCCGGGGCGGTCATCGACTCGGGGTCAAGCAGCTCCGCCAGCCGCTCCGCGGAGAGCACCCCCCTGGCCAGCGCGACCTCGCGGATGCTCTGCCCCGTCTTCGCCGCCTCCTTGGCGATCTCCGCCGCCGCGTCGTAGCCGATGGCCGGGGCGAGCGCCGTGGCCAGCATCAATCCTCGCTCGACCGACTCGGGCCCGCGCGAGGTGGCCTCCAGGCCACGGACGCACTGCCGCGCGAAGTTGCGCGAGACCGCGGCGAGCAGCGAGATCGCGTTCAGCAGGTTGTGGGCCATCACCGGCATCATCGTGTTGAGCTCGAAGTTGCCGCCCTCGTTCCCCAGTGCCACCACGACGTCGTTACCGATCACCTGCGCGCAGGCCTGGATGACCGACTCCGCGATCACCGGGTTCACCTTGCCCGGCATGATCGACGACCCCGGCTGCACGGCAGGCAGCAGCAGCTCCGCCAGGCCCGCGCGCGGCCCGGATCCCATCCACCGGATGTCGTTGGCGATCTTGTGCAGGGAGGTGGCGTAGGTCCGCAGCACGCCGGAGGTGAAGGTCACCGCGTCCAGGCACGCCTGCGCCTGGAAGTGCGCCGGCGTCTCCCACACCTTCACGCCCGTCCGCTCGGAGAGCTTCGCACACACCCGTGCCGCGAACTCGGGGTGGGCGTTGATGCCCGAACCGACCGCGGTCCCGCCGAGCGCGACCTCGCCCAGCTCCTGCTCCGCGTAGGCCAGCCGGCGCAGCGTCCCGGCCACCTGGTCGGCGTAGCCCCCGACCTCCTGGCCCAGCCGCACCGGGGTGGCATCCATCAGGTGCGTGCGACCCGTCTTGATGATCCCCCACCAGGCCCGGGCCTTGGCGCGCAGCTCGGCCTCCAGCTCGACCAGCGCCGGGCGCAGGTCCTCGGCGATGACGAGCAACGCCGCCAGGTGGATCGCAGTGGGGATCACGTCGTTGCTCGACTGGCAGAGGTTCACATGGTCGTTGGGGTGCACGATCTTGGAGCCTCGGGCGGCGCCCAACAGCTCGTCGGCCCGGTTTGCGATCACCTCGTTCGCGTTCATGTTCGTGGAGGTGCCCGAGCCGGTTTGGTAGATGTCCAGCGGAAAGTGGGCGTCCAGCGCGCCCGCGGCGACCTCGCCGGCGGCCGCGATGATCGCATCGGCGCGCCGGCGGTCGAGCAGGCCGAGCTCGGCGTTCACCTCGGCGGCCGCGGCCTTGATCAGGCCCAGCGCGCGGATGAAGGCGCGGGGGAACCGCTCCTTGCTGATGGGGAAGTTGCCGATGGCGCGGGCGGTCGACGCGCCGTAGTACGCATCGGCCGGCACCTCCATCGGACCCAGCGAGTCCTTCTCGGTCCGGACGGACTCCACGGACTTCACGGTCGGGCCTCCTCGCCGGCGGGGGCGGGGCGCGGCGCGGCGGCGGGGGTCACCGTCCCGCGGCCGGGGGCTGGAACGTGAACAGGACCAGCGCCCCGAACGCCAGGAACACGACCCCGACCACCCACATCGCGACCTCCGCGGCCACGCGCCAGCCGCGGTGGTGGATGTAGTCGTCGAAGATGCCGCGCAGGCCCACCAGCCCGTGCGACAGCGCGAAGATCAGGATGACCAGGTCGTAGGTGCGCCACAGCGGGCCCCGGAACCGCTCGGCGACGAACGCGAAGTCGATCGTGTCGGTCGAGTTGAGGATGTGCATGATGTAGAGGTGGCCGATGACCAGCCCGATCATGCCGATTGCCGAGACCCGCATGTAGAACCACAGGAAGAGCGGCACCCCGCCCGACGGCCGTTCGCGGTAGCCGGGGCGCACCGCCCTCATCGCAGCCCCACCAGGCCGCCGAGCATGAAGTACGCCACCGGGACGAGCAGCACGGCGTAGACCCCGGCACCGATCCAGAACATGCGTCGGTACGTCCGCGACGGCGTGGGGATGAAGTCGATGATCATCACCATGAGGCCGTTGCCCGCATGGAAGAGCACCGCGGCGACGAGCAGGAACTCCAGCGGCTTGAACCACGGTTGCCGGTAGAGCTCGATCGCCTTGTTGTACGCCTCGGGGCTGACCAGGATCATCGAGGTCTCGACGATGTGGGCGAACAGGAAGAGGAGCACTGCCAGACCGGTGATGCGGTGCAAGACCCAGGCCAACATGCCCGGATGGCCGCGGTACACTGGAGACCTCCCGACGGGTATCTCGCGCTTCTCCCGGTGTCGGATTTCGGTGTGCGCGCGCGCCGCTCCTGTTCCCGGAGGTCGCCACGACCCGTCCTTGAACGCTCACAGGGGCTACGCTAGAGTGGTCTCGGACGACGTCCCGCATTCCCCGGCAGAGAGGACCGGATATGCCCACGCGCCCGAAGGTGTCGATTATCGGCGCCGGTACCGTCGGTACGGCCGCCGCGCACTGGATCGCCAGTCTCGAGCTCGCCGACGTGGTGCTGACCGACATCATCGAGGGGCTGCCGCAGGGCAAGGCCCTCGACATCCTGCAGGCCGGCCCGATCGCGGGCTTCGACGTGCGGCTGGCCGGCAGCAACGACTACGCCGCGACCGCCGACTCGGATGTCGTCATCGTCACCGCCGGCATCGCCCGGAAGCCGGGCATGACCCGCGAGCAGCTCATTGACACCAACGCCGGGATCGTGCGCGCGGTCGTGGCCGAGGTGGTCCGGGCGTCTCCGCGCGCCATCCTGCTGATGCTCACCAACCCCCTGGATGCCATGACCTACCTGGCCTACCGCGTTGCCGGGTTGCCGCGCGCGCGCGTCATCGGCCAGTCCGGGGCCCTCGACTCGACCCGGTTCCGCACGTTCCTGGCGATGGAGCTGGGCCTCTCGGTCGAGGACGTGCACGGGCTGGTGATCGGCGCGCACACCGACAAGGACATGGTCCCGCTGCCGCGGTTGGCGACGGTGCGGGGCATCCCGGTCTCCCACTTCCTGTCGCAGGAGCGGCTCGACGCCGTCGTGGCGCGCACCCGCCGGGGCGGGGCCGAGATCACCGAGCTGATGAAGGCGAGCGGGTTCACCGCGGCCGGCGCAGCGCTGTGCGAGATGGTCGAGGCCATCCTCAAGGACAAGAAGCGCGTCATCCCCACCTGCGTCTACCTCGAGGGCGAGTACGGCGAACGCGACGTCTGCGTGGGCGTGCCGGCGGTGCTCGGGGCGGGCGGCTTGGAGCGGATCATCGAGATCCCGCTGGACGCCTCGGAGCAGGCGGCGTTCGCCGCGTCGGTGGCCGCGGTCCGCGAGATGCTGCCGGCGCTGAAACTCTAGCCACCACGCCTCCTGCCCGCGGCCATGCGCCCCAAGGGCAGGCATACCGTCTCACACCGAGGAGTGATGCATGAAACTCCACGAGTTCCAGGCCAAGGAGATCTTCGCGCGTTACGGCATTCCCGTCCAGCCAGGCGTGGTCATCGAGCGGCCCGAGGAGATCGACCGTCTGGAGATCCCCTACCCCGTGGTCCTCAAGGCGCAGGTCCTCGTCGGCGGCCGCGGCAAGGCCGGCGGCATCAAGCTCGCGGCCGATCCGGTCGAAGCGAAGGCCAAGGCCGCCCAGATCCTGGGCATGGACATCAAGGGCGAGCGCGTGCGTCGCCTGCTGGTCGTGCAGGCGGCCGACATCGGCGTCGAGTACTACCTGGCCTTCACCGTGGACCGCGCCGCCCGGCGGCTCGTGTGCGTCGCGTCGGCCGCCGGTGGGATCGATATCGAGGACGTCGCGCGCACGGCGCCCGAGAAGATCGTCAAGCTTCACGTCGATCCGTGTACGGGCTTCCAGCCGTTCCACGGGCGCGGGATCGCAAAGCGGCTGGGGTTTGGGGGGAAGGCGCTGCTCCAGTTCGCGGGCATCGCCAGCGCGCTGGCGCGCCTGTGCGCGGAGATGGACGCCGAGCTGGCCGAGATCAACCCGCTGGCGGCGGCGGCCGGCGACGGGACGCTGCTCGCCATCGACGCCAAGCTCATCATCGACGACAACGCCACGTTCCGGCACGAGGGCCTGCCGCGCAACGAGGAGCTCACCGCGCTCGAGGCCGCCGCCAGGGCGGCCGACCTATCCTACGTCGAGCTGGACGGCGACGTCGCGATCATCGGCAACGGGGCCGGCCTGGTGATGTCCACGCTGGACATGATCGCCCACTTCGGGGGGCGGCCGGCGAACTTCCTCGACGTCGGGGGCGGGGCGACCACGGAGAACATGGCGCAGGCGATGGAGATCGTGCTCCGCAAGCCGGGGGTGAGGGCGCTCTTCATCAACATCTTTGGGGGCATCACTCGCTGCGACGACATCGCCCGGGCGATCGCCGCGCAGCCGCCGAGGGTGCCGATGGTGGTGCGCCTGACCGGCACCAACGAGGCCGAGGGCCGCGCGATCCTGGAGGCGGCGAAGATCCACGCGTACGTCGAGCCCGAGCCCGCGGCGCGGGAAGCCGTCAGGCTGGCCCGCGCGTAGACCCAGCGGAGGCGTCCATGGCCATTCTCGTCAACGCATCCACCCGCGTCCTGGTCCAGGGCATCACCGGCTACCAGGGCGAGTTCCACACGCGCCGCATGCTCGAGTTCGGGACCGCGGTGGCCGCCGGGGTCACGCCCGGCAAGGGCGGCGCCGAGGTCGCGGGCGTGCCGGTCTTCGACACGGTCGCCGAGGCCGTGGCCGCTACCGGCGCGAACGCGGCGTGCATCTTCGTGCCGGCACGCGCGGCGAAGGACGCGGCGCTGGAGGCGATCGCGTCCCGGCTCGACCCCGTGGTCATCATCACCGAGCATATCCCGGTGCACGACGCGATCGCCGTGGTGGCCGCGGCGCGCGCGGCCGGTGTACGGGTCATCGGTCCCAACGGGCCGGGCGTCACCTCTCCCGGTCAGTGCAAGATCGGCATCATGCCGAACCACCTGTTCACCCCGGGGCCGGTCGGGCTCGTCTCGCGCAGCGGCACGCTGACCTACGAGATCGTCGCGGGGCTGACCGCCGCCGGCCTGGGGCAGAGCACCGCGCTCGGCCTGGGCGGCGACCCGGTGGTCGGGCTGTCCTTCCAGGAGGCGATCGAGCTGTTCGCGGCCGACCCGCAGACGCGGGCCATCGTCATGGTCGGCGAGATCGGCGGCGGCGCCGAGGAGGAGGCCGCGCGCTACGTCGGGGCGTCGGTCCGCAAACCGGTGGTGGGCTACATCGCCGGCGTGACCGCGCCACCGGGTAAGCGCATGGGGCACGCGGGCGCGGTGATCTCGGGCACCGAGGGGACCGCTCAGGCGAAGATGGCCGCCATGGCCGCCGCGGGCATCACGGTGGTGGACCTGCCGTCCCGGGTGGCCGAGGTGGTGCGCCGGCTGCTCTAGCCCCCGGCTGCTATACTGGGAGTCAACGTCCTCATCGTTCGGGGAGGCGCCCATGCTCGGCGGATTCCTGCTCCGGTGGCTGTTCAACGGCATCGCGATCTACGTCACGTCCCGCGTTGTGCCCGGGCTGACGGTGCCCGGCACGACCGGGGTGATCGTCGCTGCGCTGATCCTGGGGCTGGTCAACGCGTCCATCCGCTGGGTCTTCCTGATCCTCACGCTGCCCATCAACATCCTCACGCTCGGGCTGTTCACGCTGGTGATCAACGCGCTCATGCTGTACATCGTCGCCTGGCTCGCGCCCGGATCGCTCCAGATCTCGTCGTTCGCCGCAGCCTTCTGGGGGGCGCTGCTCATTGCGATCATCAGCACGGGGCTCAGCCACCTCATCGGGCGGTAGACGGCTGCCGACCCGGCTCCGGCGCCCCCAGGTCCGCCGCGGTCGGGGCGACCGGGTCCAGTTCGTGATCGTCACCGGGCTCTCGGGCGCCGGCAAGTCCACCGCGCTGCGCGTCTTCGAGGATCTCGGGTTCTTCTGCGTGGACAACCTGCCGCCGGCGCTGTTGCCCAAGTTCGCCGACCTCTGTCTGCACTCGGGAGGACGCATCCGACGGGTGGCGCTCGGCATCGACATCCGCGGCGGCGAGTTCTTCGACGAACTCCTCTCGGCCGTGGAGGACGTGCGCCGGCGGGGGCTGGCGGCCAGCATCCTTTTCCTCGACGCGGCGGACGAGGTGCTGGTGCGGCGCTTCAAGGAGACGCGCCGGAAGCACCCGCTCGCCCAGACCGGCAGCGTACTGGCCGGCATCCGGGCGGAGCGCCGCCGGCTCGAGGCCGTGAAGGGCCGCGCCCAGCGCATCATCGACACGACGCGGCTGAGTGTGCAGGACCTCCGCGGCGAGATCGCCGGCGCCTACCCGACCGGCCGGGGCGCCGCGCCGCCGCTTACGGTCAGCATCGTTACCTTCGGGTACAAGTACGGCATCCCGATCGACGCCGACCTGCTGTTCGACGTCCGGTTCCTCCCGAACCCGCACTACCACGAGGCGCTGCGGCCGCTGCCCGGCACGCACCCGCGGGTGCGGCGATTCGTGCTGGGCCAGCCCGAGACGCGCGAGTTCGTGGGCCGGCTCCGTGAGTTCGCCGCTTACCTGCTCCCGCGGTTCGTGCAGGAGGGCAAGACCCACCTCACCATCGGCGTGGGCTGCACCGGCGGCCGTCATCGCTCGGTGGTCCTCGGCGACCTGCTCGGCCGGCAGCTCAGGCGCCTGGGGTACCGCGTGCGGGTGCGGCACCGCGACCTGCGCCGCAACGGCGAGGCGGAGGCGGCGTCGTGAGCGATCAGCTCCGACGCTGGCTGCGCTGGTTGACGCCGGGCATCGGCATCAAGCGCTGGGGCCTGCTCATCGGGCTCGGGTTGCTCCTATTCGGCGCGGGGTTCTCCTTGCTCGCCGAGGTCGGCGTGCTCGCCGCCTACGAGGCGGCGGTGGAGCGGCTGGCCGGCCGGGCGGGCGAGGCCACGGGCGGGCGCCTGACGCCGCTGTGGCTCGGCACACTCGGGCTCGGGGCCGGGCTGGCGCTGGTGGCGCTGGGACTGCGCGGCGTGTTGCGGTCCATCGACCGCGTGCTCTTCCCCTCCGGCAGCACCACGATCGTCGAGGAGCTGCGCGAGCGCCGCCGGCGGCGACGCGGCCTGCATGTCGTCGCGCTCGGCGGCGGGACCGGGCTGGCCACGCTGCTGCGCGGGCTGAAGCACCACACCTCGAACATCACCGCGGTGGTCACCGTCTTCGACGACGGCGGCTCCTCGGGCCGGCTGCGCCGCGAACTCGGCATCCTGCCGCCGGGCGATATCCGGCACTGCCTGGTGGCGCTCGCCGAGTCCGAGCCGCTGATGACCCGGCTGTTCGAGTATCGCTTCAAGGGCGGCGCGCTCGACGGCCACGCCTTCGGCAACCTCTTCATCGCCAGCCTGACCGGCGTCACGGGCGATGTGGAGATGGCCGTCAAGGAGACGAGCAAGGTCCTCAACATCCGCGGCCGCGTGCTGCCGGCCACGGGCCACGACGTCGTGCTGGTGGCCCAGTTCGAGGACGGCGGGGTGGTGGAGGGCGAGTCGAACATCACCGCGGCCCGGCGGCGCATCCGGCGCGTGTTCCTGCGGCCGGATGAAGTCTACCCGCTCCCCGAGGTGCTGGAGGCCATCGCCGAGGCCGACCTGATCGTCATCGGCCCGGGCAGCCTGTACACCAGCGTGATTCCCACCCTGCTGGTCCGCGGCATCGCGGAGGCGATCCGCGAGGCGCAGGTGCCCTGCGTCTATGTCTGCAACGTCATGACCCAGCCGGGCGAGACCGACGGTTACACCGCGGCCGACCACGTACGCGCCATCCACGCGCACGCCGGCGCGGCGCTCTTCGGCCATGTGCTGGTCAACACCACGCCGCCGCGGAACCGCGCCCTGCTGGATCGGTACGCCGACCAGGGAAGCCGCCCCGTGGATCCGGCGCTGGAGGAGCTGGAGGCGATGGGCCTGGCGCCGCTGGGCGCCGGCCTGATGAGCGAGGCGGAGCTGCTCCGCCACGACCCGCTCCGCCTGGCCGCCGCCGTGCTCCGGGTGATGGGTGCCGCCGGGCGGCCGGCGCCCGACCGCCGCATGCCGGTGGCCGGTCGGCCGTAGGAGTCCGGGTCGCCGGCGCCGAACACTCAGCGTCGGTTCGTGCAGAGCCATCCATTCGAACATCCCGACCGCCGGGAGCACAGGTGCGAGCGAGCCGGGCGTTGATCCCCACCGTGGACCCCACGCCCCGGCGGACATGCGCGAGGGACGGGCATGCTGCTGGTTGACTGGCTCTACGTGGGCGTGTTCCTCGTCGTGGGTCTGGCGATGGCCGCCCTGCCGCTGGCCGTCGTCTGGGCCCTGGCGCCGCGCCTGGCGCAGCCGCAGAAGCGCACCACCTACGAGTCCGGGGTCGTGCCGTTCGGGCAGGCGTGGGCGCAGTTCAACGTGCGCTACTACCTGTTCTCGCTGGTCTTCGTCATCTTCGACGTCGAGGTGATCTACCTCTACCCCTGGTCGATCGTGTTCCGACAGTACGGCCGCTATGCCTTCTTCGTCATGCTGATCTTCGTGGGCATCCTGCTGCTGGGGCTGATCCACGCCTGGCGCAAGGGCGCCCTGGAGTGGACGTAGGGCCGGCCGCGCATGGTGAACTGGCCGCTCGAGATCGTTCGCGCCGTGCTGCTGACCGCGGCGGTCTTCACCTTCATGGCCGTGGTGGCGGCCATGTTCGGCGTGCTGCTCGAGCGGAAGGTCGGCGGCTGGATCCAGTCGCGCCTGGGGCCCAAGCACGTCGGGCCGCAGGGGCTCCTGCAGACTGTGGCGGACACGATCAAGCTCCTCCAGAAGGAGCACATCGAGCCCCGCGCGGCCGACCGCGCCATCTTCAACACCGCGCCGCTGGTGGTGGCGGTGGCGGGGTTGATGAGCTGGGTGGTGATCCCCTTCGGGACGCTCGGCGACCGCGTGCTGGTGGTGCGCGACCTCAACATCGGCGTCGTCTTCTTCGCCGCCATGGCCTCGCTCACGGTCGTCGGCATCCTGGCCGGCGGCTTCGCGTCCAACAACAAGTACGCCCTGCTCGGCGGGTTGCGGTCGGCCTCGCAGATGATCAGCTACGAGCTGCCGCTGGCGATGGCCCTGATCGCCGTCGCGATGGAGGCGGGCACGCTCTCGACGGTCGGCATCGTGGAGGCGCAGGCGGGGTGGTTCGGTTCGTTCGCCTTCCGGCAGTTCCCGGCCTTCGTGATCTTCCTGATCGCGGCCACCGCCGAGGTGAACCGCGTGCCCTTCGACCTGCCCGAGGCCGAGTCCGAGTTGGTGGCGGGGTACTTCTCCGAGTATACCGGCATGCGCTTCGCGCTCTTCCAGCTCGGCGAGTACGGCGAGATGTTCGCCATGGCGGCCATGGCGACCACGCTGTTCCTGGGCGGGTGGAAGGGCCCGGTGCTGCCGGGGGTCGTCTGGTTCCTCCTCAAGATGTACCTGATCGTGTTCCTGCTGATGTGGGTACGCTGGACCTACCCGCGCTACCGGCTCGACCAGCTCCTCAACCTGTCGTGGAAGGTCCTGCTTCCCGCGGGTCTGGTCTGGATCCTCATTACGGGGTACCGGGTCACCTTCTAGCCATGGGACAGCTCGCCGCGTTCATCATCCTGTCGGTGGTGACCCTCGTCTCGGCGGTCGTCGTGGTCGCCTCGCAGAACATCGTCCGCAGCGCCCTGTCGCTCATCCCGACGCTGCTGGGGATCGCGGGGGTCTACATCCTGCTGCAGGCCGAGTACGTGGCGGGCATCCAGGTCTTGATCTACGCGGGCGCCATCACCGTCCTCATCCTGTTCGTCATCATGCTCACCGAGCACGGCACGGGCGCGCGGTTCCGGCAGGTCAACGAGCAGGTGCTGCCCGGCACGATCGCGGTGGCGGTGCTGGCTGCCCTGCTGATGGCCGTGTTCTTCGGGACCGCGTGGCCGCGCGCGGCGGGGACGCTGCCCCAGTACACCGCCACGTCCATCGGCACGACGTTCCTGACCAGCGCCATCCTGGTCTTCATCGTGACCAGCTTCGTCCTGCTGGTCGCGCTGATGGGCGCGATCGTTATCGCGCGGCGGGAGCGGTAGGGAGGCGTCCGTGACGCTGGGCCTGACGCACTTCCTGGTCCTCTCGACGCTGCTGTTCTGCCTGGGGCTGTTCGCCATGCTCACCCGGCGGAACGCGGTGGCGATCCTGATGGGTGTCGAGCTCATGCTCAACGCCGCGAACATCAACCTCGTGGCGTTCAACAAGTACGTCGCCCCCGGGGCGCTCAACGGGCAGGTGTTCGCGCTGGTGGTCATCACGCTGGCCGCCTGCGAGGCGGGCGTGGGTCTCGCGCTGGTCATGTCGGCCTACCGGAACCTGGAGACCGTCCACGTCGACGAGATCAACGTCATGAAGTGGTAGCCGATGCGTGAGCTGGCCTGGCTGATCCCGGTCCTGCCGCTGGTCGCCTGCGCCCTCATCTTCGCCTTCGGGCCGAGGCTGCCGGGCCGGGGCGCCTACGTGGCCATCGCCGGCATCGGGCTGGCCGCGCTGCTGTCGATCGGCATCTTCGTCGAGGGGCTGGGGGGCGCAAAGGCCCACGAGCTCAACGTGCGCTGGGTGCCCTACGGTCAGACGGCGCTCGACCTGGGCCTGCGGGTGGACAACCTGACCACCGTCATGCTGCTCGTGGTCACGATCGTCGGGTCGATGATCTTCGTCTACTCCGTCGGCTACATGCACGACGACCCGCGGTTCTCCCGCTTCTTCGCCTACCTGTCGCTTTTCGCGGCGTCGATGCTGCTGCTCGTGCTCGCGAACAACCTGCTGTTCCTCTACGCCGGGTGGGAGCTGGTGGGGCTGTGCTCCTACCTGCTCATCGGGTTCTACTTCGAGAAGCCGTCGGCCGCGCGCGCATCGATGAAGGCGTTCGTCACGACGCGCGTCGGCGACCTCTTCATGTTCCTGGGCATCCTGCTGGTCTTCTTCACCCTGGGCACGTTCCGGTTCGAGGAGATCTTCGCGAAGGTGCACGCCGGGGCGCTCGAGGGGATGATGGTGGGCGGGCTGCCGCTGCTCACCGTGGTCGCGGTGCTCCTCTTCGGCGGGGCGATCGGTAAATCGGCCCAGGTGCCGCTGCACACCTGGTTGCCCGATGCCATGGAGGGCCCGACGCCGGTGTCCGCGCTCATCCACGCCGCGACCATGGTGGCCGCCGGCGTGTACATGGTCGCGCGGACCTACCTGCTGTTCTTCGAGTCACCGGGGCACGGGGCGCTCACGGTGGTCGCGTGGATCGGCGCGGTCACCGCGCTCATGGCGGCCACGATCGCCGTCGTGCAGGACGACATCAAGCGCGTGCTCGCCTACTCGACGATCAGCCAGCTCGGGTACATGATGCTCGGCCTGGGCATGCTCGGGTACGCGGCCGGCATGTTCCACCTGATGACGCACGCCTTCTTCAAGGCCTTGCTGTTCCTGGGCGCCGGCAGCGTGATCCACGCGATGCACACCAACGACATCAAGGCGATGGGCGGCCTGGCGCGCGCCATGCCGTCCACCTACTGGACGTTCTTGATCGGCACGCTGGCGCTGGCCGGCGTGCCGCCGTTCGCCGGCTTCTGGAGTAAGGACGAGATCCTGCTCGAGGCGTTCCACCACCACCGGGGGCTGTACGCGATGGCCCTGGCGGCGGCGTTCCTGACGGCGTTCTACATGTTCCGGGTGATCTTCTACACCTTCGCCGGCACGACGCGGTCGCACCACGCCCACCCGCACGAGAGCCCGGCGGTCATGACCCGGCCCCTGTGGGTGCTGGCGGTCTTCTCGGCGGGCATCGGCCTGGTCGGCGCGCCGTTTCTGGGGAACCCGTTCCACCACTACCTGCACTTCGAGGGCCTCAAGGCCCCGGCGTTCAGCTGGGGCGTGGCGCTCGCGGGCGTGGGCGCCTCCGGCGCGGGCATCGCCGCCGCCGCGGCGGTCTACCACTGGAAGGTCGTGCCGTCGGGGGCCCTGCGGCGCGCCGCGGGCCCGCTGTTCACCCTGGTGGCCCACAAGTACTACTTCGACGAACTCTACGCGGCGGCGGTCGTCCGGCCGACGCTCGCGGTCGCCCGGGCGCTAAGGACCTTCGACGTCTACGTGATCGACCTGATCGTGAACCTGTTCGGCTTCGCCGGCCTGGGTCTGGCGCGACTGTACCGGGTCTTCGACCTGTACGTCGTGGACGGAGCCGTGAACCTACTGGGCTGGATCGCGCAGACCGCCGGCGGCGTGCTCCGGTACGTGCAGACCGGCCGTGCGCAGAACTACCTGCTGGCGATCGCGCTCGGGGTCATCGTGCTGCTCGCCGCGGGCCTGTTCCGGTAGCGGCCGGGCGGAGGGGGACGGGAGGCGGATGGACCGGTACCTGTTGAGCATCACGATCTTCCTGCCGCTGGTGGGCGGGTTGATCGTCCTGCTGATCCCCAAGGGCCAGGAGCGCCTGATGCGGCAGGTCGCGCTGGCGACCGCGGCGCTCGCGTTCCTGGTCTCCCTGTGGCTGCTGGGGCCCTTCCAGGTCGGCGGCGCGGAGATGCAGCTCCAGGAGCGCTACGCCTGGATCCCGGCGATCGGTGTCCACTACCACGTCGGCATCGACGGGCTGAGCCTGCCGCTGGTCATCCTGACCACGCTCCTCACGGTGCTCTCGATCGTCTACTCCTGGCGCGTGGACGTGCGCGTCAAGGAGTACCTGTTCCTCTTCCTCCTGCTCGAGACCGCGATGGTCGGCGTGTTCGCCGCCCTGGACTTCTTCCTGTTCTTCGTGTTCTGGGAAGTGTCGATCGTCCCGATGTACTTCCTGATCGGCATCTGGGGCGGCCCGCGCAAGGAGTACGCGGCCATCAAGTTCTTCCTCTATACCCTGGTGGGCTCGCTCGCGATGTTGCTGGCCATCTTGCTGCTCTACTTCAACGCGGAGCCGCGGACGTTCGGCATCCTGGAGTTGATCGGGCAGCAGCCGCTGGCGCGCGCGCCGTTGTTGGCGTCGCTGGCGTTCTGGGGGTTCTTCCTGGCGTTCGCGATCAAGGTGCCGATGTGGCCGTTCCACACCTGGCTCCCCGACGCGCACGTCGAGGCCCCCACCGCGGGCAGCGTCATCCTGGCCGGGGTGCTGCTGAAGCTGGGCACCTACGGGTTCGTGCGGATCAGCCTCCCGATGCTCCCCGAGACGTTCCGGGAGTACGCGCCCGTCGTGGCGATCCTGGCGGTCATCGGCGTGGTCTACGGCGCCCTTGTCGCGATGGCCCAGCCCGACCTCAAGAAGCTGGTCGCCTACTCCAGCGTGAACCACATGGGTTACGTGATGCTGGGCGTGGCCGCAGCCGCTGGCGCGGTGGGTGCCCCGGAGCGGGCCGGCGCGGCCACCCTGGCGCTGAACGGCGCGGTCTTCGAGATGGTGGCGCACGGCATCATCACGGGCGCGCTGTTCCTCATCGTGGGTGTCATCTACGACTACCGGGCGCACACGCGGGGCGTGGACGACTTCGGCGGGCTCGGCGCGGTGCTCCCGAGGTACAGCGGGATCACCATGATGGCGATGCTGGCCTCGCTGGGCCTGCCCGGGCTCATGGGGTTCGTGGCGGAGTTTTTGATCTTCGTCGGGTCGTTCGGGATCTTCCCCGAGCTCACGGTGATCGCGGTGACCGGGGTCGTGTTCTCCGCGGCCATGTTCCTGTGGACCATCCAGCGCATCTTCCTCGGCCCGAAGAACCCACGGTGGGCCGCGCTGCCCGACCTGGACGGCCGCGAAGCGGTCTCGCTCGTGCCGCTCGCGGCCATCATGCTCGTCTTCGGTGTCTACCCGCGGCCGCTGCTCGAGGTCATCAACGCCGCCATGGCCAGCCTGGTCACGGTCCTGCGGTAGGCGCCACCGATGCCGCTGCCGATTGAGGACCTCTGGGCCGTCAGCCCCGAGATCTGGCTCGCGGGGCTCGGCCTGCTGCTGCTCGTGCTGGACCTGTTCGTCCCCAGCGGCCGCAAGGCGATCGTGGGCTGGGCGGCGGCGGCGGGACTCACCCTCGGCCTGGTGCCCATCCTGGGCCTGGTCGGGGTCACGCCGCGGACGGTCTTCTTCGGCACCTACGTCGTGGACGGGTTCGCCATCTTCTTCAAGATCGTCGCGGTCGCGTCCACGGTGCTGGTGATCCTTTCGGCGATGGACGTGCTGCGGGGGCAGACGCAGTTCGAAGGCGAGATGTACATCCTGCTCACCTTCACCGCGCTGGGCCTCAGCCTGATGGCCGGGAGCGCCGACCTGATCATGGTCGTGCTGTCGATCGAGTTCGTGAGCCTGTGCTCGTACGTCATGGCGGGGTACTTCAAGGCGGACCGCCGGGGCAACGAGGCCGGGCTCAAGTACTTCCTGTTCGGCGCCGGGGCCTCGGCGGTGATGATCTATGGCTTCTCGATCCTCTACGGCCTCACCGGGCAGACGAGCCTCTACGCGATCGCCTCCGCGCTCAGCGGCGCACCCCGGCCGGCGGTGGTGGTGGCGCTGGTGATGGCCCTGGCCGGCATCGGGTTCAAGGTCTCGATGGTCCCCTTCCACCAGTGGACCCCCGATGTTTACGAGGGCGCGCCCACCCCGGTCGCGGCGTTCCTGTCGGTCGCCTCCAAGGCCGCCGGCTTCGCGGTGCTCCTGCGGCTGCTGGCCGTGGCGTTCGCCTCGGCGCCGGTGGACTGGATCACGCTGATCGCGGGACTGTCCGCGGTCACCATGACGGTCGGGAACCTGCTGGCGCTGCCGCAGCGCAACATCAAGCGCATGCTGGCCTACTCCAGCATCTCGCACGCCGGCTTCCTGCTCATGGGCGTGGCCGCCTACGCCGGTGAGTTCGCCCAGGGGCTGCTGTACTACATCCTGGCGTACGCGTTCACCAATCTGGGCGCGTTCTTCGTCGCGGTGACGGTGGGCCAGCGCCTGGGCACCGACGACATTCCGGCCTATGCCGGGCTGGGCGAGCGCGCCCCCGCGCTGGCCTGGCTGATGGCGCTGTTCATGCTCTCGCTCACCGGCATCCCGCCGACGGCGGGGTTCGTCGGGAAGTTCTACATCTTCGGGGCGGCGGTCCAGAACGGGCTCATCTGGCTGGCGGCAATCGGTGTGGTCAACAGTGTGATCGCGCTGTACTACTACGTGGGGGTCATCCGGGCGATGTTCCTGATGCCACCGGCCTCCGCGGGGCCGGTGGGCCAGCCCGCAGCGCTGCAGCTCGCGCTCGGCATCACCGGCTTGGGCACGCTCGCCGCCGGCCTGTTTCCCCAGCCGTTCGTCACCCTGGTGTCCGCGGCGTCGCTGCTGCTTCGGTTCTAGGCGCCCGCGCCCGTGCGCGGCGCCCCGTCCGTGCGTGGAAACCCGCGCCGCACCGCATCCGCCTTGCCTTGACGGTCAGGGGACCCTCTGCTATCCTCGACCTGCAGTGGGCCCCCAGGGCGCCTGTCCTGGGGGTTTCGTGTGAGGCTTTCCCAAGGGGACCGTCACAAATGGGGGCGCAGAAGCCAGCAGGGCACGGGGGCGACCGCCACAGTCACGACAATCTCCTGCACCTCATCGCTCAGAAGGAACGTGAACTCCAGGCCCAGGTCGGCGCGGCGCGGCGCGAGGCCGAGGCGCTCATCGCCCAGGCCCGCGTGGACGCCGAGCGGATGCTCCGCGAGGCCCGTGAGCGGGCCGCCGCGCTGTCCGCCGAGTACGGCGAACGCGCCGCGGCCGAAGCCGCGCGCGTCCAGCAGGACGCCGAAGCGAAGGCGACCGCGGAGGTCGAGGCGCTGCGGCGCCAGGCCGCGGGCCGCACGGCGGCCGCGGTCCGCGCGGTCGTCGAGCGCGTCGTTGGCGGTTGAGCGTGCGCGGAGGCTGAGCGGATGATCGTTGAGATGTCCCGCCTGCTGATCGTCGGCCCCAGGCGGCTGCTCAACGGGGTCATCGACGAGGTGCAGCGCGTGGGTGCGGTGCACATCGACCGTATCGAGACCGACGACGACGCCATCCGCGCCCTGGCCCTCGATGACCATGCGCGCGCGGAGCAGGCGCGGCTGGAGGCGCTGCACGCGCGCCTCGATGGCCTGGCCGGGCTGCTCCCGCCCTCGGGCGGGGAGCCCGCCGCCGCGGTCCCGGCGCTGCCGGCCGCCGACGACCTGGACGCGGTGGAAGCCGCCGTGGCCGCGGTGGAGGCCGAGGTCCACGGGCTGAGCCGCCGCCGGCTGGAGCTGGACGAGGAGTTTGAGCTCATCCGCACGTACGAGGGCGCGGTCCGCGCCCTCGCCCCGCTGATGGACGCCCTGGCGGGCAGCCGCGCGCTCGAGAGCGTGGGCTTCATCCTGCGCGGCCGCGACCTGACCGTCGTGGCCGCGGTGCACAACCAGCTCCGCGAGCTGACCGACGGCCGCGTCGAGGTCGTCAGCCGGGCGATCGACGAGGGCAAGATCGGGGTCGTCGTCGCGTTCCTCAAGCGGGACGCAGACGCGGTACGCGGGTTCCTCTCCCGGGCCGGCATCGCCGAGCTGCGGCTGCCCGCGCGGTACGCCGAGGGCGGTCCGGCCGAGGCGATCAGGCTGATGGAGCAACGCCGCGCCGCGCTCCCGGGCGAGCGGGCCGAGGCCGAGGCCGCGCTCGCCGAGGCCGCGCGCCGCCACCGCCCGGTGATCGATGGGCTGCGGGCGCTGGTCGCCGACCGGCTCGCGCAGCTCCACGCGGCGGCCCAGCTCGGCGCGTCCCACTACGTCTTCATCCTGCACGGCTGGACGCCGACGGCCCAGGTCGGCGACCTGCGCGCGGCGCTGCGCGCGCGCTTCGGCGGCGATGTCGTGGTGGAGGAGGCGCCAGCCGATCCGCACCGCGCGGCCGAGGTGCCGGTGCTGCTGGACAACCCGCCCGCGATCAAGCCTTTCCAGCGGCTGCTTGGGCTGTTCAAGCCGCCGCGTTATGGGTCGCTCGACCCCACGCTCGCCCTGGCGCTGTTCTTCCCGCTGTTCGTCGGGATCGTCATCGGCGACGTGGCGTACGGGGCGATCCTGTTCTCTGTCGGGTGGTTCTTGCGCAACAAGGCGCGCGGGGGTGCGGCGTGGATCGTGCCGGTAGTCCGTCTGCGCATGACGCCGCCGGTCCTGGCGGACGTCTCGTGGATCATCCGGGTGATGGCGGTGTGGACGATGCTCTTCGGGGTGCTCTACCTCGAGATCTTCGGCGATCTGGTGGAGCACGCCACGGGGTGGCATCCCATCTTCCACCGCATCGAGCTCGCCACCGCGTTCTTCAAGTTCGCGGTCGCGCTGGGTGTCGTCCAGGTGACGTTGGGCAACATCCTGCATCTCCTCATCGCCCTGCGGCACCGGCACACGGTGGGCGTGCTCGAATCCCTCGCCCTCATCTGCGGCGTGGTCGGCTTGGTCGTCCTGCTCGGCGCGATGGGCAACGAGCTGCCACGGACCTTCTTCGCCCCCGGGCTGGTGCTCCTGATCGCGTTCTTCGTGTTCTTCCTGGCCGGTTTCGCCCTGGACCGCTTCGCGGCCATGTGGCTGCTCGAGGCGATCTCCGGCATGGGGAACGTCCTGTCCTACGCGCGGTTGTTCGGGGTCGGCCTGGCCGCGGCGGTGCTCGCGAACGTGTCGAACGAACTCGGAGGGCGGCTGGGGCCGGTTTGGGTCGGCATCATCGCCGGCATCCTGATACAGATGATCTTCTTCCTGTTCACGTTGCCGGGCCACCTCATTCAGCCCGCCCGTCTCAACTGGGTGGAGTTCCTAACGAAGATGAAGTACCACGACGAAACAGGCAACTCGTACCGCCCGCTCCAGAAAACAGGAGGTGACTAGGTTGAAGAAGCTCTCATCCGTGGTCGCGGTGGCGACCCTGGTGCTGCTCGGCGCGTCGGCGGCGTGCGCCGCGGAGGCGGCGCCCGAGGGTGCCCGGACGATTACCATGGCGCACGGCCTGCTCGGCCTGGCGGCCGCGCTCGCGGTAGCGTTCGGTGCGGTGGGCACCGCGTGGGCGATGTCGCGCATCGGCGCGGCCGCCGCAGGAGCGATGGCGGAGCGGCCGGAGATCGGTGGCCAGATGCTCATTTTCCTGGTCCTGCCCGAGACGATGATCATCTTCGGCTTCCTGGTGGCGTTCTTCATCCTCGGCAAGATCTGAGGCTGCGGTGGCGACGTCCTCCGAGCTCATTACGCTGCTCGAGCGCGAGGCCGCGGCCGAGCGTGAGCAGGTGCTCGCCGACGCGCGGGCGCAGGCGGAGGAGATCCGCGACCGCGCTCGGCGCGAGGCGGAGACCTACCTCGCGGCGGCGCGGGAGCGCCTCGAGGCGGAGACCCGTGCGGCGCTCGTCAAGGCGCAGAGCACCGCGCAGCTCCGCGCGGCATCCCTGATTCTCCAGGCGAAGGAAGAGGAGATCGCCCGGGTGTTCGCGCAGGCCGAGGAGGAGCTGGCCCGCGTGGCGGGCGACGCGCAGCGCTATCCCGATGTGCTGCGGGCCTTCATCGACGAGGGGCTGCGCGGGGTCCGGGGCCCCGCGGTGGTCACGGTCAACCCCGACGACGCGGCCGCCGCCGAGGCGGTCGTGCGCGGCCGGGCGGAGGTCACGGTCCGCACCGACCCGGCCGTGCGCGGTGGCGCGCGGGTCGCCACCCCCGACGGCCGGTTCGTCGTGACCAACACCCTGGCCTCACGCCTGGAGCGGGCGCGCCCGATGCTGGCCGCGGAGGTGGCGCGCATCCTGTGGGAGTAGAGGGCCGCGGTGCCTGACTTTCCGTACATCAACGCCAGGGTGCGCGCGATGCGCGGCCGCCTGCTCGCGCCGACGCAGCTGGAGGATTTGCTCGCCGCCGCCTCGCTGCCGGCCCTCATCCAGGCCCTCGCCGCCACGCCCTACGGGCACGACCTCCAGGAGGCCCTGACACGGTACGAGGGCGTGCGCGCGGTGGATGACGCGCTGGCGCGTAACCTCCAGCGCACCACGCGGCGCATCCTTGAGTTCGCCGACGGGCCGCCGCACCGGCTCATCACCATCCTGCTGCTGCGATGGGACCTGGCGAACCTGCGCGCGATCGTCCGCGGCCGACACGCCGGCCGGTCGGCCGGGGAAACCCTCGAGGCGGTGATTCCGGCCGGGACGCTCGGGGAAGGTGTGCTCCGGGAAATGGCGGGCTCGCCCACGATGACCGCGCTCGCCGGCGCGCTGGAGGTGGTCAACCACCCGCTCGCGCCGGCGCTGGCCGCCGGCGTCGCCGAGGACGCGCGCACGAACGACCCGCTGGCGATCGAGCTCAGCCTGGAGCGGGCGTACGCCGAGTACGTGCTCCGCCAGGCGCGCGGTGCTGGCGCCCGAGCGCTCCGCGAGATCCTCACCGCCGAGCTCGACGCCGCCAACGTCAAGACGGCGCTCAAGCTCGCGCCTGCCGGCCTGCCCGACGAACAGCGGCTGCGGTTCTTCACCCCGGGCGGGGCGCTGGTCACCGACCGACTCTTCCTGGACCTCTCCGACGAGGGCCGCCAGGCGCGGGCGTGGGCGCGGCTGCGGGCACAGGGGTTTCCCGTGAAGGAGCTGCCCCGCGACCTGGTGGCGTTCGAGCGGACGCTGGACGCGGCGATGGCGGCCACGCTCGCCCAGCGGTACGTGCGGGGCGACCCGCTCGGGTTGGACATCGTGACCGGCTACCTGACGATGAAGTCGGCCGAGGTCGCCAACCTCCGGCTGATCGCGCGCGGGGTGCTGCTCGGCCTGCCGCGCGAGCTGGTCAGGCGGGAGATGGTCCGTGTATAGGCTGGCGGTCGTCACGGACAGCGAGAGCGCCACAGGCTTCCGGCTGGCGGGCGTGGAGGTCCGCGAGGCCGCCACCCCGCAGGAGGCGCTGGAGCACCTGCGCCACTTCGTCTCGCTCGACTACGGCCTGATCGCCATCAACGAGCGGTTGCTCGAGGGCACGGAGGACGAGCGGGCCCGGCTGCTGCGCGGCCGCGACCTCCCGATCATCGTCCCGGTCCCGGCGCCGCAGGCCGAGATCGAGAGCGGCGAGGCGTACGTCGCCCGGCTGGTCAAGGAGCACATCGGGTTCTACGTGAAGCTGCGGTAGCGGCATCGGAGGGACCGGCATGTCGAGCCAGGGCACGATCATCCGTATCGCGGGGCCGGCGGTCATCGCGCGCGGCATCCCGGGCGCGCGCATGTACGACCTGGTCCGCGTCGGGAGCGAGGGCCTGCTGGGCGAGATCATCCGCCTGGACGGCCCCGATGCGTTCATCCAGGTCTACGAGGACACCTCGGGACTCCGGGTGGGTGAGCCCGCGACCAGCACCGGCGCGCCGCTCTCGCTCGAGCTCGGGCCCGGCCTGCTGACCGGCATCTACGACGGCATCCAGCGGCCGCTCCAGAGCGTGCGGAGCCAGACCGGCGACTTCATCGCGCGCGGGGCCGCGGCCCGTGCGCTCGACCGCGAGAAGCGGTGGGCATTCGAGCCGCGCGTGCAGCAGGGCGCCGCACTCGGGCCTGGCGACACCCTCGGCGTGGTGCGCGAGTTCGGGTTCGAGCACCGGATCATGGTACCCCCGGACGTCCGCGGCGGCCGTCTCGCGGAGATCCGCGCCGGCGAGGTCACCGTGGAGGAGGTCATCGCGCGGCTCGCCGACGGGACCGAGCTGCGCCTGGCGCATACCTGGCCGGTGCGGACCGCGCGGCCGGTCGCGCGCAAGCTCGATCCGCGCGAGCCGTTCATCTCCGGGCAGCGGATCATCGACGTGCTGTTCCCCGTGGCCATGGGCGGCGCGGCGGCCATCCCCGGCCCGTTCGGATCGGGCAAGACGGTCATGCAGCAGACGCTGGCCAAGTGGTCGAACGCCGACGTGATCATCTACGTGGGGTGCGGCGAGCGCGGCAATGAGATGACACACGTGCTCGACGAGTTCCCGGAGCTGGAGGACCCGCGCAGCGGCCGGCCGCTGATGGAGCGGACGATCATCATCGCCAACACGTCCAACATGCCGGTGGCCGCGCGCGAGGCCTCGGTCTACACCGGCATCACCATGGCCGAGTACTGGCGCGACCAGGGCTACAAGGTCGCCCTGATGGCGGACTCCACGAGCCGCTGGGCCGAGGCGATGCGGGAGATCTCCTCCCGGCTGGAGGAGATGCCCGCCGAGGAGGGCTACCCACCCTACCTGTCGAGCCGCTTGGCCGCGTTCTACGAGCGCGCCGGCCGCGCCGTCTGCCTGGGCGCGCCGGAGCGCAACGGGTCGGTCACGGTCATCGGCGCGGTTTCGCCGCCGGGCGGCGACCTCTCCGAACCTGTGACGCAGGCAACGTTGCGCATCACCGGCACGTTCTGGTCCCTGGACGCCGGCCTGGCGAACCGTCGCCACTTCCCGGCGATTCACTGGCTGCGGTCCTATAGCCTCTACATGCCGTTGTTCCGCGACTGGTACCGGGACAACATGCCCGAGGACTTTACCGTGCTGCGCGACCGCGCCTCGGCGTTGTTGCAGCGCGAGGCGGAGCTCCAGGAGATCGTGCAGCTCGTGGGTCCCGACGCGCTCCAGGACGATCAACGGCTGATCATCGAGGCCGGTAAGATGCTGCGCGAGGACTTCCTCCAGCAGTCGTCGTTCTCCGAGGTGGACGCGTACTGCTCGCTGGAGAAGGCGTACGGGATGCTCCGGGCGATCCTGACGTTCTACGACGAGGCATCCGCGGCGCTCCGGCGCGGCATGCTCATGGACGAGATCCTCAACCTGCCGCAGCTCGAGGAGATCGCCCGCATGAAGGAAGTGCCCAACGATCGGTTCAAGGCGTACATCGACGCGTGGATGACGCGGCTGCCGGAGGCCTTCGGCGCGAAGGCCGCGGCGGAAGGAGCGTAGGGCCATGTCGCTGGCCACCAAGCAGTACCAGTCGATTTCCTACATCTCGGGGCCCCTGCTGTTCGTCGAGGGCGCGCAGGACCTGGCCTACGGCGCGATCGTCAACATCCACTTGCCCGACGGCGGGGTGCGCGGCGGCCAGGTCATTGAGGTCTCCGAGCGGAACGCGGTTATCCAGGTGTTCGAGGAGACCGCCGGGCTGGACCTGGCGCGGACCTCGGTGAGCCTGCGCGAGGACGTGGCGCGCATCGGCGTCTCGCGGGAGATGATCGGCCGGCGGTTCAGCGGCCTGGGCGAGCCCATCGACGGGCTCCCCCCGATCATCCCCGAGAAGCGGCTGCCGATCGTGGGCTCGCCGATCAACCCGGTGGCCCGCGAGCGACCCAAGGAGTTCATCCAGACCGGCATCTCGACCATCGACGGGCTCAACACGCTCGTGCGCGGCCAGAAGCTGCCGATCTTCTCCGGCGCCGGCCTGCCCCACAACGAGATCGCGGCGCAGATCGCGCGCCAGGCGAAGGTGCTCGGCGCCGCGGAGGAGTTCTCGGTCGTGTTCGCGGCCATGGGGATCACGCAGCGCGAGGCCGCCTACTTCATCGAGCAGTTCGAGGCGACCGGCGCGCTCGCGCGCAGCGTCGTGTTCCTCAATTTGGCCGACGACCCCGCGATCGAGCGGCTGCTGACGCCGCGGATGGCCCTGACGACCGCGGAGTACCTGGCGTTCGAGCTCGACATGCAGGTGCTGGTGATCCTCACGGACATGACGAATTACTGCGAAGCGCTTCGTGAGATCGGCGCCGCACGCGAGGAGATCCCGGGCCGGCGCGGCTACCCCGGCTACATGTACACCGACCTTGCGACGATCTACGAGCGCGCTGGCCGCGTGCTGGGCCGCAAGGGCTCGATCACCCAGCTTCCGATCCTCACCATGCCCGACGACGACATCACGCACCCCATCCCCGACCTGACCGGCTACATCACCGAGGGGCAGATCGTGCTGAGCCGCGCGCTCCACCGCAACGGCATCTACCCCCCGATCAACCCGCTGCCCAGCCTGTCGCGGCTGATGAACGACGGCATCGGCGAGGGGCGCACGCGCGCCGACCACTCCAATGTCAAGGACCAGCTCTTCGCCTCCTACGCCAACGGCGTGGACCTCCGGCGCCTGGTCGCGATCATCGGCGAGGAGGCGCTCACCGAGCGCGACCGCCTCTACCTGAAGTTCGCCGAGGAGTTCGAGCGCGAGTTCATCGGGCAGGGCCAGACCGACCGGACGATCGAGGAGACCCTGGCCACCGGCTGGCGGCTGCTCTCGCACTTCCCGCGCGGCGAGCTCAAGCGCATCAAGCAGGACCACGTGGACCGGTACTACTTCGGCGAGCAGATGGAGAAGCTCTGGGAGGATCGCTCGACCCGCTAGGCGCCCGGGGGCGAGAGGAGCACGCGCATGGCCGAGGTCATCAGCCCGACCCGCATGAACCTGCTGCAGCGGCGCAACCAGCTGCGCGTCGCGCAGCAGGGCGTCGATCTGCTCAAGCGCAAGCGGGACGCGCTGGTGGCCGACTTCTTCAAGATCGTCCGGCAGTCGCTGGCGGCCCGCGACCAGCTCGCGGCGGCGTGCCGCGACGCCTACGTCCTGCTGGCGGTGGCGAAAGCGGTCGAGGGCCGCGAGGCACTCGAGGCGGCCGCTATCCCTGCCCGGCGCGACCTGCTCATCGACATCGAGGTGCGCAACGTGTGGGGCACCAAGATCCCCGAGGTCGCGGTGGTGCCGGTACGCCGGCAGGCCCTCGAGCGGGGCCAGAACCCCGTCGCCACCAGTGCGCGCACGATCGAGAGCGCCGCCAACTTCGAAGAGGTAGTGGCCGCGATCCTGGCCGTGGCGGCCACCGAGATCAAGCTCCGGAAGATCGGCGAGGAGATCAAGAAGACCACCCGGCGCGTCAACGCCCTGGAGCAGGTGGTCATCCCGCGCCTGCGCGGCGAGACACGGTACATCTCGTCGGTCCTCGAGCAGCGCGCGCGCGAGGACGTCTTCCGGCTCAAGCGCATCAAGAAGAAGCTCGAGGCGAAGGCCGCGGATGCCTGACCGCCGCGCCACCGGCCCCTCGCCGCCCGCGTCGCGGGCGCAGCCGGGGCGGTGGGGCGCGGCGATGGCCGTGCTGCTGGCGCTGGCGGGGTTCCTGGCCGTCACCCAGATCCGCACCGAGTGGCAGATCCGCCGCGCGCTGCGCATCCCGTCCACCCGGCTGGAGGAGCTGGCGTTCGAGCTCCGCGAGCAGGAGCGCCGCCGGACCGCGCTCGAGGGCCAGGTGGGCGAGCTGCGCGTGCGCCTGGCCGAGTACGAGCGCGCCGCCGCCGAGGGGCGGACCGCCGCGGTGCGCCTGAGCCGTCAGCTGCAGGAGCTGCGGGCACGCGTGGGGCTCACGGAACTCGAAGGCCCCGGGGTCGTGGTCACGATGAACGACAGCACGCGCCCGCCCCGGGCCGGCGAGGACCCCAACAAGACCATCCTGCACTACACCGATATTGCCGCGGTGGTCGCCGAGTTGTGGGCCGCCGGCGCCGAGGCGGTCGCGCTCAACGGCGAGCGCGTCATCTCGAGCACGGGCATCAACTGCGTGGGCACGACCATCCTGTGCAACACCAAGCGCATGGCCCCGCCGTATGTCATCACCGCCATCGGCGACCGGGCGCGGCTGACCGCGTACCTGCGCCGGCCCGGCGGCGCTATCGAGTTGCTGGCCGCCTTCGACTTCCCCGTCCGGCTGGCCGCCTACCCCCGGGTCGAGGTGCCGCCCTACCGCGGCACCTTCCGGTTCGAGTATGCTGGAGTCAGCGAGAAGGAGTAGACGGCCATGTGGCTTCCCGTCGTCGGCCTGTTCCTGGGCGTCGCCCTGGGCTTCCTCTTCTCGGTCGAGATCCCGCTCGGGTACGTCAAGTACACGGCGATCATGATCCTGGCCGCCATCGATACGATCTTGGGCGGGCTGCGCGCGCAGGTGGAGGACCGTTTCGACCTCGGTATCTTTTTGTCCGGGTTCGTGGTGAACGCCGCGTTCGCCGCGCTGCTGACCGGGATCGGCGACCTGCTGGGCCTCGACATCTACCTGGGTGCGGTCATCGCCTTCTCCATCCGCATCTTCGACAACGTGGGCTTCATCCGGCGCGACGTGCTGACGCACTATCTGAAGCTCGGGAGGTAGATCAATGTCCGTGCGGGTCGGCATCAACGGGTTCGGCCGCATCGGCCGCCTAACGCTGCGGGCGATGCGCCAGCGCTATCCCGGGGCGATCGAGGTCACCGCGATCAACGACATCGCCGATCTCCAGACCAACGCCCACCTGTTCGCCCATGACTCGAACTACGGCGCGTATCCCGGTACGGTGGGAACCAGCGACGGCCGGCTGGTCGTGGACGGGCGCGAGATCATGGTGTTCGCGGAGCGCGACCCGGCCGCCATCCCGTGGGGGAAGGCCGGTGCCGAAATCGTCGTCGAGTCCACCGGCCGGTTCACCGCGGCGGAGAAGGCGAAGGGGCATCTCCAGGGGGGCGCGCAGAAGGTCGTCATCAGCGCGCCGGCCAAGGGCGAGGACATCACGCTGAACATGGGGGTCAACCACGAGCACTACGACCCCGCGCGCCACGTGATCGTGAGCAACGGGTCCTGCACGACCAACGGTCTCTCGGTCACCGCGAAGGTGCTGAGCCGGCGGTTCGGCATCCGGCGCGGACACATGACGACCGTCCACTCGTACACGAACACCCAGCGCATCCTCGACGTGGTGAGCGACGACCTGCGCGAGGCGCGCGCCGCGGCGCTCAACATCATCCCGGCCAGCACCGGCGCCGCGCGCGCCATCTTCCTGGTGCTTCCGGAGCTCCGCGGCAAGCTCACGGGCATCGCGCTGCGCGTGCCGACCCCCACGGTGTCCATCGTGGACCTCACGGTGGACCTGGAGAAGACGGCGACGGCCGAGGAGCTCAACGCCGCCTTCAAGGAGGCGGCCGAGGGCGAGATGAAGGGCTACCTGGGCTACAGCGAGGCGCCGCTCGTCTCGATGGATTTCAAGGGCGATCCGCGGTCCGGTGTGGTGGACGGCCCGCTCACGCAGGTGATCGACGGCCTGGCCAAGGTCATGACCTGGTACGACAACGAGTGGGGTTACGCGTGCCGCGTGGCCGATCTGGTGCACTACATGGCGGAACGCGGTTAGGCCGACGCCGTCGCCGGGGGCCGCGGGCGTCCGCCCGCGGCCCCCGGCGCGAGCGGCCGGTCCCGACGGTGAGGAGTACGGCATGAGGGCCAAGAAGACGATCCGGGACGTCGACCTGCGCGGTCGGCGCGCGCTCGTGCGCGTCGACTTCAACGTGCCGATGGAGGACGGCGCCGTCGGCGACGACCGCCGCATCCGCGAGGCTCTGCCGACGATCCGCTACCTGCTCGAGCACGGCGTCACCGCCGTGCTCTGCTCGCACCTGGGGCGGCCGGGCGGGAAGCCCGACCCGGCGCTGAGCCTGGCGCCGGTGGCCGCGCGCCTCGGCGCGCTGCTCGGCCGGCCGGTCCCGCTGCTGCCGGACTGCGTGGGCCCCGAGGTGGAGGCGGCGGTGGCCGCGCTCGCCCCCGGGAGCGTGGTGCTGCTCGAGAACCTGCGCTTCCACCCGGAGGAGGAGGCGAACGACCCGGCTTTTGCGCGCCGGCTCGCGCGCCTGGCCGACCTCTACGTGAACGACGCCTTCGGCACGGCCCACCGCGCGCACGCCTCGACCGCGGGTGTGGCCGCGTACCTGCCGGCGGTGGCCGGCTTCCTGATGGAGAAGGAGCTGGCGTACCTCGGACGGGCGCTGGACGCGCCGGCGCGGCCGTTCGTGGCGATCTTGGGCGGGAAGAAGGTCTCGGACAAGATCGCGGTGATCCGCAACCTGCTCACCCGCGCCGACGCGCTGCTCGTCGGCGGCGGCATGGCCTACACGTTCCTGCGCGCGCGGGGCTACGAGATCGGCGGCTCGATCCTGGACCCAGAGCACCTGCCGATGGCCGGGGAGTTCCTGGCCACGGCCGCGGCGCGCGGGGTGGCGTTCGAGCTACCCCACGACGTGGTGGTCACGACCGACCCCGCCGGGGGCGCGGACGCGCAGGTGGTCCCCGCCGATGCGATCCCCGCGCACATGCGAGGCGTGGACATCGGTCCCCGGACCGCCGCCGCGTTCGCCGCGGTCATCGCGCGCGCGGGCACCGTGCTGTGGAACGGCCCGATGGGGGTCTTCGAGGTGCCGGCCTTCGCCGCCGGCACGCGCGCGGTCGCCGAGGCGATGGCGGCGTCGTCCGCGGTCACGGTCGTGGGTGGCGGAGACACCGCCGCGGCCGTCGAAGAGTTCGGCCTGGCGGACCGGATGACGCACATCTCCACCGGGGGCGGCGCGTCGCTCGAGTTCCTCGAGGGACGCGAGCTGCCCGGCGTGGCGGTCCTGCAGGACGTCTGAGAGACGAGCGCGGAGGGCGCATGCGGACACGGCTGGTGGCCGGGAACTGGAAGATGCACACGACTGTGCGCGAGGCGCACGACCTGGCGGCCGGGGTGCGCGACCGGCTGGCGGCCGCGGACGGTGCCGACGTCGTCGTCTGCCCGCCCTTCACCGCGCTGGCCGAGGTCGGCCGCACGCTGGCCGGCTCGCCGATCGAGCTCGGCGCGCAGGACGTCCACTGGGAGTCCCACGGCGCGTTCACGGGTGAGATCTCCGCGCCCATGCTGTGGGACCTGGGCTGCACGTACGTGATCGTGGGCCACTCCGAGCGACGGCACCTGCTCGGCGAGGACGACGAGACCGTGCGCCGCAAGGTAGCCGCCGCGCTCGCGCACGAGCTTATCCCCATCCTGTGCGTGGGCGAGTCGCTGGAGGAGCGCGACGGCGGCCGCACCGAGCGGGTCGTGCAGACGCAGGTCCGTATCGCGACGCTCGACGTGCCGCCCGACCAGGCCGGCCAGCTCGTCATCGCCTATGAGCCGGTGTGGGCCATCGGAACCGGAAGGCCCGCCACTGGCGCCGAGGCCGGACGCGTGGCCGGGCTGCTGCGGGGCTGGCTCCGCGAGTGGTTCGGCGAGGCGGCCGAGGCGATCCGCATCCTCTACGGCGGCAGCGTGACCCCAGAGACGATCGGCGAGTTTGCCGCGCAGCCCGAGGTGGACGGTGCGCTCGTGGGCGGCGCCAGCCTCGACGCCGACGCGTTCGCGCGCATCGTCTGGGCGGTCGCCACGAAGGACTCTTCCGGGGCGCCTTAGAATCCCGGGGGCATCGTGTCCCCCGGCGACGCCGTCGCGGTCTACCACGACCTCCTGACCGACGATCTCGCGGCCGCCTCACAGGCCGCGCTGGACGACGCCCTGCGGCGGCGCGGTCTGTTCTTCGGCGAGCGCGCGCTGTGCACGGTGCTGCGCCCCCGGTTCCTCACGGTCGAGCAGTACCGGGCCATGCGCACCGGGCTGCGCCCGCTCTTGCGCGCCCTGGCCCGGGCCCACGAGGCGGCGATGGCCGACCCGGCGTTCCGGCGGCAGTTCGGCCTGCGTGAGTGGGAGGAGGCGCTCCTGGCCACCGACCCGGGTTTCCCCGCGCCGAGTCCGACCGCGCGGCTCGACGGCTTCCTGGCGCCGGACGGGGTGCTGGCGCTCACCGAGTACAACGCGGAGACGCCGGCCGCGATTGCCTACGCCGACGCGCTGGCCGAGATCTTCTACACCCTGCCGGTCATGCGCGCGTTCCTGCGGCGCTTCGACGTGCGGCCGCTGCCCGGGCGGCCCCACCTGCTGCACGCGCTGCTCGACGCCTACCGGCGGTGGGCCGGAGCGGGCCGCGCGCCCCGCATCGTCATCCTCGACTGGCGCGAGGTGCCCACCTACAGCGAGTTCGTGCTCTTCGACGAGTACTTCCGCGCAGCGGGTCTGGACAGCTTCATCGGCGACCCGCGGACCGCCGAGTATCGCGACGGCCGCCTCGTCGTCGAGGGCCGGCCCGCCGACCTGATCTACAAGCGCGTGCTCCTCGGCGAGCTGGTCGAGCGCGGCGGGGCGGACCACCCGGTGATCCGCGCGGTCCGCGACGGCGCCGCCTGCATGGTCAACCCCTTTCGCTGCAAGATCCTCCACAAGAAGGCGAGCCTGGCCGTGCTCTCCGACGAGCGCAACGCCGGGGTGTTCGACGCGGAGGAGCGCCGCGCCATCGCCGCGCACGTGCCGTGGACCCGGCGGCTGGAGGAGCGCGCGACCACGTACGCGGGACGGCCGGTGGACCTCATCCCGTTCGTGCTGGAGCGGCGCGAGCGCTTCGTGGTGAAGCCCGATGACGAGTACGGCGGGAAGGGCGTGGTGCTCGGATGGGAGACCGCTCCGGGCGACTGGGAGCGGGCGGTGTTGGCGGCGATGGCCGAAGGGGCCGTCGTGCAGGAGCGCGTGGCCGTACCGCGGGAACCCTACCCCAGCCTGGTGGACGGCCGCCTGCGGCTCCTGGACCGGATGCTGGACACCAACCCCTACGTCTACGCCGGCGAGTACGTCGACGGGTGCATGACCCGGCTGTCCACCGCCCCGCTGCTCAACGTCACCGCCGGCGGCGGCTCGACGACCGCGACGTTCGTCGTGGAGGCGCGCTAGGGCCGTGGAGCCCCCGTCGCTGACCATCGGCATCGAGGAAGAGTACCAGATCATCGACCCGCAGACGCGCGAGCTGCGGAGCTACATCACCGAGATTCTCCAGGGCGACTCGATCGCGCTCCGCGAGCAGGTGAAGCCCGAACTCCACCAGTCGATCGTCGAGATCGGCACGCGCGTGTGCCGCACCGCCGCGGAGGCCCGGGGGGAGCTGGTGCGGCTGCGCCGTGAGATCCGCCGCGCCGCAAGCCGCAACGGCCTGGCGATCGCGGCCGCCGGCACGCACCCCTTCTCGTCCTGGCTCACCCAGGAGATCACGCCCTACGAGCGCTACCTGGGCGTGAAGGAGGACATGCAGGAGCTCGCCCAGCAGCTCCTGATCTTCGGCACCCACGTGCACATCGGCATCGAGGACCGCGAGTTCCTGATCGACGCGATGAACGTGGCCCGCTACCTGCTGCCGCACGTGCTCTGCCTGTCCACCAGCAGCCCGTTCTGGATGGGGCGCAACACCGGGCTCAAGTCGTACCGGAGCATCATCTTCCGCAACTTCCCGCGCACCGGCATCCCGCGTGTGTTCCAGTCGTGGGCCGACTACGCCTCGATGGTGGAGGTGCTGGCCCGCACCCGCAGCATCCCCGACGGCACCAAGATCTGGTGGGACGCGCGGCCCAACTGGAACTACCCGACGCTTGAGTTCCGCATCTGCGACGTCTGCACGCGGGTGGACGAGGCCGTCTGCGTGGCCGCGCTCTTCCAGGCGATCGTCGCGAAATGCTGGAAGCTCCGGCGCGACAACCTGACGTTCCGCGTCTACCCGGCCGAGCTCATCGAGGAGAACAAGTGGCGCGCGGTGCGTTACGGGCTGGATGGCCGGCTCATCGACTTCGGCCGGCGCGAGGAGCTGCCCGCCCGCGACCTGGTTCGCGAGCTGGTCGAGTGGTTCGTAGACGACGTGGTGGACGAGCTCGGCAGCCGCCGCGAGGTGGCCTACGCGCTGCGCATCCTCGAGGAAGGGTCGAGCGCCGACCGGCAACTCGACACCTTCCGGCGAACCGGGAACCTGCACGACGTCGTGGACCAGCTCGTCCGGGAGACCGCGGAGGGCGTCGAGTAGTCCGCTTACAACGGATCCGCCTACCGCGCCGCTCGAGGCGAAACAGATCCACCAGCGCCGCAGCGTGTCTGGCGGCGGCGGAGATTTCGTGCTAACCTTAGATGTTGTCACGTGGCCGGCGCGCGACCGCGCCGGCTACGCGCTCCGGAGGGTGCCGCCGTGAACGAGATCGTCCTGATCGTGCACATCGTCGTCTCACTCGCGCTGATCGGGGTCATCCTGCTCCAGGGGCCGAAGGGCGAGGGCCTCGGGGCCATCGGCGGGAGCGCGCGCATGTTCCACGGCCCGCGGCCGCGCGAGACGCTGATGACCCGCGTCACCGCGGGCGTCGCTGTGCTCTTCGTGATCACCGGCGGGCTGCTCGTGTTCGTCCGCTAGACGCCGCGCCGTCACTCCTTCGGGCGAGGCCCCGGGGCATCCGGCCGCCGGGGCTTTGTGCATCCAGGCACGCCCGGTGCCGCGCGTCTTCGGGGAGGTCCGTTCGGGCATCGAGAGGACGAGCGATGGTACCGCTGCTGCTAGCCGTCCTGCTCCTGGCCGCCCCCGCGCCCACGCGGACGACGACCTGGGCCGTGCTCTACACCGGCGCGTACCAGGTGAACGTGGCGCGGGGAGCGATGCGCGCCTGGTCGTTTCCCGTGCCGTCGGCACTCGGCGCCGAGGAGCGGCCGCTCTCGTTCACGTGGACCATCGTCCGGCCCGTACCGGCCCCTACCTTCGTCATCCTCGAGCAGTGCCCGCGGCCGGAGGCGTGCCACCCGGCGGTGCTGCGACCCACCGGTCAGGGGAGCGGGACGACGCGGAGCTCCTACCGGATCACGAATCGAGGGTTCCAGGAAGTGGCGGTGCTGTTTCGCTACACCATCTGGGGCGTGCGGTAGGGCGAAAGGACGTCTCGTGACGGCCGCCCCGGTGCCGCCTCATCGGTCCGGCGCGCGCCGCGGCTGGTTTGACACTCTCTCCGGTCCGTCCCTATAATGGGTCCGCTAACCCCGACGGCCTCGGTCGGGCCCACCAGAGTCGCAGACCTGCCGGGATGGCGGAACTTGGCAGACGCGCACGCTTGAGGGGCGTGTGGGGTTTCCCGTGGGGGTTCAAATCCCCCTCCCGGCACCAAACAGTTGTGACCCTTTGACATATCGATGGTACCCTCCATCTGGCCTCTCCAGCGATTCGCCCGCCGTAGCGCCTCCACCCGGGGCTGCACCTGCGCCGGGCGCCCAAAGATGATACGTCGCGTGACCGCGATGACCCGACCCTGCCGAACCGGCGACGCGTGCGGCCGGCACTGCGCGGACGGCCCGACGCCAGCGGCGGTGCGTCGGCAACATCCCGGCACCCATCGAGGCGCGTGCGAGCTTCCATCGTCATAGGCCTTGGGGAACGGGGGTGATGCGGGTTGTGGCTTGGCGAGATGTGGTTGATGTGGCCTCTGTGCTCGGAGGGACGTTCGCCCTCATCGCCAGGTGGCCGTACCTTAGGCCCACCGCCATTGTGACCGCCAAAACGTATGAGTACGTCCCCGGCACGGGGAGCCGGAGATGTCGCCTTGCGGTCCGCAACACGGGGAACGAGCAGCGGGGTGTCGCGATCTTCCTCGTCGGCCTCCAGCCCCAGCGGCTTTGGGGTGCAATTCCTCCGGATACCGGGTGAAATTCACCCATTAGACGCTTGATTATCACCCAGGCCCGCCCTAGACTGTGGGTGTGTTTCGGCGACATCTCACGACACCGCTCCTTGCCGCGCTCGGCGACACGCCTGTCGTCCTGCTCCACGGCGCCCGCCAGGTCGGCAAGAGCACACTGGCACAGGAGATTACCTCCGCGCAGCATCCCGCACGCTATCTGACGCTTGATGACGCCACGGTGCTCGCCGCGGCACGGAGCGACCCCGCAGGCTTCATCAGCGGGCTCAAGGGACCGGCGGTGATCGATGAGGTCCAGCGGGTGCCGGAGTTGTTCCTCCCGATCAAGGCCGCCGTCGATCGTGACCGCCGGCCGGGCCGGTTCCTGCTCACCGGATCGGCCAACGTTCTCCTGCTGCCGAAACTGTCGGAGTCGCTCGCCGGTCGCATGGAGGTCCTGAGGCTGTGGCCGCTGTCTCAAGGCGAGATCGCTGGAGCGGTCGAGGAGTTCATCGACCGGGTGTTTGCGCGGGCGCTGGTCCTGCCGTCCGCCACCACCCTCGATCGCGACGAACTTGCGGGCAGGATCGCAGCGGGTGGCTATCCGGAGGCGGTCCGACGCTCGACTGCCCGTCGACCGGCATGGTTCCGAGCGTACGTCACGACCATCCTCCAGCGCACGGTTCGCGACATCGTCGACATCGAGCGCCTCCACGAGATCCCGAGGCTGTTGAGCGTGCTAGCGGCGAGGACGGGGACCCTGCTCAACGTGGCCGACCTCTCGCGGACACTTGGGATTCCGCAGACCACCTTGCAGCGGTATCTGGCGCTGCTGCAGGCGACGTTTCTCGTGCACCTGCTGCCAGCATGGACCGCGAAGGTGCGCAAGCGGCTGCTGAGGTCTCCCAAGATTCTGGTCGTCGATACGGGTCTGGCCGGGCATCTCGCCGGGGTGGACAGTCGGGCCCTGCCGACACACCCGGAACTGTGGGGCCCGTTCGTCGAGACGTTCCTGGCGATGGAGTTGATGAAACAGGCAGGCTGGAGCACGACCCAGCCCACGCTGTACCACCTGCGGACGGCAAAGGGGGAGGACGTGGACGTCGTGCTGGAGGCACCGTCCGGCGAGATTGTCGGTGTGGAGGTCAAAGCGGCCGTCTCTGTCGATGCGGATGACTTTCGCGGCCTGCGCATTCTGGCCGAAATTGCCGGGCGGCGGTTCCTGCGTGGCACGTTGCTCTACCTCGGGTCCCAGGCGGTGCCCTTCGGCGCAAACCTCTATGCGCTGCCGATCTCCAGCGTCTGGCACTGGCAGCAGCCGGGACCCGCCGGCCGCGGCCGCGCCGCGGCGCCCGGGGCTCGCTCATCCGCAACGACCCGACGGGCGGGTAGGTGACGGTTCAGCGTCGTCGCTCTGCGACCTTTGCGCGACGTGGAGGTAACTCCAAAATCTCCCTCCCGGCCCCAGACACTTGCTCGTGTGTGCTCATCCCAACTCCCAGGGGGCGCACCCGACCCTCGCGAACTCCATTAGCACCCCGAACGGCCGCAGTAGATCGCGCACGATGATCGGGCGACGGAGGTGTTCGTGTGCTGTCAACCAACCAGGAGATGACCATCGGTGGGCACGCCGTCGCGCCGGGCGAGCGAGCCGCGATTCGCCTCCCCGTGACGACCGGGCTGAACGGCGCCGAGCTCGCGCTGTGGGTACACGCGGTGCGTGGGCGCGCGCCCGGCCCCGTCCTGGCCCTGCTGTCCACGCTCCACGGCGGAGAGTGGTTCTCCGTGGATGTCGTCCGGCAGGTCGTCACCGGCCTCGACCCGGAGGGCCTGCGCGGGGCCGTGCTCGCTGTGCCCGTGGCGAATCCGCCGGCACTGCGGCTGCAGACCCGGAACATGCCGGACGAATCCGACAGTCCCGACATGAACCGCATCTTTCCCGGTGTCCACACGTGGACGAGCGACCAGCTCGTCGGCACCATCGTGCGCGAGGTGCTCGCGCACGCGACCTGCCTGATGGACTTCCACATGGGGCCCTGGGGCTCGGCGTTCCTCGACATCCTCGTCGGCGACGACTTCCCGCGGCCGGGTCTCGCGGACGAGACCGAGCGTCTGGCGCTGGCCTTCGGTTTACCCATCATCAGGCGCGCCAGCGTGGTGGGGGGATTTCCCGGCCCGCGCGCGTCCATTGGATACGCCGGCGGCGTGCTCGGGATTCCGGCCCTGGGCGTCGAGGTGGGCGGCGTGGGGTTCGGCCGGCGCCTGGAGGACCGCTGGCGGCAGATGACGGTGGACGGCGTTCGCGCGGTCATGGGCGCGCTGGGCATGCTGGACGGCACCCCGGACGTGCGTCCCCCGCGGCAGCTCGTCTACCGGACCGGGCACCGGGTCAACCCGACGAAGGGCGGGTTCCTGCGCTCGCGCTTCGGCGGCGACGCGCTGGGCCGCGAGGTTGAGAAGGGCACGCTGCTGGGTGAGGTCGTGAGCCCGTATACCTTCGAGACGCTCGAGGAGCTGCGGGCGCCGGTCAGGGGCGCGCTGTTCTACGTGGCGCGCGACTACCCGGTGCGCCCGGGCGACTGGGCCTACGGGCTCGCCAACACCGAGGACGGGACCGCGCGCTGGGTCGAGAACGCGCGAACGATTGGAGCACCTCGATGACGCGGGCCCGCGACCCGAAAGGCGAGATCCGCATCGCCGAGCGGACGATGCCGCGCGGCGAGCGCACGCACGTGGCCGTGCCTGTGCTCACCGATCTGGATGGGAGCGAGGTCGCGTTGCACATCCACGCCGTGGTCGGCGCCGCGCCGGGGCCGGTCCTGGCGCTGCTCGCCGCTCAGCACGGCAGCGAGTGGCTGTCCGCCGAGATCGTCCGCCGGATCGTGGACACGCTCGATCCGAAAGCGATGGCCGGGGCCGTCCTCGCCGTGCCCGTGGCCAACCCGGTCGCGCTCGCCACGCTCACGCGCAACGTGCGCGACGAGTCCGACAGCCCTGACCTGAACCGCGCGTTCGGGACCGAGCAGGCGTGGATCGCCGACCAGCTGGCCCTGGCCGTGACGACGCACGTGCTGTCGCACGCCGATGCGGTCGTGGACTTCCACTGCGGGCTGTGGGGTGCGGCCATGGGCTCGGTGACCTGTGGCCGCGACTATAAGGACCCAACGGTATCCGAGCGCGCCTTCCAGATGGCGCGGGCCTTCGGCCTCCCGCACATCCGGCGCAGCGACTTCGCCACCCGGTTCCCGGGTCCGCGCAGCGCGGTTGGCTATGCGGGGCAGGTGCTGGGCATCCCCGGAATCGCCTCCGAGGTCGGTGGCGCCGGCTTCGACCCCGAGCTCGAGGAGGCGTGGCTGCAGACCAACGTGCGAGGCGTGCACGGCGTCCTGCAATACCTGGGGATTCTGCCGGGCCAACCGCCGGTGCCGGACCGGGTGATGATCTTCGAGCGCGTGCAGCGCATCAACCCCACGCGCGGCGGCATGCTGGAGCCCGTGTTCCCGCCAGAAGACCTCATGAGGCGCGAGGTGCCTGCGGGTGCGCTCCTCGGCCGGGTGTGGAGCCCCTACACGTTCGAGGTGCTGGAGGAGCTGCGGGCGCCGTTCCGGGGCCTCGTCGACATGGTGGGTCGCCACTACCCGGTCCGGCCGGGCGACTGGGCGTACCTGATGGTGGACCTGGATCACCCGGGGACGCGCTGGCTTGGGGCGAACGAGATGCCGTAGCGCCTACAACCACGCCTCCAGCCGCGTGGCCTCGAAAGCCCGCTTCTCCTCCAGCGTGCGTGCGCTCGGCTCCGCGATCTCGATGAGCGGCTCGGGCGTCGCCAGGAACCGTCCGCGCACCGCGGTCGCCATCTCCTCGCCCATCTCGACGAAACAGTAACCCACGCCGTCGAACCGGTCGCCCGGGCCCGGCTGAGCCAGGCGGTCGGCGATCGCGTCCGCGGCTGCCCGGCCCTGGGCCTCGGCGAACACGCCGGCCTTGGGCAACATCATGCCGTTGGCCAGCGGCACCTCGGTGACGTCGCCCACCGCGAACACACCCGGGACCGCGGTCTCGCAGATCGCGAGGTCTGCCAGCCGAACCCACTCGCCGGTCGCCAGCCCGCTCGTCTTCACCGGCGTCGGCGCCCGGTGCGGGGGCACGCCGATCAGCAGGTCATAGGCCCGGCGGTCGCGCTCGAAGACCACCTCGGTGCCTTCGACCGCGACGGCCTTGCGGCCGGGCAGGAAGGCGATGGCCCGATCCGCCAGCCGGCCTTCCACCGCGGCGCAGGCCGCGGGCCCGGCGACCGGCAGGGACGACGGCTGGGGCGTGAACACCTCGAGCTCGACGCGCCCGCGCACGCCCCGTGCGCGCAGTACGTCGTCGATCAGGAACGCGGCCTCATAGGGTGCGGGCGGGCACTTGTACGGCAGCCCCAGGATGCCGATCCCGACGCGGCCCTCGGTGATGGACGCCACGCGCGCCGCGATCGCTTCGGCCTGTTCCGGATCGTAGAGGTTGGAACCCTCGGGACGATAGCCGGGGATCAGGTCGGGCCGGAGTTCGGCGCCCAGGCCCACGACGAGCGCGTCGTAGGGCAGCGTGCCGCCGGCGGTGACCACGGCCTTGCGCTCGAGGTCGATACCGGCGACCTGGTCCTGGACGAACCGGATGCCACGGCGGCGCAGGGTCGCCAGGGATCGGGTCCCGCCGGCGCGAGCCGCGCGGCCGGCGATCGTCCACAGGATGCGCAGCCCCATCATGAACCAGTCGCGGCGGTCGACGAGCGTGATCGCGGCGGCCTCGCCGAGGCGGTCGCGCAGCCGGTGGGCCGCGGCGAGCCCGCCGAAGCCGCCCCCGAGAATCACCACCTGTGCCGGTGCCATGCCGTCCCCCCGGTCGCGGGATCACTCCTCCCGCACAAGTAGTACCCTACCGCGCGGAGGGCGGCGCGTCGAGGGTGCTTCTCCCGGGCAGTCGCCGTCGGGCGACGGCCGCGGTGAATGCCGCGAGGCTGGCGAAGAGCTCCTCCGCCTGGGCCTCGCGTGTGGCCGGGTCAAGCCCGAGGTGGGCTTCGGTGCGCGTCCGCAGCGCGGCGAGGGCCTCGGGGTCCGCGTCGGCGGCGAGGTGCTGGAACAGCAGGTGGTGCGCCTCGCGCCGCTGCATGACCTCCAGGCCGTCCAGGACCTGACGCTGGGGCGTGCCTTCCCAGATCGGAAGGATCATGGCCTCCCGCAGCAGGCGTTCCACCGGATAGTCCGCGACGACGCCGGCACCCCCGTGTGCGATCATGCTCCAGACCGCAGCCTGCACCGCGACCTCGGCGGTCCAGTACTTGGCCAGGTGCGCCAGCAGACGAAACCGATGGTAGGCGCCCGAGTACCGGGGCGTCTCATGCCAGACGGCGTCGAGCGCACGCAGCGCTTCCCAGGCCAGGGCGAAGGCCTCCTGGAGGCGGTCCAGCCGCTGGGCGAATTGCGCGCGCAGCAGCGGGTGGTCGAGGACCGGCCTCCCGAAGGCCAGGCGCTCGGTGCCGAACCGGTACGCCTCCGCCAGGGCCCGCTGGGCCAGCGCCACGCTGCCGACGCTGTTGGCCACGCGCGACACATTGAGGACCTCCAGGATCAGGTAGACGCCCTGCTCCGGTGTCCCCAGCAGGTGTGCCTCGCTGTCGTGGAGCTCGACCTCGCCTGTGGGGACCAGCCGTGTCCCGCACTTGTCCTTCAGGCGACGGATGACGTAGTTCAGTGTGCCGTCGCGGCGCCACCGCGGCACCAGGAACAGGGCGAGGCCCCGCACGCCGGCCGATGCCCCGCGGGGACGCGCCGCGACCACGGCCACCTCGGCGCCGGCGTTGCTGGCGAAGTACTTCTCGCCTCGCAGGCGCCACCGGTCACCGTCGGGGATCGCTTCGGTCCGGACCGCCGCGCCGAGATCGGAGCCACCGCCGGCCTCGGTCATCCAGGTGGCACCCTGCCAGACGGTGTCGTCTCGGCGCAGGAGCGGCTCGAGGTACGACGCCTTGAGCGCGTCGGTGCCGTACTTGTACAAGGCGACCGCGGTCGCGAGCGAGACCGTGTACGGGCAGTAGACGCCCGGATCGTAGAAGCTCGTCACGTAGCCGATCAGATAGGCCGGGACCAGCGAGCCGTCGAAGGCGCGCCAGACCGCGCCCGCGCGGTAGCCGCGCCGCAGTAGCGCCCGGTAGGCAGGCGCGTAGAGGACCTCGTCGACGCGCCGGCCCAGCCGGTCGAAGAGACGCAGCGGCGGTGTGCCCGCGCGGTCGATGGCCTCCGACGTGGCCCGGCCCTCGGCTTCCCACCAGGCCTCGTAGGCGCGCAGCTCGTCGCGGTGCGGCACGTCGCCGAGCATGGCGTCGAGAAACGCCGTAGGCGAGGTGATGGCCTCGGGGTGCATGCGGCGGCCTCCTCACACATGGCGCTGCGGGTACCTTGATAACCTTCCGTGCCACCGCACTGGCGCCCTGCCGTTGGTCCCCCTGCGCCATCCTGCAGAGCCTGGGCCGTTGCGCACGGTATAATGCGAGTGACACCCCGCCAGAGGGACTGGCATGTGGCTGGCCAGCCGTACGATCCCGCCGGAACTTCACGGCCACGGTCGGTTCGTGATTCGCGCGGCCGACTTCTCGCCCGCCTATCTCCGCGCATACGAGGACGGCCGCCTGCGCGCCAAGGTCGAAGAAGCCATCGAGGCCCTCCGCGATTGCCGGCTGTGCCCGCGCGACTGCGGCGTGAACCGGTTGGAGAACCGCTTCGCGGTCTGCAAGGTGGGGCGCCACGCACGGGTGTCGTCGGCCTTCCACCATTTCGGTGAGGAGGACGTCCTGCGCGGATGGAACGGATCGGGGACGATCTTCTTCTCCTGGTGCAACCTGCGATGCGTCTTTTGCCAGAACTTCGAGACCAGCCAGATCGGTGAGGGGGAGGAGCTCACACCGCGCGAGCTCGCCCGCGTGATGCTGCGCCTGCAGGCCGAGGGCTGTCACAACATCAACTTCGTGACCCCCGAGCATGTCGTCCCGCAGATTCTCGAGGCCCTGCTGGTCGCGGTCGCGGGCGGGCTGCGGCTGCCGCTGGTCTACAACACCAGCGCCTACGACAGCGAACACAGCATCCGCCTGATGGAGGGCGTGGTGGACGTCTACATGCCCGACTTCAAGCTCTGGGATCGTGAGCGCAGCCGCCGCTACCTGCTCGCGCCCGACTACCCGGAGGCCGCGCGGCGCGCCATCCGGCTGATGCACGAGCAGGTCGGCGTCCTGAAGGTGGACGAGGACGGGCTGGCCCGGCGCGGCGTCCTGGTCCGCCACCTGGTCATGCCGGGCATGCTGGACGACACCCGGGAGATCGTGCGGTGGCTGGCGGCTCTCTCCCCCGACACCTACGTCAACATCATGGACCAGTACTTCCCCGCGTGGCGCGCGAAGACCGAAGAGCGGTTCCGCGAGATCAACCGGCGCGTCACCCCGCGTGAAGTGGAGGAGGCGCTGGCGCTTGCGCGCGCCGCGGGCCTGTGGCGGTTTGACGCCCGCTGGCGGCGCATGCCGGGCGCCCTCCGGGCCGGCGAGTGAAGCTCGCGCGCGTCGGGCGCGCCTCGGGCTTTTTCCGCGTCGTGGCAAAGACGCCGCGCTCGCAGGCCGCCACCATGGTGCTCGCGCCGGGCCGGTCCACCGGTGGCGCGGACAACGTCCACCACGGGTCCGACCAGTGGCTCTACGTCGTCTCGGGCGAGGGCGAGGCGATCGTGGCGGACCGGCGCGTGACGCTCGAGGCGGGTGTGCTGCTCCTCGTCGAGGCCGGCGAGTCGCACGAGATCCGGAACACCGGACGGGTGGCGTTGGTGACGGTCAACGTCTACGCGCCTCCGGCATACTGATCGGGCGCTGCCCGTCGTCTGCACCGACCCTGCACGGAACTACAGGACCTCGCTTCCGGCGCCACGAAGTGTGGGCGGCGTGGCGCTGTCCTGCCGCGCACTCATGACCCAGGGAGGGACCATGGCGATCACACGCATCAACCCGGGGCCGAGATTCTCCGCGGTCGTCGTCCACGGCGACACCGTCTACGTGGCCGGGCAAACCGCGGCCGACCCGCCGTCCGAGCCGCCGGCGGACGTCCGGGCGCAGACGCGACGCGTGCTGGAGAAGATCGACGCCTTGCTCGCCGCGGCCGGCACAGACAAGTCGAAGCTGCTCGCGGCGACCGTGTACCTGTCGGACATCCGTTACTTCGACGAAATGAACGCCGTCTGGGAGGCGTGGGTCGACAAGAACAACCTGCCGACCCGCGCGACGGTGGAGGCCCGGCTGGGCGCGCCGACGCTCCTCGTCGAGATCGTGGTCACCGCCGCCCTGAAGGGGTGAGGGCGGACCTGAGGGCAGCCATGCGGCCCATGGAGTTCGCGAGCCTGTCGTGGGCACAAGTCGACGCCATGCGCCGGGCCGAACGGCCGACCGTCCTGCTGCTGCCGCTGGGCACGGTCGAACCCCATGGGCCGCACGCGCCGCTGTCCACCGACCTGCTGATCTCGCTCGGGCTGTGCCGTCGGGTGATCGAGCGGCTGCGCGATGACCCGGAGATGGGGGCGCTGATGCTCCCGCCGCTCGGCTACGGCGTGACGACCTACGCCAGCGCGTTCCCGGGCACGATCCACATCTCGGAGGGCACGCTGCGCGCGCTGCTCGTGGAGATCTGCGGCTCGCTCATCCGGCAGGGCCTGCGCGCGATCATGATCGTGAACAATCACTTCGAGCCGGAGCACGTCCGCACGATCCACCGGAGCCTGGATGCCATTCAGGCGGAGACCGGGGTCACCGTCGGCTTCCTCGACCTGACCCGTCGCGAGCGGGCGGCGGCGCTCACCGAGGAGTTCCAGCGGGCCGAGTGCCACGCCGGCCAGTACGAGACGTCGCTGGTCCTGGCGGATCGTCCGGACCTGGTCGACCTCGCGGTCATGCGCGCCCTCCCCTACGTGCCGGTCAACCTCGCCGAGGTCATCGGGCGCGGGCTCAAGGACTTCAAGGCGATGGGACTGCGCGAGGCCTACAACGGCCGCCCCGCCGACGCGACGGCCGCGGAGGGCCGCGAGACGTACGGGCGCCTGACGGAGATGCTGATCGGGCTGATGCGGGAGCTGGTGCGAGGGACAGGTGGGCGGGACCTTCCAGGCTCCTATGCGCGGGTCTGAGCCGTGTGCCTGTCGCAGGGTATGCCGAGCATGTCCTACGAGTTCCTGGCGCGACTGCCTGGCCGGCGCACATGTTTCATCGGGCCTGCTAGACTGAACCGGACCGTCTCGGCACCCTGCATGAGTACGCGGTTCCCCACTACCTTCAGGTCTTCGAGATCGGTGTCGATTTGCGCGAAGACGTTGACCGGCTGCTTCGTGTCCACCGTGAGACCGCGCGAGATGAAGATGCCGTAGGCGATATAGATCTCGTCGGGCACGAGTACGGGTTCATCCCGCACCAGGAACGACAACGTGCCCGGCGGGATTCCAGCAACGCGTTGGTTCTCCCGCGGCACGGTGAGGTCGGGCGGCAGTGTCACCAACGCCTGCCCCGACACGATGCTGTGATGAAAGCGATAGGCAAAGGGGAGGCGGGCTTTGATACGGCGGCAAGTCTTCGGCGCTGCATCCTCCAGCAGGCGAGCGTGGAACGTTCCGCCTCTTTCGAACTCGATCCTGATCACCGACACGGGTGCGCTCCTCTCAGCTTCAGATCGCGGTCCGGACCTTCTTGCGAAACTCTTCGATGTGCGCCTGCATTGCCGCGGACGCGGCCTCGCCGTCGCCACGCTTGAGGGCATCCAGTACGGCGCGATACTCATGGGCAATCTCGGCGACCTTGGACATCCGGCTCCCCGACAGGTAGAGCAGACGCAGCGCCAGGTTGAGGGTCCGTTCCACGACTCTCGCCAAGTACTCGTTGCGCGCGGCCGCGGCGATCGTGAGGTGGAAGGTCCGGTCGATGTGCACGTGTCGCCGCGAGCCTTCATCGACATCGCCGGCTTTCTCGATGAGGGCTTCCAGGGATCGCAGTTCGTCCTCGCGGATGCGCTCGGCGGCCAAGCGGGCCGAGAGGCCTTCCACCGACAGGCGCAGCTCGAAGATCTTCTGGAGGTCTTCCACCCGAATGGGTGAGACGAACGACCCCTTGCGCGGCACGATGTTGACGAGATCCTCCTGTGCCAAGCGTTGGAGGGCTTCCCGGACCGGCATGCGGCCCAGTCCGAGCCGCTCGGCGAGGTCGACCTCAGTCAAGAGCGTCCCGGGGGGAAGCTCTGCGGTGATGATCATCTCCTTCAGCCGCTCGTAGGCCTCGTCGCTAAACAGGCGCCGCGTCCGCGCCGGGCGCCGTGGTCTTGTCTTGAGCACGATGCCGCTTGGCGGTTTCACCATGCGAGGATTCGCCTCGGATTGTCGACCAGCATCGCTTCCCACGCATCGTCGGCCATGCCGCGGTCCCGGACCAGTGCTCGGAACTCCGTGATCACGACGTCGTAGCCGGCACCGCCGAACGCGTGCAGGTCGGACCGATAGCACCGGTCGCTGGATAGCAGCAACTGTCGTTGCCAGCCGTCACGGACAAGCGCGACCAGCGCGTCGGCCCGGCGCCCGTCTGGATTCATGTGCCGGCGGCCTATGGTATCGAACTGCACGTACGCGCCGGTGCGCAACACGGCCCGATGGTACGCCGGGTCGAGATACGTGTCGCAGTGCCCGACGATCACGCGCGCAAGATCCACGTTCTCCTCCCGGAGCACCTCGAGCTGCGCCAGCCCTACTGGATACATCGAGGCGTGCGTCGTCAGCGGCGCGCCGGTGGCGCGCTGCGCGCGGGCCGCGGCCCGCAGCACGCGCTCTTCCTGGGCCGTCAGGTAGTCGAGGTGCGCGCCGATCTCGCCGATGATCCCCGCGCGCACTCCGCTTTCGCCAATGCCCTCTGTTAGGTCCTTGACCATGAGGTCTGCCAGTCGATTCACTGGCGTGCGGTCGATCTCCGGAGGGTAGTACGGCTGCCGGTACCAGCCGGTGGCCGCGACGATGTGCAGCCCGGTCTGCTCCGAGACCCGGCGCAGTCCCGCGGGGTTACTGCCGAGGTCACGGGTCGTGACCTCGACCAGTGCTGCACCTCCGGCGCGTCGGTAGGCTAGCAGTTCTTCCGCCGCTAGGCCTTCGTCGTTGAGGATCTGGTCCAGATGTCCCGTGACCCGGTAGAAGTCGCACAGCACGTGCTCGTGCATGAGCGTGGGGCCGAGCGCCTCCGGCGCCACCGGACCGCGGACCGTCTGCACGTGCCCCTCACTCACCGCTCAATGCAGGATTTTGCTCAAGAACAGGCGGGTCCGCTCGTTTTGCGGATCCGTGAAGAACCGTTCTGGTGGCGCTTCTTCCACCAGGCGCCCCTGATCCATGAACACAATGCGGTTAGCCGCGGCGCGCGCGAAGCCCATCTCGTGTGTGACCACCAGCATCGTGCTGCCCTGCCTCGAGAGCGCTAGCATCACATCCAGGACCTCGGTGATCATCTCCGGATCGAGGGCCGAGGTCGGCTCGTCGAAGAGCATGACTTTCGGGTTCATCGCCAGCGCGCGCGCGATGGCAACACGCTGTTGCTGGCCGCCCGAGAGCTGGGCGGGATACGCCGCGGCCTTCTCCGGCAGGCCGACCAGTTCGAGCAACTGGACGGCCTGCGCGCGCGCGTCGGTCGGCGGGAGGCGCAGGACGTGGATCGGGCCGGCGGCGATATTGTCCAGCGCGGTCATGTGTGGGAACAGGTTGAACTGCTGGAACACCATGCCGACGTCACGGCGATGTCTGGCTACGTCGGCGTCGCTCAGTTCGACCAGATGTCCTCCCGATTCCCGATACCCGACCGGGCGCCCGGCGACCAGGATCCGGCCGCGTTGAATCCTTTCCAGATGGTTGATGCAGCGAAGCATCGTGCTCTTGCCCGACCCGCTCGGCCCGACGATGACGACGACCTCGCCCTGATGCACGCGGAGATCGATCCCGCGCAGCACATGGTGCGCGCCGAAGTACTTGTGCACATCGACCAGCTCCACAATGGGCTGAATGTGCGCAGGGTCGTGTGTCATCGGTCTCCCTATCGGAGGTCCTGCTCCAGCAGGCTTCGGTCCGCAGGGGCGCCGCCCGCGCGTACCGGTTCTCCCTCCGCCGTCAGCGCGCGTCTCGGCTCGAGGCCCTCGGGCGCCGCCGCGACCGATCGGCCGAAGTGCGCTTCGAGCCGGCGCTGCGCGACTCCCCACAGGGTGGTCAAGGTCAGGTAGTACAGGGCGGCCACCAGGAAGATCTCCAGCACGCGGAACTCGAGCTGGATGAGCATTTGGCTCCGACGAAGCAACTCCTCCATGGAGATGACCGAGACGAGCGACGTTGTCTTCAGCAATCCATTGAAGTTGTTGCCGAGCGGCGGAATGATGACCCGAGCCGCCTGTGGCATCACGACCACCCGCATCAGTACCGGGTACGTCATCCCGAGGGCGCGCGCCGCGTCGTACTGGCCCCGAGGCACGGACAGAATGCCTGCTCTGATGATTTCCGACAGGTAGGCGCCCTCGTTGAGCGTCATGCCGATGAGCGCGGACTGGACCACATTGAAGCGGATGCCGATCTGGGGCAGGCCGGTGTAGATGATGATGAGCTGGATCAGCAGCGGCGTGCCCCGGATTAGCCACAAGTAGAATCGCGCTGCCGTCCGCAGGACCGGATGCCGGGATAGATTCATGAGCGCCGCCAGCAGGCCGATCAGCAGGCCCAGCGCCATGACGACCACCGACAGCCACACGGTGGTCCAGACGCCCTCCAGGAGAAACCGGTTGAAGAGATAGCGTTGGAAGGCGCCCCAATCCCAACCCGGCATTAGTCGGGTCTCCGCGGGCCTTTGCGGGCCTTTGGCTAGAGGTCGGGTCCGCGGAGCTCGAGGAGCTGCCCGGGACTCATCTTCGCCACGCCGTACTTGTCGAACAGCCTGTCATAAAAGCCGTCCCGCCGCATCTGGTTGAGAACGCGGAGCACCGCGAAGGCGACGTCCTTCGACCGGAACGCGAGCGTGGCCGGCGAGCCGGCGAGTCCAGAGACGGCGCGGTCGAACTCGCCCCGATCCTGGTAGAACTTGGCCGTGACGTCCACACTGACCACGGCGTCCACTTGGCCCGCGCGCAGCGCCTGGTAGGCGTCGGCGAACGTGCTGAACGTGCGAATCTCCATCGGCCGCAGCCCTGCGGCGACCTGCTCCTCGTTGATGCGCGTGATCTGGCGGAACTCGTATCCGCCGATCTCCACGGCGACCCGGCGACCAGCCAGGTCCCGAGTGGACGCAATGCGCAATGGGTTGCCGCGCGCGACCGAGATGCTGATCGCCTGCAACTCGTAGGGAATCATGTACAGAATACGAGCTCGCTCAGGCGTGTAGAACATGCCCGTGATACTAACGTCCCAACGGCTGCTCTGTAGGCCTGGGATGTGGGTTTCGAACCCGACGTTGAACCACTCCATCTTGAGCCCCAGGCGTTTGGCGAGCTCCTCGCCCAGTTCGATCCGCATTCCCTGCAGCTTGCCGGAGGAGTCCACGAACTGATACGGTGGAATCGTCGCGTTCGTGGCGGCCATGAGTTTGCCGGCCGAGATCAGCGGTGGTGAGCCGATCACCGGGGAGGTCGGGTACACGGCCGCGGGCGCCGCTCGACTCGGGCTGCCGGGGCTTCCCATCATCAGCGCGAGCACCGCGGTTGCGATCATGAGCACCACGACGGTCCGTCCTCTCATCTATATCACCCCCTACAGTGGCGTCCGCATCATTTCCGGCGCATCGTCGAAGACGTCGGCTTTCATCCATCCGCTGGTGTTGTGGAAGTTCGCGACCGCCATCCCGGGCGGGACGAGCGCATCGAACGCTGCCCGCAGGTCGTCGTCGGCCCGCTGGTCCACGACCGCGAGCATCTCGGCGAGCTGAGCGCGCGTCCGCGGCCCGACGATGGGACACGTCACACCCGGCTGGTCCTTGATCCAGAGCAGGGCGAGCTGCCCGGCGGTCAGACCGCGTGCGCGCGCGAGTTCGGCAACGCGAGCGCCGACCTGCGCGCCACGTCGGGTGACGCGGCGCGCATAGATCCCTTGTGGATTCGCCGCGGCGCGAGAGCCTTCGGGGAACGACGCATCGACCGGGTAGCGTCCCGCCAGCATGCCCATGGCGAGCGGTGACCAGGGGATGACCGCCAGCCCGTACTTGTGGCACAACGGGATGAGTTCGTTCTCGGCCCGGCGGTCGAGCAGGTTGTACGGCGGCGACTCCACGACGAACCGCGAGAACCCCCGGCGCTCGCTCATCGCCAGCGCTTCCATCACCCGCCAGGCCGGGTAGGTCGAGCAACCGATGTAGCCGACCTTGCCCTGACGCACCAGGTCGTTCAAGGCTTCCAGGGTCTCTGCGATCGGCACATCTTCCGCGGAGCGGTGCAGCAGGTAGAGGTCGATGTGGTCCGTGTTCAGTCGCCGCAGCGACGCCTCGCAGGCGCGCATGATGTGATAGCGACTCAGGCCGCGATCGTTCAATCCCTCGCCGGTCGGATAGAAGACCTTGCTGAGAACCAACACCTCGTGCCGCAAGCCGGTACTTTTCAGAAACCGCCCGATGATGCGCTCGCTTTCGCCGCCACAGTAGCTGTCGGCGGTATCGATGAGGTTGACCCCGGCCTCGATGGCCGCCCGCATGATGTCCCAGGCCGTCTCCTCAGCCGTCATGTCGCCGTAGTTGCCGCCGCCCAGACAGAGGGCCGAGACCTTGACGCCCGTGCTGCCCAGCGGTCTATACTCCATCGCCGCACCAATCCACGATGAGATGAGCCGTCGCGTTGATGGCCTGGAGGTAGTCTTCCACGTCGACCCACTCGTCGTGCCCGCCAGCCTGCACGAGGTCCCCGCACCTGGGCCCGAGGCCGACGCACGGAATGCCTGCCAGGATGGGATGTCTGATGTCGCTCGCTGGGTGGAGGGGATTGATGGATGGCGCGACCCCGGTCGTCCGCTCGATGACCCGTGAGGCCGTCGCGCACAGCGGGTGATCGGCCGAGATTTCCGCGCCAGGAGTCGCGAGAAGCCACTCGACGCGAGGCGGCCGCGATCCTGGGCGCGGGTCGGCCGCTGCGATGGCCGTCACGACCTGCTCAACACGCGTCATCATAGTCGTGGGCCGAATGCCCGGTGGGAATGAGACAGACCCGATCACCACGCAGGTGTCCGGGACGCGGGACGCGGCGCCGGGTTCTCCCGCGGCAATGTGGCCGATGTGGATGCTCACCGACCTGCCGTGTGCCTCGATGAGCGGGTGCCGCATCTCGTCTGACAGTTGCTCTTCGAGCGCGGTGAGCGCGCCTACCAGTCGGGCGGCCACGAGCACGGGGTTCACCGCCTCGTGGTGCACTGGCGTGTGCTCGGGTTCTTGTGTCGGGGCGGGAAAGCCATGAAGCGTCACACGGAAGCGCGCCAGGCCTGGCGTCACCGCCTTGATCTCGCGGAGGCCGTTGCCTGACTCGGCCGGGTGCAGATAGAGTGCTCCGTCCGCCGTGTATCCGCGTCGCAGGACCGTGACGATCCCGCAGGCATGCCGCTTGCTCGAGATGCTTGCTGCGATAATGGTGCCGATCGGCGCCCCAATTCGCCGCACGGCATCGAGAGCACACAACATGACGCCCACGCCCGCCAGATCGTCGGCGATGCCCCAGCCAACCATCCGTCCGCCGCTCGCGTCCGCCGCAAACGGTGGGTGCCGCCAGGCCTCGAGTCCGGCAATGGGTTCGGTGTCATGGTGGCAGAAGAGCAACAGACTGCGGCCGGCCCTGCGGCCGGGTAGCTGGCCGATGACGGACTGGCGCAAGCAGGAGTCGACGAGCTCGGGGTGAGCGAACTCATCGCTGGCGGGCAGATCAGACGCACGGTGGGCGACAACTTCGACCTGGCAGCCCAGGGACTCCAGACTCTCGGCAATCGCGCGGACGGTGTGGTCCTCGCCGGTTGCGGCTCCTTGGACGAGACTTGAGAGCCGCGTCACATAGGCGTCGCGATACGCCTTGATCGCGTCATCTATGGCCTCAGTGTTCATGGACGCGCTCGTGGCCACGGTGCGCATGAACCCCCGGGGAGACTGCCGAGCCGATTCAGTAATATGTTAGACGTATATCAGAAGATTGTCAACCGAGGGTATTTCGCTGCGATTACGCGTCGGCGCCGCCCCCTCTCGACCTGCGAACAGGCAATCCCCGCCTGTCAGCGAGAGTGGGAGCAGCGACGCTCCTACGAGGCTAAACACACTAGAGCCGCACGCGCCGCCGGTGCACCCCCGTCGCGCCCGACGGCTGCGGGGGCGCCGGCTCCACGATCTGCCCCAAGCCCTCGCCGTCGGTGCACCGCACCGCCAGGGTGTGCGTCCCCGGCGTGAACGGCCAGTCGTAGCGCCAGATCACCCACGTCGTGCCCGAGAGCGGGTCGCGCAGCCGCGCCGGCTGCCAGGGGCCGCCGTCCACCTGGACTTCGACGCGTGAGATCCCGCGCGCGCCGGCGTGCGCGATGCCGCCGATCGGCACGAGGCGCCGGCCGCTTCCGTCGGTCGTCGCGGCGTGGACCGCCACCGTGTCGATGACCGACGTCGCCCGCATGCGCGCTTCGCGGTCCCAACCGCGCACGACCCAGTAGCCCGGCTCCCACGCGCCGATGGCCTCGATGGCCGTGATCCACTTCGGCTGCTTCATCCCGTACCGGTCCGGGATGTAGATGCGCAGCGGGAAGCCGTGCTGCGGCAGCAGCGGCACGCCGTCCCAGGCATAAGCCAGCATCACCCGCTCGTCGTCGCGGATCAGGTCGAGCGCCACGATCTCGAAGAAACCGTCGGCCGCCCGCACGCGCAGGTGGGTGGCCTCGGGGCGCAGCCGCAATCGGGGGAGGAGCCGTCGCAGGCTCAGGCCGGTCCAGCGCGTCGTGCCGATCAGGTCGCCGCCGATCTCGTTCGAGATGCAGGACAGCGTGACGAACTGGTGCAGGGGCGGCTGCGCGCGCAACTCGTCGAGCGTGAGATCGAGCGGTGTCTCCACCAGCCCGCGCACCTGCAGGCGCCAGTCCTGCTCCTGGAGTGTGCGCGGGATCAGGTTGATGTCGATCCGGTAGTGCCGCTCCAGCGGGGTGAGCTCGGGCCGCGTGCCGGGCGCGGCCTGGACCGCGGCGCCCGCGTTGGGCAGCGGGTGGGTCGCGGACCAGCGGCCGTCGGACACCACGGCCGGGCCGCGCCGGTCGCGGCCGACCAGGGCGCCTACGACCGTGCCGGACACCGAAATGGCCGCCGCGGCCCCGCCGAGCCGGATGAGGAAGCGCCGGCGGTCGAGGCGTTCCACCGACGCGGTCGCCGCCGGGGCCGCGAGGTCGTGGCCTTCGGGCACGACCTCCGCCAGCGCGGACTGCGCGGGCAGCGACCCCGCCGCCGAACCGCCCGCCGCCGTGGCCGACTCCGCCGGCGCGCGTGGGCCCTCCGCCCTCGCCAGACGCTCGAAGGTCCAGCCGCAGGCCGCGCCCCAGCCGAGGAAGGCGGCGAGGGTCCATACTGAGGCGAGGGCCGGGCTGACCGTCGCGGTGCCGGTAAGGCTGTAGCCGATCAGCGCGGCGGGCACGCCGGTCGCGGCGCCGAGCACCAGCCCCGCGCGGCGCGCGGCCACCTCCGGGCGCGCGGCCAGCACCGCAAACAACAGCGCCCCGCCGGCCGCGCCCGCGAGCAACAGGCTGGTGACCGCCATCCCCTGCTCCGCGGTCTTGGCGACCTCGGCGGTGCCGCCGAGGTCGAGCGCGCCGATGATCCGCACCATCGCCGCGATGGCGAACGTGACCACAGGACCGGGCAGCCGGCGCACTAGCCAGTCGAACGTGTCGAATGGGACAAACGGCAGGCCGGCGAGAATCCACCCCAGGTGGAATGCACCCAGCAGCGCCAGGGCCAGCAGCGCGCCGGCCAGCGCGCCCGCGCGGGCGCCAGGAGGACCTGCTGCCGATTCCATGGTTAGGTTGTATCATTCAGGGACCGCGCCGGCCAGCCGGTCCGTGGCAGGATGCCGTGGGGAAGAACTCCACGAGGGAGCAGCCAGTGAGACCTGTGTGGTCCGAGGCCCGGCAGTACGCCCGGTTCGCCCGCAAGCTGCGCGAGTCGCTGCGCCATCCCGTCACGGCCGAACAGGCCCGCGCCATCGTCCGCCGGCGCCTCGAGGCGCGCGAGGCGAACTTTCTGGAGGTCGTCGAGCGCGCGGTTTTCGGCAACCCACGCAGCCCGTACCTGCCGCTGCTCGCGCGCGCGGGCTGTGCGCTCGGCGACCTCCGGGAAACCGTGCGCGCCCGGGGGCTCGAGCCCGCGCTCGAGGCCCTGCGCGCCGCCGGCGTCTACGTGACCGCCGAGGAAGCCAAGGGCCGCACCCCAATCGTCCGCGGGGACCTGGTGGTCCCGGTGCGCGACACCGATTTCGACAACCCGCTCCTGCGCGCGGACTACGGGGCCGAGACGGGCGGCACCACCGGGCCGGTCATTCGGGTCGGCGTCAGCGTCGAGAACCTGCTGGCAGAGGCGCCCAATGCCCTGCTCGCCTTCGAGGCGCACGGCCTGCGCGGGCTGCCGATGGGGCAGTGGCGCGGCATCCTGCCCAATACGAGCGCGGTGAACAACCTCTTCCGCAGCGGTGCGTTCATCGGGCAGCGGCACGTGCGGTGGTTCTCGCCGTCGCCGATGTCGTGGACGGTGCGGCGGTTGAAACCTCGGGCGCTGACGATGTGCATCGTGGGCGTGGGATGGCTGTCGGGCGTCAGGCTGCCGTGGCCGCGGTACGTTCCGCTGGACCGGGCGGACGTCGTCGCCAGGTGGGCGGCGCAAACCGCGGCCGCCCATGGCGGCTGCGTGCTGCGGTGCGTGGCGAGCACGGCGCTCCGCGTCGCGCTGGCCGCGCAGGAGCACGGGCTCAGCCTCGCCGGCGTGACCATGATCGCTGGCGGGGAGCCGATCACACCGGCCAAGGCGGCCGGTATCGCGCGGAGCGGAGCCCGCTGGGTGCCCGCGTACGCGTTCACCGAGGGCGGCAACGTCGGGTTCGGCTGCGCGCGGCCCGTGGCCCCCGACGATGTGCACGTCTACCGTGACCTGCACGCGATCATTCAGGCGCCGCGGCGGATTGGCGCCTCCGCGACAACCGTGCCCGCGCTGTACTTTTCTTCGCTGTCGCCGACCGCGCGCAAGATCCTCCTGAACGCCGAGAACGGCGACTACGCGATCCTCGAGCCGCGTGCGTGCGGGTGTCCCCTGGAGGCCCATGGCTTCACCGCCCACCTGCGGGAGATCCGCAGTTTCGGGCTGCTGACCAGCGAGGGCACGATGGTGGTCGCCACCGACATGGTGCGGGTGCTCGAGGAGGTGCTGCCCGCGCGGTTCGGTGGCAGCGCGCTCGACTACCAGATGGTCGAGGAGGAGGACGACGCCGGGTTCACGCGCCTGCGCCTGCTGATCCACCCCCGCGTCGCCGTCGCCGACGAGGCGGACGTCGTCCGCACGATCGTGCAGCACCTGACAGGACTGAGCCGTAACCTGTGGACCGAGGTGGGAACGATCCGGGTTGTGCGCGCCGCCCCGGCGCTCACGGCGCAGGGCAAGCTTGTGCCCCTGCACCTGGCAAGGCGACCGACGGCGTCAACCGTCCCGCCCGACGGGCCTGCCAGGCCATGACCCCGGCGCGCTGCGCGCGAGCCAGGTCATCTCCGTGGGCTGTGGCACGACGCGGCGGACCACCGCCAGCCCGTCGGCGTCCCGGCCGAGGAGCACGTACGCGGCGTAGACGCCGAGCGCCTGACCGCGCACGAACGCGCTGTCACACCTCGCACACTGCAACTGCCGAAGGTGTTCAGCGTAGTCGTTGGCCGTCGCCCGGACAATCGCAGGGAATCCCCCGGTGCAGTCCACGAATCGTCTGCCGCGATAGCAGCCACGAGCGGGAGGCTGCATGCCGCCGGAGTAGAGTTCGACGATGACCTCCGGCCGGCCGTCACCAGTGACATCCTCCCAACGGACGTCCGAGACCTATGCGTCCTCGGCGGCCGCGACGATGCTGCGGCCCCTCCGGATCTCCGCGCGGCGGATCGGGAAGCCCGCCAGCATCCCCGCCGGCACGACGTGGACCGTGTGTCCGGCGCACACAGTGCGCGCGGGTGCCGCTTCCGCGGTCGGCCCTCCGGGGGCAGCGGCGGTCCAGGAGAGCATCCCCGTCAGCACGATCACACCTGGCAGTCGTCCCCTCATCGCGAAGGACACCGGCTCTCCTGACCGTCTGGCCGTGGACTGCTCCGATGGCTAGGGCACGAGTCTCAGCGTCTCTACGTGCCGAGGCCGCAGAACGCCGAAGTGTCGGTGGTCGAGAGACGCAAGCTTCGGCTCGTTGAGGCGCTCGACGATGGCCAGGACAGCCGCATCGACGAACCCGATGTCCGCATCGGCGTAGCGGTCGCACAGCTCGCGTATTCGCGGGTAGTCCTCTGTGCGAAGCTCTTCCACGCGGTAGGCTCCGGAGACAACGTCGTCCAGCAGGGCCACCAGGACCCCGGCATGCAGCCGGGCATGAATCCAGTAGTCCACTTCCACCAGCACCGGCGCCGGGATGAGGAGCGGTTCATCGGCTGCCTCGATGAGGCGACGACACGCCGCGTGGTCGGCATCGCTGCGGTCCAGGGAGGCGTAGAGCGGTCCGGTGTCGAGGACTAGCGCCACGCCCTCGGCTCAGGACGCTCCTCTGCTGTGCGGCGAGCCGTGTCGGAACGACCCGAGGCGCCGGCGCCGAGACTCCTCGGGCGGGGCCGATGGCGCCTTACGCTCTCCTCCAGTGCCTGCCGGATGAGCGTGGCCATGGATGTCCCCCGCTCCGCAGCCATCAGCCGCAGGCGAGTGAGAAGCTCTTCTGGAAGCGACACTGTGGTGCGATTCATATCATCATGATAGCACGAGTGATGCACCTATTCAATCGACTCGCCCGCCACGGGCCCGGCTCTGATGAGACCCGATCAGATGACCGCCGGCTCCCGGTACTCCCCGTAGACTTTCCGGAAGACGTCGCAGATTTCGCCCTGGGTGGCGTAGGCCTTCACGCACTCCAGGATGTAGTCCATCGTGTTCTCCGAGCCCTCGGCCGCGCGGCGCAGGGCCGTGAGCGCTCGCTCGACCCGCGCCTGGTCGCGCTCGGCCCGCACCCGGCGGGTCCGCTCGATCTGGCGGCGTTCGACATCCGGGTCGATCTTGAGGATCGGGATTTCCGGCTCGCGGTCGGTCACGAACTCGTTGACGCCGACGATGATCCGTTCCCGGCGCTCCACCTGCTGCTGGAAGCGGAACGACGCCTCGGCGATCTCGCGCTGCGGGTAGCCTGCCTCGACGGCCGCGACCATACCGCCCAGCTCGTCGATGCGCCGGATGTACCGCCACGCCGCCTCCTCGACCTGGTCGGTGAGCCGCTCGACGAAGTACGATCCGCCCAGCGGGTCCACGGTCGCCGCCACGCCGGTCTCGTGCGCGATGATCTGCTGGGTGCGCAGCGCCACCACCACGGCCTCCTCGGTCGGCAAGGCGTAGGTCTCGTCCATGGAGTTCGTGTGCAGCGACTGTGTGCCCCCGAGCACCGCGGCCAGCGCCTGCAGCGCCACGCGGGCGATGTTGTTGAGGGGCTGCTGAGCTGTCAGCGTCACGCCCGCCGTCTGGGCGTGGGTGCGCAGCCACCACGACCGCGGGTGCTTCGCGCCGAAGCGGTCGCGCATGATGGTCGCCCACATGCGCCGTGCCGCGCGGAACTTGGCGATCTCCTCGAAGAAGTCGTTGTGCACGTCGAAGAAGAACGAGAGCCGGGGCGCGAACGCATCCACGTCGAGCCCGGCCTCCAGCCCCGCCTCCACGTAGGCGATCCCGTCGGCCAGGGTGAACGCCAGCTCCTGCACCGCGGTGGCGCCGGCTTCCCGGATGTGGTAGCCGCTAATGCTGATGACGTTCCAGCGCGGCAGCTCGCGGGTGCCGAAGACGAGCATGTCGCGGATCAGCCGCATGCTCGGGCGCGGGGAGACGATCCACTCCTTCTGCGCGATGAACTCCTTGAGCATGTCGGTCTGGGTAGTGCCCCCCAACGCGGCGCGCGGGACGCCCTGCGCGTCGGCCACGGCCACGTACATCGCCAGCAAGACGTTGGCCGGCGCGTTGATGGTCATGGACGTGGTGACGCGGTCGAGTGGGATGCCGCGGAGCAGGACCTCCATGTCGGCCAGCGAGTCGATCGCCACGCCCTCGCGGCCCACCTCGCCCGCCGCGCGCGGGTGGTCGGAGTCGTAGCCCATGAGCGTCGGCATGTCGAAGGCGACCGACAGCCCGGTCTGCCCGTGCTCGAGCAGGTAGTGGAACCGCCGGTTGGTATCTTCCGCGGTGCCGAAGCCGGCGAACTGCCGCATGGTCCACAGGCGGCCGCGGTACATGTCGGCGTGGATGCCGCGCGTGAACGGGAACTCGCCGGGCCGGCCGAGCTGCTGCTCGGG
>JAVHMA010000021.1 GCA_031081715.1 Armatimonadota bacterium | reverse complement strand
TCACCGCTGGTCGGGCACCCGCGCGTGGTGGCCACGCCGCACCTGGGCGCCTCCACGCGGGAGGCGCAGCGGTCGGTGGCGCTCGAGGCGGCCGACCAGGTGCTGGCGGCGCTCGAGGGGCGGCCCGTGCGTGGCGCGGTGAACGCGCCCGCGGTCCTCGACGAAGCCTGGCAGCGGCTCGGCCCGTTCCTGGCGCTCACGCGCCACCTGGGCAGCGTCGCGCAGCAGCTCGCGCGCGGCCCGGTGGCGTCGGTCGAGCTCCTCTACGCGGGCGAGGTCGCGGCCGAGGAGCCGGCGCCGCTGACCGCGGCCTTCCTGGCCGGCCTGTTCGCGGGTACCTCGACGCGGCCGGTCAACATGATCAGCGCGCCGGCGCTGGCGCGCGACCGCGGGCTGGCGATCAGCGAGGTGCGCCGCGAGGAGAGCGAGGACTTTCAGAGCCTGGTGGCCGTCAGCCTGATCGCCGGCGGCGGGCCGCTGCGCCTGGCCGGGACGCTCTTCGGCCGGCGCGAGCCGCGCATCGTTCAGGTGGACGACTACCGCCTCGACCTCATCCCCGCGCCGCATCTGCTCCTCGTCTGGAACACCGACCGGCCAGGGATGATCGGTCGGGTCGGCTCGGTGCTCGGCGCGCACGCGGTCAATATCGCGAACATGCACGTGGGCCGCATCACCCCCGGCGGTACCGCGTTGATGGTGCTGACCGTGGACGCCGCCCCTCCCGCGCCGGTGCTCGCCGAGCTGGCCGCGATCGACGGCATCAGCGACGTCCGCGCCGTGCGCCTGGACTGATCGGGGGCGCCGATGCTCGACCTGCGAAAGATCCGCGAGCACCCCGATGCCTTCCGTACCGGGCTGCGACGGCGCGGGCTCGACCCCGCGGCGATCGACGCCGTGCTCGAGGCTGACCGCCGGCGCCGCGGCGCGCTGGCCGAGATCGAGAGGCTGCGCGCCGACCAGAACCGGCTCTCCGCAGAGATTCCGAAGCTCCAGGGCCAGGCGCGCGAGGCGCGCATCGCGGAGACGCGGGCGCTCGCCGAGCGGATCCGCGCGCTGGAGCCCGCGGTCGCCCAGGTCGAGGCCGAGCTCGACGCGCTGGTACGCGCGCTGCCGAACCAGCCCGATGACTCGGTTCCCGACGGCCGTGACGCCTCCGACAACGTGATCGTCCGCACCTGGGGCACCCCGCCCGCATTCGCGTTCCCACCACTGGATCACGTGGACCTCGGCGTGCGCCTCGACCTGCTCGACTTCGAGCGCGGCGCCCGGGCGTCGGGGTCGCGCTTCTACTACCTGAAGGGCGACGGCGTCCTGCTGGAGATGGCGCTCGTGCGCCTGGCGCTCGACCTGCTGCGCGACGAGGGCTTCATCCTGCTCTCGACGCCCGTGCTCGTGCGGAGCGGCGTCATTACCGGCGCGTGGGGCGGCACCGCGCTTGATGCCCAGCAGACCTACAAGATCGAAGGCGAGGACCTGGCGCTCATCGGGACGAGCGAGCAGAGCGTGGCGGCCTATCACATGGAGGAGACGCTTGACGCCGCGGCGCTGCCGCTGCGGTACGCCGGGCTGTCCTATTGCTTCCGGCGCGAGGCGGGCTCCTACGGCCGCGACATCCGCGGCCTGTACCGGGTCCACCAGTTCTACAAGGTGGAGATGTTCTCGTTCGCGCACCCCGATCGCTCGGCCGAGGAGCACGAGTTTCTGGTCGGGCTCGAGGAGCGGTTCGTGCGCGCGCTCGGCCTCCCGCACCGCGTGGCGCTGCTGTGCGCGGGCGACCTGGGCCTGGCCATGACCAAGACGTACGACGTGGAAACGTGGATGCCGGGCCGCGGCGGCTACGGCGAGACCCACTCCTGCTCCAACGCCGGCGACTTCCAGGCGCGGCGCCTGGGCATCCGCTTCCGCGTCGGCGCCAAGGGCGCGACCGAGTTCGTACACACCCTCAACGGGACGCTGGTCGCGACCAGCCGCGCGCTCATCGCGGTGCTCGAGAATGGCCAGCAGGCCGACGGAAGCGTCCGGCTGCCGGAGGCGCTGGTCCCCTACATGGGTGGCCGGACCGAGCTACGCGCCAGCCGGGCGTGAGGCGGCTCGTGAGCCGGTGAGGTGATCGCGTGATCCTCCGGCCGTTCGGTCCGACCGGCGTGGCGGTCCCGGTCATCGGCCAGGGCACCTGGCGCATGGAACGCGACCGGCACAGCGCGGTGGCAGCCCTGCGGCGCGGGCTCGACCTCGGGCTCACCCACATCGACACCGCCGAGATGTATGGCAACGGGCGCGTCGAGGAGATCGTCGCCGAGGCGATCGAGGGTCGCCGTGATGAAGTGTTCCTCGTGTCCAAGGTCTGGCCCCACAACGCGACGCGCGCGGGAACGCGGCGGGCGTGCGAGGCGAGCCTGCGCCGGCTGCGGACCGACCGGCTGGACTGCTACCTGCTGCACTGGCCGGGCGAGCACCCGCTCGCCGACACGATCGCGGCGTTCGAGGCGCTCGCGCAGCACGGCAAGGTCCGCAGCTGGGGTATCTCCAACTTCGACACCGCCGACCTGGAGGAGGCCGTGCGGATCGCCGGTCCGGGCCGCGTCGCCTGCAACCAAGTGCTCTATCACCTCGAGGACCGGGGCATCGAGGGCACGTTGCTGCCCGCCTGCGAGCGGCATGGCGTCGCGGTCGTCGGCTACAGCCCCTTCGGGGCGGGTCGATTTCGGTCGCACCCGGTCCTGGAGGAGATCGCCCGGGCGCGCGGCGCCACGGCCCGGCAGGTGGCGCTGGCGTTCCTGGTACGGCACCCCGCGACCTTCACGATTCCCAAGGCTACCCGGCTCGCGCATGTCGAGGAGAACGCGGCGGCCGGCGCGCTCACCCTCACCACGGACGAGATCCGGCGCATCGATGCGGCCTTTCCCGCGGGTGCCGGGGGGCGCCGGCGGTCGCGCTGAGGAGCCCGCAGGCCGCGCTACCCCGCCGCCGGGCGTCGATCGAGCCTCACCGCCGGCTACTTCGAGTGCTTGTCGGCGACCTTGGTGGCGCCGTAGGCGTCCGGCTTGATGACCGCAGCGTAGCCCGATCCGGACACCATGCCCACGACCTCGCGGACGATGCGCTTGGTCTCGCCGTTGGGGCCCACGTCCAGGTGGATCTCCACCGGCAGCCGGGAGTAGCCGTTGCGGGCCAGCTCGGTCGTGATCAGGTGGGCCGTCTCGAGCGACAGCGAGGTCTCGAACAGGATCCGCTGGCGCAGGCTCTCGATCTTGCGGTTGCGGAACTTCCGGTAGAAGTACCGGCCGCCCCGGCCCACCTTGTGGACGATCACCGCGGTGACAAACGTGGTGTCGTCGGAGAGCAGCGAGTCGGTGCCGATGATCAAGTGGTAGTGCTGGTCGGGTTCGTCCTTGATGTACCCCACCAGCTGCTTGAACATCTGCTCGAATGTCAGGCGGCCCTTGGTCGGGCTCACGAACTCCATCGCACTCCCGCCCCGATCCAGTATACCCGAACCGGCTGAGGCCCGCCCAGGGCTGCGCCGGCCGTGGGACTGCGGCAGCCGTCGGGGCTACTCCAACCGGCGCAGCGGTCGCGCGAGTGCGAGCGCGGTGGCCGCAACCAGCGCCGCGCCGCCCGCCACCGCGAGCGGTGCCCCCACCAGGGCCGCGGCGCCCGCGGTGACCATCGCGCCCGCCGACTGCAGGCCCACGTTCGCGATGGTCCACAGGCTCATCACCCGGCCGCGCAGCGCGTCCGGCGAGGCGAGCTGGAGCGCCGCCGACAGCGACGCGATGAGCGTGACGCTCACGAAGCCGTGGGCCACCAGGATCGCCATCGCCACCGGCAGCGCGCGCGCCAGGGTGAACGCGGCCAGCAGGGCGGCGTAGAGCACGGCCGCGACGACGAAGAGTCGCCCTGGCCGCGCGCGCGTGGTCGCCGTGGAGAGCACCGCGGCGCCGGCGATCACGCCCACCCCGGGCGCCGCGGTGAGGAACCCCAGGCCCTCGGCCGTCGTGCGCAACACGTCCCGCGCGAACACCGGGAGCAGCGTCACGTAGGAGCGGCCGAAGATCGCGACCACGGTGACGAGCAGGAGCAACGCGCGCAGCGCGTCGCGACCCCACACGTAGCGCAGCCCCTCGACGACCGAGCCCGCCGACGCCGGTTCGGCGGCGGTCGCGGCCGGAGCGGCGCGGATCGCCGTGATCGCGGCGGCGAAGACCAGAAAGGCGCACGCGTTCGCCACGAAGAGCAGGTAGAGGCGCCCGGTGCCGAAGGCGCCGAGTAGCAGGCCTGCGAGCGCCGGGCCGATGAAGCCCCCGATCTGGTAGGAGGACTGGCTCAGCGAGACCGCGCCCAGCAGCGAGTCGCGGTCCACCAGCGAGGGGATCACCGCATGGCGCGCCGGTCCCTCGAACGCGAGCGAGAGGCCCGCCACCAGCGTGTAGGCCGCGACATGCCAGGCCTGTACCACGCCGAGGTACGTCAGGAGCGCGAGCACGCCGACCGCGGCCGCGGAGAACACCTGCGTGGCGCGCACGAGCGCCAGCCGGTCGGTGCGGTCGGCCAGCGCGCCGGTGGCGAGCGGGACGACGATCGTCGGCAGCGCAAACGCCAGGCTGGTGATCCCGAGCCAGATCGGGGTATTGGTGAGCTGGTAGACGAGCCAGCCCTGGCCGACGGTCTGCATCCAGACGCCCGTGTGGGCGGTGAGCAGGCCCAGCCAGAACAGCGCGAACCGCCGGTGCCGCAGCGCGCCGCCGCGCGCCGGTCGGGCCGGCGGCTGCGCGCCCATTTACAGGTCGCGCCGCCCCTCCAGCGCGCGGGCCAGCGTCACCTCGTCGGCGTACTCCAGGTCGCCGCCCACCGGCAGGCCGTGGGCGATGCGCGTGACCCGCAGCCCGAGCGGCTTGAGCAGGCGCGCCAGGTAGATTGCGGTGGCCTCGCCCTCGACGCGCGGGTTCGTCGCCACGATGACCTCGCGTACCGCGCCGTCGCGCACCCGCGCCAGCAGCTCGGCGATCTTCAAGTCGTCGGGGCCGATGCCGTCCAGCGGCGAGATGGCGCCGTGCAGTACGTGGTAGCGGCCGCGAAACTCGCGTGTGCGCTCCAGCGCCAGCACGTCGCGCGGGTCCTCGACCACGCAGAGCACGTCGTCGCGGCGTGCGGGGTCGGCGCAGGTGGCGCACGGATCGACGTCGGTGATGGTGAAGCAGACCGAACAGTACCGCATCTTCGCCTTGACGTCCACGATGGCCTCGGCGAGCGCGCGGGCCTCCTCGGGCGGCAGGCGCAGGATGTGGAACGCGAGCCGCTGGGCCGTCTTGGGTCCCACGGTCGGCATCTTCGAGAGCTCGTCGATCAGGCGGGCCAGAGGCCCCGGGTAGTCCATTCAGAAGGGGAGCTGCAGGCCCCCGGTCACCTCGCGCATCCGGCGCTCGGCCAGCGCGCGGGCGCTGCGCTGGGCCTCGTTGACCGCGGCGCGGATGAGGTCCGCCAGCATGGCGACATCGCCAGGATCGACCACCGCCGGGTCGATGGCCAGTTCGACCAACTCGCCGTGGCCGTCGCAGAGCGCGCGCACGACCCCGCCGCCCGCGGTCGCCTCCACGCGCTCCGCGCCGAGCGCCTCTTGCACGCGAGCCATCTCGGCCTGCAGCTTCTGGGCCTGTTTCATCATCTTGTTGAGATCGCCCATGCGCACGGGGAGGCCTCCGGGGCTTGCGTGGCGACGGCCGCTACCCGGCCGACGGGTCGTCGACGATCTGCGCGCCGAAGAGCTGCCGGGCGCGCTCCAGGAACGCGCCGGCGTGGCCGGACGGGGCGTCCACCCGCTCCGCCGACGCCGGGGCCGGTACCTCGCCCGGCGCGTCGAACAGCCGGCAGCGGAACCGCAGCGGCTGCGCCAGTACGGTGGAGAGGGCGCGCTCGACGACCTCGCGGTTCTCCGGCCGGTTCAGGTTCTCCATGTGGAACGCGTAGGCGGAGCGCAGCCCCACGGTGAGCACGTCGCCGCTTACCTCCAGCGGAGTACCGTCGATGAGGAGCGCGTGGCAGATCATCTTCTGACGCTTGACGTGCTCGAGCACGCGGGCCCACTGGCGGCGGACGTCGTCGATCGAGACGAGCGGCGCGCCGGCGGGGGGGGTGGCGAGTGCCGGCGGCGTGGCCAGCAAGGGGGGCGCGAGCGGTGGGGCCGGCGCGGTCGCCTTGGGGTCGCCCGTGCGTTCGCGCGGCTGCCTCGCCGGGGGTGCCGGCGCGTCGGCGGTCTGGCGCGGCTCGTCCCGCGGCGGACCCTGGGCGGCCGGCGCGCCGCCGCTCTCCAGCCGCTCGAGCCGCGCCAGCACACCCTCCATCGAGGGATCCATGTCCGGCCGCGCCACGCGCACCAGCGCGACCTCCAGCGCCAGCCGCGGCTGCGTGCTCCAGCGCGCGTCGTTGGCGGCGTCGTTGAGCACGCGCACCGCGCGCAGCAGGTCGGAGACGGCCACGCCGTCGGCCTGCTGGGCGAGCCGCTCGTAGTGCTCCCGAGGCGCGTCGAGGATCTCCGCGGCCTGCGGCCCACAGGTCTTCACCAGCAGCAGGTCGCGGAAGTGCTCGAGCAGCGCGCGCAGGACCTGGCGGATGTCCTTGCCCGCGTCGGCGGCCTCTTGCGCGAGCCGCAGGGCCGCGGCGACGTCCCGGCGCAGCGCGGCCTCGGCGAACGCCGCGGCCGCGTCTTCGTCCACGAGCCCGAGCACCTCGGTGACGAGCGCGCGGTCGATCGTCCCGCCGGCGTAGGCGCTGAGCTGGTCGAGGACCGACTCCGCGTCGCGCACCGAGCCGTCGGCGACCCGCGCGATCTGCGCCAGCGCCGCCTCGTCGATCGCGATGCCGTCCTGCGCCGCGATGGTTCGCAGTCGGCCGAGGATCTCGGCGAACGACACCCGCCGGAAGTCAAAGCGCTGGCAGCGCGACAGCACGGTGGCCGGAATGCGGTGCGGCTCGGTGGTCACCAGCACGAACACGGCGTGCGCCGGCGGTTCCTCCAGCGTCTTCAGCAGCGCGTTGAAGGCGCTGGTCGAGAGCATGTGGACCTCGTCGATGATGTAGACCTTGTAGCGGCTCTCGGTCGGCGCCAGCACGATCTTCTCTTTGAGGTCGCGGACGTCGTCCACGCTCGTGTTGCTCGCGCCGTCGATCTCGATGACGTCCATGCTGACGCCCTTCGCGATCGCCACGCACTGCGGGCAGGTGTTGTCCGGCGTGGGCGTGGGCCCCTGCGCACAGTTGAGCGCCTTCGCCAGGATGCGCGCGGTCGTGGTCTTCCCGGTGCCGCGGTGCCCGGCGAAGAGGTAGGCATGCGAGGTTCGGCCGGCGCGGATGGCGTTCTGGAGCGTCCGCGTGATCCGCTCCTGGCCGATGATCTCCTCGAACGTCTTGGGGCGCCAGCGACGGTAGACCGATACGTGGGACACCATGAACACCTCGGCCCGGTGTACTTCGGCGCGCGCCGGGGCCCTCCTTGCCACGCCGGCGGGCGTAGGAAGTCCGCGGCGCGCCGACGAACCCCCGTAGGGCGTTCATGGTCCCGGCCGCCGTCTACCCCGTCCCGGACTCCCAGACGACCGCGCTGTTGATGATGCTCGCCTTCAGCGGGGCGCTGGCCGCCTACCTGCTCGCGATCCGTCCGGTCTCGGGCGGCGGGCTGTGGGGACTGGGCGAGATGTTCGCGGTCACGCTGCTCTTCGTGCTGACGCTGCCCGCGGCCGCGCACCTGGCGGGGATCGGGCTCCCGTTCACCCTGGCCGACCTGACCGTAGTCGCGCTCGCGCAGAACGCGATGTTCGTGGCGGTGCCGGCCTACGTGGCGCTGGCGCGCTATCGCCTGCCCGCGGCGACGCTCGGGCTGCGCGCCGAGGGCTGGCCCCGGCTGGGGGCGGTGGGGCTGCTCGGCGCGGCGGCCGCGATGCTGGTGGCGGTGGGCATGGAGCGCTTGGTGGTCTACCTGCTTGGGCTCGTGATCGGGCCGGCTCGGGCCGAGGCCGCCGCCGCCGCCGAGCACGCGGACGACCCACTGCTGCCGATCCTCAACACGCTCGGCGCCGGGCCGGAGCTCGCCTGGTTCTTCGTCCTGCTGGCGGTCGTGGTGCCGGTGGGCGAGGAGGTCTTCTTCCGGGGCTTCGTGTACGGCGGCCTGCGCGCGCGGTGGGGTCCTCGGCTCGCCGCGGTCGCCAGCGGCCTGTTCTTCGCGGCCGTGCACCTGCAGCTCGTGCACGGCGTGCCGATTTTCGCGCTCGGGCTGCTGCTCGCCTGGCTCTACGCGCGCACCGGCAGCCTGCTGCCGCCGGTCATCGCGCACGCGGCGCACAACGTGATCGCCGTGCTCTCCGCCTGGTACGGCTGGGGCCTCTAGCCGCCGTCCTTGCGCCGCAGCTCGAGCATGCCCGCCGCGCTCATGACGTGGAAGCCGCTGTCGGCGAAGATCAAGTTGCCCGTGACCGCGCGCGCCAGGTCGCTCGCCAGGAACACCGCGACGTCCCCGACCTCCTCGGTGGTGACGTTCCGCCTCAGTGGCGCCACCTCGTCCATGGCGTCGCGGAACCCGGAGATGCCCCGCACCGCGCTCGCCGCGAGCGTGCGGATCGGCCCGGCGGAGATGGCGTTGACGCGGATGTTGGCCGGGCCGAGCTCCGCGGCCAGGTAGCGGACCTCGGCCTCCAGCGCGGCCTTCGCGATGGCCATCACGCCGTAGGACGGCACGACCCGCTCGACCGCGTTGTAGGTGAGGGTCATCACGCTGCCGCCGCCGGCGGCCTCCAGCAGCGGCCTGGCCGCGGCCGTGCAGCGGATCAGCGAGTACGCGCTGATGTCCAGGGCCTGCGCGTAGCCGCCGCGCGAGATCTCGACGAACGGTCGCGTCAGCTCATCCCGGCCCGCGAACGCCAAGCAGTGGACCAGCACCTCGAGCGCGCCCCACCGGGCGCGCAGGCCGTCGAAGACCGCGGCGATCTCCGCATCCGAGGTGACGTCGCAGGGGAAGATCGGGAACCGATCGGCGCCGCCGAGCTCGGCCAGCAGGCCGACAAGGTTCTCCTTGAGCCGCTCGCCCTGGTAGGTGAACGCCAGTTCGGCGCCCTCACGGTGGAAGGCGCGGGCAATCCCCCACGCGATGCTGCGGTTGTTGGCCACGCCCATGACCAGGGCGCGCTTCCCCTGGAGCAGCACGCTACACCTCGGCCGGGAAGGCTAGTTGCCGTACCACTTCTTGTGCCAGGCCCGCAGGGTCGCGACCTCGGCCCGTTCGACGCGCATGACGTCCGCAGCCAGCTTGCGTACCTCGGCGCGCGCGGCCCGCGTCGCGGCGAGCGCGGCCAAGCTCGCGCTGTGCTCGAGGTGGGCGGCGATCAGCGGGATGTACGCCTTCTCGAGCGCCGCGCCCCGCAGTTGGCGCATGCGCTTCACTGCGTCGGTGGCCACGCCCGCGCCGCGGCGACCCTCGGAGGCCCCCGCCTCTTTGAGCATGGCCAGCATGCGCTTGACCTCGCCGGTCTTTCGGTCAATCATGACCTGGTTCCAGCGGAGCAGCTCGGTGTGATCGGCATTGAGGGTCGCCGCCATCGCGATCTCCACCGCCTCCTCGTGCACCGGGATGAGCTCGCGCATGAACGCGACGTCGAACGCCGGGCCGTTCAGCGCGCCGAGCCGGGCCACGGTCGGATGGGGCGTCGGCGTCGGGACCGGCCGGGGCGCCCCGCCCGCGGGCAGGGCCCCGACGGCCAGAAGGGCAAGGGCGACGAGTGCGAGGGCGTGACGGTTCCGCATGGTGCACCTCGACGGGCGAGCCTTCCGGCTCCCCTAGTAATTCGGATCACCCCGTATATGCCCTTCCCGGCGCACCCGCGGGACCACGCGACGAGGGCGCCCCGTCCGGAGCGTCCCCGCGAGACGACGCGGCAAAGGGCGCCCGCCCGGAGCGCCCCCGCCGCCGCCGGCGTCTACCGCTCGATCGGCACGTCCACCAGGCTGCCCCACTCGGTCCACGAGCCGTCGTAGTTGCGCACCCGCGGGTAGCCGAGCAGCTCGCGCAGCACGAACCAGGTGTGCGACGAGCGCTCGCCGATGCGGCAGTAGGCGACGATCTCTTTGTCGGCCGTGATGCCCTTCGGCTCGTAAATTGCGCGCAACTCCTCGGCCGATTTGAACGTGCCGTCCTCGCGCACCGCGGTCGCCCAGGGCACGTTCGCCGCGCCCGGGATGTGCCCGCCGCGCTGCGCGCCCTCCTGCGGCAGGTTCTCCGGTGCCAGCAGCTCGCCGGTGAACTCCTTGGGCGAGCGGACGTCCACCAGGCCCACGCCCGGCTGCCCGAGCCGCTCGAGAACCTGCTGGCGGAACGCGCGGATGGCCTGGTCGGGCTCCTGCGCCCGGTAGGTCGTCTTTGGGTACGACGATGCCGCGGTGTCCAGCGGCCGGCCCTCGTCGATCCACTTCTTCCGGCCGCCGTTCATCACGCGCGTGTCGCGGTGCCCGTAGTACTTGAACAGCCAGTACGCCCAGGTGGCGAACCAGTTGTTGTTGTCGCCGTAGAAGACCACCGTGTGATCGTTGGCGATGCCCGCGCGGCTGGCCAGCGCCTCGAACGCGGCCCTGTCCACGAAGTCGCGCCGCAATGGGTTCTGGATGTCGGACTTCCAGTCGAACCCGATGGCGCCGGGCACGTGTCCCTGCGCGTAGGCCGTGGTGTCCACGTCCACCTCGACGATGCGGACGGTGGGGTCCTTCAGGTGGTCGGCGACCCACGCGGTCTCGACGAGCACGTCAGGCTTGGCGTATCCCACTTACAATCACCCCCCGGTGGTCCCCGGCTCGACGGCCAGGATGTAGTGGTAGTGATAGGTGACGCGTGCGCCCGGCACCCCGGCGGGCTCGAGCGTGACCACGAGCCCGTCGGCGGCCTCGAGCACGCCCACGAGCTTCCCGGTGACCGTGGGCCCGCCCGGGGCCTGCGGCGTCAGGCGCAGCGTCACGGTCTGTCCGACCAGCCGCTTCACGTCCTTGCGGGTCACCATGCAGGCCTCCTCAGCCGCGCGCGGCCCGGCGGGCCCCACGCCCGGCGCCCGCCGGCGCCTGGGCCGCCCGCCGTTGCAGGTAGTCCGCGAACACCGGCACGGGATCGAACCCGACGACCGCCGGCGCGTCGCTGACGAAGTTCGAGAGCGCGTTGATGTCGTAGTAGTAGCGCCGACCGTCGCGGGCGCTGGTGAGGTACTCGATCCCTCCGACGTCGATCCCCGCCGCGCGGGCGATGTTCACCACGTCGTCTATGACGTCCTGTGGCGGACTGTAGCCTTCCACCTTGAGCGAGGTCCTGGGCAAGTCGACGGGACAGAAGTCCACATCGGAGGATGGGGCGCCCGTGGTGGAAGCGACAACCCCGCGCGCGTCTCCGGTCGCCGCCGGGTCCCGGCAGATGTCCGCGGGGCACAGGTTGAAGCCCTCGTCCGGGTTCGGGTAGATGCGGATCGCGTACAGCAGCAGGCCGTCCAGCACCTCCACACGCACGATCGCGCCGTCGGCCGGCGGGTGGTACTCCTGCACCAGCGCCGTCTCGTCGATGCCCAGGTCCAGCGTGCCCGCCGCGACCGCTTCCTCCAGCGCCGCGCGCGTCTCGAACCGCTGGATCTTCGCGCCGCTGCCACCGATGTTCGGTTTCACCATGAGCGGGAAGACCAGGTCGTCGGCCGCCTCCAGCGCGCGCGACGGGTGGTTGATGACGCGCGAGCGCGGGTGCGGCAGGTCCAACCGCGCCAGCAGGGCGAGCTGGGCGGCTTTCGACAGCTCCAGCCGGAACGCCGCCGCGCCGTTGACCGTGGGCACCCCGTGGCGCTCGAGCGCGTCGAGGAACGCCAGCGACGCGAAGATGGCATGCCCGTGCCCGCGCAGGTAAGCCGACGGGCTCATGCGGTTGAGCACCAGGCCGTACGACGGGCGGCGCGCGGGGTCGAACACGAGGGCCTGCGCGTGCACGCGCTCGTAGCGGAGACCCCGGCGGTCGAGCTCGGCGAACAGCGGCCGGAACCACTCTGGATGCTCGTACAGGATGCCGATTGGTGCGGATGGTGCCTGCATCGTCTGTCCCCCCAGGACAGCCACGGCGGCGCCCCGCTGCGATGTGGGGCGCGGGCGACTAAACGGTGGCCGTCGTCAGTGTGTGCTGGTACGAGACGGCGAAGACCTCGCGGCCTCCGCCCGGGGACAGATGCATTTGCGCGGGAGAGGCGCCGGCGGGAACGTGCGGGCGCGGACCGGCTCGGCGTCCATGGCTTGGTGCGTATGGTACCACAGGAACGCCAGCGTGGGAACTCGGATGGTATACTACGGATGTCGAGGACGCTCCGCTCGGGGCGTCCGCGCCGTCGGTGGGCCCTTAGCTCAGCGGGCAGAGCGGCGGGCTTTTAACCCGCGCGTCGGGGGTTCGAGTCCCTCAGGGCCCACCAGCCAATCCCATCCCGAGCGGGTGCTGCGAGGCGTACGCCCCATCGGAGCCATGACCCATGGACACCGCGCTCCTGGACCGCGATCCGAAACTCGCCGAGGTCGTCCGACGGCTGGTGGACGCGTACCAGCCAGAACGGATCTACCTGTTCGGATCGGTCGCCCGCGGCGAGTCCGGGCCCGACAGCGACTACGACCTTCTCGTGGTGGTGCCCGATGGCGTGCCGCAGGAGCGGCGGGACAGCAAGCGCGCCTACCGGGCCCTCTGGGGAACCGCGACGGCGGCGGACGTGATCGTTTGGGAACGGTCGCGCTTCGAACGGCGCGCCCGTGTGGTGTGCTCGCTGCCCGCGACCGTGCTCCGCGAAGGCACGCTCCTCTATGCCGCATGACCCGGAGCTGGTCGCCGAGACGCGGGGATGGCTGGTTCGTGCGCGCGCCGATCTCGCCAGTGGGCGGGTCGATCTTGCCGCCGCCCCAGCCCTTACTGGAGATGCCGTGTTTCACGCACAGCAGGCAGCGGAGAAGGCCATGAAGGCGTTTCTCACCTGGCACAGCAAGGTGTTCCGGAAGACGCACAACCGCGCTGAGATCGGGCAGTTGTGCGCGAGCATCGATGGCAGCCTCGAGCCGACGCTACGTCGTGCGGCTGAGCTCACGGACTACGCGTGGAAGTTCCGGTATCCCGGCGAACCCCACGAGCCGCCTCGCGAGGAGGCCGAGGGAGCCCTGGCGCTCGCCCGGGAAGTCTACGACGCCATCCTCGCCCGCCTGCCGGACGAGGTCAGGCCTTGAAACGCTCCCACAGGCCTGGCGACACATTCCCGCCCGGCCCAGCGGCAGTTCCAGGTGTAACCGTAGATCGCATGCGCGCCTTCGCAGACGCGGCGAAGCGCTTCTACGAGGCCGCGCCCTGGCGTCATCTGTCGGATGAGGATCTCCTCTACGTCGAAGCGCCCTCGATCGCGCGCGGCCTGCGGCACGTGGTCGTGCTCGGTGCCGGCGGTGAGACCTTCGGTCTCGGGTTTTTCGAGTCGGCTGCCGATCATGCCGACGTGGCGGATGCGGTGCGACCGGAGGCCATTACCGGACGCCCGCGGTGGTCGGTGCTCTACAGTGCGGCCTCGGACATCCCCCCGGTGATGCGGATTTCTGGAAGAAGCACGATCTGCCCGTGGCGGGCGACGATGCGTACCCGCTGGCGTTGTGCTATGGTCCGGGCGAACGCATACGCCGGCCGGACGCCAACGTGCTCGCCTATCTGGAGGGCCTGCTCCGCGTGCTCGCGGAGACCACCGAGGCCGAGATCGACCAGGGGCGCTGGTCGCGTCAGGTGAAGACCTTGGACGGGTGCGTGGATTACCGGCTCTCCCTCCCGGCCCTGCTCGAGCCGCTCGATGCGCGCCCTGCCAGCCGGCGTCCGGTTCTCGATCGCCGCGCCATGGAACGCGCCACGGCCGAACTCCAACGGTTCGTGGCGCAGTCGGAGTTCAAGAGCCTCGAGCAGGTTCAGGACGCGATCCGCCGGCGGTTCAGTGGCTCGCTGGACGCGATTCCGTCGACCGCCTCGACGCCTCTGGAACAGGCACAGGACATGGCCTATCGGGCCTTCGACGCGCGCGGCCGCCGCCGCGTCCAGCTTGCCCGAAAGGCGATCGAGTTGTCGGGCGACTGCGCCGATGCCTACGTGATCCTGGCCGAGCACGCCGGCGACCTCGAGCGGGCCCGCGACCTGTACGCGCAGGGCGTCGCCGCCGGTGAGCGCGCGCTCGGGCCGCAGGCCTTCGAGGAGGAAGCCGGCCACTTCTGGGGCCTGATGACCACTCGGCCCTACATGCGCGCCCGCTTCGGGCTCGCGGAGACCCTGGAGGCACTGGGCCGGGCGGACGAGGCGATTGACCACTACCGGGAGCTCCTCCGCCTGAACCCGGGCGACAACCAGGGCGTCCGCGACCGGCTCCTCCCGGCGCTGCTGGTTCAAGGCCGCGACGAGGAGGCCGGAGCGCTGCTCCGGCAGTTCAGCGGCGAGTCGTCGGCGGTGTGGCGGTATGGGGCGGCGCTGCTGGCGTTTCGGCGGGAGGGCGACAGCCCGGCTGCGCGCGCGAGCCTGCGCCGCGCGCTGCGCGCGAATCGCCACGTGCTCGACTACCTGACGGGAGAGCAACAGCTACCGGGCGCGGACCCGCCGGCCTACGAGCTGGGCAGCGAGGAGGAGGCCATCATCTGTGCCCGGGCGCTGGCCGGAGCGTGGCGGACGACGCCGGGTGCCGTGGAGTGGGCGCGAGCGGCAGCCCGCCCCGGGACGCGGGCGAAGCGGCGCAAGCGGTAGAGGGTGGTCGAGCACAGGAATTGAGGATGCACGGAGGAGCGGATCGTATGAGTTCGGCTCGCCGGGCGCCGCACCTCCCTCAGGTGCGGGCGCTCACCTTCGACGTCTTCGGCACCGTCCTCGACCTCGATGGCAGCCTCACCCCGCCGCTGCGGCGCTTCCTCGCGGATAAGGGCGCCACCGCCCCCGCCGACCGGGTCTGGGAGCAGTGGCGCGCACGGCAGAGGCTCGAGCAGTTCCAGGACACGCTCATGATGCTCGGCCACAGCGGCTACTTGGAGACCGCGCGGCGTGCACTGGTCTACGTGTTGCGGCAGAACGGCATCGACGCCTCGCCGCAGGAGGTCGCGCGCGTCATGGCGGCGTGGCGCGGGCTCGAGCCGTTTCCCGACGTGCGGCCGGGGCTTGAGCGGCTACGGGACCGCTACCGGCTCGTCGTCCTCTCCAACGGCGAGTCGGAGTTCCTCGACCACCTGGTGGCGCACCAGGTGCGGTGGGCGTTCGACGCGGTGTTCTCGGTGTCGTCGGTCGGCGTGTTCAAGCCGCACCCGGCGGTCTACCGCCGGGCGGCGCGGGAGCTGGGGCTGGAGACGCACGAGTGCCTGATGGTCTCCGCGAACTCGTTCGACGTCGTGGGTGCGCGTGCGTGCGGTATGCGCGGCGCATACGTGAACCGCTACGGGCTGCCCTACGAGGACACGCCGTACCAGCCCGACCTGGTCGTCCGCGACTTCATCGAGCTGGCCGATGCCCTAACGTGACGTGGAGCCCGCGCATCCGCGGGCTCCACGGTCTGCCGGTCCGCCTCGACCAGGTGCTCGAGCGCCGGCGAGCCGTGCAGTCTAGAACGCCTCGCCGCGCCAGTGGCCTTTCCCGGATGGTAAGATGGGGGCCGGTTGCCAGGAGGCACTCATGTTCGCGTTCCTCAACATCGAGTTGATTCGCGCACGAGCGGCCGACATTCGCCGCGAGGTCGGCGCGCTGCGCGCGTACGCAAAGATGCCGGAAGGCGCGTTCGCGGACGACCCCGAGAAGGTCAGGGCGGCCCGGTACGGCCTGATTGTCGTGGTGGAGGCCGCGGCGGCGTCCGGCACTCGCTCCCTCGCGCCGAGAGCGACGCGCTGATCGCAAGGGTCGGCGAGTGTCTCAGGGACGTCGAGCACGTCGTCTTCGCCTACCTTTTCGGGTCGTTTGCCGAGGGCCGTCCCTTCGCAGACGTCGACGTGGCCGTCTTCCTCGCCCCGGATGCCGCCGGTGTACCGGATACGCTTGCAGTGCGCCTCGACCTCATGGCGCGCATCGAGCGTGCCATTGGGATTGCTGCCGACGTGGTCGTGCTCAACGATGCGCCATCGGGGTTGCGCATGGCGGCCGTGCGCGGGCGCCTCCTGTGCTCTCGCGACGACGACCGACGGCTGAGATTCGTGGAGAGCACGGCGCTGCAGGCGATGGACATGGCGGTCCTGGCTCGCGAGTCGCTTCGAGCCCTCCTCGGATAGCCCGCGCAGGGAATCCCGACCACCCCGCGAACCCGGGACCGTGTCCGGCCGCACCCGCCGTGCACGCGCCGCGCTTCTTCTTCCGGTGGCAGCAGCACAGGTGAGCGCGTATCTCCCAGGAGGTGGCATCATGCCCAAGTACCTGTTCCAGGGATCGTACACGCTGGAGGGCGTCAAGGGACTGTTGAAGGACGGTGGCTCCAGGCGGCGGGCCGCCGCGCAGCACGCGGTGGAGAGCGTGGGCGGTAAGGTCGAGGCGTTCTACTTCACGTTCGGCAAGGACGACGTCGTGCTGCTGCTCGACGCGCCGGACAACGTGAGCGTCGCCGCCGTGTCGCTGGCCGTTGCCGCCGCCGGGGGGTTCGCGGGCAGGACGACGGTCCTGCTCACACCGGAAGAGATCGACCAGGCCACCAAGAAGGCCGTCAGCTACCGGGCGCCGGGACAGTAGCGCACGCGCGGGCCCCTGGGGAGCGGCCGCGCGCTGGCGCGGCCGCTTCGCTTGCGCGACAGGCCTGACCCGCTAGCGCCGCTCGAGCGCCTCCCGCAGCCGTTGCAGCTCGCGCTCGATCACGCGCAGCTCCTCGGCCACCCGCGCGTGGCGCTCCTGGAGCGAGCGGAGCAGCCCCGCGGGGTCGGCGGGCGATGCGCCGTCTGGGGGCGGCGCCTGCGGCGCGGGGATCACGCGGCCGACCACCGGCCGCGGCGGCGGCACCTCGGCGAAGAGCCCGCGCAGCGCGCGGTCCACCGTGGCCTCCATCACGATGCGGTTCCCGCTCGCGAGCACGACCTGCTTCATCTCGGGCAGCCGGCCCTGTTCGGCCTGCAGGTAGATCGGCTCCACGTAGAGGTTCGCCTCGCCGATCGGGATGACGATCAAGTTCCCCCGGATAACGCGGTTGCCGCCCTGGCTCCACAGCGTGAACTGCTGCGAGATCGCGGGGTCCTGGTTGAGCCGCGCCTCGATCTGCATAGGTCCGAAGACCAGTTTGTCCTTCGGGTAGCGGAACGCCTTGAGCTGGCCGTAGTGCTCGCCGTCCGAGCGCGCCGCCAGCCAGGTGATCATGTTCTGCCGGCCCGGCGGCGTGTAGGGCAGGATGAGGACGAACTCCTCGCGCGGCGCGCCGGGTAGCCGCATGATGATGTAGTACGGCGTCATCTGGCGCGGCCGGTCGATGTAGATCTCCTCGGGGAACACCCACACATCCTCGCGGTTGTAGAAGACGCGCGGGTCCTGCATGTGGAAGGTACGGTACATCTCGGCCTGCGCCGCGAAGATGTCCTGCGGGTAGCGCAAGTGAGCCCGTAGCCCCGCGGGCAGGTCGGCCATCGGCCGGAGTACGCCCGGGAAGATCCGGGCGTAGCTGCGGATGATCGGATCGTCCGGTTCGGCGACGTAGAGCGACACGGTGCCGTGGTAGGCGTCCACGACGGCCTTGACGCTGTTGCGGATGTAGTTGAATCCGTCGCGGTGCGGCTGGGCGTAGGGGTAGCGGCTCGAGGTCGTGTACGCGTCCAGGATCCAAAACAGCCGCCCGTCGGCGACCACGATGTAGGGGTCGCTATCCAGCCGGAGGAAGGGCGCCACCCGGCCGACGCGCTCGACGATGTTGCGGTGATAGAGGATGACGCTCTCGCGGGTGATCGCGTCCGAGAGCAGGATGTTCACGTCACGGAACCGCCAGGCGAACAGCGCGCGACGGGCGCGCGAGCCCAGCCCGACGCCGGTGCGCCCCTCGTAGGTCGTGTAGACGTTCTCCTCGCCCCGTGGGTAGCTGAACTCGGGGAACCGCGTCCGCACGATCACGTAGTCGTGCGAGCGCTCGCTGTAGTAGATCTCGGGCCGATCCACCGGCAGCTTGCCGCGCGGCGGGACGTCCTGCAGGAAGAGCGTGGGCAGGCCCTCGGGCGTCACCTCGTTGACCGCGCTCATCGCCGCGCCGTAGCCGTGGGTGAACTGCAGCCGGCGGTTGACCCACGTCTGCGCCTGCGACGGCAGGCGCTCGGGCACCAGCTCGCGGGCGGCCACCATCACCTGCCGGTACCGGCCGTCGATGGTGTAGCGGTCCACGTCCACGTTGGCGAACTCGTAGTACAGCCGGATGCTCTGGATCTGGTTGTAGGTCGTCAGCAGCGGCTCGGGGTCCCACAGCCGGATGTTGCCGATGGTCCCTGGGTTGGCGGCGATCGCCTCCGGGGTAACCATGTCCTCGCCGGCGATCGGCGTCTCCTCGATGCGGTCCAGCGCGAACGCCTCGCGCGTCATCCGGATCGTCCGCTCGATGAAGGGACGCTCGCGCTCCAGCTCCTGCGGCTGGACGATCAGCCGCTGCACCACCGCCGGGTAGAGGCCGCCGACCACGAAGGCGGAGATGGCCCAGACGACGGCGGCGGCCACCGGCAGCCGGAACCCTTCGCGGCGCGTCCCGACCAGCAGCGCCGCCGCAGCCCCGACCGCGACGACCAGCAGGAACCACAGGGCCGGCAGCCGCGCGGCCACGTCGGTGTACCCGGCCCCGAACGCGGCGCCGCGGGTCGAGTAGACCAGGTCGAAGATGTTGAGGCGGTAGCCCCATGCCAGCAACAGAAAGAGGAGCGCACCGAGCCCAAAGAGGTGCGCGCGCATCGCGGGCGTGAGGAAGAGCTGGATCTGCGCCTGCGGGGCGCGCAGTTCCTCGGCGTCCATCAGGCTCGGCGGAAGCTGCGGGAGCAAGGTCCGCACCGCGTAGACGCCGACCGCGGCGAGCAAGGCCATTAGGGTGACGGTGACGAGCCAGCTCTGCGCGAGCCGGTAGACCGGCAGCGTGAAGACGTAGAAGCTGATGTCACGGCCGAACAACGGATCGGTGGCGTCGAAGGGCGTGGGGCGCAGGAACAGGAGCACCTCGCTCCACGAGGCGGCCAGGGTGCCCGCGGCCATCAGGGCCAGGAACCCGCTGCCGCCCACGATCGCCAGCCGGACCATCGGTTCCATCGCGCGGACCGACGCGCTGCCGGCGAACTCGAGCGTGCCCACGGCCTGCCGGCCGAGACGGTCGGCCAGCCGAGCGCTGCCCAAGATGAAGGCGAGCGCGGCCCCGCCGCCCGCCAGGAACAGCAGCCCCTGGGTCAGCAGTCGCGTGCGGTACACGCCGAGGAAGCCGAGATCGGCGAACCACAGCCAGTCGGTCACCAGGCCCAGGAGCATAGGCCCGACCCAGAACACGATCAGGAAGATCAGGAGGATGAGGAGGCGGCCTCGGCTCATGGGGGTCCCTCCTTAAAGTTTGGACGCGTCGGTCGCCGTGCGCGAGGTTCGCTGCCATTATGCGGGAAACCCGGAGGGACGACCAGGGATCACCTGTTCCCCCGTGGGTGGGAGCCCGTGGCGCCCGGGCGGCAAGACGCGCGCGGGCCCGGGCATCTCGCCCGGGCCCGCGCGCACCCGCGGTGTCGATTGTGAGGAGGGTTAGCCGATCGGCCGGACGTTGGTCGCCTGCGGCCCCTTCTGTCCCTGCGTCTGCGTGTACTCGACCTTCTGCCCCTCGACGAGCGACTTGTAGCCCTCGCCGACGATCCCGCTGAAGTGCACGAACAGGTCCTTCGACCCGTCCTCCGGGGTGATGAAGCCGTACCCCTTCTCGCTGCTGAACCACTTCACGGTGCCTGTTGCCATGCTGCCAACCACCTTTGTCGTGCAGGCTACCACAGAGACTGCATACCTTCTGCGATGCCCGCGTATTGTCTCACGGACGGTGGGAAAGCACAATCCCTCGCGGCCCGGGCCCCGGGAGCCGCGGCGCGCGGCTAGGCGGCGCGCGCCGGCCGCGTGAGCGAGAGCGTGAGCAAGCTGCCGGGCAGCGGCAGCAGGCTCACCACGGTCAGCACCGGAACGATGCCGAAGGCCTGCGCGAGCGCGCTCAGCGGGCCGACCAGCACGCCGCCGATGCCCATGCTCACGCCCATCATCAGGCCGGCGGCCATGCTGGCGTGCCCGGGAAGCAGGCTCTGCGCCTCCACGGTGACCAGCGAGGACGAGCCGAAGAGCGCCCCGCCCCCGGCCGCCAGCAGCAGGAGCGCGAGCGGCCCGGTGGTGGTGATCCCGCCGAGAAACAGCGGCGTGGCGGCGGCGAACGAGATGAAGAGCACCGGCCTGCGGCCGTAGCGGTCCGAGAGGTAGCCCGCGATCATGCCGCCTGCCGCGCCGGCCAGGATCATCGCGGTGAGCGCGGCCGCACCCTCGGTGGCCGGCGCCCCACGGGCGCGATAGAGAAACGGGAGCAGCGCGAGCATGCAGTGAACGATCGTGGCGCGCGACATGATCAGCGCCATCAGCCGGGAGAGCCCGCCGAGGTTCTGGCGCAGCGCGCCGCGCAGCCCGGCGAGGCCGCCCGCCGCGTGCGTCAGGCGCTGGTGCCACGGTACGGCGCGCGCCAGCACCGCCGCCACGACGAGCGCGGGCACCGCGGTGACGGCTACCCACGGTAGGCCGGCACGCACCGCGACATAGGCCGCGATCATCGGGCTGAGCGCCTGGCCGGCCTGGCCCGCCATCGTGTAGACAGCCATGCCGGTGCCCTTGCGCTCGCCCGACAGCAGGTGGACGAACCCGGCCGACTGGGGATGGAAGACCGCCATCCCGATGCCGTGGAGCACCGTTACCAGTGCGAGCCACAGGTACGACGGCGCCACGCCCAGCAGCGCCGAGCCGAGCGCGGTGCACGCGAGCCCGGCGGCCGCCACGGCGCGCGGCCGCGCGTTGTCCGCCAGGTAGCCGAAGACCGGCTGCCAGAGCGAGCCCGTCAACGTGGAGATGGAGACCAGCAACCCGGCCTGGGCCAGGCTCAGTCCGTGCGCCTCCGCGAGTAGCGGGAGCAGGGCCGGCAGGAAGTTGACGTAGAGGTCGTTAACGAAGTGCGCGCCCATGAGCAGCGCCAGCGCGCCCGAGACAAGCGGCGCGCCGGACACCGCCGGCGCGAGGCGATGCGCGGCCTCGGTGCGTGAGGACGTGTCGGTGGGAAGCGGAGTTCGCAAGGCGCGGCATTGTCTTCCGCCCGCCCCGCGGGTGTCCCTGCCGTGCGCCTACTCCGCGACCACCAGGCCCTGCACGTGCTGCTGGCGGAACGGCTCGGACCACGGCACGTCGATCGGCTCCCACCGCGCGCCGGCGTCCCGCGAGCGAAACAGCCCGCGGTTGTTGGCCGCGTAGACCGTGTGGGGTCGATCGCGGTGGGTCGCCAGCACGCTGATGGTCGTGCCCGTCGGGTCGGGCAGTCCCTCGCGGGCCAGAGTCCAGGCGCCGTTCCCTCGCCGGACGTAGATGTACGTTGAGGCCGCCGCTGCGGTGTACGCCCGGCCCGGGCCGGAGGCGGCGGAGACGACGACGGCTTCGGGGTCGGCGGGATCCACGGCGATCCCGAACAGGTACCCGTGCCGCAGTCCGGCTTCGGGGCTCTGCCACGAGCGGCCGTCGTCGCGGCTCTCGTAGTACCCGTCGCCCGCGGCCGAGTACAGGCGTCCCGCCGCGAGCGGGTGCAGCGCCAGCGTGTGGGTGTCGTAGGGACCGTCGGGCGTGCGGTCGATCCAGACCTCGCCGCCGTCCTCGGAGTGGACGAGCGCACCCGCCTCGACCGCGACGAAGACGCGGCGCGCATCGTGCGGGTCCACGGCGATCCACCGGACGTGATGGGTCTCGGGCCGGGGCGGAAAGCTCCAGGTACGTGCCGAGGGCAGGCGCCTGAACGCGCGCGACTCCTGCCAGGTCTCGCCGCCGTCGGTCGAGCGGAAGACGGCGCTGGGCTCACTGCCCGCGTACACCGCGCCCGGTCGGTCGTCCGTGCCCGGGGCGGCCGCGACCGCGGTGACGTTCGGCCCGATCTCGCCCGCCCCCGAGGGCGCCCACGTGCGGCCGCCGTCCGTGCTGCGCCAGAGCCCCTGGCCCTCGGTGCCGGCGTAAATCCGCTCCGGGTGGCGCGGGTCGGCGGCCACGCACCGCAGGGGCCTGCCCTCGAGCTGCCGCATCAGGTCCCAGCGGCCAGCGCGCTCGCGCGCGACCAGCAGCGCATTCTCCAGGGCCAGGTAGAGCGTTGGCAGCGGCGGCCCTCCGGCCGCGGGCTAGCGGTTGATCCTCGTGATCTTCGTCCCTTCCAGCGTCAGGTTGTACATCAACCCGCGCTGCCCGACGACGAAGCCCACGATGGGCTCGTTGATCTTCGACGTGTCGATCGCGGCGTTGGCACCGACATCGACCAGGACGACGGAGCCGTCCACGCCGATCTGCCAGCCGGAGCTGGCACGAAACTTGGTGAGCGCGGCGTCCTGCAGGAAGACGATGATCACGTCCTTGCGCTGCGCGCCGAGCTGGAACCCGATCGAGGCCGAGGCCAGGCTGTAGTACGCCACGCTCCGGCCGCCGATGCGCAGCGCCCCCTCGCCGTACTCGCCACCCACGCCGATGCCCGCCTTGATCACGCCGGGGAACGTGAGCACGCCCCGGGCCGTCCGCAGCAAGCCGCTGGCACCCTGGACCTGCTTGGTGAAGCGGTCGAGCGCGGCGTTCACGCTCGCGTCGATCTCCTGCGCGGTCCGCGCCTCGGCGGGCGCGGCGAGCAACAGGCTGCCCACGAGGCCGAGGCAGGCGACCCAGGTCAGGTGCCTGTGGATGTGCCGTCCGCAGAGCATTCGCACCCCTCCCCTCGCCGCGGCTCCGGCCCCGCGACCGCGGTTCCTTGCGCCTCACTTCCGCCCGTGGTACGCGACTCCTGCCGGCGGGGTTCGGCCCCTGCACGGAAGGGATCGTCGCTGCGACCCCATATATGAGGGGAAACGCCCGCCGCGGTCGGGCGGCTTCCGGGAGGCGCTCATGCCACGATGGATCCGTCGCACCGCTTCGCGAACCCCGCTGTTCGCCGCGTTGCGGCGCGCGGTGCGGCTCGTCGCCTCGGCTGACGCCCCTGGCGCGCCGCCGGTCGACGAGCTCGTCGGCCTGCACAGGGAGCGCATGACGCGCCGCCGCTTCCTCAAGACCTCCGCGGCGGTCGCGGCCGCGGTCGGCACCCAGGCCATCGCCGGGCCGCTGGGGCCGGCGCTCGGCGCCGCGGCCCGGCCCGCGGCGCGCGTGGCGGTGGTCGGCGCGGGCATCGCCGGGTTGACCGCGGCCTACTACCTGCGCGGTGCCGGCGTGCGCGCGACCGTGTACGAGGCGTCCTCGCGCACCGGCGGCCGCATCTTCTCGCGGCCCAACGCCATCGCCCCGGGCCTGGTGACCGAGTTCGGTGGTGAGTTCATCAACAGCGACCACGAGGATGTCCTGCGGCTCGTGCGTGCCTTCGGGCTGTCGTTGATGGACATGGAGGCGCCCGGCGAGGCGGCGCTGCGCGACACGTACTACTTCGACGGCCGCCACTACACCGAGGAGGAGATCGTGCGCGCGTTCCGGCCGGTGGCCCGGCGCATCCGCGCGCACGCGGAGTCGCTGGGGGACGAGATCGACTTCCAACACCCCGGGGGCGCGACGGCGCTGGACCGGCAGTCGCTGGCGGCCTACCTGCGGCGGGTCGGCGCCACGGGCTGGCTGCGGGAGCTCCTCGAGGTCGCCTATGTGTGCGAGTTCGGTCTGGACGCGGACGAGCAGTCCGCGCTGAACTTCATCACCCTGGTCGGCACCGACCTGAACCAGGGGTTCCAGATCGTGGGCGATAGCGACGAGCGCTACAAGGTGCGGGGCGGCAACCAGCAGATCACGGCCGGGCTGGCCGCGCGGCTCGAGGGGCAGATCGCCCCCGACCACCGCCTGACGGCGGTCCGCAGCCGGGGTCGGGGGTACGCGCTCACGTTCGAGCGCCGCGGCGCCGGGGTGCGCGAGGTCACAGCTGACCTGGTCGTCCTGGCGCTCCCGTTCACCCTCCTGCGCGAGGTCGAGATCGGTGTCGAGCTGCCGGCCTACAAGTGGAAGGCGATCCGCGAGCTCGGCTACGGCACCAACGCGAAGTTGATGCTCGGGTTGCTCGAGCGACCCTGGCGGGGACGCGGGCACTCGGGCACGGCCTACACCGACGAGGCGTACCAGTTGTGCTGGGACAACAGCCGCGGGCAGCCGGGGCCGGTTGGCGGGATCACCCTCTTCTCCGGCGGCGCGCCCGGGCTGGCCGTGGGCCGGGGCGCGGTGGCCGAGCAGATCGCGCGGTTGCTGCCGGGCGTCGAGCGCACCTTCCCCGGCGTCACCTCGGCCCGCAGCGGTCCGGGCGCGCGGTGGCACTGGCCAACGTACCCCTTCGCGAAGGCCAGCTACGCGTGCTACCGGCCCGGGCAGTGGACGACCATCCGCGGCGCCGAGGTCGCGCCCGTGGGCAACCTGCTCTTCGCGGGCGAGCACTGCAGCTTCGACTACCAGGGCTACATGAACGGCGGCGCGGAGACGGGCCGGCTCGCCGCGGAGGCCGCGTTGCGCCGGCTCGGCGTCCGGCGCTAGGTCGCCGGCGGCGTACCGCATGGCGACCTCGGGGCACGGCCCGGAGGCGCGCCCCTCGTTCGCCGCGCCGCTGCGGATCCGCAACTTCCGTCTGCTCTGGGCCGGGCAGAGCATCTCGCTGGCCGGCGACCAGTTTAAGTTCGTCGCGCTCTCCTGGCTCGTGCTCTCCTTGACCGGCCGCAGCGGCGCGCTCGGCACCGTGCTCATGCTGCAGGCCGTCCCGCGCTCGGTGCTGATGCTCCTGGGCGGTGTGGCGAGCGACCGGCTGCGGCCGCGCACGCTAATGGTGGCGTCCGACCTCCTGCGCGCGGTCATCGTGGGGGCGATCGCCGCGCTGACGGCCATGGGCGGGATCACCATGCCGTACCTCTACGCGCTGGCGCTGCTCTTCGGCGTCGTGCACGCGTTCTTCTTCCCGGCCGCCTCTGCGATCATGCCCGAGCTCGTCCCGGCCCGGATGCTGCGGCAGGCCAACGCCCTCAACCAGATAACCAACCAGGTCGTGCTGGCCGCGGCGCCCGGCGCGGCCGGGTTCGTCATCGCGGCCATCGGCACCGCTGGCGGGTTCGCCGTGGACGCCGCGAGCTTCGTGGCCTCGGCGCTGTTCCTGATGCTCATCGTTGCACCCGCGCGGCTGGAGCCGGCAGGGGGCCGCAGCGCGTGGCGCGACTTCACCGACGGCGTCAGGTTCGTCCGCGCGCGGCCGCTGCTGCTCACCATCGTCGTCATGGCCTCGGTGTTCTTCTTCGGTTACTCGGGTGCGACGTACGTCGGGCTGCCGGTGCTCGCGCGCGGCCCGCTCGGCGCCGGACCCGAGGGGTTGGGGCTGTTGTTCTCCGCGTACGGCGCCGGGGCGCTCCTCGGCGGGATCGCCGGCGGGACCGTGCACGTCGGCCGGCGGGGACTCGTGGGCGCAGCGCTCATCGGGTTGACCGGCGCGGCCACGGCGGCCATCGCCCTCGCGCAGCACCTGTGGCAGGCGGCGGCGCTGTTGTGCGTCTCCGGCGCGGCCATGGCCTGGGTGGGCATCACCTACGTTACGATCGTCCAGCAGCGCACCGAGGCGGCGTTCATGGGCCGGGTGATGGGGATGCTGATGTTCGGGATCTATGGGCTCTACCCGGTTTCCTACGGGCTGGCGGGGTGGCTATCGGAGCTGGTGGGCGTCCGTACGCTCTTCGTCGCGGGCGGCGCGCTGATCGTCGGATCGGCGACCGCGGGACTGATGGTGCGCGAGGTCCGGGCGCTGGACTGACCGCCGCCGCTCGCGGGGCCCCGTGGGTGAGGCCGTTCCAGGGAACCGCGCGCCGGCCCAGAAACCCTCCGGTGTGACGCCCCACCCGGCACGGTTCGCGCCCGCGTCCGGCGCGTCAGGTCGGCCCGCGGGGAAGAAGCCGCAGATGTTCGACACCGCCACATGGCTGATGGCCGGCCTGGCCGCGGCCGCTGTGGCCCGTGACGGCTGGCGGTGATCCCGTAGCCGTGGAGGCGGCCGCCCGGTTCTCGCTGCACGGCCGCACCGCGCTCGTCACCGGCGCCGGCCGGGGGCTCGGGCGCGCGATGGCGCTCGCGCTCGCCAGCGCGGGCGCCGACGTCGCGGTGGCTGGCCGGACCCGTCCGGAGCTGGACGCGGTCGCGGCGGAGATCGGCGCCCTGGGCCGGCGGGCCGCGGTGGTCGCGGCCGACCTGGCCGACGCGGCGCAGGCACCCGCCGCCGTGGATGAGGCCATCCGCGCGCTCGGCCGCGTGGACATCCTGGTCAACAACGCCGGGACGAGCATCCGCCGGCCGGTGCTGGAGCTGACGCTCCAGGAGTGGGAAGCCGTCTTCGCGATCAACCTGCGCGCCGCGTTCCTGTGCGCGCAGCGTGCGGCGCACGATATGCGGGGGCGGCGGTGGGGGCGCATCATCTCGATCGCGTCGCTAACCGCGCTGCTGGGTCGGCCGCGGACCGCAGCCTACGGCGCCAGCAAGGCCGGGGTCGTCCAGCTCACCCGGAGCCTGGCCTATGAGCTGGCGCCCCACGGCATCACCGCCAACGCCATCGTTCCCGGGGTGATCCGTACCGCGCTGACCGAGCCACTCATCCAGGACGTGGCGTACGCCCGCGAGATGCTGGACCGTATCCCGCTCGGCCGGTTCGGCGAGCCCGAGGACCTGGCGGGCGCGGTCGTGTTCCTGGCTTCGGACGCCGCGGCGTACGTCACCGGCGCCGTGCTGGTCGTGGACGGCGGGTGGACGGCGGCCTGACGCTACCCTACGCCTGCGACGGTGGGCGCGCCACGGTAGGCGCGTAATAGAGGAGATCGGCCGGTCGGCCGGGTACTCTCACCGCAACCCTCTCGCGACCGAGCGTCCGTGCCCGGACTCAGCCGCGCGCCCCGCTGTACGCCTGACCAGGCGGCCGGAGACCATCCTCGGAGGTGATCTATGAAGGATGTGGACCGGCTCTCGCGCGATCAGGTAAAGCACCTGGCGGGCCTCGAGCTCAACGCGCTTCGCGCAGCCCGGGTGCTCCCTGCGGAGCAGTTCGAGGGCGCCCGCGTGCGCACCGCCGGCACCGAGATCTACGACCTCAACGGCGAGCTACTCTTCCACCGCGTGCCGGTGACCCGCGGGCAGGCGCGGGTGGGCTACGCCGACGTCGCCGCGCACCCGGCGCTCGGCGCGCCCCTGCTCGCGGCCACGCAGGGGCTGGACTGGAACGAGGACGCGATCCGCACGGGGGCCGCGCGGGCCGCGCGCAAGCGCCGCAAGGGGCTGCGCTACGACCGCATGCGGTTCGTCGCGTACAGCTATCCGAAGGTGGGCGTGCAGTTCCTGCGTGGCTCCCAGGAAGTGCTGCTGCTCGAGTACGGCACCTGGGCGACGGTCGGTCGAGGGCATCCGGAGCGACGGAAGCCGCTGGAGCCCGCCAACTTCGAACGGTGGAGCCTGCTCGACGAACTGCCGGAGCGTCGCAAGCGAGCCAACATGCGCGCGTTCGCCCGGCGGGTGCGGGCGTGGGGGCGGCTGAAGCTCCGGCGGTTCGATCCGGCCGTGCTCGCCATCGACCGCTTCTCCCGCCTGGTTCGCTTTCCGCTCATCGACACGCGGGAGCTGCACTACTCGACCCGCAACACGGATCACGTCACCTGCTACGAGGTGCGCGGCCAGCAGACGAACGTGTGGTGCGTGGGCGCCAGCGTGCAGATGCTGTTGGACTTCTACCGCTACGAGTACACCCAGGTGCGCCTGGCACAAGAACTCGGGCTGGGCACGCTGGCCAACCCCAACGGCCTGCCGTACTCGCGTGTGGGCGACGTGGTGACCGTCATTGAGAACCTGAGCTCGAACGCGCTGGACGCGACGATGATCACCAACCCGGGATGGAGCGTTTTCCGCAACGAGATCCGCGCCAATCGGCCGCTCATCTCGTTCATCCCCGGGCACTCCCGGACCATCGCGGGCTACACGCGGTCGCTGATCATCCCAGCGCCGCTGGGCTTCCGCGGGCTGCTGGTATACGATCCCTGGCCGCCGAACGCAGGCGTCATCACGCGGTGGGAGAACTTCGACACGCAGACCTACCAGTACGCGTACACGGCGGTCGTGACCCTGGTGTAGCCGTGCTCTACGAGCGACGCCGGGCGGTGCGGGAGCGGGCCGGGCGGTTGCTGGCCCCGGGCGGGCCGGCCGCCGGTCTGCTCCCGCGCGGGGGGCGGGTGCGCACGCCGATCCCGGTGCGCGAGCCGGGCGGCCGTCTCCATTCGTGGTTCGTGCCGCTCACCGCCGGCGGACGGCTGGCGGGGTTCCTGCAGTTGCTGCCCGACCTGACGCTCGCGCGGGCGTCGTCGTTCCAGCGGCGGCCCGGGCACCTGGAAGACTGTCCGGAGGCCGGGCCGTGGATCGACCCCACGGTGGTGGCCGCGCGCGCGGCGCCCCACCTGCGCCGGGGTGAGCGCGCCGGGCGACCGCACCTGACCTACGACCGGCATCCCGCGCGCTTGGCCTGGGCCGTTCCGGTCTACGGCCCGCGGGGGACGCGCCGCACGATCTTCGTCGCCGGCGACCACGTCTACGCCGGCGGGCGCGGGGAGGCCGGGGTCGGCGGCCGGCTCGCCGGGAGCATCGCCGGGGGGTGAACTCCACGCCGTACATCCTCGTAGCGGCGCAGGTGGGGCATGCGCCGCGTCAGATCCCTGCCGATGATGGGACAGCGCAGGCGGCCGCCGAGACCCTGGCGGCGGCGCGAGCGGTGCTGGCCGGAAAGGGCGGGCAGGTGATCGAGACGCCGGCGTCCGCGGCCGTCGCGGTGTTCGCCGAGGCGCCCTCGGCGCTGCTCGCGGCGCTGGCGGTCGAGCGCGACCTCGCGGACGGCGCCGCGGTCCTCTGCGTGGCGATCGACGTGGTGGACTGGCCGCAGGATCCGCCCCCCGACCCTACGGAGCTCGCCCGACACGCGCTGCGCATCGCGCGCGTCGGCCACGGCGGCCAGGTGCTACTGTCGCACGCCGCGCGGGAGCGCGTGGCGGCACACCTCCCCGAGGCGATGGACCTGCGTGATCTGGGCGAGCACCGGCTTAAGGACCTGCGCGAGCCGCAGCGTCTGTTCCAGGTGCGCCACCCGGACCTGCCTGCGCACTTCCCGGCGCTGCGGTCGCTGGACCACCTCCCCAACAACCTGCCGCGCCAGCTCACGAGCTTCGTGGGCCGCGAGCGCGAGATGGCCCGGGTGCGCGAGCTAGTCGGGCGGACGCCGTTGCTCACGCTCACCGGTCCGGGCGGCGGCGGCAAGACACGCCTGGCGCTGCAGGTGGCGGCGGACCTCATCGACGCCTTTCGCGACGGCGTCTGGCTCGTCGAGCTCGCGTCCATCTCCGACGGCGCCGTCGTGCCCCACGCGGTGAGCGCGGCGCTCGGGGCCCGGGAGGTACCGGGCCGGCCGCTGGAGGTGTCGCTGGTAGACTACCTGCGCAGCCGCGAGCTGCTGCTCGTGCTCGACGAGTGCGAGCACCTGCTCGACAGCTGCGCGCGTCTGGCCGAGGGGCTCCTGCGCCAGTGTCCCGGGCTCCGGGTCCTGGCCACGAGCCGCGAGCCGCTCCACATCGCTGGCGAGACCGCGCTCGTCGTGGGGCCGCTGGCGGTGCCCGAGGCAGGCCGCGCCGGGGCGGGGGAGATCGCGCGCGCGGAGGCAGTGCGGCTCTTCGTGGACCGGGCGACGGCCGCGGCCCCAGGCTTCGTCCTCACCGACGCGAACGCCCGCTGGGTGGCGGAGATCTGCCGGCGGCTCGATGGCATCCCCCTGGCGATCGAGCTCGCCGCCGCCCGCCTGAAGATGCTGCCGGTCGAGGCGATCGCCGACCGGCTGGGCGACCGATTCCGACTGCTGGCGGGTGGGGCGCGCACCGCGTTGCCGCGCCAGCAGACCCTGCGCGCCACGATCGAGTGGAGCCACGCGCTGCTGGCCGACCGGGAGCGCCTGCTGTTCCGGCGGTTGGCTGTCTTCGCCGGCGGCTTCACGCTCGAGGCGGCGGAAGCGGTCTGTGCCGGGCCGGACCTGCCGGCGATCGAGGTGCTGGACCTGCTGTCGCGGCTCGTGGACAAGTCGCTGGTGCTGGGGCCGACGCCGCGCGCGCCCGGGCCGGCGCGGTTCGCGATGCTCGAGTCGATCCGGGAGTACGCGGCTGAGGCGCTGCTCGCCGCCGCCGAGGTCGCCGAGGTGCGGCGGCGGCACCTCGGCTACTTTCTGGGCCTGGCGGAGCAGGCCGAGCCGCTGCTGCGGACCGGCGCGCAGCTCGTCTGGTTCGAACGCCTCGACCCCGAGCGCGAGAACCTGCGCGCGGCGGTCGCATGGGGGCGCGAGGCGCCCGACGCGCACGACGACGTTGCCCGTCTGGCATGCGTGCTGTGGTGGTTCTGGATGGTGCGCGGCAACGCCAGCGAGGGGCGCGAGATGCTCGCGGCCGCCATCGCCCTGACCCCGGCCACCGAGGGTGGCCGTGTTGCCCGCGGTCGCGCCATCAGCGGCGCCGGGTTGCTCGCCTGGCGTCAGCGCGACTACGCCGCCGCCGCGGCGCTCGCCGAGCAGGGCGCGGCGGTCTCGGAGCAGGCCGGCGACCCCACCGGGCTGGCCGCCGCGCTCAACGTGCTGGCGCTCGTGGCGCGCGACCGTGGCGACCTGGATCGGGCCGAGCCCCTGCATCGGCGGAGCCTGGAGCTGTGGCGCCGCGAGGGTAACCGGTGGGGCGAGGCGCTGGCGCTGCAGAACCTGGGCTATATCGCCCACCGGCGCGGCGACTACGACGGCGCGCAGCGGTGCTGCGACGCCTCGCTGGCGATCTTCAGGATGCTGGGCGACCGGTGGGGTGTCGCCACCGTGCTCTACATCCTCGGCCGCGTCGCCCTGCGGCGGGGTGATGACGACCGCGCCCGCGCGCTCAACGAAGAGGCGCTGGCCCTGTTCAAGGAGATCGGTAACCACGAGCTCTTTGCCTTCACGACCGGCAACCTGGGCTACCTGGCCGTGCGGCGCGGCGAGTACGGTCGCGCCGCCGCGCTGCTGGCCGAGGCGCTCGCGGCGTTCCGCGAGGCCGGAGACCGGCGCGGCGTCGCGGACGTGCTCGCGGCGCAGGGGCAGATGGCCGCCGCGCAGGGCGACCACGAGACCGCCCGCCGCCTCTACGCCCAAAGCCTGGCGGCCAACGCCGAGCTCTCCAACCGGCAGGGCATCGCCGAGGACCTGGAGCGGCTCGCCGCGGTCGCCGCGGCCGGCGCGGGCCACGCCCGTGCTGCGCGGCTGCTCGCAGCCGCGGATGCGCTGCGCGCAGAGATCGGCGTGCCCCTCCCGCAGGCCGACCGGGCGCAGGTCAGTCATCTGCTGGAGGAGGCCCGCGGCGCCCTCGGCTCGCAGGGGTACGAGGAGGCCTGGACCGCCGGTCGGCGCATGGGGACGCGCCGCGCGGTCGAAGAGGCGCTCGGCGGCCCCGGCGCCGACCGAGCCTGATGAGGTGAGCGACCCGTGTACACTGCCATCCTGGCACGCCGCGTCATCGACGGGACCGGCCGCGATCCCATCGTCGACGGCATCGTGCTCGTCGAGGGAGACCGCATCCGGGCCGTGGGCCGCCGCGCCGAGATCGCCGTGCCCGAGGGCGCGACGGTCGTCGACTGCGGCGACCAGACGGTAATGCCCGGCTTGGTAGACGCCCATTCACATGCCTCGATCGTCCCGGGACTCGGCGATCAGATCGGGCAGCTCCGCCAGCCGCCGGCCCCGCAGGTGCTGCGCGCGGTCGCCAACCTGCGGGCCGACCTGCGATCCGGCGTGACCACCATGCGCGTCGTGGGCGAGGAGCACTTCATCGACGTGGACCTGAAGGCGGCGATCGCCGAGGGGCGGCTGCCCGGCCCGCGGTTGCTGGTCGCCACACGGCCGATCACCGCGCGGCACGGCCACGGCGCCGCGCTGACCACCTCCGACGGCGAGGACGAGATCCGGCGGCACATCCGCGAGAACGTGGCGCGCGGCGCGGACCTGATCAAGCTGTTCATGACCGGCGGCGTCTCCAGCCAGGGCACCGCCGCGCGCTGGTACGCCTACTCGCGCCGCGAGGTCGAGGTGGCCGTCGAGGAGGCGCACCGCAACAACCGGCCGGTCGCCGTCCACGCGCACGGCGGCCCCGGCGTGCGCATCTGCCTGGAGGCCGGCGTGGACACGATCGAGCACGGCAAGCTATGCGAGCTCGACGACCTGATCGAGATGCGCCGGCGCCACGTCTGGCTGGTGACCAACAACGCGGTCTCGGGCCATCCGGACGGAATCGAGAAGGGCGACGCGCACGTCCCGGCGATCATGGCGAAGCTGCGCGAGGCCCGCGCGCGCGCCCGCGAGAACTTCGCGGCGGTGCTCGACAGCGGCGTGCGCTGGGCGCTGGGCACCGACTCGATGCACGGCCTGATGTGGTGGGAGATCGCGCAGGTCGTCGAGTGGGGCGCCACTCCCCACGACGCGTTGCTGGCGGCCACCCGCCGCGCGGCCGAGGCGATCGGGCTGGGCGACCAGGTCGGTAGCCTGGAAGCCGGCAAGCTCGCCGACGTGGTCGGCGTCCACGGCGACCCGCTCGCCGACGTGACCTGCCTGCAGCGCGTCGGGTTCCTGATGCAGGCCGGCCGGCGACTCGACGGGTTGTCCGCCGCCTAGAGCCGGGTCGCCATGCGCAGGAGGGCCTGTGTGTAGGGGTGCTGCGGAAACCGGAAGAGCCGCTCGGTGGGCGCGCCCTCGACGATCGCCCCGCGCCGCATGACGTAGGTGAACGCGGTGCGCTGCGCCACCAGGCCCAGGCTGTGGGTGATCAGCAGTAGCGACATGCGCAGGTCGCGCTGGAGGCGCGAGATCAGATCCAGGATCTGCGCCTGAATCGTGACGTCCAGGCCCGAGGTCGGCTCGTCGGCGATGAGCAGCGACGGTCCGGGCGCGATCGCGGACGCGATGAGCACGCGCTGGCGCTGGCCGCCCGAAAGGTGGTGCGGGTACCGCTTGAACACCGACGGGTCCAGGCCGACCAGGCGCAGCGCCTCGAGCGCGCGCTCGCGCGCCCCCTTCCGGCCATGGTGGATCTCGATGCCCTCCATGACCTGCTCGCCCACGGTCATCACCGGGTTCAGCGCGGCCGAGGGTTCCTGGAAGATGATGGCGATCCGGGCACCCCGATACGCGCGCAGTGCCTCCTCGGGGAGGGCCGCCAGATCGACGTCGCCGTACCAGACGTGGCCGCTCGTGATGCGCGCGGCGTCGGTGGGGAAGAGCCGGATGATCGCGTACGCGGTCATGGACTTGCCGGCGCCCGACTCGCCGACGAGCGCGACCGAGGCGCCCGCGGGCACCTCCAGCGAGACGTCGCGCAGCACGGCGAGCGGCCGCTGCGGGTGGTCGATCGTTACCGAGAGTCCCTCGATCCGCAGGTCGCTCATCGCGCGTCCCCCTGGGCTACGCTGGCGGCGGCGCGCAGGTTCGCGGGGCCGCACCGCCGATCCGGGGTGCTCCGGGGGGCCGGGTCGCGGTCGGTGTCGAAGAGCATCCCGCGCGCCGATCGCGCGCGACGGGAGGTGAGGCGGGCGTGATCCTGGTGACCGGCGCCGGGGGCAAGACGGGCCGGGCGGTGCTGCGCGCCGCCGCGGCGCGCCGGCTCGATGCGCGGGCCATGGTGCATCGCCCCGAACACGGCGAGGCGGTGCGCGCCGCGGGCGCGGCCGATGTCATCGCGGGCGACCTCCGCGACCCCGGGGTCCTGGCGCTTGCGGTCAAAGACGTGGACGCCGTCTACCACATCTGCCCCAACGTCCACCCCGACGAGGTGAAGATCGGGCGCGCCGCCGTCGAGGCCGCGCGGGCCGCCGGGGTCCGGCGCTTCGTGTTCCACTCGGTCCTGCACCCGCAGATCGAGGCAATGCCGCACCACTGGCGCAAGCTGCGCGTCGAGGAGCTGTTGCTGGCCTCGGGGCTGGAGGTCACGATCCTGCAGCCGGCGTCCTACATGCAGAACGTGCTCCCGCAGTGGTCTGCGATTGCCGCGCGGGGGCTCTACAGCGTGCCGTACCCGTCCACGACCCCGCTGTGCATGGTCGACCTGGCCGACGTCGCCGAGGCCGCCGCGACGGTCCTGGCGGAGGACGGGCATGCCGGCGCGACCTACGAGCTCGCCGGGCCGGAAGCGCTCACGCCCGAACGGATCGCCGAGATCGTGGGGCACGCGCTGAACCGCGAGGTCGAGGTCGAGGAGGTCGGCCTCGACGGCTGGGCCGAGCGCGCGCGCGCATCGGGTATGCGCGACGACGCCATCGACACCCTGATCGCGATGTTCCGGTACTACGCTCGCTACGGCTTCCACGGCAGCCCCCGGGTCCTGACGATGCTCCTCGGTCGCCCGCCGGCCTCGTTCGAAGCGTTCGTGGCGCGCGTCCTCGCCGGAGGGGGTTAGCGGTACACGTCCCGGCGGTGACCGATCCGTATCACGCCTGGCGCTCAGCCCTCCACCAGCCGGGCGAGCTCGATCGCGTAGGCCGGGGCGGGTGCGCCCTCCTCGTGCGTGAAATAGGCGTAGACGTCCTTGCCGGCGGCCAGCTGCGCGCGGATGCGCGCGGCCCACGCGGCCAGCGCCTCGGCCGGGTAGGCGGAGCGGTGCAGCCGCAGGTAAGCGAACGGCCCGACGAAGCGCAGGACGGGCTCGTCGTCGTCTGATTCCATGATCGTCAGCGCCACCCGGTGCTCCTCCAGCACGGTGTAGGTTTCGTCGGCCTGCCACGAGGTGTGTCGGAACTCGATCGCCCCCAGCAGCGGCGGGAGCCCGGCCAGGAAGTCGCGCAGCAACCCCAGGTCGCGCCGCACCGACGGCGGGAGCTGGAAGAGCAGCGGCCCGCGCCGGTCCGCCAGACCCGCCACCCGCTCGAGCTGCACCCGCACCAGCTCGGCCACGTCCCGGAGCCGCTGCACGTGGGTGATGGCGCGGTTCGCCTTGACCGCGAAGCGGAATCCGTCAGGCGTCGCCTGCCGCCACTGCGCCACGTGCTCGGCACGCGGGAACCGGTAAAAGGTGTTGTTCAGCTCCACCGTGCGAAGCGCGCGGCTGTAATACGCCAGCATCTCGTCGGCGCGCAGGTCGGCCGGGTAGAAACCGCCGCGCCATTCCGGATAGCTGAAGCCCGAGGTGCCCGCGTACAGCGTCGCCATCAGGCCCGCCTCCCCGCCCCGCGCCGGTGCGCGCCCCGCCCTCGCCGCGCCGGCCGCCCGAGCCACGCTTCGACGCGAGCGATCGCCGCGGCCATGTCGATTCCGCCGCGCAGCACCGGCAGGAGCGGGTCGCGCACCGTCTTGAACCGGCGCGGCACCGTCACGAGCGTGAACGCCCGCGGGTCGAGCCCGGGCACGACCTCCTCCCAGCGCAGCGGGCACGACGCCGGCGCGCCGGGCAGCGGCCGCAGCGAGAACGGCGCGGCGATGGTCCGGCCGTGCCCGTTCTGGACGTAGTCCACGTACACCTTGCCCTCGCGGGCGTGCAGCGGCCGCGCCAGGGTGGCGACTTGGGGCTCCGCCTCCACGGCCAGGTGGGCCAGCAGCCGTGCGAAGGTGCGCGCCTGCTCGTGGGTGTAGCGCGCGCCCAGCGGGAGCAGCACGTGCAGCCCGCTGCCGCCCGAGGTCTTGACGTAGTTTGGCAGCCGGAGGTCGTCGAGGACCTCGTGGAGCGCGCGCGCCACTCGCACCACGTGCGCGAACGGCGCGCCCTTGGGGTCCAGGTCGAGGACCAGCCAGTCCGGCCGCTCCAGCGAGCCCAGGTGCGCGCTCCAGACGTGCAGCGGGATCGTGGCCATGTTGGCCACATAGCGCAGCGACTCCGCGTCGTTCACGATGAAGTGGTTGACGTCGCGCTCCGCCTCCTTCGAGTAGATCTTCTCCGTCCGCACCCACGCCGGGGTGAACTCCGGCGCGTCCTTCTGGAAGAACGACTTGCCGGCGATGCCGTCCGGATAGCGCGTGAGGACGAGCGGCCGGTCGCGCAGGTAGGGGAGCAGCCAGGGAGAGACCGCGTCGTAGTAGGCGATCAGGTCGCGCTTGGTGTAGCCGTCCTTTGGCCAGAAGACCTTGTCCAGGTTGGTCAGCCGGACCTGGCGGGCGGCGGGTGGGGCCGCCGCGCGTGACGGCCGCGTCGCGCGGGCGCCGGCCTGGCCGGGTGCCCGGCTTCCGGCCGGGCGCGCCCCGCGGCCCGTTTGCGTCCCCGCGCCCTGCACCTCCGGCGCCTCGCGCCGGACCCCGGCCGGGTCCTTGTCGGCGCGCAGGCCCAGGAACGCGGGGTGGCGGATGCCGCCGTCGGCCGTCCACTCGCTGAACCGCACCTCGCAGACCAGGCGCGGTTCGACCCAGTGGTGGCCCCCGCCCGCCGGCGCGCCGGCGTCGAACGGCGAGGTCGGCCGCCGCAGCGGTTGCAGCGCGTTCCACACCGCGTCGAGCGACGCCTTGTCGAATCCCGTGCCCACCTTCGCCACGTAGACGAGCCGGTCGCCCTCGTAGACGCCCAGGTGCAGCGCGCCGAAGCGGCGACGCGCGCCGTGCGGGTCGGTGTAACCACCGATCACGAACTCCTGCCGGCGCTGGCACTTGATCTTGATCCAGTCGCGCGACCGGCCGGCGGCGTAGGGGCTGGCGGCGCGCTTGGCTACGATGCCCTCCAGGTGCTGCTCGCTCGCGGCCTCGTAGAAGGCCTCGCCCTGCCCGCGCACGTGGTCGGCGTAGCGCACCGTCCCCAGCGGCGGGAGGAGCTCGGCGAGCAGGGCCTTGCGCACCTCGAGCGGAAACCGCCGCAAGTCGTAGCCCTCCAGCGCCAGGCAGTCGAAGAAGACGCCGACAACCGGCAGCGCCGCTGCCCCGCGCGCGACGTCGGCCGGCGCGGTCAGGCCCATGCGGGCCTGGAGTCGCTGAAAGCTCGGCCTGCCCTCGTCGTCGAGCGCGACGATCTCACCGTCGAGCAGAAAGTGCCCGGCGGGTAGCGTCGCCAGCGCCTGCGCTACCTCGGGGTAGCGCGAGGTGATTCGCGTGCGGGTGCGGCCGTAGAGTGCTACGCGGTCGCCCTCGCGCGCGGCGAGCACGCGCACGCCGTCGTACTTGATTTCGAACAGCCAGGCGTCGTCGGAGAACGGGCGCTCCGCCGCCTCGGCGAGCATGAATCCCTGCGCGCCCGGCGCGACCGCGCGCGCCGGCGCCCCGGTGGCCGCCGCCGCCCGGCGCAGCGTCTCGCGCCGGGCCGGGGCGTCGCGCATCTCCTCGATCGTCATCCCCGAGATCACCGACCGCGGGTAGCGCGCGGTCAGGTCGGCGGAGGACGCGCCTGGCTGGGCCTTGCGGAACAGCAGCCAGTCTCTCGGTGACCTCGAGGTGCGGATCAGAGCCCAGATGCCGCGCATCTTGTGGCCCGCGAGGACGAGCTCCAGCCGGCCGCGGGCCAGCGCCGCGAGCGGATCGCCGTCGCCAAGCGGCCGGTAGGTGCCCCGGTCCCACACGATGACCGCGCCCGCACCGTAGTTGCCCTCGGGGATGGTGCCCTCGAAGTCGATGTACTCGACCGGGTGGTCCTCGACGTGGACCGCCAGGCGCTTCTCCTCCGGGACGAACGACGGCCCCTTGGGCACGGCCCAGCTCTTCAGCACGCCGTCCATCTCCAGACGCAGGTCGTAGTGGAGCCGCCGCGCCGCGTGTTTCTGCACGACGAAGCGGCTGCCACCCCACGGCGGCGGCCCGCCGAACGGCTCGGGCGTCCGCTCGGGGTCGCGCTTGCGCCGGTACGTCTCGAGCGGGGCGTGGTGCGCGGTCGTCACGAGATGCGGCCTCCGTACGACGTACGGCCCCAATTCGTGGGCCGGCGGGTGCCCCCTGCGGGAGACGTTCCTGTTGAGCCCGCGGCGGCGTTCGTGGTATGGTCGAAGGCACCCGCGGTCGCGGGAGGAGGGATCGGCGATGCCGCCACATTCCATCGGATCCGGCACGATCTCCTTCGGGCTCGTGGCCATCCCCGTGCGCATGTACGTGGCCGCAAGCTCCGAGGCCGTGGGCTTCAACCAGCTCCACGCGAAGTGCGGGACCCGCATCCGACAGCAGCTCGTCTGCCCGGTGTGCAACGAGGTCGTCCCGCGCAGCGATATCGTGAAAGGCTATGAGTTCACCAAGGACCAGTACGTGCGCCTCACCGACGAGGAGCTCAAGGGGCTCGAGGGCGAGGCGTCCAAGATCATCGACATCGCCGAGTTCGTCCCGCTGCCCAAGGTGGACCCGATTTACTTCGAGAAGACGTACTACCTGGGGCCGGACAAGGGCGGCGAGAAGGCCTACCGCCTGCTCGCCGACGCGATGGCCAAGACCGACCGGGTGGCGCTGGCCAAGTTCGTCATGCGCGGCAAGGAGAGCCTGGTGCTCATCCGGCCCGCCCAGGGCGGACTGATGCTGCACACCATGTACTTCGCCGACGAGGTGCGCGACTTCGGCGAGGTGGACAAGGGGCAGGACGCGAAGATCAAGGCCGGGGAGCTCGACCTGGCGCTGCGGCTCATCGACGAGCTCTCGGCCGCGGAGTTCCGGCCCGAGCAGTACAAGGACGACTACCGCCTGCGCGTGCTCGACCTGGTGACCATGAAGGTGGAAGGCAAGGAGATCACCGCGCCCGCGCCCGAGGCCCAACGCGCGCAGGTGATCGACCTGATGGAGGCGCTCAAGGAGAGTTTGGCCCGGCGCGTCCCGCGGGAGAAGAAACCCGCCGTGCGCGCCCGCCGCGCCGAGGAGCCGGCGGAACGGCCGCAGCGGAAGGCGCAGGCCGCCAGGAAGTGACGGCGTTCACCACCGCCGAGGTGGCGAAAATCCTCGAGCTGCCGGCCGCGCGCATCCGATCCTGGGTGCGCGCCGGCTTTGTGGCGCCCTCGCGCGGCCCAAGCGGCCGCATCGCGTTTTCCTTTCAGGACCTGCTCGTTCTCCGCACGACCAAGGACCTGCTCGACGCCGACGTGCCGCCGCGCCGGCTGCGCCGCCTGCTGACCTCGCTGCGCCGTCAGCTCCCGGCCGACCAGAACCTGGCGAGCGTGACCATCTACGCCGACGGCCGGCGCGTGGTCGCCTGGGACGGCACCGCGCGCTGGCAGCCGGACTCCGGCCAGTTCCTCCTGCACTTCGACGCCGATGCGGTCGCCCGCAAGGCCGCCGCCAAGCCCGCGGCGCGCGCGGGCAGCCGGCGCGCCGGCGCCCCATTGTCGGCCGCGCACTGGCTGCAGATTGCCTCGGAGCTCGAGACCGCCTCGCCCGAGGAGGCCCAGCAGGCCTACCACCAGGCCCTGGAGCTCGAACCGGCCAACGTCGAGGCCCATGTCAACCTGGGACGGCTCTACCACGACGCGCGTGACTACCCTCGGGCCGAGGCCCACTACCGCGCCGCGGCCCGCCACGCGCCGCGTGACCCGGTCCCGCACTACAACCTGGGCGTCCTGCTGGAGGACCGCGGCCGGCGGGCCGAGGCGATCCAGGCGTACAGGACCGCGTTGGAGCGCGACCCGGAGTTCGCCGATGCCCACTACAACCTGGGCCTCCTCTACGACGCGATGGGTCGGCGCGCCCAGGCGATCACGCACCTGCGTACGGCCCGCAAGCTCTACGACCGGACGGCACGCGCCCGCTAGCCGCCCACCAGACCGGGGCGATGATGACCGGCGGCGACGAAGGGTTCCTGGCGCGAATCGCCAACACTACCGTGCGGAACGGCGCATCCCGCTCGGCGGGCGTACTTCGGCGGGGACGGGCATGGTCGGCCCCTCCCGACCGTCAAGGGCAAACCCGGAGGAATCCGGGGACGCAAAGCCTCGGGACCCGATCGGTCGGCCGGGCTGCCGGTTTGCGCGCACGGTAGCCCGCGCGTGGCGACACCGGACGGGTCGATGACGGTCAGCGTCTCGGGCGCGCCCGACGGCGAGCCCTGGCCAGTCGCGCACCGGGATATCGCGTTTCTCCTGCTGGACGGTCTGCGCCGGCCCCGGCCGGCGCGCGCGCCAGATGTCGCCCTGTGCGCGCTCGGCCTCACCGGTGATGGCCGCGCCCAGCCGCTGGGTATGCGGGTCGCCGCGCGCGAGAACGAGGCCGCGTGGCGCGCCCTGCTGCGCGAGTTGGCCGCGGCCGGGCTCGGGCCGCGGCTGCTCCTGGTCGGGTGCGACGGGCATCCGGCGCTGCTGCGCGCGGTCGCAGAGGTCTTTCCCGATGTGCCGGTCCAGGTCAGCGTGCCGCACCGGCTGCTGGCACTCGCCCGCAAGGTGCCCCCGGACGTCCGCGCCGCGTGCATGGCCGAGGCGCGCACGATCTTCTCGGCGGCCGACCCGGACGAGGCGGTCGCCCGGTTTCGCGACTGGCGCGCGCGCTGGGGACAGGTCGCCGCGCGCGCCGTTGGCAGCCTGGAGGCCGATCTGGCGCTCTGCCTGACCTTCTACCGGTTTCCCTCGCTGTTGTGGGCGAAGATCCGCAGCGTGAACCTGGTCGAGCGCGCGTTTCGCGAGGCCCGGCGCCTGGCGCCACCGGCACCCGTGGTGGAGCCGCCGCCGGCCGAGCGAACGCTCCCGGCGCCGGCCTGGGAGCAGGAAGCCGCCGCTGCCGTCCAGGCGGAAGGAGTGGGTGTCGAGGTCGAGGAGCGCGCGCGGGTGGAGGGTTCAACGTTCAAGGGGCCGACGCTCCCGGCACCCGTCCCGTCCGGGAACGGCGCCGTCCTCGAGCGGTCCGCGGAGGAAACGCTGGCGCTGGAGGTGGCAGAGACCGCCAGGGGCTCCGAGGTGCCCCCGGCCGTCGAGGCGTCCCAGGCCGCCGAGGTGTTCCAGGCCGTCGAAGCCCCCTCCATTCCGGCGGCGCCTACCGCCCCCGTCCCATCCGCCCCGACCGCCGTTCCGCGCGCGCCGGCGCCGCCCTTCCACTATCACGTGGACTTCGCCCGCTCGGTCCCGTCACCGTTCCTGCCGGCCGCGCGTCAGGTCTCGCGGACCAGGGCCGCGCTCGAAGCGCTCGCCGCCCACCTCTGGGTCATCCTGCTGGGCCTGATTGTCGGGATCGCGGCGGCGATCGTGTTCTGACCGGGGCTACCGAATCCATCCCCGACGACCACACCGGCCCAGGCCGGCCGGTCCAGGAGGGACGCATGTCAAGCGAGCGGGTCCACCGGTACATCGACGACCACCGCGACGAGGCACTGGACGTGCTTGCGACCCTCGTGCGGCAGCCGAGCATCTCCGCGCAGGGCGTGGGCATCGAGGCGTGCGCCGCGCTGCTGGCCGGTCTCCTGCGAGACGCGGGCATCGCCGCCGAGGTGGTGCCCACGGCCACGCGGCCGGTGGTGCTCGGCGAGGTGCGGCGGGACCCGGCGGCCTACACGCTGCTGTGCTACGGCCACTACGACGTCCAGCCGCCGGAGCCGCTCGAGCTGTGGGAGAGCCCGCCGTTCGAGCCGACGATCCGCGACGGCCGGCTCTACGGCCGCGGCACCGGCGACAACAAGGGCCAGCTCATCGCGCACGTCCTGGCCGCCCGCGCCTGGCTTGAGGCCGGAGGCGGGCCACCGGTCAACCTCAAGTTCATCTTCGAGGGCGAGGAAGAGTCGGGCTCACCCGGGCTCGCGGCGTTCGTGCGCGCCCACCGCGAGCGGCTGGCCGCCGACCTGGTCTACATCTCCGACGGCGGTCTGCACCCCTCCGGCGCGCCGGTCATCACGCTCGGCAACCGCGGCATCCTCGGCGTGACCCTCGTCGCGCAGGGCGCCGACCGCGACAACCACTCGGGGAACAAGGGCGGCGTGGTACCCAACCCGGTCTGGATGCTCGTGCACGTGCTCGCCACCATGGTGGACGCGAGCGGCCGGGTGCTGATCGACGGCTTCTACGACCGGGTGCGGCCGGTGGGCGCGGTAGAGGAGGCGCTGCTCGGCAGGCTCGACTTCGACCCGGTGGCGTTCGGCCGGACCATGGGCCTGCCCGAGGTGCCCATGGACGGTCCCACATACTGGCGCCGGATCATGCTCGAGCCCTACGTCAACATCAACGGGTTCATCAGCGGCTACGTCGGCCCGGGCTCGAAGACAATCATTCCCTCGAAGGCCGAGTGCCGGATGGACTTCCGGCTCGTCGTGGACCAGACCACCGAGGAGATCTTCGAGAAGGTGCGCGCGCACGTGGTGAGGGTGGACCCGCGGGTGCAGGTGCTGCCGCGCGGCTTCGGCGCGATGGAACCCAGCCGGACCCCGCCCGACCACCCGGCGGTGGCGGTCGTCGCGCAGGCCGTCCGGGCCGTGCGCGGGCTGGAGCCGTACGTGAATCTCTGTGCCGGCGGCAGCCTGCCGAGCGCGGTGTGGCCCCGCATCCTGGGCGCCGATCACATCTCGGTGCCCTACGCCAACGCCGACGAGAACAACCACAGCCCCAACGAGAATTTGAGCCTGGAACGGTTCTACGACGGTATCCACGTGAGCGCCGAGGTCTTCCGCGCGCTCGGAGAGGCCGACCGGGCGGGGGCGCTGCGTCGGAGACCTCGAACGGAGCGGGGCGACCGCCGCTAGGCCGCGCGCCGGATCGCCGGGATCCAGTCCGTCGCGACCTGCTCGAGCATCCGGCGGTCGGTGATCCAGGAGTAGAGGGCGTAGTCGGGGTCCGGGTCGCGCAGCCAGAACAGGATGAACTCGGTGAAGCCAAGCGCCCGGTAGCGGCCGACGAAGTCGGCCAGCGCCTGGCGCGATGCCAGCGGCTCCTCGCGCGTCTGGCCCAGCATGAACGACCGGACAACGGTCCTGGGGTCGCGGCCCCGCGCCGCGCAGTACTCGTCCAGCATCGCCCCCCGCGCGCGTGTGACGGCGAAGGCCTCGTCGGGCGGCAGGTCGCGGCCGCCGTTGGTGTTCCAAACGTCGCCCAGCCGCGCGGTCAGGCGCAGCGCGGTCCGGCTCTTGCCGCCGATGAGGATCGGGGGGCGCGGCCGCTGGATCGGCGGCGGGCTGATCATGGCGTCCACGATGCGGTGGTAGCGCCCCTCGTAGGTCGTTCGCTCCTGACGGAGCATGCGGTCCAGCAGCACCGCGAACTCGCGGAAGCGGCCGAACCGCTCGGCGTCGCCCCAGCGCTCCAGGCCGGTCATCGAGTAGTCGAGCGGCGTGCCGCCCGCGCCGATGCCGAGCACGAGCCGCCCGTCGGAGATGTGGTCCACCGTCATCGCCTGCTTCGCCAGCAGCGCCGGGTTGCGTAGGGTCATGGTGGTGACCAGCGTCCCGACGCGCACGCGCCGCGTGAGGCCCGCCATCGCGGCCAGCAGCGTCCAGGTCTCGTACCAGATGTCCTTCGGCCCGCGCGGGTTGACGAAGTGGTCGGGTAGCCAGATGCTGTCGAACCCCAGGTCCTCGATCAGCCGCCAGCGCTCGACGAGCCTGGGGTAGGGGAGGCTCGGCATCGTCAGGATGCCGAAGGTCAGGGTGTCGGTCACGGCACGCTCCCGGCGGGCTGGTGTGTGGAGGCCCGGTCCCTTGCATACGAGGGCTCGCGGCCGCGGACCTGCCGTGGACTGCCGCGCCGTCCGTGGGGGCATAACGTCGGTGCGCCCTCGCGGGCGCCGCGGGGGTTGTGGGGAGGTCATCATGCCGGAACGGCTGCCGGACCGCGGACCCGCGCGGGTGGCCCGCGCGCTGCTGGGCGCGACGGCCGTCGCCGCGCTCTACGTCCTGACCTGGCGCGTGCTCTCCAGCGTCGGGGTTGAGCCCCTCTGGGTCGCGGCTGCGCTCGTGGTCGAGACCTACCTGGTGCTCGGGATCGCCTACGTCGCGCTGGTCTGGCGGCCCGCGGGCCGGCGCGGCGCCGAACGCCGGCAGGTGCCCCGCGTCGCCGCGCCGATCCCGATTCGTTGGGCCACCGAGGACGGTGACGTCGGCGTGGGGGCGCTCGTGGACATCTCTGGCCGCGGCGCCGGGCTGCTCATCCCGCTCGGCCGCTTCGATGCGCCCCGTGTCTGGATGCAGTTCCTGTGGTTCGACGACCGCGTCGGCATGCAGGGCCGCGTCGCGCACATGCGGGAGACACCCGATGGCCTGCGCCTCGGCCTGGAGCTCGATCAGTTGCCCGCGCAGAGCGCCGAGGTGATGGCCCACTACGTCCTGCCGTTCAGCGCGTCCCGCGTCTGGCAACGCGACAGTGGCGGCCGCCGGGCGGTGCATCTGCCCGCCCGCGTCGAGGCCGCGGGGGTTGGGGCCTGGGCGATCACCGAGGACGTCGGCGACGACGGTGCCACGCTGCTGCTGCCCCAGGGCTTCCCGGAAGGCACCGCCGTGACGATGGCGTTGTGGGGGCGCGATCCGGCGCGCACCGCGACCGTGGTGCGGGTCGAGGAGCTCACCGAGCCGCCGTTCGGCCTCCACCGCCTTGAGCTCCGCTACGGCGCGGCCGTGCCGCCGGCCCCGGTGCCTGCGCGCGACGCCACGCTCGCCGGCCCCAGAGTCTAGAGGCCGTCCTCCTCACGGGTCGTCACCCGAGGCCGCATCGGGCGGAGGACTGATACCTCCCCGGCTCCCACCGCCCTACCTTCGTACCAGGAGCCCGCACGGGGAGGTCGCGCATGAGCCGGTCCGTCAGGCCGCAGATGGTCACCATCGACGCCAACGAGGCGGTCGCGTCGGTGGCCTATCGCGTGAGCGAGGTCATCGCCATCTATCCGATCACGCCGTCGTCGCCCATGGGTGAGTTCTCGGACGAATGGGCGGCGGAGGGCCGGCCGAACCTGTGGGGCGGCGTCCCGCAGGTGGTGGAGATGCAGTCCGAGGGCGGCGCGGCCGGCGCGGTCCACGGGGCGCTGCAGGCCGGCGCGCTGACCACGACGTTCACGGCCTCCCAGGGGCTGCTCCTGATGCTGCCCAACCTCTACAAGATTGCGGGCGAGCTGACGGCGTACGCCATGCACGTCTCCGCCCGCACCGTGGCCACGCACGCGCTCTCCATCTTCGGCGACCACTCAGACGTCATGGCGTGCCGGCAGACCGGCTTCGCGCTGCTGGCGTCGGGGTCGGTGCAGGAGGCCCAGGACCTGGCGGCGGTCGCGCACGCGGCGGCGCTGCGTACCCGAGTCCCGTTCTTGCACTTCTTCGACGGGTTCCGGACCTCGCACGAGATCGCCAAGATCGAGCGGCTGGACGACGACACGCTGCGAGCCATGCTTCCCGACGAGCTGGTCGCGGCGCACCGGGCGCGCGCGCTCACGCCCGACCGGCCGGTGCTGCGCGGCACGGCGCAGAACCCCGACACCTTCTTCCAGGCGCGCGAGGCGTGCAACCCATTCTACCTGGCCTGTCCCGAGGCGGTGGTCGAGGCGATGGACCGGTTGGGGGCGCTTACCGGGCGTCGCTACCGGCTGTTCGACTACGTCGGGCACCCCGAGGCCGAGCGCGTGGTCGTGCTCATGGGTTCGGGCGCGGAGACCGCGCACGAGACGGTCGAGTGGATGCTGGCCTCGGGCGAGAAGGTCGGGGTGGTCAAGGTCCGCCTGTACCGGCCGTTCGACGCGGCCGCGTTCGTCGCGGCGCTGCCGGCGACGACACGGGCGATCGCCGTGCTCGATCGCACGAAGGAGCCCGGCGCGCTCGGCGAGCCGCTCTACCTGGATGTCGTCGCCGCCCTGCGCGAGGCGGGTGAGGAGCGCTTCGCGCGCGAGCCGCGCGTCATCGGCGGTCGCTACGGTCTGTCGTCGAAGGAGTTTACGCCCGCGATGGTCTGCGCGGTCTTCGCCGAGCTGGCCCGCGAGCGGCCACGCCGCCACTTCACCGTCGGCATCACCGACGACGTCACCGGCCTGTCGCTGCCGTTCGATCCCGAGCTGGACATCGAACCCGACGACGTGACGCGCGCGGTCTTCTTCGGCCTCGGCGCCGACGGCACGGTGGGCGCCAACAAGAACTCGATCAAGATCATCGGCGAGGAGACCCCGAACTACGCGCAGGGCTACTTCGTCTACGACTCCAAGAAGTCGGGCGCCATCACCATCTCGCACCTACGGTTCGGCCCGCGGCCGATTCGGTCGGCCTACCTGATCAAGCGGGCGGGCTTCGTCGCCTGCCACCAGTGGCCGTTTCTGGAGCGCTACGACGTGCTCGCCTACGCGCAACCCGGCGCGACGTTCCTGCTCAACGCGCCCTACAGCCCCGACGAGGTCTGGGACCGGCTGCCGATCGAGGTGCAGGAGCAGATCATCGCCAAGCGCCTGCGGGTCTTCGTCATCAACGCGCTGGAGGTGGCGCGCCGCACCGGCATGGGGGGCCGTATCAACGCGGTCATGCAGACCTGCTTCTTCGCGCTGGCCGGCCTGCTGCCGCCTGACGAGGCGATCGCGAAGATCAAGGAGGCGATCAGGAAGACCTACGGCCGCAAAGGCGACGAGGTCGTGCGGCGCAACTGGGAGGCGGTGGACCAGACGCTCGCCAACCTGTTCGAGGTGGCGGTGCCCGCCTCGCCGACCGCCGCGCGCCGCCTGCCGCCGACCGTGCCGGCCGAGGCACCCGAATTCGTCCGCACGGTGACAGCGGCGATGCTCGCCCAGCGGGGCGACGCGTTGCCGGTCTCGGCGTTCCCCCCGGACGGGACGTGGCCGGTCGGGACGGCGCGGTGGGAGAAGCGCAATATCGCGAGCGAGATCCCGGTTTGGGACCCCGCGATCTGCATCCAGTGCAACAAGTGCGTCTTCGTGTGCCCCCACGCGGTCATCCGTGCGAAGGTCGTGGCGCCCGAGGCGCTGGCCGGCGCGCCGTCCACGCTGAAGGCGACGCCCTTCCGCAGCCAGGAGTTCAAGGGCTACCAGTACCTGCTCCAGGTCGCGCCCGAGGACTGCACCGGTTGCAGCCTCTGCGTAATGGTCTGCCCGGCCAAGGACCGGTCGAACCCCAGGCACAAGGCCATCAACATGGCGCCCCAGGCGCCGCTGCGCGCCCCGGAGCGCGACAACTGGGCGTTCTTCCTGTCGCTGCCCGAGGTGGACCGCGCAAAGTTGCGGCACAACGTCAAGGAGTCGCAGTTCCTCCAGCCGCTGTTCGAGTTCTCCGGCGCGTGCGCGGGGTGCGGGGAGACCCCGTACATCAAGCTTCTGACCCAGCTCTATGGCGACCGGCTGCTTATCGCAAACGCCACCGGGTGCTCCTCCATCTACGGCGGCAACCTGCCGACGACGCCGTACACCACCAACGCCGAGGGCCGTGGGCCCGCGTGGTCCAACTCGCTCTTCGAGGACAACGCCGAGTTCGGGCTGGGGATGCGGCTCGCCCTGGACGCGCAGGCGGCCCAGGCGCGCGACCTGGTGGCGCGCCTGCGCGAGCCCATCGGCGCGGCGCTGGCCGACGCCCTGCTGGCCGCCGACCAGCGCGACGAGGCGGGCATCGCGGCGCAGCGGGCGCGCGTGGCGGCTCTGCGCGAACGGCTCGAGGGGGTCACCTCGCCCGAGGCACGGCGCCTGCTCGGGCTCGCTGACGCGCTGGTGCGCAAGAGCGTGTGGATCGTGGGCGGGGACGGCTGGGCGTACGACATCGGCTACGGCGGGCTCGACCACGTGCTGGCGTCGGGTCGGAACGTGAACATCCTGGTGCTGGACACCGAGGTCTACTCGAACACCGGCGGGCAGCAGTCGAAGGCCACCCCTCGGGGGGCGGCCGCCAAGTTCGCCTCGGCCGGGAAGGCCGCGGCCAAGAAGGACCTGGCCATGCTGGCCATGACCTACGGGAACGTCTACGTGGCGCGGGTCGCGTTCGGCGCGAAGGACGAGCAGACGCTGCGTGCCTTCGAGGAGGCCGACGCCTACCCCGGCCCCTCGCTCATCCTCGCCTACGCCCCGTGCATCATGCACGGCTACGACCTGGCGTTCGGCGCCGAGCAGCAGAAGCTCGCGGTGGAGTCCGGGTACTGGCCGCTGCTGCGCTACGATCCCCGGCGCGCCGCCGAGGGGAAGAACCCGCTCCAGCTCGACTCCCCGCCGCCGCGGGCGGACCTGGCGACCTTCACGCGTAACGAAACGCGGTTCCGCATGGTGGAGCACATCGACCGCCAGCGGGCGCAGGAGCTGCTGGATGCGGCGCGCGCCGACGTGCGTCGGCGCTACAAGGCCTACGAGATGCTGGCGCAGGCGCCGCCCAACGGCCCGGCGCCGGCCCCACCGGCGCCATCCGCGCCCGCGGCGGCGAGCGACGGGGAGTAGGGGGACGCGCATGGACCTGTCCGTGACCTACCTGGGGCTCCGGCTATCGAGCCCGCTGATGCCCGGCGCGTCACCCATGGTGGATCGGCTCGACCTGGTGCGCCGCCTCGAGGACGCCGGCGCCGCGGCGATCGTGATGCACTCGCTGTTCGAGGAGCAGATCATCCAGGAGCAGCTCGCCACGGTGCACTACATGGACGTCCACTCGGAGTCGTTCGCCGAGGCGGTCTCCTACTTCCCGCGGCCGAGCGAGTTCGCGCTCGGGCCGGAGCAGTACCTCGGTCAGCTCGCGCGCATCAAGGCCGCGGTGGCGGTGCCGGTCATCGCCTCGCTCAACGGCGTGACGCCCGGCGGGTGGGTGGACTACGCGCGGCGCATGGAGGAGGCGGGCGCCGACGCGCTCGAGCTCAACACCTACTACGTGGCGACCGACCCGGCGGAGTCGCCCGGCGACGTCGAACGCCGCACCCTCGACATCCTGGCGGCGGTGCGGGCCGAGGTGGCGATCCCGGTGGCGGTGAAACTCTCGCCGTTCCACTCGTCGCTCGCCCACTTCGCGGCGGCGCTGCGGGCGGCGGGCGCCGACGGCCTGATCCTGTTCAACCGGTTCTATCAGCCCGAGCTCGACGTCGAGGCGCTCGAGGTGATTCCGCGCCTGGAGCTCTCCACGGGCGCCGAGCTGCTGTTGCGCCTGCGCTGGCTGGCCATCCTGCGCGACCGGACGGGCGGCTCGCTGGCGGCCAGCGGCGGCGTCCAGGGGGCGCTGGACGCCATCAAGGCCATCATGGCGGGCGCCGACGTCGTCCAGCTCGTCTCGGCGCTGCTGCGCCACGGTCCCGAGCACCTGGTGAGGGTCCGCCGCGAGATGGAGGCCTGGATGGCCGACCACGGCTACGCGTCGCTGGACGAGATGCGCGGCTGCCTCAGCCTGTCGCGCTCGCCCGACCCCGGCGCGTTCGAGCGCGCGAACTACATCCGCGTCCTCCAGGGGTGGAGGGTCTGACCCGCGCAGCCCTATAATGGGGAGGCCGCCCGCGGATGCGGGACTGGGCGTGAGGGAGGACCATGCAGATCAGCCAGAAGATGAACAAGGCCATCAACGAGCAGATCGGTCGGGAGTTCGGCGCGTCACTGCAGTACGTCGCCATTGCCGCGTACTTCGACGGGCAAAGCCTGCCGCAGCTCGCGCGGTACTTCTACAAGCAGGCCGACGAGGAGCGCGGCCACGCGATGCGCTTCATTCGGTACCTGCTGGACGCCGGCGCCGGGGTGAACATCCCCGCGGTCTCGGGCCCGAAGGCCGAGTTCGGCTCCGCCGAAGAGTGCGTCAAGCTGTCGCTGCGGTGGGAGCAGGAGGTTACCAAGCAGATCTACGGGCTCATGGAGCTCGCGATCAAGGAGAGCGACTATACGACCCAGCAGTTCCTGCAGTGGTTCATCAGCGAGCAGCTCGAGGAGGTCTCCAGCATGGAGAAGCTGCTGACCGTCGTCCGCCGCGCGGGCGAGGGCGGGCTGCTGCTCGTCGAGGACTACCTCGCACGCGAGGGACACCCCGAAGACAAGGACTAGCCCGGCCGCGATGCCTGCCCTGCCGCCCGGGGGACCGCTGCCGCGTCCCCCGGGCGCATTTTCGCGCGCGTTCTGGCTACTATGCGCCGCGACGGCCGCGGTGATGTTCGGGGTCCAGATGCTCACCGCGAGCCTGCCGCTCTACGCCGCGCGGCTGGGCGCGAGCGACGCGGTGCTCGGGATGATGGCCGGCGCGGTGGCGCTGGTCTCGCTCGCGAGCCGGCCGTGGGTCGGCGCGTGGCTCGACGCGGGAGGCGCGCCGGCCGCGCTGCTCGCGGGCATCGCGCTCTACGTGGTGGCGGCGCTGGGCTACTGGGCCTGGGCCGCGGTCAGCGGCCTGCTCGTCTTCCGCGCCGTCACGGGCCTGGCCGTGGCCCTGTTCCACACGGCGGGCCAGACCCTGACGGTCGGCCTTGCCCCGCCCGAGCGGCTGAGCCAGGCACTGAGCCTCTACAGCCTCACGCTGCCGGTCGTGCAGCTCGCCGGCCCGCCCGTGGGCGTGGCCGTGGCCCGCTGGCTCGGCGATCCAGGGCTGTTCCTGGCGGTGAGCGCGGTCAGCGTCGCCGGGTTCGCGCTCGCCTGGCCGCTCCGCACGCGCGCGCCAGTCGCGCGACCGCGCGCGCGTCGTCTGCTCCACCGCGCGGTGCTGCGGTTCGGGGTGTGGATGCTGCTGCTCATGCTGCCGTTCGGCACGAACCAGGCGCTCCTGGCCGTGCATGCCAGCCGCCGCGGGCTCGACAATCCCGGCGTGGTGTTCACGGCGATGGCGGTCGGTCTGCTGCTGGGTCTGCTCGCGGCCAGCCGGCTCTCGGCCGGACGCAACCTGCGCGCGCTCGTCGCCTGGGGCCTCGGCGCCACGGCCGGGGGAATGTGGGCGGCCGCCGCGCTCGGCGGGTGGTGGCTGGTGCTGGCCGGCCTGGCCTCGGGGCTGGGATTCGGCGTCGCACAACCGATGGTCTACGCGCTCGTCGCGAACCGCGTCCCGGCCGACGAGCGTGGCAGCGCGATGGCCACGGTCGGTGTGCTCCTCGAGGTCGGCATCGCGCTCGGCGCGATCGGCGGCGGGCTCGTGGCCCGCGCGGTGGGCCTCGGGCCGATGTTCGTCCTGGCGGGGCTCGCGCCCGCGGCCGGCATCGGGCTGGTAGTGGCCACGGCTCGCCACGAGACGTAGAGTCGTAGGTGATGGACGGCTCGGAGCGTCTCGACCCCGAGGCCGAGCGGCGGCGCCTCGATGAGCTGCGCGTCGCCCATGTTCCCTGGCATCGCTGGGGGCCCTACCTCTCCGAGCGGCAGTGGGGGACCGTGCGGGAAGACTACTCCGCGCACGGCACCGCCTGGGACCACTTCCCGCACGACCACGCGCGTTCGCGCGCCTACCGCTGGGGCGAGGACGGGCTGCTCGGGATCAGTGACGACCACGGGTGGCTCTGCTTCGCCGTCGCGCTGTGGAACGAGGCCGACCCCATTCTCAAGGAGCGGCTGTTCGGCCTGGCCGGGCCCGAGGGCAACCACGGCGAGGACGTGAAGGAGTACTACGTCTTTCTCGACAACGTGCCGTCGCACGCCTACATGAAGGCGCTGTACCGGTATCCGCAGCGTGTCTACCCGTACGCCGCGCTCGTCGAGGAGAACCGGCGCCGCGGCCGGGGCGACCCGGAGTTCGAGCTCGTGGACACCGGCGTGTTCGCGGAGAACCGCTTCTTCGACATAGGGGTCGAGTACGCCAAGGCTGACCCGCACGACCTGGTGATCCGCATCACCGTGACCAATCACGGCCCGCAGGAGGCGCCGCTGAGGCTGCTGCCGACGCTATGGTTCCGAAACACCTGGGCCTGGGGTCGCGACGACCGCCGGCCGCATCTGCGCGCGGTGGCGCCGGGACCGGGCGGGAGGGGCGGAGAGCCCTTCCGTCTGGTGCGCGCTCTGCACTTCGCCCTCGGCGAGTACTGGCTCGCCTGCCAGGGGGCCCCCGAGCTGCTGTTCACGGACAACGAGACCAACGCGCGGCGCCTGTGGGGCGTGCCGAACCGTACCCGGTACGTGAAGGACGCCTTCCACGAGGCCGTGGTCTCGGGCCGGCGCGAGACGGTCAACCCCGACGCGTCCGGCACCAAGGTAGCGGCGCACTATGGGCTGCGCGTACCGGCCGGTGCGTCGCACGCCGTGCTGCTCCGGCTGTCCGCCGCGCGCCACGCCGCGCCGTTCGCGGGTGCCGGCGAACTGCTGGCCCGCCGCCGCGCCGAGGCCGACGCCTTCTACCGGCGCTTCGAGGACCCGCTCGCCTCGGACGACGCGCGCCTGGTGATGCGCCAGGCGTTCGCGGGCCTGCTGTGGAGCAAGCAGACCTACCATTACGACGTCGAGCAGTGGCTCCAGGGTGACCCGGCCGGGCCGTCCCCCCCGACGGAGCGACTTCGGGGTCGCAACGCCGCGTGGCGCCACGTGAACAACGGGGACGTGCTCTCGGTGCCGGACACGTGGGAGTACCCCTGGTACGCGGCGTGGGACCTGGCCTTCCACTGCATCCCGCTCGCTCTCGTAGACCCCGAGTTCGCCAAGCGGCAGCTCCTGCTGCTGCTCCGCGAGTGGTACATGCACCCCAACGGACAGCTCCCGGCCTACGAGTGGGCGTTCGACGACGTGAACCCCCCGGTGCACGCCTGGGCCGCGTGGCGCGTCTACAAGATCGAGCGGCGCGTGACCGGGCGCGCCGACCTTCCCTTCCTCGAGCGCGTGTTCCAGAAGCTGCTCATCAACTTCACCTGGTGGGTGAACCGGGAGGACGTGGAGGGGCGCAACGTGTTCCAGGGCGGCTTCCTCGGGCTGGACAACATCGGGGTCTTCGACCGCAGCAAGCCGCTGCCCACGGGCGGCTACCTCGAGCAGGCCGACGGCACAGCGTGGATGGGCATGTACTGCCTGAACATGCTGGCGATCGCGCTGGAGCTCGCGGGCGCGAACTCGGTCTACGAGGACGTGGCCACGAAGTTCTTCGAGCACTTCATGTACATCGCGGGCGCGCTCAACGATATGGGCGGCGGCATGGGGCTATGGGATGACGAGGAGGAGTTCTTCTACGACGTCCTGCGGCTCCCCGACGGCCAGCGCGTCCGCCTGCGCGTCCGGTCGCTGGTGGGCCTGATCCCGCTGCTCGCGGTCGAGACCATCGAGCCGGCGCTGCTCGATCGCCTCCCCGGGTTCCGCGAGCGCATGGACTGGTTCTTGGCGAACCGGCCCGACCTGGCCGCGCTGGTGTCGCGCTGGAACGAGCCCGGCGAGGGCGAGCGCCGGCTGCTCGCGCTCGTGCGCGGGCATCGCATGAAGCGGGTCCTGCGGTGCATGCTCGACCCCGAGGAGTTGCTGAGCGACTTCGGCGTCCGGTCGCTCAGCCGCTACCACCGTGACCACCCGTTCGTGCTGGCGGTGGACGCCACCGAGCACGCCGTCGCCTACGAGCCTGCGGAAACCGCCACCGCGCTGTTCGGCGGCAACTCCAACTGGCGCGGGCCAGTCTGGTTCCCGATCAACTTCCTGCTCATCGAGGCGCTGCAGAAGTTCCACCACTACTACGGCGACGACTTCCTCGTCGAGCACCCGACCGGCTCGGGTCAGAAGCGGACGCTGTGGCAGATCGCGATGGACCTGGAGCGCCGGCTGGTACGCCTCTTCCTGCGCGGGCCGGACGGCCGGCGGCCGGTGTTCGGGGCCAACACGCTGCTCCAGACCGACCCGCTGTGGCGCGACCACATCCTTTTTTACGAGTACTTCCACGGCGAGACCGGCGCCGGCTTGGGCGCGAGCCACCAGACCGGGTGGACCGCGCTGGTCGCCAAGCTGCTCGAGCAGAGCGGCGGCCGATAGATGCCCGGGGTCCGTATCCGCTTCGGGCGGGCGGTCTGTGGCGACCTGGCCGCCGGGCTGCGGCGCGAGTGGCTAGTGACCAACGGACTGGGCGGCTACGCGTCCGGCACCCTCGCCGGTCCGAACACGCGGCGCTATCACGGTCTGCTCGTCGCGGCCCTGCCCGCGGGCCGGACGGTGACGGTGACCGGGCTCGTGGAGTGGGTCACCTACGACGCGGGGCGCTACCCGCTGTCGGCGCACGAGTTCGCCGACGGCACGATCCATCCCGACGGCTACCGCCACCTGGAAGCGTTCGCGCTCGACGGCATGCTGCCGGTCTGGACCTTCGCGCTGGCCGACGCCCGTCTGGAGCGCCGCGTGTGGATGGAGGACGGCGCCAACACCACGTATATCCGCTACCACGTGGTGCGCGCGACGCGGCCGGTGGACCTCGAGCTCGTGCCGCTGGTGACCTGCCGCGACGCGCACACGCTTGCCCGCGCGGGAGGGCGCCCGGCGATCGCGCCGGGTTTGCGCGCCGTGGACGTGCGCATGCACCAGGAGGCGCCATGGGTGCGCCTGGTCGCGTCGTCGGGTCAGTTCACCGCGCGGCCCGACTGGTACTGGCGCTTTTGGCACCGCGAGGAGGCCGCGCGCGGCCTCGACGACCAGAGCGACCTGTTCACCCCTGGTGCCTTCACCGCCCGTCTGGCCCCCGGGGAGGCCCTCACGCTCATCTGCACCACGGAGAGCCTGACCTACGCCGACGGCCCCTCGGCGCTGGACAGGGCGCGCGCCCGCCAGGAGCGCATTGTCGCGCGCGCCGAGTCGCCGGACGCGCTGACCCGCCAGCTCGCCCTGGCCGCCGACCAGTTCCTGGTGCGGTGCACCCCTGCCGGCGGGGCAGAGCGCGGCGTGATCGCGGGGTACCACTGGTTCGGCGTCTGGGGCCGTGACACCATGCTCGCGCTGCCGGGCCTCGCGCTCGCGACCCGGCGGCCGGAGGACGCGGCCGAGGTGTTGCGCGCTTTCGCCGCGCACGTGCAGGGCGGGTTGCTGCCGAACCGGTTCTCCCAGTGTGGAAACGGGGCGTCTGGCTACGAGACCGCCGACGCGGCGCTGTGGTACGTGCTCGCGGTGCGCGCCTACCGCGAGGCCAACGGCGAGGGCGGCTTGTTGCGCGACCTGCTCCCGGTGCTGCACGGCATCATGGCCCACTATGAGCTGGGGACGCGATTCGGCATCGGCGCGGATCCCGCGGACGGCCTGCTGCGGGCCGGCGAGCCCGGGGTCGCGGTCACGTGGATGGACGCGCGGGTGGGCGGTCGTGTGATCACCCCGCGCATCGGGAAACCCGTGGAGCTGAATGCGTTGTGGTACAACGCCCTGCGTGCGATGGTCGAGTTGACCGCCGAGGCCGAGCCGGGAGCCGCCTCGCGCTACGCGGGCGCGGCGGCCCGGGCCCACGCTGCGTTCCGCGCGCGCTTCGCGCGGCCCGGGCTGCCGTACCTCGCCGACGTGGTGGACGGGCCCGACGGCGACGACATGACCCTGCGGCCCAATCAGGTGCTCGCGGTCTCGTTGCCCTATCCCTTGCTCGACCGCGAGCACGCCGCCGCGCTGCTCGAGGTCGTGGGCCGCCGGCTGCTGGTGACCTGCGGCCTGCGCACGCTCGACCCCGCGACCCCGGCCTATGTTGGCCGCTACGAGGGCCCGCCGGCCCGGCGCGACGAAGCCTACCACCAGGGTACCGTCTGGGCCTGGCTGGCCGGGCCGTTCGCCGAGGCGCGCTACCGCGTCACCGGCGACCCTGACGCGGCGCGCGCCGTGCTCGAGCCGTTCGCTGACCACCTGACCGACGCGGGCCTGGGCACGATCTCCGAGATCATGGACGGCGACGCGCCGCATGCACCCCGCGGGTGCATCGCGCAGGCCTGGAGCGTGGCCGAGGTGCTGCGCGCCTGGCGTCTGATCAGCGAGGTGAGGCCGTGACGCTGGACCTCGTCGTCAAGGGCGGGACCGTGGTGACCGCCGGCACACAGGCCGACTGCGACGTCGGCGTCGCCGGCGAGACCGTCGTCGTGCTCGGGCGCGACTTGCGCGGCTGGCGCGAGATCGACGCGCGCGGCCGGTACGTGCTGCCCGGCGGGGTGGACGTGCACGTCCACCTGTCCCCGCCCGTCGAGCCGAAGCCCGGCGTCGAGGTCTGGTGCGACGACTTCTACAGCGGCACACTGGCGGCCCTTGCCGGCGGGGTGACCACGGTCGGCAACATGACGTTCCAGCGCGAGGGCGAGACGCTGCGCGGGGCCCTGGAGCGCGACCTGGCCGCCGCGCGGCGAGACGCGGTCGCCGACTACATCCTCCACCCGGTGCTCATGCACCCGACCGACGCCGCGCTCGCCGAGATTCCCGCGCTCGCCGCGGAGGGGCACACCAGCCTCAAGATCTTCATGGTGCTCGACGGTTTCGACGGACAGGTGGACGCCTATCTCGACGCCATGCGGGCCGCCGGCCGCGCGGGGATGCTCACGCTCGTCCACTGCGAGGACGGCGCGGTCGTCCGCTGCGCCTGCCGCGAGCTGCTGGCGCAGGCCCGCACCGCGACCCGCTGGTACCCGGAGACGCGGCCGGTCGTTTCCGAGGCCGTGGCGGTCGAGCGCGCCATCGCCTTTGGCGAGGCCACCGGCGCACCGATCTACGTGGTGCACCTCTCGTCGGCCGAGGCGCTCGAGCGGTGCCGGCGCGCGCGGGCCGCCGGCCGCGCCGTCTACGTCGAGACCCGGCCGCTCTACCTGTACCTGACGCGTGAGCGCTTCGACGAGCCGGACGGGGCCAAGTACACCGGTGCCCCGCCGCTGCGCGAGCACACGGACGTGCAGGCGATCTGGCACGGCCTGCGCGCCGGCGAGGTCCAGAGCGTGTGCAGCGATCACGCGCCATGGACGCTGGCGCAGAAGCTCGACCCCGCCTTGACCGCGACCACCACCCGCCAGGGCGTCGCCGATCTCGAGACGCTGATGCCCATGCTTTTCTCGGAAGGCGTGGTGCGAGGCCGCATCTCGCTCGCCCGGTTCGTCGAGCTCACCACCACAAACGTCGCGCGGCTCTTCGGCCTCTACCCGACGAAGGGTACCATCGCGGTGGGCAGCGACGCCGACCTGGTGGTGTGGGACCCGCAGGCGCGGTGGACCGTGCGCGGTGCGAGTATGCACTCTCGCGCCGGGTATTCGGTGTACGAGGGCTGGGAGGTCCAGGGCCGGCCGGTCGTGACGATTAGCCGGGGCCAGGTCGTGATGGAGGGCGGCGCAGTGACCGCCGCGCGCGGCCGCGGCCGGTGGGTACGGCGCGGGCCCACGGAGCGGCTCTGAGCGCGGCGCCTGGGGGGCGCATGGCCACGATCCTCACGGGACTGCACTACCTGAACCTGGCGCTGGCGGCCGCGGTGCTCTGGAAGGGCTTCTTCGGGTGTCCGGCCTCGCCGGACCGCTTCGCGGTGCTGCTCATCGCCTGGGCCGTGGCGATCGTGGGCCCGATCGAGGAGGTGCTCGTCTGGCTCGTGCGCCGGCGTCACCCCGCCTCGCCCGAGCCCCGGATTGCGCTTGCGGACAAGGTCACGAGCGCGCTGTTCCTGACGCTGGTGCTCCTGGCGTTCTTCCGGCTCTGCGAACCCTAGCCAAGCTGCTCCCCGCGGGTGCGCGTGCGGTAGTGGTCGTAGTCGGGCAGCAGGCGCTCGTATTCCTCCCGCATGAGCGCCGAGGAGATCATGAAGTCCGCCGAGGCCCGGTTGCACGCGATGGGGATGTTCCACACGACTGCGATCCGCAGCAGCGCCTTCACGTCGGGATCGTGTGGCACCGGCTCGAGCGGGTCCCAGAAGAAGATGAGGAAGTCGATCTCGCCGTCGGCGATCTTCGCCCCGATCTGCTGGTCGCCGCCAAGCGGTCCGCTCTGCAGCCGGACGATCGGCAGCCCGAGCGTCCGTTGGAGGATCTCCCCCGTGGTGCCGGTGGCGTAGAGCTGGTGCTGGCTCAGCGTACCGCGGTTGAACGCCACCCACTCGAGCAAGTCGCGCTTCTTGTTGTCGTGGGCGACGAGGGCGATGCGCTTCTGGCGGCCGATGCGACGCCGCGCGTAGGTCGAGCCCTCTGGCGAAGAGAGGCGCCGCTCGTGGATCGGGTCGGTTCCTGCATCCATGCTCTACGCGTACACGACTCGATTGTGCAGCGCCGCCGCGGGGACGGCTGCGGGGCACGCCGGCCCCGCACGGCTTCCATGCTGTGCATGGTGCATCAAGACCGGGTGAAGGGCGGTGCAAGGCTCTGTGGAGAGTTCGTGAAGCCGGAGGAGGCCCGGTTGCCCAGGCCTCTCCCCGTGTGCTCCGGCGCGGGCCACCACGCCCGCGACGACTCCGTACCAGCCGAGCGCGGGGCTCAGGCCGCCGCCGCCCGCGGTGACCGCCCAGCCCGCCAGCAGGATGGACAGGCCCACGAAGAGATTCCCGAAGCCGTCACGAGGAGCCGCCCGCCGGGGCGCCGAACCCGCTCCCCTCGGAAGGGAAGGCCTCCTCGCATGGATCTGACCATCGTCGGCGCCGGCGCCATCGGCGGAA
>JAVHMA010000048.1 GCA_031081715.1 Armatimonadota bacterium | reverse complement strand
GACTGAACCCCAGGTCCGGGCTGAGAGTCTGCCGGATCTCGTCGCCGTCGAGGACCTCGACCCGCAGCCCCTCACCGCGTAGTCCGGCCTCCAGCGCCCGGGCGATGGTGGTCTTGCCCGCGCCGGGCAGCCCGGTGAGCCAGATGACGCAGCCCCGGTCCATCAGTCCAGCTCCAGTCCGCGGCCCGGCAGGTCTGCGGCGTCGAGACCGAAGTGGCGGAGCACGGACGGCGCCACGTCATAGATCGAGGCGTCCGCGCGCCGGCCGATGGCGCGCCCGCTCCGGTGCCAGATGTAGAGCCCCTCGTGCGCATGGACCGCGTCGTCAGGCCCGGTGTCGTTCTCCGCCAGGTAGAGCGACGGGTGTCCGATCGTGCCCGCTGACCGCCAGCGGAGGTCGTCGAAGTAAACCATCAGGTCGGGCGGGTCGCCCTCGCAGGCGGGGTAAAGCTCCTCCGGCGTGAAGACACGGGTCGCCATCGGTCGGCCCTGGGGGTCGCGCACCGCGCGGAGCCGGTCGGCGAGCTCCGCGCGAACTCGCGGGTAGTCAGCCGGGGCGATCAGGCCCTGCGGCTCGCGGCCGCGGACATTGAGGAAGATGCGGGCGTAGTAGCCGCCCCAGCCCCACGCCCGGGTGCGCGCCCAGTCCACGTTGGCCTGCTCGATCGGCACCACGGCCTCGGGCGAGCGGGCCAGGACCAGGTCGCCTTCGGCCGCGAGCCACTGGTTGACGCAGAACGCCCCGCGCATCGCCTTGGCGCCGTGGTCGGAGACCACGAGCACGTCGGTGCGTTCGGGCAGGCGCTCGAGCAGCCGGCCGATCCACCCGTCCACGAACCGGTAGTAGTCGCGCATCGCGTGCGCGTACCGGCTCCCGGGCTCGTGCGCCGGGTGCGCGAGGTCCCAGAACTTCCAGAAGGCGTGGTGGAGGCGATCCACTCCAATCTCCACGCACTGCAGCAGGTCCCACGGGCGGGTGGTCATCAGGTGCTCGACGGTGCGAAAGTGCCCGTCGGTCATGTCATAGAGCTCGGTGAGTAGCCGGTCGCGGTCGTCGGTGCGGAACTCCACGTCGTAGCGGTAGCCGGGCACCACGCGGGCGATCTCATCCTTGAGCGACGCGGGATAGGTGCTCGGGCTGTCGGGCCCGGGCGTGAGGAAGCACGAGATGGCCCAGCCGGCCACCGGGCGCGGCGGGTAGGCCGGCGGCACGCCGACCAGGATCACCCGTCCGCCCGCGACCCCGAGCCGGTCGGCGTACGTCGGCAACCGGACGGTCTGCGAGCTCGCGATCCAGCCGTCGGTGTACGACGGTCCGCGCCGGTGCCGGAACCCGTAGAGGCCGAGTTCGCCCGGGGTGCGGCCGGTCATCATCACCATCCACGCCGGGATGGTGATGGGCGGCTCGCAGCTGTGGAGCACGCCCCAGAGGCCGCCGGATGCGAGCGCGCGCAGGTGGGGCAACTCGTCGCGGAACGCCTCGAAGACCAGCTGCGGGGCGGCGCAGTCGAGCCCCACGACGAGGAGGCGACGGCCGGCCACGGAGCCCTAGCGCGCGCCGGGCGCGCCCGCGGCCACCAGCGGGTCGGGGAAGCGGGCGATCGCCTCGGCGACCTCGGGCCGCACCAGGCGCGCCGAGATCGGGTCGGCCCCCTCCAGCGCCTGGCGCAGCCGCGTGCCGCTGAAGTCGATGCGGTCCGCCGCGTCGTGCGGGCAGGTCTTCTCGTTCTCCACGCTCCCACACCGGGTGCAGTAGAAAAACGCGGTGAAGAACAGCGGAACAATGCCGAGGTCGGGGAACTCCTCGAAGATCGCGTGCGCGTCGTAGGGGCCGTAGAACCCTCCGACACCGGCGTGGTCGCGGCCGACGATGAAGTGCGTGCACCCGAAGTTCTTGCGGACGATCGCGTGGAAGACCGCCTCGCGCGGCCCGGCGTAGCGCATCTCGGTACGGAAGACGCCGAGCACCGCGCGGTCGCGCAGGAAGTAGTGCCGCATCAGCGCCTGGTAGGCCTCCAGGATCACCTCGTCCTTGAAGTCGCCGGCTTTCTTCGGGCCGATCACGGGGTTGATGAACAGCCCGTCGGCGAACGTGAGCGCGGTCTTCTGCACGTACTCGTGCCCCAGGTGCGGCACGTTGCGCGTCTGGAAGCCGACCACCGTGCGCCAGCCGCGCAGCCGGAAGAGCACGCGCGTCTCCGCGGGCGAGAGGTGGTAGCGCTCGTAGGGGTCGGGCGGCAGGGCGAAGAGGGTCACGCGACCGCCGACGAGCATCTCGTGCATCATGGCCACGCGCCGCACGCCAGGGTGCGACGGGTCAGTGGTGCCGAACGTGGCCGCGGCGAAGGTTTGCCGGTCCAGCGCGTGGACGTCGGTCACCTCGAGCGTGGCGAACCGGCGGCCGGCGCAGGCCAGGGCGAGCGCGCCGCCCGGGCCGACCCGCCGCAGCGCCGCCGCGGGCGCGTCGAGCACGATGGGGATCGTCCAGGCCTGGTCGCCGGGGAGCCGGCGGCGGTGCAGCACGTGGTCGAGCGCCTCGCGCGTCATGAAGCCGTCGAGCGGGCTGAAGACGCCGGTGGCCAAATTCCCGACGTCGTAGGCGACCTCCAGGCTCACCTCGAGCGTGGGCAGGGCTTCGGCGCGCGCCGCGGCCTCCTCGCGCGCGTCGCCGTCGAGCGCCCGGTTGACCAGTCGGCCGCCGTGGGGGGCGATCACCGGTCAGTCCAGGTAGCCCAGGCGCCGCAGGCGCTCGACGATCTGCGCTTCGTCGACAGCGCCGGGCGCGGCCGCGGCCTCGTCGCGGGCGAGCGCCTCGCGCACCGCGCGCGCCACATAGGCGGGCACCTCGTCGGCGCCCGCGGCGGCCTCGACCCTCCGGTACAGCGCGCCCGGCAGCGGGATCATGATCGCGTCGTCAGGCATCGGTGCGCTCCTCGATGGCGGTCGCGGGGGAGTTCTCCGGCGGGCGCCGGGCGCCCTGGGCCGTGCGTGGCCTAGCGGACGAACCCCTTGCGCAGGGCGTAGGCCACGGCCTGGGAGCGATCCCGGACGTTGATCTTGCGATAGATGGTGCGCAGGTGACTCTTGACCGTGCTCTCCGAGACGAACAGCTTAGCGGCGAGCTCGCGGCTGCTCATGCCGTTGGCGATGCCCACCAGGATCTCGACTTCCCGCGGGGTCAGCCCGTTGCTGTGGATATGAGCGGCACCCGCCGACCGGGCGTTCACCATCGAGAGGCGCTCCAGCAGCCGCCGGGTGATCCCCGGGTGGACCGTGGACATCCCGGACCGCACCGAGCGGATCGCGCGCACCAGGTTGGTCGGCGTGATGTCCTTGAGGATGTAGCCACTCGCGCCGGCCTGAATCGCCTGGAAGACCGTCTCGTCGTCCTCGTACGCGGAGAGCACGAGCACCTCGACGGCCCCGTGGGTGTCCTTGATGCGCCGCGTCGCCTCGATGCCATCCACGCGGGGCAGCCGGATGTCCATCAGGACCAAGTCGGGTTGGAGCTCGCGCACCATCCGGACGGCCTCCTCGCCGTCCTCGGCCTCGCCGACGACCTTGATGTCGGTCTCGCGGTCAAGCAGCGCCCGCAGCCCACAGCGCACCAGACACTGATCCTCGACGAGCAGCACGTTGATCACGCTGACCCCCGACCCCGGCTCGACGACGGGGCCACGCGCGCCCCCGGGCTTCCTCACGAGGACGATCCCGAGGTGCGACGAAGGCGCGAATGTCTCGATCTGGGCGACACGAGTGGTTCGCCGGGACGGGCACGACCTCCTGCGTGGTCGTCGGAGAACCGGAGGCGGCCGCCGCCGTTTTGGGCGGCGGGCGGTCCGCCGGCGCCGACCGCGCCGATGGGCACCTGGATCAACACCCGGGTCCCCCGGCCGGGCTGCGACCGGAGTGTCAGCAGCCCGCCCAGTGCGTTGACGCGCTCGCGCATGCTGAACAGGCCGAAGGAGAGGCTGCGCAGGTCCTGCCGCAGCGCGCGCGACAGGTCGAACCCCACGCCGTCGTCGCGCACGGCTACCTCGAACACCGGCCCGCGGGCGCGGCCTTCGACGTGGACCTGGCGCGCGGCCGAGTGGCGGTACACGTTGGCCAGCGCCTCGTTGATCACGTGGAAGAGCTCGTCGGCGGCGGCCGGCGACAGCGCGCCCGCTGGCTCACGCCACCACAGCGAGCACTGCAGGCCCCGCGACTGCTCCAGGCGGACCAGGGCGCGGCGCACGCGCTGCTCCAGCGACGCCTGCGGCAGCGGATCGCGCAGCGTGCGGATGAACTCGCGCACCTGGCGGATGACCTGCTCGAGCTCCACCTCGAGCCCTCGCAGCGGCTCGCGCATCTTCTCGTCGGCCGCCATGCGGATCAGACGGAGGTGCAGGGTGATGCCCGAGAGCGCCTGCAGCGGCCCGTCGTGGATGCGCCGGACGATGCGCTCGTGGGCCGCCGCGGCGGCGAGCGTCTCGCTCTCGCGCCGCACGCGGGCGAGCTCCAGGCTCGCGGATGCGGCCAGCACGGGCGCCAGCATGAGCGCACCGGCCTCGCGCGCCAGCGCGTGTCCGGCACAGGCGACCAGCACGCCGTCCGTCCTGGCCGCGGAAGTCACGGGAAGGGCCAGCCCGGCGGCGAACCCGGCACGCCGCACCGTGGCCACGGGCAGCGCCACCGCGCCGCGCGCACGGGCCGCCTGCGCCGCCCACCGCGCGACGAGCCGATCAGAAGGCCACGGCGCACGGGCGGGCGCGCGCGCGCTCAGCGGGGTCTCCAGGCCGCCGGCCAGGCGGACGACCACCAGGTCGGCCTTGCCCAGACGCGCGGCTTCGCGCGCCGCGGCGGCCAGGACGGCGCGGGCGTCGGCGGCGGCGTCATGCCGGCTGATCCGCCTGAGCGCCGCGTAGAGTTGGTCGGGCAACTGTCGCTCCTCCAGACAGCCCTAATCCTGCCACATCCGGCCTCGAGGGGCCATGAGGCGTCGCGTCAGGCGATGCGCGCGGGCCCGGCGGTGACCGGAGGGCATCTCCGGAAGATCGCCTGGTGAATCCGGCATGAAGTTATCTCCCAACTTCTCCGGATCTTAGACGCGGCAGGCGCGCCGGATGGCGGCGTGGAACTGGTCCGCGAGGAGGAGTTCCCATGCGAGGTGTGCTGCTGACCGCACTGGCGACCGCGCTGGTGGCGGGCGGGCCTCTGGCAATCGGCCGCGCCCAGACGGTGCCGACACTCGTCCCGACGATCGTCTACGTGCCGGACCAGTACCACACCGGCGGCGCGTACACGGCCATCGAGGCCGCGCCAGACGGCCGCGTCTACATCGGCACGACGATCTACGACGGGTACGCCCACCTCCTCGAGTACACGCCGGCGTCCAACCGGTTCGAGAGCGTGGCCGAGATGTCCGCGGCCACCCGCGAGCGAACCCCGGGCCCCTACGCGCAGGCGAAGATCCACACCAAACCCGCGATCGGCCCGGACGGCCGCGTCTACTTCGGCACCAAGTCCGGGAAGCGCGCCAAGGACCCCCGGTGGCAGGAGCACTATCCCGGCGGCCACCTGCTGGTCTACGATCCCCGGACGCGCACCACGACCGACCTGGGCATCATCAAGCCTCGCGTGAGCATCATCACCGTGGGCCTCGACCGCGCCCGCGGGCTGATCTACGCCGTGACCGACCCCGAGAACCGGTTCGTGGTCTACGACCCGCGGACGCGCGCGTTCGCCGACCGCGGCCAGTTCGGGCCGCCCGGCCGGGAGCCGAGCCGCTACCTGCCGGTGCTGGCCAACGGCGACGCGTTCCACCCTATGGGCGAGGCCGCGATGTCGCGCTACAACGCGGCGGCCGGGCGGGTCGAGCAAGTGCCGCTGGCGATCACCGGCCAGGGCACCTACGAGCCGCCGTACGCGCTCGCCCCGGACCCGGACGGGCGACGCTTCTGGGGCGTGGGGAAGGAGTCGGGACAGCTCTACCTGTATGAGCCGCGAGAGCGCGAGATCGGGGTGCACATCGTGGGCGTGGCCACGCCCGACGGGTTCGGGCCGCCCGGGGTCCACTACACCATGACCCCGGCGCCCGACGGCGCGGTGTATTACACGGCGATGCTGTCGCGCGCCGGGGTGTGGGAGTTCTTCATCGTGCGCGGTCGGGCCGACGGGGGACGGCCGCAGGCGGTCGGCCGGGTGGCGCCGCTCCCGCGCGCACCCGCGGGGTACCGGTACGACGTCTCAGAGCACACCATCATCCAGGGATCCACGGTCACGCCGGACGGCACGCTCATCGTCATGCAGGCGTACCCGCTGCGGCTGCTGGTGTTCCGGGGTCTGGCGCGGCGGTAACCGGCTAGCGCACGCGCCGCCCCCGCGGCTCACGTCGAGTAGAAGAGCCGCCGCGCGCGCGCACGGATGGTCCGGACGGCGCGGTCGATAGCGCCGCCGAGCCACCGGCGGTCCGCGGCGCGGACGCGGCTTCCCAGCCCCAGCGGCCGCAGGGCCCGGCCGAGCCCCTCGATCAGGCGCAGCCGCGCATTCGCCCGCGCGCGGCGCCCAACCGTCGTTTCCAGCGCCGCGAGCAGCCGCGGGTCGGTGGTCTGCGCTCGGGCCACGCGCAACGTGTAGAACCAGTAGTAGGAGTCGAGCCGCGGGATGATCAGCCGCTCGATGGCTGCCGGGTCCACGGTCTGCGGGAACCCCTCAGCTGCGGCCAGTGCGCCGGCCAGCTCCAGGTCTACCATCGTCTGCAGGCACTTCTCGCACCGGCCGCAGTTCCCGGCGCCGCCCGCCGGCTGCCAGCACACCCGCAGGTGCCGGAGCGCGAGCGGCGAGGCCGCAAGCGCGCGGATCTTGTCGGCCCGACGGACCTCGGCGCCGTCGTGCACGAACTCGACGGTCTCGGTGGACCACAGGGGGTCGAGGACCGGGTGCGATCCCCAGGGGATCATCTCCAGCAAGAAGTCCGTGGCCGGGATGTAGACCGTATGGCAGACCCCCGCGAGCGCCAGCCCCACGGCCGCGAGCGCCGGGCCGTGAGTGAACCCCCAGTCGAGGCTGCGCAGGACCGCGCGGACGTTCGTCGCGATCGGGACGAGCCGGAGCCCGAGCGCCCCGGCGACCGCGGTGGCGCTCTCCCGCACCGCTTCGAAGTCAGCGACCCGCTCGAGCGAGACATCGAAGCCGTGCACCAGCAGCAGGTCGCCGACGCGCCGTGCGTCGCCCGCGGGATACCGCCCGAGGTTGCGCAGCACGGTGTAGAACGAGTCCACGCCGCAGGAAAAGAACGCGGCGGCGACCGTGCCGCGGCCGACAGCCGCAACCGGCTGAGCGTCGACCGTCACCGGCGCGAGCGGCTCGCCGACCTGATCCTGCCAGTCAAGGAAGAGGTCGGCAATCGCGGGCACGGCGCGCAGGAGCGCGGGCGAGACCGGACCCTCGATGATCAGCCGGCCGCCTTGCCGCATCGCGAGCAGCAGCAGCGCCGCGAGGAAGGGATCGCCGCGAGGCGCCAGCGCCGGCGCGAGCGCGTCGGGGAACCGAAACCACACTGTCTCCGGCAGCCCCGGGGCGCCGCGCAACCGACAGGACAGTACTACACCGCCGGTGGTCTCCTCCAGCCGGATGCCTTCCGCAGCCAGCACCGGTACCGGCCGCTCGACGCGCAGCGGCATCACGAGGCGGCGGCCAGCATGCCGCGGGCCAACGCTATCGCCTGCTCCGGCTCGTCGGCCCACGTGGCCAGCGGGGACGACCGGGTCCACGCGTCGTAGTAGGCGCGGTTCTTCGCGTACGAGTTGGGCAGGAGCACGTGCGGGATGCCCATCAGCACGCAGAGGAGGTGCCCGTGAAGCCGGTCGGTGATCACCACCCGTCCGCGCGCGAGCAGGCGCGCGCCGCGCTCCATCCGCTGGCGCGCCAGCGGGTCGTAGGTCCGCCACAGCATCGCGCCGACGGCCGGCAGTGCCCTCGGATAGTGAATCACACAGCGCGTGAGCGCGACGTGCGTCTGGCGGATCGGGGTGCGATCGTCCGTGGCCCAGTCGGTCACGGTGACGCCGTGCGCGGCCAGCCGACCGAGCGGCGAACGCACCTCCGCGTCCTGCCGGGCGAGCACGAGCACGTCCTCCCTGGGTGGGGCCGGCCGGCGTACCGGCCCCAGCATGAACACGACGTCGGGGCACAGAACGGCCCGCACC
>JAVHMA010000047.1 GCA_031081715.1 Armatimonadota bacterium | reverse complement strand
TCCACCCGCGCTCGATCATCGCCTTGAGCGCGCCGTTGAGGAACCCGATGTCGCCGCCCACGCGCACCTGGAAGAACCGGTCGGTGACCTTGGTGCCGAACAGGGCGCTCTCCGGGATGGACGGCACCCAGTAGCGGTCCATGCCGGGTTCCCGGAACGGATTGACCACGACGACCCGCGTGCCGGCCTTCTTCGCGTAGTGCAGGTACTTCATGGCGACCGGCTGGTTGTTGGCGACGTTGGAACCGATGAAGACGATCAGGTCCGAGCCGATCCAGTCGGCGTACGAGCAGGTGGTGGCCGCCACGCCAAGCGCCTGTTTGAGGGCGTAGGTGCTGGGCGCGTGGCAGACGCGCGCGGCGTTGTCGATGCTGTTGGTCCCGATGGCCCGGGCGGCCTTCTGCGCCGCGTAGTAGGCCTCATTGGGCATCCCGCGGCTCGTCAGGTAGAACCCGACGCGCTCGGGCCGCGGCGGCAGCCCGGCGGGGCCGGGCGGCCCCAGGGCGTCGCGGAGCCCGGCGGCGATCAGGTCGAGCGCCTCGTCCCAGGAGGCGCGCCGGAACCCCGCCTCCCCGCGCCGCCGCAGCATGGGATACGGCAGCCGGCCCAGGCTCCGCAACGCCGCCGCGGAGTGCCCGGCCAGATTGCCGGCGTCCGCGAGCCGGCGGGCATCGAGCGCGGGCATCGTGTTAAGGCGCAGCAACCGCAACCGCACGTTGCACAGGTGCACGCCCTCAAGCGTCCAGTCGCGCAGGCCCGTGGTCCCGAGCGCGCAGCCGTCGCAGCACCCCTGCGCCAGGATGCGCCAGGCGTAGGGCAACTGGTCGCGGTTCTCCCAGACCGCGCGCCAGATCTCGCGGTAGTTGTTGGGCCGCTCCTCGCCGATGCCGAACGGCCTGCGGCTGGCCCACAGCGCGGGGGTCCACCGCGTGCGTGACCTCATCGCCCCTCCCCCGGTCTTCCTCCGAGTATAGCAAGAGGCTCGCCCGGCCTCGGGGCGGCATCAGCATCGTGAGCAACGGGCGCTACACCGACGAGTGGCGGCAGCGCGTCGCCCAGTTCCTCGCCAACACCGATGATTTCGCCTCGGAAGACGACTGGTTCGCGCCCCAGGTCGTGCGCGAGGCGGTCGGGTGGCTGCGGAAGAACCGCGTCCACGAGCGCGTCTTCCTGTGGGTCGACTGCTTCGACCCGCACGAGCGGTGGGACCCGCCGGCGCGCTTCGACACCTACGGCGACCCGAGCTACCGCGGGCCGCGGCTGATCCTGCCTATGGGGGGCCCGGCGGACGCCTGGGCGTCGGAGGCGGAGACCCGCGCGATCCAGGCGCTGTACGCCGGCGAGGTCACGTTCGTGGACGCGTGCCTGGCGCCGTTCTTCGCCGCGCTGGGCGAGCTGGGTTACCTCGACGACTCGATCGTGGTCGTGCTGTCGGACCACGGGCACCCGCTGGGGGACCACGGCAAGTTCCTGAAGGACGCGGACCGCCTCTACGGCGAGCTGCTGCGCGCGCCGTTCGTGGTCCGCCTGCCCCGCGGCGCGCACGGGGGCCGCCGGACCGACGCCCTGGTGCAGTTCCAGGACGTCCTCCCCACGCTGCTCGACCTGCTCGGGCTGGAGGGCGACCTGGACGCCATGCACGGCCGAAGCTTCAGGCGCGTGCTGGAGGGCGAGCGCGACGAACATCGCAGCGTGATCATCACGGGCTACTTCGAGGGCCTCGACCGGTGCGTGCGTACGGCCGAGTGGAGCTACATCGAGCGGCCGGCCGGGGAGCCCGAGGAGCTCTACCACCTGACGGATGACCCGGGGGAGCGAGGCAACGTGGTCGACCGCCACCCGGACGTGGCGTCGGGGCTCTCCCGGGCGTTCGGGCGCTACTACCGGCCGCGGCGCCGGCCCCGCCGCGAGATCCAGGGAAAGTACGAGCTGGCGGCGTCCGGCCTCGAGGAGCCCATTCTCGGCAGCTAGCCGGCCTCCACGCCGCGGCAGGAAGGAGGAGGAGGAGTCCGGAACTCCAACTTTCCTCGGGAAGGGACAACCTGCTGGAGGTGAGGCGCCATGCGGTCCAGGTGGTGGATCGTGCTGCTCGCGGTCGTGTTCTTCGCGGCGCTCGCGCCGGCCGACGCCCAGCAGCGGACCGTCGTCCTCCGGGCGTGGACCATCGGCCCGGACAACCCGTCGATCACCCGCTTCCGGAACCTGGAGACGGCGGCGGAGCGGCTCAACGCCGAGCTGCGGCGCGAGGGGGCCAACACGCAGGTGCGTGTCGAAGGCTTCTTCGACACCACGAACTGGGACTCGTTCCTGCGGCGCGTGCTGCTCGCCTTCCAGGGCGGCGACCCGCCGGACATCGTGCAGGCCTCCGCGGCGCTGGCCTCGACCTGGGCCACCGCCGGGTTCATCTCCCCGCTGGACGAGTACATCCCGCGGCACCCGCAGTTCGCCGACGTGTACCCGGCGCTGTGGACCGCGATGCGCTATCAGGGCAAGACGTGGGCCATCCCGCAGGACACCGAAGCCCGCCCCCTCTACTTCAACAAGTTCCTGCTGCGGCGGCTCGGGTGGAACGACCAGCAGATCGCCGACCTGCCCAAGCGCATCATCAGCGGCGACTTCACCTGGGATGACGTGATGACCGTCGCCCGGGAGGCCCGGCAGCGGAATGTCATCGAGCCGGGCCGGGGCTACTACCACCGCCCGGTCAACGGGCCGGACTTCGTCCAGTGGTACCGGTCGTTCGGCGGGCGGGACTTCGACCAGGCGACGGGCAAGCTCGTCTTCAACCGGGCGGCCGCGCTGCGCTACTACCGCTGGCTGCGCGCCGGCGTCGAGGCGGGCGTGATCGAGCGCGACCGGCTGAACAACGACTGGAACCGGTTCCACCAGCCGATCACCGACGGCGACGGCCGCGTGCTGTTCTGGTCCGGCGGCACCTGGAACTGGGCGGAGTGGGAGCAGCAGTGGGTTGCGACCAAGGGCGGTGAGCCCTGGCTGTTCGAGCGCTTCGGCTTCGCACCCCACCCGTCGTACACGAAGGGCGGCAAGCCGATCACGCTGTCCAACCCGCAGGCGTACATGCTGGCGGCCCGGTCGCGCAACAAGGACCTGGCGATGCGCCTGCTCGCGCTGACGACCGTGCCGGACCTGGACGCCAAGCACGCGGTGGGCAGCGCCCATCTGCCCGTGCTGCGGCGCACCGCGGCGATGGTCAATAACCGCTTCCTGAAGGAAGTGAGCTACCTGCTCGATTACACGACGTTCCTGCCGATTCACCCGGACCTGCCCCGGTGGCAGGACGCGTTCTACCGCGGCGTCTCGGCGGCCGAGTCGGGCAGCACGACGCCGGAGCAGGCCGTCGAGCTGGTGGCCACCGAACTGCAGCGCATGCTCGGGGACAAGGTGATCATCGAATAGCGCCGGGCACCCGGTCGCAGCTTCGGGGAGGCGGCGGTCCCGTGAGGAGGTACGCGGCCCCGGTCATCTTCCTGCTGCCCGCGACGTGCCTGATCGTGGCGTTCTTCCTGGCGCCGGTCGTGACCACCCTGTACCTCTCGCTCACCGACATCTCCGTCATCACGTTCCAGAACCCTCAGTGGGTGGGGATGGGGAACTACGCGACCCTCCTCCGGGACCAGTTCATCGGCCGCATCGTGCTCAACACGGCCCGCTACGTCGTCCTCACGCTGCTCTTCAACGTCGGGATGGGCCTGGTACTCGCCCTGCTCAGCTCGTCCGTGCACCAACGGTGGGGCGATCAGCTGCGGGCGGTCTGGTTGCTGCCGCGCATCCTGCCGCCAGTCGTCTACGTACTCATCTGGCAGGGCCTCGCACGCGAGGCGCCCTACGGCCTGATCGGCACGATCACCGGGAGCTCGACGAGCTGGATCACGGCCGCGCCCTGGGCCGTGATCGTCCTGGCCAACGGGCTGGTGGGGGCGTCGTTCGGGATGCTCATCTTCACCTCGGCGATCCGGGCGATCCCCGCCGACCTGTTCTACGCCTCCGCGGTGGACGGGGCTACCACGCTCCAGACGGTGCGGCGCGTGGTGCTCCCGCTGCTGCGATGGCCGATCATGTTCGTGACAGCCTACCAGACCCTCTCGCTGCTAACGTCGTTCGAGTACATCCTGCTGCTGACCGACGGCGGCCCGGGGTTCTACACCACGACGGTGTGGTCGCTCCACGCGTACAAGCTGGCGCTGTCGCAATACTTCGGGAACGTGGAGTTCGGGCTCGGGGCGGCCATGGCCGCGGTGCTCGTCGTCATCGGCATCGTCGTGTCGGTGGCCTACCTGCGCATCTTCAACTTCCGCGCGCTCGTCGCGGAGCCGAAGATCGAGGTCAACTAATGCCGCTGTTGCCACCCAGGTGGCGGCTGCTGCTGGTAGCGATCGCGGCGCTGAGCCTCCCGATCCTCTCGGGGCTGGCATGGTTGCTGCTCACCGGATGGTTCGATCAGGTCCACGGGCTGGTGCCCACCGGCCGGCTCGGGCCGGATAACTGGCGCTTCCTGTGGGAGGCCGTGGGGGGCCGGCCGTCGGTCTGGATCCCGCTGCGCAACTCGCTGATCTTTTCGGGCGTGGTCGCGACCGTCGTCGTCCTGGCCTCGTCCATGGCCGCCTACGCCATCTCGCGCCTGTCCTTCCCGGGCCGAGCGGCCTACCTGGGGCTGGTCCTCGTGCTGCACGCCTTCCCGGCGGTGAGCCTCATCATCGCCATCTTCTTCATCCTGCGGCGGCTCGGGCTGTTCGACACCCTGACCGGCGTCATCCTCGTGAAGGCCTCGCTCGAGCTGCCGCTCGGCATCTGGCTGATGAAGGGGTTCTTCGACTACCTCTCGTGGGAGATGGAGATGGCGGCCCTGGTGGACGGCGTCTCGCGGTGGACGCTGTTCTGGCGCATCGCGCTGCCGATGGTGCGGCCGGGCCTGCTCGCGCTGGGGACGTTCGCGCTGCTGTCGGCGTGGGGGGAGTTCATCCTACCGTTCACGCTCATCGTCTCCAACCAGAACTGGCTGATGTCCGCCTACCTGCAGACCTTCCTCGGCGAGGCGTTCACCGACTTCGGCATGGTCGCCGCGGTGGGCCTCTTCTACGCCGTCCCGGTGATCGTGCTCTTCCTCCTGGGGCAGCGCTACCTCCTGAACATCTACGGCGGGGGCGTCAAAGGATGAAGGGCATCCGGGTGCGACTCAAGGGGCTGGCCAAGCACTTCGGCCGCGTGGTGGCGCTCCGGACGCTCGACCTGGACGTGCGCGCGGGCGAGATGGTAGCGTTCCTCGGCCCGTCGGGATGCGGCAAGACCACGACCCTGCTGATGATCGCGGGCATCTACCAGCCGACCGCGGGCGAGATCTACTTCGGCGAGCGGCGCGTCGAGCACCTCCACCCCCGCGACCGCGACGTCGGCATGGTGTTCCAGTCCTACGCCCTGTACCCACACCTGACGATCTTCGACAACATCGCGTTCCCGCTCACCTTGAAGAAGATCGCGCCCGCGGAGGTCGCCCGCCGGGTCCGGCAGATCGCGGACCTGCTCGGGATCGCACACACGCTCGATCGCCGGCCCGGCCAGGTTTCCGGCGGGCAGCAGCAGCGCGCGGCCCTCGCGCGCGCCCTGGTGAAGGAGCCCCAGGTGCTGCTGCTCGACGAACCGCTGTCGAACCTGGACGCGCAGATCCGGGTGCAGGCGCGCGGCGAGATCCGCCGGCTGCAGCAAGAAATCGGCGTTACGAGCATCCTGGTGACCCACGACCAGTCCGAGGCCCTGGCGATGGCCGATCGCGTCGCGGTGTTCTCGACCGGCGAGCTGCAGCAGTTCGCGCCGCCGGACGAACTCTACCGGCGCCCGGCCAACACGTTCGTCGCGCGGTTCGTAGGCTACCCGCCCATGAACCTGCTCGAGGGCCGCTACGAGCCGGGGGCCTTCGTCCTGGACGACCTCCGTATCCCGGTTCCGCCCGGCCACCCCGCGGGCCGCGGGTGGCTCGGGTTCCGGCCCGAGGACGCCACGCTCGACGGGGACGTCCCCGGACGCGTGACCGTCGCCGAGGCGCTCGGCCGCGAGAACCTGGTCACGCTGCGGATCGGGCCGGCGGAGGTCAAGGTGCTCGTCCCGCAGGGGCGGCGGCCCGCCCCCGGCACGCCGGCCCGGCTCGGCTACCGCCGCGAGCACGTCCACTTCTTCGACGCGAGCGGGAGGCGGGTAGGCGCGTGAGTCCGCCGCTGCCGGCAGCGCTGGCCTTCGAGGGCCGCCGCGTGCTCCTCAAGTACCACCGGCTGCTCAGCGGCACGCACGCGCACCCGCCCAACTCGATCCCGGCGTTGCGGCAGGTGCTCGCCGACGGCGCCGAGGTCATCGAGTTCGACGTCGGGTTGACCCGCGACGGCGCGTTCGTCCTGATCCATGACGAGCAACTGGAGCGCGAGACGACCGGGCGTGGGCCGCTCGGGGCAATCACCGCCGCAGAGTTCGCGGCCCTGCGGCTGCGCGACACCGACGTGCCGACCGCCGCGCTCGCGGAGGTGGTCGAGATCGTGGCGGCCGTCCGACGGCCCGTGAAAGTCCAGGTCGACCTGAAGGAGCAGGCCCCACTCGCCCCGGGCGTGGGCGAGCGCCTGTTGGCCGCGATCGCCCCGATGCGCGCGAACCCCCACGTCCGGGTCGTGGTCGGGTGTCTGGCCGACTGGAACCTGCGCGCCCTGCGCCGGCTCGACGGCACACTCGCGGTGGGACTCGACTTCGCGCACTATCTGGACGCGCCGGTAGACGAGCTGGTGCGCCTGCCGTCGCGCATCAACGCCTACGGGTACCTGGATGATCACCCTCTCGGATTCCGACGGCTGACCTCAGTGCAAGCCTACCTGGAGGACCGCATGGCGGTGCTGATCAACCTGGTGGACGGCGCCCAGGAGTTCTACGTGCGCAAGGAGTTCCTGCTGCAGGCGCTGGCTGACGGGGTGAACCCGGTGCGATTCATCCACGAGCGCAAGCCAGGCGCGCTGGTCGATGTCTGGACGTTTTACGCGCACGAGGAACGGATCCGCGAGCACCTGACGGCCGCGCTGGAGGCCGGCGCGGACCAGATCAGCAGTCCGACCGCAGGGCTGCTGCCGCGGTTCCTCCCGACGCAACCGCGCGTGACTGCACCAGCCACAACCCGGCCACGACGAGCGCGCCGCCCAGTACCGTCCGCGCCGCCAGCCGCTCGCCGAGCACGACCGCGGCCAGCACCACGCCGAAGACCGGGATGAGGAGGGCGAACGAGGTGGCGCTCGTGGCGCCCAGGCGCATCAGCCCCACGTGGAAGAAGACGAACGCAAGCGCGGTGGGAAAGACCGCGAGGTAGAGGAGCCCGGCCCACGCCCCCGGGGTCGCCGCCGCCAGCGCCGCCCACCCGCGCTCCGCCGCGGCCAGTGGCGCGAGCACCAGCGCCGCGGCGACGCACGCGTAGAGCGTGGCCACGGGCGGCGCAAAACGCCGGCTCGCCGCCCGGACGATCAGCGCGTAGACCCCCCACAACGCCGAGCCGGCCGCGAACAGGAGGTCGCCCGCCAGGCGTACGCCGGACCCGCCGCCGCCAGGCGCGATCACCAGCGCCAGGCCGGCGATGCCGGCCACCAGCCCGGCGGCGCCTCGGGCGCCGATGCGCTCGCCCAGGAAGCGCTGGGCGAGCAGCGCGGTGAGGATGGGCGAGACCGCCGGCGAGATCAACGCGGCGTCGGCGGCGGGCGCCATGGTCAGCCCATAGAAAAGGAGGATGTTGAAGCCCGCCATCGCCGTGACCCCCATCGCGACGACCATGGGCAGGTCGCGGGCGGTCAGCCGGCGGGCGGCGGGTGCGGTCCAGCGCACCCACGCCCACAGCACGAGCGAGGCGACGGCGAAGCGGCCCCAGGCCACCGTGAGCGGCGGCAGCGAGGCGAGCGCGAACTTGCCCGCGACGAACACGCCGCCGGAGAACAGCGAGCCCAGGACGAGCAGGAGGTAGGCCGACATCAGTCGAGCGGGCGGCGCTACGATGCCGCGCGCCCGGCGGGCCCCTCGCGCAGCGCCGCGGCGATCTCCTCCGCGGCGAACCCGAGCTCCTCCAGCACCTCGCGCGTGTGCTCGCCCAGCCGCGGCGGGGCGCGGCGGATCGAGCCGGGCGTGCCCTCCAGTTTGACCGGGATGCCGACGCTGCGCACCGCCCCGGTCTCGGGGTGGTGCATCTCCACGACCATCTCGTTGTGGAGGACCTGCGGGTCGGCCAGGGCCTCGGCCAGCGTGTTCACCCGGCTGCACAGGATGTCCACGCGCTCGAGCGCGGCCACGGCCTCGGCGGTCGTGCGTCGCCGGAACTCCTCGCGGAATCGCGCCTGCAGCTCCGCCCGGTGCGCGACCTGGAGCTCGTGCGTGGCGAACCGGGGATTTGCGGAGAGGTCCTCGATCTCCAGGCCGCGGCAGATCTCGCGCAGCGGATTCGGCTTGAAGGCCCCGACC
>JAVHMA010000001.1:260060-267425 GCA_031081715.1 Armatimonadota bacterium | reverse complement strand
GACCCGCTGGTCAACCCGCAGCCCGAGACCTACTGGGGCAACGTCAGCCCCATCAGCCCGCGGGGGGTCTACGACGAGGCCAAGCGCTTCGCCGAGGCCATGACCATGGCCTACCACCGCTACCACGGCCTCGACACCCGCATCGTGCGCATCTTCAACACCTACGGGCCGCGGATGCGGCCGCAGGACGGGCGGGTGATCTCCACCTTCATCACGCAGGCGCTGGAAGGCCGCCCCCTCACCGTGCACGGCGACGGCACCCAGACCCGCAGTTTCTGCTACGTGGACGACATGGTGGAGGGGATCCTGGCGGTGCTGTTCGGCGCGTCGGACCGCCCGCCGCAGCAGCGCACGGACCGGGCGTTCCTGCACACCAACAACGAGCACGAGGACTCGATCCACCACCCCATCAACCTGGGCAACCCGGAGGAGCACAGCGTCCTGGAGGTGGCCCGGCTGGTGCTGGAGGTGACGGGCAGCCCGGGTGTGGTGGAGTTCCACCCGCGGCCGGTGGACGACCCCCGGGTGCGCCGGCCGGACATCGGGCGGGCGCAGCGCCTGCTGGGGTGGTGGCCGCGCGTTCCATTGCGCGACGGGCTCGCGCGCACGGTGGAGTACTTTCGGGCGAGGCTCGGTGTCCCGGCGCCTGTGGCCGGGACAGGACGGACGTGAGGCCGGAGGGACTCGTGCGTGGCTACTCCCAGATGGATGAGAGGTCAACGGTCAGGCCGGGCAGCGCGGAAGTGAGAACCTGGTCGCCCTCAGCCCGGTTGGTCGGCCGGAACGTCTGGTCCTCGAGAACGTACTGCTCGGCGACGCGGGCATCGAAATCGATGAGCCAGTACTCCTGGACGCCGAAGCGGGCGTAGGTCTCCATTTTGCGGCCGCGGTCCACTCCGGCCGTTGACGGCGAGAGGATCTCGATGACGAGGTCTGGGGCGCCCTGAATACTGCTGGTCGTCACGATCTGCAAGCGGTCTGCCGACACATAGACGAGGTCGGGCTGCACCACATCCACCTGACTGAGGACCACATCGATGGGCGATGGGAAGACCTTGCCGAGGGCGCGGTTCCTGACCCATCGGTTGAGCGTCTCTGCCAGGTTGACCAGCACACGCTGGTGGCGGGGAGTGGGGGCGGGGGTCACGTAGAGGTCGCCCCCCAGGATCTCGCGGCGGTTCCGGTCGTCGGGCATCTGCAGGTAGTCCTCGTAGGTGAGAACGAGTTTTCCGCGGACCATGCGTCTCGCCTCCGGCCACGATCGTACCACGGTGCGACCGGCAATTGACCGGTCGATGCCGACGGGTTCATCGTCCATCCCCCAGGATCCTATCGGCCGGTGGGGGGCAATTTTCTCGACCGGGTCCGGGCGTGAGGAGGTGCCTCCGTGAAGGTCCTGATCACAGGCGGGGCGGGCTTCATCGGCTCGCACCTGGCCGAGGCGCTGTTGGCCTGCGGCCAGGAGGTGGTGGCCCTCGACGACCTCTCCACCGGCAGCCTGCAGAACATCCTCCACCTAATGCGCCGCCCCGGGTTCGCGTTCGTGCTGGGCTCGATCATGGACGCGACCGCCGTCGACCAGGCGGTGCGGGCAGCGGATGCCGTCTACCACTTGGGGGCGGCGGTGGGCGTGCGGCTGGTGTTCGAGCAGCCGGTGCGTACCATGGAGACCAACGTGCGGGGCACGCAGCACGTCCTGGACGCCTGCCTCCGCCACGGGCGCAAGGTCTTCGTCGCCTCCACCTCCGAGGTCTACGGCAAAGACGTGCGTAACGGGACGGGCCGGTTCCGCGAAGACGACGATATCACCATCGGGCCATCCATGCGCTGGTGCTACGCCACCAGCAAAGCGCTCGATGAGTTCATGGCGCGAGCCTACGCCGCCGACAAGGGACTGCCGGTGGTGATCGGCCGCTACTTCAACACGGTGGGGCCGCGCCAGTCACCGGCCTACGGCATGGTCCTGCCGCGGTTTGCCGAGCAGGCGCTGGCGGGCCGGCCGATCACGGTCTACGGCGACGGCCGGCAGGTGCGGTCGTTTTCCTGGGTGGGCGACGTGGTTGAAGCCACCGTGCGCCTGATGGAGACGCCCGCCGCCGAGGGTCAGGTCTTCAACATCGGCTCCGACGAGCCGGTGACGGTGCGCGAGCTGGCCCACCGCGTGCGCGCGCAGACCGCGTCGGCCTCGCCGATCGTGCACGTTCCCTACGAGGAGGCCTACGGGCCGGGGTTCGAGGACATCCTCTACCGGGTGCCCGAGCTGACGAAGCTGCGTGCGTTCGTTGGGTTCACCCCAAGGCTGTGTCTCGACGAGATCATCGACCGCGTGGTGACCTACACCCGGGAGCGCCTGGCGGTCGGGGCCGGATCGGCGGCGGCCTCGATCCGCGACCCACGCAGGACGTGATAGCACAGATGCCTGGGGATGCCACCGCCCCTTGCGTCCTGGACGAGCGTATCGCCGCGGGGACGGCGGTGGTGGGCGTCATCGGCCTGGGCTACGTGGGCCTGCCGCTGGCCCTGGCGTACGCCCGCCGGGGCTTCCCGGTGCGAGGCTACGATACCGACATCGACAAGATCGCCACGCTGGCCGCGGGCCGCTCGTACCTGCGCGACGTGCCAGCGGAGGCCGTGCGCGTCGAGGTGGCCGCGGGTCGGTTCACGGCGGCCGCCGACCCGGCTGTGCTTGGGGAGTGCGACGCGGTCTTCGTCTGCGTGCCCACCCCCTTCACCCGGCAGAAAGAGCCCGATGTGCGCCACATCGCCGACGCGGCGCGCGAGGTCGCCCGCTGGGGCCGGTCCGGCCAGGTGGTCGTCCTGCGCAGCACCAGTTACCCCGGCACGACCGAAGGCGTCGTGCGGCCCGCGCTGGAGGCGGCAGGGCGGGCAGTCGGCCGCGACGTCTTCCTGGCGTTTGCGCCCGAGCGGATCGACCCCGGCAACACCCGCTACGGCGTGGAGGACGTGCCCGTGGTCGTGGGCGGGTGCGATCCCGAGAGCACACGCCTGGCGTCTGCGCTACTGGCGCGCCTGGGGGCCCCGGTGGTGCCGGTCTCGTCGCCGGCGGCGGCCGAGATGGCCAAACTGCTGGAGAACGTCTTCCGCAACGTGAACATTGCCCTGGTCAATCAGGTGGCGCAACTGTGCGAGCGCATGGGACTCGACGTCTGGGAGATCATCGAGGCCGCGGCTACGAAGCCCTACGGCTTCCTGCCGTTCCGCCCGGGCCTGGTGGGCGGGCACTGCATCCCCGTGGACCCCTACTACCTGGCGTGGAAGGCCCGCGAACACGACTTCCACATGGACTTCATCGAGCTGGCCGCGCGGGTGAACGAGGAGATGCCGTTCTACGTGGTCAACCGACTGCTGGCGGCGCTGCACGACAACGGGAGCACGGGCCGCGGGCGGGCGCTGGTCCTGGGCGTGGCGTTCAAGCGCGACGTAGACGACGCGCGCTACTCGCCGGCGCTGCGGGTTGTCGAGCTGTTGCAGCGCCGCCGCATGGACGTCGTCTATCACGATCCCTATGTACCACAGGTTGAGGTGCGTGGCGTTCGTCTGGTCAGTCAGCCGCTCACCGACACGCTGGTGGCCTCAGCCGACTGCGTGCTGATCCTCACCGATCACTCGTGCGTGGACTACGCGGCGGTGGTGCGGGCGGCGCGGCTGGTGTTCGACGTACGCAACGCGACCGCGGCGGTGTGCGAGGGGCGCGAGAAGATCGTGCGGCTGTGATGCTCGGCCGCTGATCGGAGCGAGGTTCCGCTGTCCGTGTCTTCTGCCGTTGTGGCGGCGGGCATCGCCTTTGTCCTCTCTGCGGGGCTGACAGGGTTGATGCGCCTAGCCGCCTGGCGCCTGGGTTGTCTGGATATCCCGCGCGAAGACCGGTGGCACCGCCGGCCGGTCCCCCGATTGGGAGGCGTCGCCATGTGTGCGGCATTTTTCGCCACGATGGCGGCCTGCCTGCGTCCACCGCTGGATGGGCCGGTGCTGGGGGCACTGGCTGGGGCGGCAGCCATCTTCCTGGTCGGGCTGATCGACGATCTGCGGCGGTTGGAGAACCGACCGAAACTGGTGTTGCTGATCGCGGCGGCCAGCGTGCCCGTGCTGTTCGGCGTCCGGTTCGCCGCGCTGCCTGCGGTGGTGGCGGCGCCACTCACAGGACTGTGGGTGCTGGGCGCCGCCAATGCGGTGAACTGGCTGGACAACATGGACGGCCTTGCCGCGGGTGTCGGCGCCATCGCGGCCGCGACGCTGCTGGCCCTGGCCATGCCGTCCGGCTCCGCAACGCCGTCCACGATCATGGCGGCGGCGCTGTTGGGGGTGAGTCTGGGCTTCCTGGTGCACAACTTCCCCCCGGCCCGGGTCTTCATGGGCGATGCGGGCAGCGGCTTCCTGGGCCTGATGCTCGCGGTGGCCGCGACACTGGGGTCGTCGCAGAACGTAACGCACGTCCTGGCCTCGCTGCTGGCGCCGGGGCTCGTGCTCGCGGTGCCCATCTTCGACTCGTTGATGGTGACCTGGCAACGAGTGGCTCACCGGCGCCCGATCTTCCGGGGCGGCCGCGACCACCCGTCCCATCGCATGGTGCGGATGGGGTTGTCGGAGCGCCGGGCCGTCGTGCTGCTCTATGCGCTGAGTGCGCTGTCCGGGGCCGCGGCCGTGGCTGCCGCGAGGCTGGGGATTTTGGTCGGGCTGGTGGTGGGCGCAATGGTCGCCCTGGGGTTTGGGGCCGTGGGCGCGGTCCTGGCAGAGGTACGCGTGTACGATGGTGCGCCGCCCGGGCCGGCCGCAGCCCGAGGGACGCGGCTGTTGTCGGCGGTGACCAACAAGCGCTGGCTCGTCTCGATGGCCCTCGATCTGCTGTTGCTCCAGATCTCGTTCGTCGGCGCGCACCTGCTGCGTTTCGAGGGCGCGCTCCCGGCGCAGGTCGCGGATCGGATTACCGAGACGCTCCCCGCCGTGGCCGCGGTCAAGATGGCGGTGCTGTTCGCTCTGGGGACCTACCGTGGGCACTGGCGCTACGTGGGCCTGATCGACATCGTCCGGCTGGCGCTGGCGGTCACCGTGGCCAGCGTCGCGGCGACCGTAGGGCTGTCTGCCACGACTGGCCTGACAGGCCTGTCGCGTGCCGCCCTGGTGATGGACTGGGTCCTCGCCGTGGGGCTGCTGGCTGCGGCACGGTTGAGCCTGCGCGCGGTGCGCGAGTACCTGCTGGCCGGCCGCCAGCAGGGCCGTCGGGTGCTGGTGGCCGGCGCCGGCGCCCACGGCGCGCGACTGGTGGCCGCGCTACGCGAACTGCCCGACTGGGGATATCTGCCGGTGGGTTTCATCGCCGAGGACCGTGCCGCATGTGGGGTGATGCTCCAGGGACTCCCGGTAATGGGTGACCTGTCGGGGCTCGCGGCTCTGTTGCGTGCGCGGCCGGTGGATGCGGTCATTGTCGTGCCCGAGGACCTTAATGGTGCCGACGAGGCGGTGCGTCGGATCTGCGCGGAGGCCGGGGTTCCGCTCCTGGTAGCCGGGCCTCTCCTGGAGGCTCCGCCCTCTCCCTCTGGGTAGGTGACCGGCTGACTCGCACCTGATGGAGAGCCGGCCGCTGACGATATAATGAGATGAGACCCATGGCGTTGGACCGGCGGGTGGACCGCCTCGAACATCTGATGGAGCGCATCGAGGCCGCGGTCGCGCGGCTGGCTGAGGCCCAGGTGCTGGCCGAAGGGCGGCTCACGCGGGTTGAAGAGCGACTGGATCGAGTCGAAGAACGCGTGGGTCGGCTGGAAGCGGCGGTGGCCCGCCTGGCCGAGGCCCAGGCCCGGACCGAAGAGCGGCTGGCCCGTCTCGAAGACGCGGTGGCCCGCCTGGCCGAGGCCCAGGCCCGGACCGAAGAGCGGCTGGCCCGTCTCGAAGACGCGGTGACCCGCCTGGCCGAGGCCCAGGCCCGCACCGACGAACGACTGGCTCGCCTGGCCGAAGCCCAGGCCCGGACCGACGAACGACTGGCGGTCCTGCGAGGCAATGACCTTGAGCGGCGTTACGCCGAGAACGCGCCCGCCTACTTCCAGCGCCTGCTCCGCCAGCCCCGCCTCGTTCCAAAGGAAGAGATCGGTCGGCTGGCCGACAGCGCCGAAGACCGACGGCTGCTCTCGGCGTCCGAGCGCGAGCAGCTGCTGTGGACCGACGTGGTCGTGTTCGGACGCTGGCGGGCCACGGGTGAAGAGACCTATCTGGCCGTAGAGGTGTCCACCATGGTGGACACCACCGACATCCAGCGGGCTGCGGACCGGGCGCGTCTCTTGCAACGGGTTACCGGGCGCCCGGCAGTCGCCGCAGCGGCCGGAGAGCGCATCACCCCCGAGGCGGAGCGGCAGGCGGCCGTTTTCGGGGTGTGGCGGGTACTGGACGGTCGCACCTATGCGCCGGACGAGGCGCGCCCGGACAGGCCGATCTGATCCCTCGTGTTGTCCGGGCGGCCGGCCTTCACCTCATCCGGCAGGGACAGGCTGTGCTCCCCGCGGTGCTGTTCCGAGAGCACTTCCGCCACGGACTGGGCCTTGCGCAACCGCTCCGCCAATGCCATCCTCAACTCGTCGGTCATTGTGACGGTCCTCCTCTCGGGTGGTCTGCCTGATCATTCCAATGAGCACCACCCGATGACCGGCATCGTCAATGGCTCTGCCGTTTGGGCACCTACGGGACTCTGGCTCTATCGGGGGGCGGTTCTGTGCTATACTCGGCCCTAGACGTCGGGCCGTAGCGCAGCTTGGTAGCGCGCCTGAATGGGGTTCAGGAGGTCGGCGGTTCAAGTCCGCCCGGCCCGACCAGGCCGGAAACCAAACAGGGAGCGGGTCTCCGTTCCCTGTTTGCGTTTCCGCACCGGGCCCTCCCTCGGCGTCGCCGGCAAACCCGGCCCGATCACGCCGTGGGACAGGAACCGCGACCAGGGCGTCCAACAGAGCTCCTGGTGAGGCCGCGACGCTCCCCAGGGCCCACCAGGAGGACCACGATGGCTAGAAGGCGCAAGGCACGCGCACCGAAGCGACGCGCCGCCAGGACCGCGACCCGGACGGCTCGGCGCCGCGCCCCGGCCCGCAAGCGCGCGACCGCCCGCAGGCCCGCCATCGTCCGGCTGCGCATCCCGTACCGCACCGTGACGCCCTACCTGGCCGTCGCCGACGCCGCGGCCGCGATCGACTGGTACAAGCGCGCCTTCGGCGCAAGGGAGCTCTCGCGCATGGCCGGGCCCGGTGGCAAGATCATGCACGCCGAGATCATGATCGGTGACTCCCGCGTCATGCTCGCCGACATGTTCATGGAACGCGACGTGCAGGATCCGGGCTCGGCCGGCGTCACCACCGTCAACCT
>JAVHMA010000001.1:95384-259960 GCA_031081715.1 Armatimonadota bacterium | reverse complement strand
GGCGGAGCTGGAGCGCAAGCGCCAGGAGACGATGGCGGCGATGGGCACCGGGACGCAGCCCTAGCGGTCAAGAGGCCCTGCGCCGGTCTGGAGCTGGCAGCCCAGGGCCAGCGCAACGTGCGTCTTGACCCCGGCAGGTCCGGGAACGGCCTGTCTGGGGTGAACGTAGTCGGCCGCGAAGATCTCGTCGGCGATCTCCAGGCGAGCCTCCTTCCAGATCTCCTCGTACCACCGGCGGGCGAGAGCCTTCAGCGCGACGGTCGCGTCTGGCGCCGGCAGGCCGTTCATCCCTTCCAGGCACCGAGCATGCGCCGTACCGCGATCAACTGGCCCAGGTGATACGCGTTGTGGTCCACCAGCAGGATGACCTCGCGCAGCACCGTGTGGCCCCGCCCATGCGGCAGGCGCGCGTAGAGGTCGGTCTTCGGGTCGCGCACCAGCGCGATCATGGTGCGCAGGTCGCGGCGGAACGCGGCAACGCTCCGAGCCCATGCCCGGGGCGAGGGTGGCTCAGGCCGCGCCGGCCAGTACCCCGCGGGCCAGCGTGGCGAGACGTGGCCGGGGTCACGGCTGAACTCTACGATGTCCCACTGGCTGATGCGCAGGTGCTCGAGCAGCATCCACGGCGAGTAGGGAATGCCGGGCGGCCGGGCGCCCTGCAGGCGCAGCGGCAGGCCGGCCACCGCGGCGTCGAACCCCACGTGGGCGTGGCCACCGCCGAGTTGCCAGATCAGGTGCTCGCGCAGCGCCTGGTCGCGGTCTACGGCGTATCGGGGGACGACGCGCACCAGATGGTCTCCTACGGGTAGAGCAGGTACTGCTGGCGCAACCGCTCGAACCGCTCCAGCGCAGGCTGCCAGGCCGCGACGATGCGCTCCGGCGAATCCCCCCGCTGCAGGGCCAGGCGCAGCTCCTTGGTACCCCACACCAGGTCGAACAGGTACGGTCCGCGCCTCGGCCGGGCGAAGGTGAACCGGTCGGGGTAGAGGCCCCGGATCGCCGAGAGGATGTAGACGATGGTCGTGGAGGGCTTGAAGACCGCCGGGTCCGTGATGTGCAGCCGCACCCCGTGGAAGACGCGCTGCGTCCGGGGGTGGGGGATCGCCGACCGCGAGAACCGCACGCCCGGCAGCCCGCGCGCGTTGAGCCGCGCGGCCAGGGTCTCGCTATCCTCAATCCACGGTGCCAGCACGACCTGGAACCGTGACTCGGTGGCCACGCCGTTCCAGAGGTTCGTGCCGTCCACCGGGCCGGTGGCGGCGTAGTGGAAGACGGCCTCGGGATGCGTGATCCCCGGCGAGGGGTTTTCCCAGGGCAGTCCGGTCTGCGTCCAGGTCATCCCGCGCGTCCAGCCCTGCATCCGCACGACCACGAGCCTGGCCCCGATGCCGAAGGCGTCGTTGTAGAGGCGGGCGAGTTCGCCGATGGTCATCCCGAAGACGTAGGGAATCGGGTACATGCCGATGAACGACCGGAACTGCGGCTCGAGCACCGGGCCGTCGGTGATGACGCCGCCCATCGGGTTGGGCCGGTCGAGGATCACGACCGGCTTGCCCGCCTCGCGGCCAGCGCGCATGACGAGCGCCATGGTGGACGTGTACGTGTACGGCCGCACGCCCACGTCCTGCAGATCCACCACCAGCGCGTCCACACGTGAGAGCATCTGGCGGGTCGGGCTGAAGGCGCCGCCGTAGAGACTGTAGACCGGCGTGCGCCCCGGGATCGTCGGCACGCGCTCCCCGGCGTCGTAGGTGCCGTCGATGCCGTGCTCGGGGGCGAAGAGCGTGGTCAGGCGGACGCCCGGGAGGCGCGCGAGCACCGTCGAGGTTCGCTCGCCAGAGGCGTCCTGACCCGCGCGGTGAGTTACCAGGCCGACCCGCAGCCCTCGCAAGACACTCGGGTCGCGTGCCAGCGCATCGATCCCCGGGGTGGTAGCGGATGACTGCGCGCCGGCGCCCCCGGAGAGCGCGAGCACCAGGAGGAGGACCGCCGCGACCGGCCCCGCGCGGCCCCGAGGCCGCCTCACGGCGCTATCCAGGGCATCGGGTCCACGCGCACGCCGTTTGCCCGCATGCCCCAGTGGAGGTGAGGGCCCGTGGCGAGCCCGGTGCTGCCCACATGTCCCACCAGGTCGCCTCTGCGCACCCGCTGCCCGACCTGTGCCGTGATCGACGAGAGATGCAGGTACGAGGTGATGATGCCCAGGCCGTGGTCCACCAGGACCGCCCGGCCCGACAGCGGCAGCTCTTCCGCCAGCCGCACGATGCCCGCGGCCGCGGCGTAGACCGGCGTGCCCTCCGGCGCCGCGAAGTCGGTGCCGGTGTGGAACCCGCGCACCTGGCCGTGATAGATGCTGAGCACACCGTAGGGAGACGAGACCGGGGCCTCCACGGGACGCGCGAACGGCCCGTCCCACAGCGGGGAGGGGTGCAGCACGCGAAGCGCCGCGTTGACGCGCTCGCGCTCCCGGGCCGCGACCTCGGGCCGCAGCAGCGCCCGGCGCTCGGGATCGAACGCGAGCCGGCGCGTCGGGAACGTGACCTTGCGCACGCGCACCGGGACACGGCCGCTCACCCACGCGCCCTGTGGGCTGGCCGCCTCGACGACAATCGCGTGTGCGCCCGGAGCCGTGATCGGGTCGGTGCCGACGATCGTGCGCCAGACACCGCGTCCGGCCGGATAGAGGCGGAAGGTGCGGCCCGCGAACCGGAGCTGCGCGCGCTCGGCCCCGCCATGGATAACGACGGTGACGTCGAGCGCCTCGCCCTGCGCGACGACGTCGCGGGGGATGGTGATCCGGATCGACGCGGGGGCGGCCTGCGCCGGGACGCCGGCGAGGAGCACCGTTGCCAGGAGCACCCAGCGCGCAGGCGTCATGCCATACGTATACCAGACGCACGCGATTCGTGGAACCCGGCCCACCATCCCCGCTGCCCAGGAATCGCCGTTGCCCCCGCGGAACCGGCCTTGCGTGGTGCGCCTCACGGTCCTGGGCGGGGCCGGCGAGATCGGCGGCAACAAGATCCTCCTGGAGGACGGCGATCGCCGGCTCCTGCTCGACTTCGGCATCAGCTTTGCGCGCCGCAGCCGGTTCTTCGAAGAGTACCTGGCCCCGCGCGCAGCGGCCGGGCTCGCCGATCTGATCGTCACCGGGGTGCTGCCTGCGGCAACCGGGCTCTACCGCCAGGACCTCCTGGCGATCGGCGGGCCGGGTGTCCCGGCCCCGCACGCCGAGCCCGCGGTGGGCGCGCTGTTACTGTCGCACGCGCACCTCGACCACGCCGGGCACCTGGGATTCCTCGACGCCCGCATCCCCACGTATTGCTCCGCGCCGTCGCACGGTGTCCTGTCTGTCCTGCAGGGCGTACGCGGCCGCGCCTTCGAGTCGGAGTTCCTCGACTATCTCGAGCGTCCCGCGTTTCGCGACCTGCGCGCCGCGGTCGGCCGTCGCTTCGAGCTGGTCGACGGCGAGTTTGCCGCCGGGGGGTTCGCGTGCCGCGCGCTCCCGGTGGATCACTCTGTCCCGGGAAGCCTGGCGTTCCTCGTCCGCACGTCGCGGGGCAACGTCCTCTACACCGGCGATGTGCGCTTCCATGGCCCCGATGCCGCCGACAGCGAAGCGATGCTGCAAGCCGCGGGCCGCGAGGGTGTCTGGCTGCTACTCACCGAGGGTACGCGCCTCGACGTGCTGGACCGACGGACCGAGGACGACGTCTACCGCGAGTGCCTGGCGGCGGTCGCGGAGACCGCGGGGCCGGTGATCGCGGACTTCGCGCCGCGCGACGTCTCCCGCATGCGCACCTTCCTGCGCGTCGCGCGGGAGACCGACCGCGTGCTCGTGATCACGGCCCAGGACGCTTACCTGCTGGAAACCCTCCACGACGTCGACCCACGCGTGCCGGACCTTCGGCGCGAGCCGATCCTGGTGCTCAAGGAGCGCAAGCAGACTGGTACCTACAGCGAGCGCGACTACCCACGGTGGGAGCGCCGGGTGCTCGCGCGGCCCTCAGCGCGCACCGCCGGCGAGCTGCGGCCGATGCGCGACCGCTGTCTGCTGGCGCTGGGGTTCTGGGATGTCCAGAACCTGGCCGACATCGGCGCCGGCCGGGACGCGCTCTACATCCGCTCCGCCAGCGAAGCGTACACCGAGGAGCAGGCGGCCGACGAGCGCCGGATGCACAACTGGCTGGCGCTGCTCGGCGTGCGCCGCCACCTGTACAGTCACGCCTCGGGCCACGCTCCACAGCCCGATCTCGTCCGCATGGTGCGAGCCCTGGGGCCCGAGGTGCTGGTTCCCGTGCACACCGAGGTGCCCCGGCTGTGGCGCGACCTGCTCCCCGAGGTGGCGGTGATCGAGCCGACGCCGGGCGTCCCGCTGGAGTGGTAGGCGCTACTCGCCCTGAGCCATCGAGTACCCGCGCTGCCCGTCGAACGTGTAGAGGTGCTCGGTTTTGATGAAGTCGAGCCCGGCGCCCGCGACGCGCTGGAGCAGGGCGACGATCTGCGCGTGCGACACCGACGAGGTGCCGTCGCGCGCGACGAACCGGCAGCGCCAGTGGTCCACCGTGAACGTCTCCGGGAGTCCGTCGGGGTAGACCTTCACCCCGCGGTTGCTGATCATCGAGAGCTTCAGGTCGCCGCCGGCAAGCTGCTCGAGCGTGCGGCCCAGGTCGTCAGGGCCGCCGGCGGTCCAGTCGAGAAAGACGTCCACGCCCACCAGCCGTTTGGCGACCGCCGCGCGCGGCGAGACCACCGACACCGAGGTCTGCCTGGGCGCGCCGGCGTAGCTCACCGCCCTCAGCGTCTGCGGCCGCTGCCCCAGCCGCGCGACCACCGCCTGGGCGAACTCCCTCGTCCCGACCTTCTGCGTGCTCGTGTTGGCGTCGTAGATGTCGTACGTGTGAACGCCGTCTTCGATGGTGCGCAGCCAGGCGTTGTGGACACGCTCCGCGACGTCAGGCTGCCCGATGTGGACCAGCATCATCACCGCCGCCAGCAGCAGGCCCGAGGGGTTGGCCAGATTCTGCCCAGCCCGGCGCGGCGCCGAGCCGTGGATGGCCTCGAACATCGCGGCGTGGTCGCCGATGTTGGCGGAGCCCGCCAGCCCGACCGATCCCGCGATCTGCGCGGCGACGTCGGAAAGGACATCGCCATAGAGGTTCGGCAGGACGACGACGTCGAACGCCTCCGGGGTGTCGGCCAGCTTGGCCGCCCCGATGTCGACGATCCAGTGCTCCTTTTCGACGGTGGGGTACTGCGCGCCGACCTCGTCGAAGATCTTGTGGAAGAGCCCGTCGGTGACCTTGAGGATGTTGTCCTTGGTGAAGCAGGTCACCTTCTTGCGGCCGTTGCGCACCGCGTACTCGAACGCGTAGCGGACGATCTTCTCGGTGCCCGGCCGCGAGATGATCTTCAGGGCCTGCGTGACATCGACCGACTGCCGGTACTCGATGCCCGCGTAGAGGTCTTCCTCGTTCTCTCGGACGATGACAACGTCCATCGCCGGATGCTTCGTCTCGACGAACGGGTGGTAGGAGACGCATGGCCGTACGTTCGCGTAGAGCCCCAGCATCTTCCGGGTGGTCACGTTCAGGCTCTTGTAGCCGCCGCCCTGGGGGGTGGTGATGGGGGCCTTGAGGAAGACCTTCGTGCGCCGCAGGGACTCCCACGCGCGCGCGTCGATCCCCGCGGTGTTGCCGGCGAGGTAGACCTTTTCGCCGACCTCGATCGTCTCGATCTCGAGCCGGGCGCCGGCTTCCTGCAGAATGTGGAGCGTGGCGGCCATGATCTCCGGGCCGATGCCGTCGCCGTAGGCCACCGTGATCGGGGTGTGCTGCTTCATGCCGATATCCTCCGTGGGACCACTGGTCTGCTGATCATCTGCCGAGAGTCTTCGCCCCCGGCCGACCCACCGCCTGTCAGCCCGTGGGCGCCGCCCGGCTGCTCCTGGTTGACCGGGGACCGCGGTGCGGGTATGCTAGAAAAAGATACCCCTCCCCCTAGGGGAGGGGGAGGGGGGAACCCCATGGGCATCGAGACGGCCGTCCGTCACGGCTCCGCCGAGACGCGCCGCAAGATTCTCGCCCGCCTGCGCAGCGTCGCGGGCCACGTGCGGGGGGTCGAGCGCATGGTCGAGGACGACGCCTACTGCGTGGACGTCATGCGTCAGGTGCTGGCGGTCCAGCGGGCGCTCGACCGCGTGAACGCCATGGTGCTCGAGGACCACCTGGAGCACTGCGCGAGCACCGCCATCCGCTCGGCCGACCCGAAAGAGCGGGAGCGGACGATCGCGGAGCTCCTCGAGGTCTTCGAGATGTCCAGCAAGCTCTAGGGGGGCTCGCGTGGCGCCGCCGGGCTCGCCGAAGCGAATCGCACACGCCACGATCGGCGTGGGCGGCATGTCGTGCGCGTCGTGCGTCGAGGCCGTGGAGCGGGCGCTCCGCCGGACCGACGGCGTGCTCGCGGCGTCGGTGAACCTGGCGACGGAGCGCGCCACCGTGGACTACATTCCGGGCGCAACGACGGTGGAGGTGCTGCGGCGCGCGGTGCGCGAGGCCGGCTATGAGCCCCTGGCGGCCGAGGACACCGCCGCTGACCGCGAGGCGGAGCGCCGCGGCCGCGAGCTTACGGCCCTGCGGGTTCGGCTGGTCGCGGCCGCGGCCCTCAGCCTGCCGATCCTGTGGGGCAGCCTGCCGCACATGGGTCTGCAGGTCTGGGCGCCCTCGTTCTTGCACCACTGGGTCGTCCAGTTCCTCCTGGCCACACCGGTCCAGTTCTGGGCGGGGTGGCGATTCTACCGGGGCATGTGGGCCGCGCTGCGCCATCGGACCGCCGACATGAACACGCTCATTGCGGTCGGTACGTCAGCCGCGTACGGCTACAGCGCGGCCGCGACCTTCGCCCCGCAGTGGTTCACCGGCGGTGGGCTCGAGCCGGCCGTCTACTACGAGACCGCGGCGATCATCATCGTGTTCATCCTGCTGGGACGCTATCTGGAAGCCCTGGCCAAAGGCCGGACCAGCGAGGCGATCCGCCGCCTGATGGGCCTGCGGCCGCGCACGGCCCACGTGGTGCGCGGCGGTGTGGAGCGCGAGGTCCCGGTGGATGAGGTGGTTCCGGGCGACCTGGTCGTGGTCCGTCCCGGCGAGCGCATCGCGGTCGACGGTGTGGTGCTCGACGGCGCGTCGGCCGTGGACGAGTCCATGATCACCGGGGAGTCGCTGCCGGTGGACAAGGCCGCGGGGGCCGAGGTGATCGGTGGCACCATCAACCGCACCGGCACCTTCCGGTTCCGCGCCACCCGTGTCGGCGCCGAGACCACGCTCGCGCAGATCATCCGGCTCGTCGAGGAGGCCCAGGGCTCGAAGGCGCCGATCCAGCGTCTGGCGGATCGTGTCGCCGCGTACTTCGTGCCCGCGGTGATCGGGGTCGCCCTGGTGACGGGCGCGGTCTGGCTGGCCTTCGGCCCGCACCCCGCGCTGACCTACGCGCTGCTGAACTTCGTGGCGGTGCTCATCATCGCGTGCCCGTGCGCGCTCGGCCTGGCCACGCCCACGGCCATCATGGTGGGGACCGGCCGCGGGGCCGAGGCCGGCATCCTGATTCGCGGCGGCGAGGCCCTGGAGATCGCGCACCGGCTGACCGCTGTTGTCCTGGACAAGACCGGGACGCTGACGCGTGGCGCCCCGCGGGTCACCGACGTCGTGACCGCGGATGGCGTAGACGCCGTGGAGCTGCTCAGACTCGTGGCCTCCGCGGAGCGGCGCTCGGAGCACCCGATTGGGGAGGCGGTCGTGGCCCATGCCCGGGGCGCCGGGGCGGCGCTCGCCGACGTCGAGCAGTTCCGGGCCACCCCCGGCGGGGGCATCGACGCGGTCGTCGAGGGCCGGCGTGTCCTGGTGGGCACATCGTCGCTGCTCGCGGCCGCAGGCATCGCGCTGGACGGGCTGGCCGCGCAGGCCGATGCGCTGGCGGCCGGCGGCAAGACCCCGATGATCGCCGCGGTGGACGGCCGCATAGCGGGCGTGATCGCGGTCGCGGACACGCTCAAGCCTGGCAGTCGCGAGGTGGTCGCGGCGCTGCGCCGGATGGGCCTGAAGGTGATCATGCTCACCGGCGACAACCGCCGGACCGCCGAGGCCGTGGCGCGGGAGGTCGGCGTGGATCAGGTACTGGCCGAGATCCAACCGGAGGACAAGGCGGCCCACGTGGAGGCGCTGCGGCAGCGGGGGGAGGTCGTCGCGATGGTCGGGGACGGCATCAACGACGCACCGGCGCTCGCCCGGGCCGATCTCGGCATCGCGATCGGGGCGGGCACCGACGTGGCGATCGAGTCGGCGGATGTGGTGTTGATCGGCGACGATTTGCGCGGCGTGCTCACCGCGATTGCGCTGAGCCGTCGGACGATGCGGACGATCCGTCAGAATCTGTTCTGGGCGTTCGCGTACAATGTGGCGCTGATCCCGGTGGCCGCGGGCGCCCTGTACCCGTTCGCGGGCATCCTGTTGAGCCCGGTGCTGGCGGCCCTGGCGATGGCCGCGAGCTCGGTCACGGTGGTGACCAACAGTCTCCGGCTGCGGGCCTACCGGCCGGCGGTCGGGGTGATCCCGACATCCTGAGGAGGTAGGGAGCTCATGGGCATGATGAGCAAGATGTTCGAGGTGCCGCGTATCCACTGCGATGGCTGCGAGCGGACCGTGCGCGGCGCGGTCTCGGCGCTGCCCGGCGTGGGGAAGGTGGAGCCCAGCCACCTGACCAAGAAGGTCCTGGTGGAGTTCGACCCGACCTCGGTCGACGAGGAACGGATCCGCGAGGCGCTGCGCGCGGCCGGCTACCCCGCGAACTGACCCAGCGCGGGGCGCCTCGCCCGGAGGACGGCCCGCCGTGATGAGCGGACTGCGGCGTCGTGTAGCGCTACTGGGCAGCCTGGTCGTGGTGCTGGGCTTCCTGGCGTTTGTCACGCTGCGTGCCAACCGCCCGGCGAGCATCTCCGTGGCGCTGGCCCGGGGCCAGACACCGCCGGCCCCGGGCTTCGCGCTGCCCCGGTTGGATGCCGCGGGCACGCTCGATCTGGCCTCGCTTCGGGGGCGCGTCGTCGTCCTGAACTTCTGGGCGTCATGGTGCGTGCCGTGCCGTGACGAGGCACCCGCTATCGAGACGACCTGGCAGCGGTTCAAGGACCGCGGGGTCGTCGTGGTCGGCGTCAACGTCCAGGACCTGGTACCCGAGGCACTGCGGTTCATGCGCGAGACCAGACCCACCTACCCCAACGTCCGCGACCGCGACAACAGCGTCTACCGCGCCTACGGCCTCACCGGCGTTCCCGAGACCTTCTTCATCAGCCGCGGGGGGGCGATCGTCCACAAGTTCCCCGGGGTTGTGACAACGCCCAAGACCTGGGCGGAGGCCGTCGAGGACGCGCTCGCGCGCTAGCCCTGGCGTTGGGCGCGGGAACAGCCACGCCGGTGCTATACTGTAGGGTGTTTGCGCCCGTAGCTCAGCGGATAGAGCAACTGGCTTCGAACCAGTAGGGCGGGGGTTCGACTCCCTCCGGGCGCACCAGAGTGCGCGCACGCTGCCACACGCCCGTTCCCCACAGCCCGATCCTCGAAGCGGCGTTCCAGCCCAGGTCGACGAGATCGCCGCGGCGATCCACCGGCTTGCCGCGTACTGATCGCGGCGGCGTCCCGTGCGCCAGCCCTGCAAGCAAGACAGCGGCACCCCTGGGCGGTAAGATCGGGTGCCCGACCGATGGGCGCAAGCCTCCACGCGGTCTACCCTCGGTAGTGAGGACACGATCTCCAGGGGGGTGATGCACGTGGCGCGTGTGTTTCTCCGCGGTACGACGATCGAGGATCCGCCGATCGCCCGCCTGCTGTTCGCCACGACCCGGCTGTCCTGGCTGTGGGCGGTGATTCGCGTCTGGCTCGGGTACCAGTGGTTGCACAGCGCGCTCGGGAAGATCGGCAACCCTGCGTGGGTGGAGACCGGTCTCGCAGTCAAGGGCTTCTGGGAGCGCGCGGTCACCATTCCGGCGCAGGGCCGGCCGCCCATCGCGTTCGGGTGGTACCGGGACTTCATCCAGTTCCTGCTGGACAGTGGGAGCTACGTCTGGTTCGGCAAGCTGGTGGCCTACGGCGAGCTTCTCGTCGGCGCCGCGCTGATCCTCGGTGCCTTCGTGGGCATCGCGGCCTTCTTCGGCGGCTTCATGAACTGGAACTTCATGATGGCCGGGACCGCCAGCACGAGCCCGTTGCTGTTCACGCTCGCCGTGCTCCTGATCCTGGGCTGGAAAGTCGCCGGCTACTACGGCCTGGACTACTACCTGCTGCCGGCGCTCGGGACGCCCTGGGGCCGGCGCGAGGCAGCGTCACCTTCCGGCAAACCGCAGCCCGCCTGACACCGACACGACGGGTGGCGCATCGCCCTCGGGGCCGGCTGTGCCGGCCCCGAGGCGTCTTCCCGCCGTGAACGCCCGCAGGAACCCAATCCGCACCAGTTGGCGTTACATAGGCAACGTCCACCGCGCGGGAGGGTGGCCGCGTGTTCGGCGCGAAGAGCCCGCCAAGACACCTGGACTGGCGGGATCCGAAGTGCGGGCTCTGGGGGGCTCCTCATTGTCATCCGCACGCAATACGAAACGCCATCGATGAGCGACGACCGGACGCGCCGGCCCCCGGGTCTGATGTGGGCGTGCTTGGCGGTTGCGCTCGCGCTTGCCGTGCCGGCCTCAGCGCAACCGGCGCTGGATGCGGCCTCGGTCTACGCGCTGGCGGCTCCGGCGGTGGCGGTAGTCCGCGTGACCGCTAACGGCTCACCCGGCTTGGGGACGGGCTTCGTGGTGGACTCTACCGGCGTGCTCGTCACCGCGGCGCACGTCGCGCGGCGGACGGATGCCATCGCGGTTGACTTCGGCGACGGGCACACCCTTGGCGCCGAGCTGCTGGGCTACGACGCCCGCCGCGACCTGGCGCTCTTGCGTGTGCGGCCGCTTGCGCCGCTGCCCGCGCTGGAGGTGGCCGACGCGTCGTCGGTACGGGTGGGCGACGCGGTCGTGGTGATCGGGACGCCGCGCGGCCGGCCGCGCGTGATGACGACCGGCGTGGTCCGCGCGACCGGCCTGACGGCGCTCGGCCAGGCGCCGGGTATCTTCATCCTGTTCGACGCGGAAGTGGCGCCCGGGAATTCGGGCGGCCCGCTGCTCGACGCGCGTGGCCGGGTGATCGGGGTGGTCGTCGCGCGCACGGGTGGCGGAGGGGGTGGCGGGCTGGCGGTCTCCAGTTCGGTGCTCCGTGACTCGATGCCGGTGCTCAGCGCCGGCGCCAGGATCGAGCGGCCGTGGATCGGGATCGCCGGGACCTCCGTGCCGCAGGACCCCGCGCTGCCGCGAGGGGTGCCGGCCCCGCGCGGCGTGCTGGTGACCGAGGTGCTGCCCGGCAGCCCGGCCCGGGCGGCCGGCCTTCGCGGGCTCAACAGCGACGGCCCGCCCGGTGATATCATCGTGATGATCGACGGCCAGCCCGTGGCCGACTGGGATGATCTGCTCCGCGTGCTCGGAGCCAGACAGCCCGGTGATCGCATCCAGCTCGGGATCGTGCGGGCGGGTGTCCCGCTAGAGGTAGCGCTCACGCTGGAGGCCAGACCCTAGTGACGTTCACGTGGCCGACGATGCTCGCCGGTCTCGCGGCGGTCCCGTTGATCATCCTGGGCCTCATCGTGGCCGGACGCCGGCAGCGTGCGGCGCGGGCTCGATTCGCGGACAGCCACCTGTACCCGCTGGTTGCGGGCCCCCCGGACGCGCGTCAGCGCGTCCCCCTCGCACTCTACCTGATCGGGCTGACGGCGCTTTTGCTCGCGGGCGCACGACCTGTGGCTGCGATTCCCCTTCCGGTCAACCGGGCGACCCTTATCCTAGCGATCGACACGAGCCAGAGCATGATGGGTGAGGATGTCCCGCCGAACCGCCTGGCCGCCGCGAAGGCGGCGGCGACGATGTTGCTGCGGCACGTCCCGGCGAGTGTGGCGGTCGGGCTCGTCTCCTTCAGCGACACGGGTACCATCGTGGTCGACCCGACCACCGATCGGCGGCGCGTGCTCGGCGCGATGGAAGGGCTCAGGCCGCAGCAGTCCACGGCGATCGGGTCCGGAGTCCTGGAAGGGCTCCAGGCCCTGCCCGGCCGACGTGAGGTCCTCGGCGAGCGCCTGGCGCGGCTCCGCGCGCAGAGCGATCCTTTCGCGAGCCCCTTCGGGCCCCCGACCATCCCGCCGGCGCCCGGGCAGAAGCCGCTCACCGCCGACGATCTCGCGCCGGGCGCGATCGTGCTGTTCTCCGACGGTATCGAAAATACCGGCGCGGACTCCCGCCAGGCCGCGCAGCTCGCAGTCGAGGGCCGGGTGCGCGTGCACACCGTCGCGGTCGGCCGCGACGGCGGATCCGTGATGCCCTTCGCCGGCGGCATGGTCCTCGTCCCGTTCGATCCGTCGGGCCTGCAGCTCCTGGCCCAGCAGACCGGGGGCCAGCACCTTCGGGCGCTGGACGAGGCCACGGCCCGCCGCATCGGCCACGAGCTGGGTCGGGCGATCGGCTGGGAGCGTCGGCGCACGGAGCTGGCGGCGCTGTTCGCCGCGGGCGGAGGCGTGTTGATCGCCGCCGGGGCACTGGCGTCCCTGGCGTGGTTTGGGAGGGTGCCGTGAGCCTGACGTTCGTCTGGCCTGCCCTGCTGTGGGCGTTGCTGCTCGTGCCGGCGGGCGTCGCGGCCTACGTGTGGTTCATCCGGCGCCTCGTGGTGCGGCCGGTGACCTTTCCGGACGTGCCCGTGCTCGCCGAGGCGGGCCGGGCGGCCGGCCGGTGGCGGCGCCACGGCGCGGCGGCCGCGCTACTGGGCGCGCTGGCTCTGGTGATCGTGGCGGTCAGCCGGCCCGTGATGCCGATCCCCGTGCCGGCGGACCGGGTGGCGATCATGCTGGTCGTGGATCACAGCGGGAGCATGCGGTCCACGGACATCGAGCCGAATCGCCTGGAGGCCGCCAAGGCTGCCGCCCGAGCGTTCCTCAAGGACATCTCCCCGCGCGTGCACGTGGGGCTGGTCGGCTTCGGCGGTTACGCGACGCTGCTCGCCCCGCCCGGCACGGACCACGACACGATCTCACGGCGCCTGGACGACCTCTACTACATCCGCCGGACCGCGATCGGCGACGGCCTGCTGGAGGCGCTGGCCGCGCTCCCGGGCCGCGTACGCCCCGACCCCGACGGGTCGCTTCCCCGCCACCCGCAGGCCCCGCTCGCCCCGGGCGTGATCATCTTGCTCTCAGACGGCCGCAGCAACGCCGGCTTCGACGCCGTGCGCGCCGCGGAGATCGCGCGCGCGCAGAACGTCGTCGTGCACACAGTCGGCGTGGGGGCGCGCGAGTGGCAGCCGGGGGCGTTCACACTGGGCACGCTCGACGAGTCGGAACTCCAGGCGGTCGCGCGGGCCGGGGGCGGGACCTACCACCACGCCTCATCAGCGGAGGCGCTGCGCGACGTCTACCGCGGGCTGGCCCGGTCGGTGGGCTGGGAGCGCCGGCCCGACGAGGTGGCGGCGCTCTTCGCGCTCGGTGGGGCCGCAACACTGGTCGGCGCGCTCGTGATCGCGCGCTGGTTCACGCACCCGATGGGGATCTAGACAGGAGAGGTCGCCGCGCCACGCTCCGCGCGGCCGGCCAGCGCCACCGCCACGGCCTCCCCCCAGGGCACCTCCGCGCCGTGCTGCCAGGCGCCGGCGGACGCCACCTCGCCCAGGCTGGTCCGGATCGCCTCCACCATGCGGGCATAGTCGTCGCGCTCGCCCTGCGGAATCGGCGAGCCGATCGCCTCGCGAAGCCGGCTTTCCACGCCGAGCAACCAGGCCGCCTGCTCGAGTCGCCCCTCGTGGAACGCCACCTGCGCCAGGCCGTTGAGCGCGCGCGCCACGCCCAGGCGCTCCTGGTACTGCGCGGCGCCGGCCAGCGCCTCCTCGTAGAGCGCGCGCGCCCGCGCATACTCGCCGCGACCGATCGCCACGCGCGCCAGCAGCCGCTGGGACGAACCGGCGGCCCACCGGTCGCGGAGCGCCTCGAAGCCCTTCAGGCTATCCTCGCCGTGCACGGCCGCGGTCGCGTAGTCGCGCTCCTGGATCGCGGCCGCGCCCACGACGTAGTGCGCGACGGCCTCGCCCCAACGCTCGCCGGTCTGCCGGAAGATCGCCAGTGCCTCGGAGGCCAGCGCGGCTGCCCGGGCGTTGTCGCCGCGGTGGAGCGCCACGCGGCCGAGCCCGCTCTTCGCGTAGGCGATCAGGAGCGGAGAGCCCGTCGCCGTGCCGATGGCCAGGCTCTCGTCGAGGAGCCCCTGCGCCTCATCGTTGCGGCCCTGGTAGGCGACCACGAGGCCCAGGTAGTAGAGTGTGTAGGCCAGGCCGTTCTGGTCGCCGATCTCGCGGATGAAAGCCAGCGCCTCCCGCAGGCGACTCTCGGCCTTCGCGTAGTCCCCCATGCGCATCTCGTCCAGGGCGAGGTGCATGGTGGCGTAGGCGATGCCGGCCCTGTCGCCCAATCGGCGGGCCATGGCCAGCCCCTCCTCGTGCAGGGCCGTGGCGCGCTCGTAGTCGCCTTCCGCCCTGGCCAGAAATCCGAGCCCTCGCTGGGCCATCGCCATGCCCCACATGTCCCCCACCTCGCGAAAGAGGAGGAGGCTCTGCTCGTACGTCGCCAGGCTCTGCGCCCACCGGCCGCGCAGGCGCGCCACCTCGGCCAGGATCAGTCCGGCCGTCGCCAGGCCCCACGCGTGTTCCATCGCCTGGAGCCAGTCCTGACTCTCGCGCGCCAGCGTCTCCGCCCGCCCGTAGTCTCCGCGCAGCAGCGCGTCCAGGCTGAGCAGGATCTGGCAGTAGGCCGCGTAGAGCGGCTCGCCGAGCTCCCGGGCCAGGGCGAGGCCCTCTTCCCCGTAGCCGCCCAGCCGCGTGAAGTCGCCCTGCGCGTAGGCCAGCAGGCCCGCGCCGGTGAGCGCGCGCACGCGCACGGAGGTCGGCGCGGTTGCGCGCGCCAGGGCGTCCTGCGACCACCGGGAGCCCTCGCGGAAGTACCCGCGCAGGTACCAGTACCACCACAGCGCGGCCGCCATCCGCAGCGCGGCTTCCGGCTCGTTGTTCCCGAGCGACCACTCGATGGCGGCGTTGAGATTGTCGTGCTCGGCGGACAGCGCGTCGAGGGCATCGGCCTGGGTCGGCCCCTGCAGCCGCGTGGCCGCGCGCTCGGCGAGCTCCAGGAACCAGTCGCGGTGCCGCGTCCGCCAGGCGCCGGCCTCGCCCACTTCGAGGAGCTTGTCGCGCGCGTACTGGCGCACCGTCTCCAGGAGCCGGTACCGGGGGCGCCCTCCCTGGTCCTCGACCACGACGAGCGACTTGTCCACGAGCGCCGCCTGCAGGTCCAGCACCTGGGTCGCCTCGACGCCCGCGTCCGCGCAGATGACCTCCGCGGCTTCCAGCGTCCAGCCCCCCGCGAAGACCGAGAGCCGGCGGAGCACGGCGCGCTCGTCGTCGGCGAGCAGCTCGTAGCTCCAGTCCATCGCCGCGCGCAGCGTCTGCTGCCGGGGCAGCGCGGTGCGACTCCCGCCGGTGAGCAGGCGGAAGCGGTCGTCGAGCCGGGCCGCGATCTGGTCCGGCGTGAGCACCTTCGTACGCGCCGCGGCCAGCTCGATCGCGAGCGGGATGCCGTCAAGCCGGCGCGCGATCGCCGCGACCGCGGGCAGGGCGTCGGCGGTGAGCTCGAAACCCGGCGCGACCGCGGAGGCCCGGTCCACGAACAGCCGGATCGCCTCGTACTCGCCGACGCGTTCCAGCGGCGGCAGCCGGCGCGGGTCCGGCATCGTGAGCGAAGGGATGCGCCATGCCACCTCGCCCGGGATGCCAAGGGCCTCGCGGCTCGTGCAGACGATCCGCAGCCGGGGGCAGGCGCGCAGCAAGGTCTCGACCAGCGCCGCCGTGGCGTCGATGAGGTGCTCGCAGTTGTCCAAGATAACCAGGGTCTGGCGCGGGCGCAGGTACTCTACCAGCACGTCCTCGACAGCGCGGCCGGCTTCCTCGCGCACGCCCAGCGTCGCGGCCACCGCGTGCGGTACCTGCTCCGGGTCAGCGAGCGGCGCCAGCTCGACCAGCCACACGCCATCTCCGAAGTCCTCGAGCAGCTCGGCGGCCACCTGGAGCGCGAGGCGGGTCTTGCCGGCGCCGCCGGCGCCCACGATCGACACGAGCACCGACTGCCGGACCAGGCGGGCCAGCTCGTCGATCTCGCGTTCGCGGCCGATGAACGACGTCAGCTGCCGCGGAAGGTTGTTGGGCAGCGCGTCCAGCGAGCGCAGCGACGGGAACCCGTCGGGCAGGCCCGACCCCACGATCTGAAAGAGGTGCTCGGGCCGCTGGAGGTCGCGCAGCCGGTGCGCGCCAAGATCGCGCAGCGTGAGCCCGTCGGGCAGGTGCTCGCCGATAGCGGTGACCGAGGCCTCGGAGAGCAGGATCTGGCCGCCGTGCGCGACCGCGACGATGCGCGCCGTGCGGTTGAGGGTCTGGCCGAAGAAGTCGCCGTCGCGCTCCTCGGCCGGACCAACGTGCACGCCCATGCGCACGCGCAGCGGGCCCAGGCTCGACCACGGATGGGCAGCGAGCGCGCGCTGGCCGGCCACCGCCGCGGACGCGGCGTCAGCGGGCGCGGCGAACACCGCGAGGAACGCGTCGCCCACGGTCTTGAAGACACGCCCGCCGCCCTGCCCGATGGCGCGCCGCAGGATGTCGTCGTGGGCCGCCAGCGCGGCCTTCATCGCCTCGGGGTCGCGCTCCCAGAGCTTGGTGCTGCCCTCGATGTCGGTAAAGAGGAAGCTCAGCGCGCGCGTTTCAGCGACCACAAGTCACCCGGACTCCCGGACGTGCAGGTGGATCGCCCTCCCCGGCAGGAGCGCGACCTGGACACGTTCGACAGGTCGATTATAATGGAACGCGGAGCGGGTGGGGGCCGTTAGCTCAACTGGCAGAGCAGCTGACTCTTAATCAGCGGGTTGTGGGTTCGAGTCCCTCACGGCCCTCCAGACCGTCGCCTCGCCGCATGAGGGTGGGGAGTTCCCTGCCGACGCCACGCGCAGGTGCGCGGTGGCGATCTTACGGTACGCGGAACTGTACCTGGCCGTTCCCGTCGATCAGCAGGAAACCCGACGGACCCTGTGGCGCGATTCCCAGCCACACGCGACCGCGGCCCTGAGCGTCGGCCATGAGCAGTCCCGAGGTGCGATCGCCGTAGGAAGCGAGCCAGAGCCGGCCACGCCCGGTGTTGTCCGCGAGCACGACGCTCGGGGTGCCGTCCGGCCGGACGTGCAGCCACAGGCGACCGCGCCCGGATGCGTCGCTCAGCGCCACCTCCGCCAGGCCCTCGGCCTGCACGCTCAGCGCGACGCGCACGGTCCCGGCCGCGTCGATGATCTCGACCGATCGGGCGCGCATCGTCTCCGCCTGTGAGGCCGCACGCGGCGCGAACAGCCCCAGGACGCCGAGCACCGCAACGGTGATAATCCAGCTGGTCGTCGCCACCCGGAGGCGTCGCTCGACCTTCGCCAGCCGGGCGTTGATGGCTCCGAGGTCGATCGGTTCCATCGCGTCCATCCCCCTCCGGCCAGGCAGGGTATCGCCTGGCGATCGCCCCGCCCCCAGGGGTTCGGGGCCGGCCGGTCCGATTCCCGGTGGGGCCCCTCTCGAGGGTCTGCCCAGGCGCCCCCGGCCCTAGGCGCGGCGTGTGCGCTGGACAGGCGCGCGGGCCGCGCCATACAATGGCCTGAGGCGAGTACGGCCGTCCGACCCTTCCGCGGGCGTAGCCGAACTGGTATAGGCGCCAGACTTAGGCTCTGGTCGGCGCAAGCCGGTGGGGGTTCGAGTCCCTCCGCCCGCACCACCGTGATCCCGGGTAGTCGGCCAGGAGGCTATCGATGAAAGTGGAGTGGAGGCGGGAACCGCCGAGCCGGGCGGTCCTCGAGGTGGAGGTCCCCGCCGAGGAGGTGGCGCGGGAGGTCCGGGCGGCCGCGGCGCGGCTGGCCCGACAGGTGCGCGTGCCGGGCTTCCGGCCGGGCAAGGCACCCCGTGCCGTGCTCGAGCGCTACATCGGCCGCGACGAGGTCTACGGGGAGGCCACCGAGGCGCTGGTGAGCGCCGCGTACCGGCAGGCCGTGACCGAGGTCGGGATCGTGCCGGTCGGTCGGCCAGCGTTTGAGGTGGCCGGACTCGACGAAACCCAACCCCTGCGTTTCACCGCGCGCGTGGACGTCGCGCCCGAAGTGGACCCCGGCCGCTACGACGAGGTCCGCGTGGCGTACGAGCCGCCGGCGGTCACCGACGCCGACGTGGACGCGGCGATCGAAGAGTTACGGCGCCGTCGCAGCCGACTGGTCTCCGCCCCCGACCAGCCCGCCGCCCCGGGCGACTTCGTCCTGGTCCGGCCGCTCGTCGTAGAGGGCGTCGATCGGTTCCAGCCCAACCGGGAGGTGCTCGTGGAGCTTGGCGCCGGCGTCTTCCCGGCCGAGGTCGAGGCGGCGCTCGAGGGCGCGCGCGCGGGCGAGGAGCGAACAGTCGAGGTTGGCGAGGGGCGCATAACGGCCGCCGTGGTGGACGTCCGGCGCCGCGAGCTGCCGGCGCTGGACGACGCGTTCGCGCGGTCGCTGGGCGACGTCGAGACTCTCGAGGCGCTGCGGTCCAGGTTGCGGGAGCGCCTGACCGCCGACGCGGAAGCTGCCGCGCGCGAAGCCTACGAGGACAAGGTGCTCACCGAGGTGCTGGCCCGTGCGGTCTTCGACCTGCCGGCCAGCCTGGTCGAGCACGAGGTGGACCACCTGGTCGAGGACCTGGCCGAGTCGTTGGGGCGCCGCGGGTACACCCTCGAGCGCTACCTGGAAGGCGCGGGCAAGGACATGGACGCGCTGCGCGACGAGCTGCGGCCACGCGCCGAACGGCGGCTGCGGGCGCGGTTCGTGCTGGACGAAATAGCGCGGCGCGAGGGTCTCGTTCCCACGCAGGAGGAGATCGGCGCGGAGGAGGAGAAGGTGGCCGCGGAACTGCAGCTCGATCCGGCGCGTGTCAAGGACTGGCTCGACAGCGAGGGGCGGCGTGAGGCGATGATCGCCATGCTCCGCCGGCGCAAGACCATCGCCACCCTCGTGGCCCGCGCGCAGGGAGAGCAGGCAGGCTGACGCCGCCGGCGGGTGCCGGCGGTGCGTCTGTGTTCGGAGGTGGGCACGGCATGACCCTGATCCCCATGGTAGTGGAGCAGACGGCGCGGGGCGAGCGCGCGTACGACATCTACTCGCGCCTCCTCAAGGAGCGCATCATCTTTCTGGGCGGCGCCATCGACGACGACGTCGCCAACCTGATCATTGCGCAGATGTTGCACCTGGAGGGCGAGGATCCCGACAAGGACATCATGCTCTACGTGAACAGCCCCGGCGGCGACCTGATCGCCTCGCTCGCCATCTACGACACCATGCAGTACGTGCGGCCTGACATCGCGACCATTTGCGTCGGGCTGGCGGCCTCGGGCGGAGCCCTGGTCCTCGCCGGCGGCGCGAAGGGCAAGCGCTCGGCGCTGCCGTACTCCCGCGTCATGATCCACCAACCGTGGGGCGGCGCCTCCGGCACGACGTCGGACATCGACATCCAGGCGCGCGAGTTCCTCCAGATGCGCGCGCTCATGAACGAGATCCTGGCCCGGCACACCGGCCAGCCGCTCGAGCGGATCGAGCGCGACACCGACCGGAACTTCTGGATGAGCGCGGAAGCCGCGAAGGAGTACGGGATCATCGACGAGGTGATCCGGCCGCGCGAGAAGACGAAGGCGAAGGCGGGGTAGAACCGTGGGCTTTCGGTCCGGCGACGATCGCGAGCGCATGAAGTGTTCCTTCTGCGGGAAGCCGCAGGAGCAGGTTCGCAAACTCGTGACCGGCCCGGGGGTCTCCATCTGCGACGAGTGCATCGAGCTGTGCAACGAGATCGTCGAGGAGGAGCTGGCGGCCGACGAGCCGCGCCCGCAGCTCCGACCGACCCCGAAGCCGCGGGAGATCTACGAGACGCTCAACCAGTACGTCGTCGGGCAGGACAAGGCCAAGCGGGCCCTGGCGGTCGCGGTGTACAACCACTACAAGCGCATCGGCGGTCGCCGGACGCCCGAGGTCGAGCTGCAGAAGTCGAACATCCTGCTCATCGGCCCCACCGGCTGCGGCAAGACGCTGCTGGCCCAGACGCTGGCCCGCATCCTCGATGTCCCCTTCGCGATTGCCGACGCCACCTCGCTCACCGAGGCGGGCTACGTGGGCGAGGACGTAGAGAACATCCTTCTCCGACTGATCCAGGCCGCCGACTACGAGGTGAAAAAGGCCGAGCGCGGCATCATCTACATCGACGAGGTCGACAAGATCGCCCGCAAGAGCGAGAACCCGTCGATCACCCGCGACGTCTCGGGCGAGGGCGTGCAGCAGGCGCTGCTCAAGATCCTCGAGGGCACCACCGCGAACGTCCCGCCCCAGGGTGGACGCAAGCACCCCCACCAGGAGTTCATCCAGATCGACACCAGCAACATCCTGTTCATCTGTGGGGGCGCGTTCGACGGGCTGGAGCGCATCATCGAGTCGCGGGTGCGCCAGACCAGCATTGGGTTCGGCGCGGACGTCCAGCCCCGGACCAAGGGTCACCTGGCCGAGGTGCTCGGGCAGGTGATGCCTCAGGACCTCCTACGCTACGGCCTGATCCCCGAGTTCATTGGCCGCCTGCCCGTGATCGTCCCTCTCAACCCGCTCGACGAGGACGACCTGGTCTCGGTGCTGGTCGAGCCGCGCAACGCGCTCGTGCGGCAGTACCAGAAGATCCTCGAGATGGACGGGGTGGAGCTGGTCTTCACCGACGAGGCCCTGCGAGCCATCGCGTGCGAGGCGATGGCCCGCAACACGGGCGCCCGGGGGCTGCGCACGATCATCGAGGAGATCATGCTCGACATCATGTACGAGGTGCCCTCACGCGCCGACGTGCGCCGGTGCCTGGTCACCGAGGACGCCGTGCTCCGGCGGGGGGGCCCGCTGCTGCTGACGGCCGCCGACCTCAAGGGAGCCGCTCGAGAGAAACCCGCGTCATAGCGGATTTTACTCAACTTTCTGGCTTATTCTGTGCTTGTTTTGGTGCCAGGACCACAGGTCCGGTCCGCGCCTGCCTTGGGAACAGAATCAGTGTCAGGGGCGTTTGCACGGTAGGATGTGAGCGCCGCGGCCCGCCGCCGGAACCCCAGCGGCCGCGGTACCCCGGAGGAGGATCGCGTGACGGAAGCTGAGCGCCAACCCACCATGCCGGACCGGCTGCCGCTGCTGCCGCTGAAGGGCACGGTGGTCTTTCCCCACCAGGTCCAGGGGCTCGGGGTGGGCCGGCAGAAGTCGCTGCGGGCGCTCGAGCGTGCGCTGGAGCGGGACCGTCTGATCGTGCTGGCGGCACAGCGCGACGACGAGATCGACGACCCGCAGCCGAAGGACATCCACAAGGTCGGCACCATCTGCCGCATCCTGCAGGTCGGCAAGCAACCCGACGGCATCCTGCAGGTGATCGTGGAGGGCATCGCGCGCGCGGACCTGCTTGGCTTCGCCCAGGAGACGCCGCACTTCGAGGTCACCCTCGCCCTGCGACCCGACGCGGTCGAAAAGACCATGGAGATCGAGGCCCTGATGCGCGGGCTGCTTTCGCAGTTCGAGCGGTTCGCCCGGCTGTCGCGGTCGATCCCCCCGGACCAGCTCGTCGCGGCCGGGCAGATCGAGGACCCGGGCCGACTGGGCGACCTGGTCGCCCAGCACGTCACGCTCAAGCTCGAGGAGCGCCAGGAGCTGCTCCAGGCCGACCCCAAGGCGCGCCTGGAGCGCCTGTCGTCCATTCTCAGCCGCGAGATCAGCGTGCTGGAGCTGGAGCGTAAGATCCAGAACCGCGTCCGCAAGCAGATGGAGAAGTCGCAGCGGGAGTACTTCCTCAAGGAACAGATGAAGGCGATCCAGCAGGAGCTGGGCGAGACCGACGAGCGACAGGCCGAGGTCGGCGAGTACCGCAAGAAGATCGAGGCGGCGAACCTGCCCGAGCACGTCAAGACCAAGGCGCTGGAGGAGCTCGCGCGCCTGGAGAAGATGCCGCCGATGGTCGCCGAGGCGGTCGTCGTGCGCACCTACCTGGACTGGATTCTGGCGCTGCCGTGGAGTGTCCGCACCGAGGACCGGCTCGACATCGACGAGGCACGCCGCATCCTCGACGAGGACCACTACGGCCTCGAAAAGGCGAAGGATCGCGTCATCGAGTACCTGGCGGTCCGCAAGCTCGCCCCGGAGTCGCGCGGGCCGATCCTCTGCTTCGTCGGCCCGCCCGGCGTCGGCAAGACCTCGGTCGGCAAGTCGATCGCCCGCGCACTGGGACGCAAGTTCGTCCGCGTCTCGCTCGGCGGCGTGCGCGACGAGGCCGAGATCCGCGGGCACCGGCGGACATACGTGGGCGCCCTGCCTGGCCGGGTGGTCCAGGGGCTCAAGACCGCGGGCAGCCGCAACCCGGTGTTCATGCTCGACGAGATCGACAAGCTCGGGATGGACTTCCGCGGCGACCCCTCGGCGGCCTTGCTGGAGGCGCTGGATCCGGAACAGAACCACGCCTTCAGCGACCACTACCTGGAGCTGCCGCTGGACCTCTCCGAGGTCATGTTCATCGCGACGGCCAACATCCTCGACACCATCCCCCCGGCACTGCGCGACCGGATGGAGGTCATCCGGTTTCCGGGCTACATCGAGGAGGAGAAGGTCAAGATCGCCGAGCAGTTCCTGATTCCCAAGCAGCGCAAGGCGAACGGGCTGCGCGACGACCAGATCACGTTTACGGCCGAGGCGCTCCGGCTTATCGCGCGCGAGTACACGCGCGAGGCCGGGGTGCGCAACCTGGAGCGGGAGATCGGGACCATCTGCCGGAAGGTCGCCACGCGGGTGGCGCGCGGCGATGCTACGCGCGAGCGGCTCACCCGGCTCAACGTCCACGTCTTCCTCGGTCCGCCGAAGTTCCGCTTCGGCGTCGCCGAGCAGGAGGACGAGGTCGGGATCGCCACCGGGCTATCGTACAGCGAGATGGGCGGCGACGTCATCAGCGTCGAGGCCACGCTGATGCCCGGGGACGGCAAGCTGGTGCTCACCGGGCAGCTTGGTGACGTGATGAAGGAGTCGGCCCAGGCCGCGCTGTCCTACGTGCGTGCCCGGGCGCGGCACCTGGGAGCCGACGACGAGTTCTTCAAGCGCACCGACATCCACGTCCACGTGCCGGCCGGCGCGATCCCCAAGGACGGACCGTCCGCCGGCATCACGATGGCCACCGCGCTCGCCTCGGCGGCCAGCGGCCGGCCCGTGCGCCGCGACGTGGCGATGACCGGCGAAATCACGCTGCGCGGCCGGGTGCTGCCGATCGGCGGCCTCAAGGAAAAGGTGCTGGCGGCGCACCGCGCGGGTATCCGGACCGTGATCCTGCCCAAGGAGAACGAGAAGGACCTCCAGGAAATCCCGGGTAACGTCCGCAAGCAGATGAAGCTGGTGCTCGTGGGGCACATGGACGAGGTGCTGGCCGCGGCGCTGCTGCCGCGCCGTGAGCAGGAGGTGCCGCCGCCCGCGCCGGTGGCGGCTCCGCCGCCGCCGTTCGTCCCGCCGCTGCCTCCCGTGCCGGTGCAGCCCGAGCGCCGACCGCCCGACGCGCCGCCGGTGAGCTGACGGTTAGAGCAGCGCCACCGGGTCGCCGACCCGGATGACCTTGCCGGCCTCCGACGCCGGCGTGCGCGTCCCCACGGCCAGCCGGTAGAAGTGGTCGAACCGGGCGACGGGCGCCCAGGCGGGCAGCGTAGCGCGGCGCCGCTGTGCGAAGGTCTTCTGGAAGAGCGCGTCGGTCTCACCGGTGTCGGGGTCTCGAGTGGGGACCGCGCACCGCGGCCAGGGTTCGACGCCCTCGAGGCGCACCGGCCCGATGCGAAACGGCACCGGGCTCTCGGCCTCGGCGACGAGGCGGTCCTCCCAGAACGGCCCGCCGCCTTCGAGCTCCAGGTTGGCCCGGAACCGCCGGCGGGCGTCCTCGACGCGCAGGCCCGGGAACCACCCGGCGACCGCCGCCAGCGTTTCGGCGCCCACGACGGTGGGGCCAAGGTAGACCGGGTCGTCCGGGAAGCCCCGCACCGGGTCGCTCCGGAGCCGCACCTCGAAGTCGAAGTACCCGCTGAGCCAGGCCGCGAGGCGGTCGCGCTCGTGGTCGAGGTGGAACGCAGCGGTCGCAGCCTCGCCCTGGACGCGCAGCGTGACGGTGCGGCGTTGCAGGTCGTAGACGGCACGCAAGCGGTGCACGGCTGCGTGGCGCTTGCCGTTTATCTTGCGGTCCTGCTCGTCGAACATCGCGAGCTCGCGGTCGCCTTCCAACCCCCCGGCCGGACGAATGCGCGCCTGGGGGACCGCCACGCCGTCGAGGGCCTTGATGGGGAAGAGGAGGATACGGGCGAGATGGGGCACGACGCCATCATAGCACCGGCGAGGCGCACGGCGCGCGACGCGCCTTGACAGCCTACGGCCAGGAGACCGATAATCGCGGCGAGGCAACGACGGGGAGGAGTACGCCGGCGGCGGCCCAAGCGAGGAAGGCCCATCGGGTGGAAGGCCTTCCGGTAGCGAGCCGGCCGAACGTCGCCCCCGAGCCGCGGTCTGACGCGCTGTAGGACCGCCGGGAGTCGCCCGTGATCGCGACTGGAGCGCCGGCCCGGGAGGCCGGCAGCAAGGTGGTACCGCGGAGCGCCGCTTCGCCCTTGGGCGAGCGGCGCCGTTGTCTATCGGGAGGCATCCGGGATGAGCGCGAAGCGTGCACGGCGCGGCGACGAGCTTCGACGGAGTCGTGTCCAGGGCGCGCAGCCGGACGAGGGGCGGGCCGTCCCCTACGACCCGCTGGAGGTCGAGCCCCGCCGCTACCAGGAGTGGCTGGAGCGGCGCTACTTTCACGCACCCGTCGACCCCTCGCGCACCCCGTTCTGCATCATGATGCCGCTGCCCAACATCACCGGCACTTTGCACATGGGCCACGCGTTGAACCACACGGTCCAGGATCTGCTCACCCGGTGGCACCGCATGCGCGGCTTCAACGCGATGTGGCTGCCGGGTACCGATCACGCCAGCATCGCGACCCACGTGGTGATCGAGCGCGAGCTGGCCCGGCAGGGGACCAGCCGGTTCGCGCTGGGCCGCGAGCGGTTCCTGGAGTTCGCCTGGCAGTGGAAAGAGAAGTACGGGGGGCTCATCTACAATCAGATCCGCCGGATGGGGTCGGGGTGCGACTGGGACCGCGTCACGTTCACCATGGACCCGGCATACTACGACGCGGTCATCGAGTGCTTCCTGCGCCTACACCGCAAGGGCTACATCTACTACGGCAAGCGCATGATCAACTGGTGCCCCAACGATCAGACCAGCGTGTCCGACCTCGAGGTCGACTACCAGACGGTTCAGAGCCACCTCTGGCACGTCCGCTACCGGGGCGCTGACGGCGGACCGGGCGTGGTGATCGCCACCCAGCGGCCGGAGACCATCCTGGCGGACGTGGCCGTCGCCGTCCACCCCGACGATGAACGCTACCGCGATCTGGTCGGCCGCCGGGTCATCGTGCCGATCGTAAACCGGCCAGTCCCGGTGATCGCTGACCGACGGGTGGACCCGGCCTTCGGGACCGGCGCGCTCAAGATCACCCCCGGCCACGACCCGACCGACAACGCCATCGGCGCCGACCACGATCTGCCGGTGCTCGTCTACCTGGACGAGCGCGGCCGCATGATGCCCGAGGCCGGCCGGTATGCCGGGATGGACCGGTTCCAGGCGCGCGAGGCGGTCGCGGCCGACCTCGAGGCCCTGGGGCTCGTGGAACGCAAAGAGCCGTACACGACGAACATCGGGCGCTGCGACCGCTGCAAGACGGTGCTGGAGCCCTACATCACCGACCAGTGGTTCTGCCGAATGGCCGAGCTGGCCGCGCCCGCCATCGACGTGGTGCGCCGGGGCAGGGTGCGCTTCCACCCGGAGCGCTGGACCGCGGTCTACCTCGACTGGATGGAGAACATCCGGGACTGGAACATCAGCCGACGGCTGTGGTGGGGCCACCGCATCCCGGTCTTCTTCTGCCCCAACGGTCACCACATCGCGGAGCGCGAGGCGCCACCACGCTGCCCCGAGTGCGGGGCGACGGAGTTCCGGCAGGAGGAGCAGATTCTCGACACGTGGTTCTCCTCCGCGGCCTGGCCGTTCGCGACGCTCGGCTGGCCGGCGCAGACCCCAGACCTGGCGTACTTCTACCCGACCAGCGTGCTGGTGACCGGCCGCGACATCATCTTCCTGTGGGTCGCGCGCATGATCATGTTCGGGCTGGAGTTCATGGGCGATGTCCCGTTCTCCGACGTCTACATCAACCCGACCGTGCTCAACATCGAGGGCCGGCGCATGAGCAAGTCGCTGGGGACGGGCCTCGACCCCCTCGACTACGTGGAGCAGGGCTACGGCGCGGACGCGCTGCGCTACGCGCTGACGCTCCGCTGCTCGCAGGGGCAGCAGGACCTGCGCTTCGGCGAGAAGCTGCTCGAGGACATCCGCCACTTCAACAACAAGATCTGGAACGCAGCGCGGTTCGTCCGCATGCACCTCGAGGGGTTCGACCCCGCCGCCGGGCCCGGTGAACTCGACGTCATCGACCGGTGGATCCGCAGCCGTGCGGCGCGACTCGTCGCGACGGTCACGGGCGCGTTCGAGGGCTACGACTTCGATCGCGCGGCCCGCGCGCTCTATGACTTCGTCTGGTCCGAGTTCTGCGACTGGTACGTGGAGCTGGCCAAGGTGGACCTCTACCGGCCGGGGCTGTCCGCGGCGCGCCGGCGGGCGATCCAATACACCCTGTGGAGCACGCTCGAGGGCGCGCTGCGGCTTCTGCACCCGATCATGCCGCACCTCACCGAGGAGGTGTGGCAGTCGCTCCCCCACCGTGGGGAGAGCATCGTGGTCGCGCCGTGGCCCGAGGCGGATCCCGCGGCGTCGGACCCGGCCGCCGAGGCGGCCGTGGAGACGTTGATCGCGGTCGTGCGGGCGATCCGGTCGCTGCGGGCCGACCTCGGACTGGCACCGACCGCCCCGCTCGCGCCGCGCGTGCGAACCGACGATGGCCGCGCGGCGCTGCTGGAGGCACACCGCGACTACATCGCGGCGCTCGGCCGCGCCCCGGGCCTGACCTTCGGCGGTGGGGCGCCGGCCGCGGGCACCGTGGCAACCATCGCCAACGGTGTGGAGGTCGCACTCGAGGTCACGGAGGCGGACCGCGGGCGCGCGCGCGGCCGCCTGTTGGGTGAGCTCGAGCAGGCGCGGCGCGATCTGCGGCGGGTCGCCCAGCGGCTCGACGACCCCGCGTTCCTCGACCGCGCGCCCGCGGAGGTGGTGGAGGAGGAGCGCCGGCGGGACGCCGAGCTCCGGCGCCGCGTCGAGGCGCTCGAGGGGTACCTGCGCGCGCTCGCCTGATGCGCGCCTGATCCGGAGGAGATCATCGCGCCGCGACGAAGAGGCCCTCGTGCGCCAAAACCCGGTGCTCATCGGCATCACGCTCCTCAGCCTCTTCGCCCTCTCGTTGATCGCCGGGTACGCCGTCGGCGAACGCTACTTCAAGCCGCAGCGGACCGAGACGCCCGGCGCGCCGCCGGTCGTCCTGCCGCCCCCGCCGACCGCGCGCCCACCGGCGCCGGGCCTGGCGACGCCGCGGCTCCCGGGCCCCGGGCGCACGCCCGGACCGGTCACGGCGGTTCCGCAGCCCGCACCGACCGCTGCCCCGGCGACCACACCCGTTCCGTCGCCGCCGGCCGGGCCCGCGCCCGAACCGCCGCCGGCCAGCGTGCCGGCCCCGCCGGCGCCCGGGGAGCGGCTCTACATCGTGCAGGTCGGGGCGTTCGGCAACCGCACCAACGCCAGCGAGATGGTCGCGCGGTTGCTGGCCGACGGCTTCGACGCCTACATCGTCCGGGACGCCGGGCTCTACAAGGTGCGCGCCGGCGCGTTCCGCGAGCGCGCGCGGGCCGAGCAGCTCGCCGGGCGGCTGCGGGCCCGGGGCTACAGCGTGGCCATCCTCTTCTGACCTGATTGCGGGCCCGCCGCCAGGAGGATCACGATGCGCGCTCCGACCCCGCAGGATCCCGCGGCCCTCGGTTTCGAGCGCATCCTCTACAGCAAAGCCGCCGGCCGGGCAACGGTCACCATCAACCGGCCGCACGTCCACAACGCGCTCGACTTCGTCACGCTGCGCGAGATGGCGCGCGCGTTCGAGGATGCCTCCTGGGACGACGCCGTCGGGGTCCTGGTGCTCACCGGAGCGGGCGACCGCGCCTTCTGCACCGGCGCCGACCTGGACGAGCAGGAGGCGTTCCTGCGCCGGCCGCGCGACTACTGGAAGTGGATGGGTGCCTTCATCGACGCCCACGACCGGCTGCGTGCCCTGGGGAAACCCACGATCGCGCGGCTCAACGGCTTAACCGTCGGCGGTGGCAACGAGTTCAACCTGGCCTGCGACCTGGCCGTGGCCGCGGATGACGTCGTCATCCGCCACGTCGGGCCGATGCGCGGGTCGGTGCCGGCGGCCGGCGCGACGCAATGGCTCCCGCTGGTGGTCGGCGACCGACGCGCGCGGGAGGTGATCCTGCTGTGCGAGGGGGTCTCCGCGGCCCAGGCCCTCGCGTGGGGCTGGGTGAACCGCGTGGTGCCCCGGCCGCAGCTCGACGCGACGGTGGATGCACTCGTCGCGCGGCTGCTGGAGGCCCTGCCGGAGGTGACCCGGTACACCCGGCACCAGCTCAACTTCTGGCGCGACCTCTCCTGGCACCTGACCGTGGGGCACGCCCGCGACTGGCTGACCCTGCACGCGGGCTCGCCGGAGGTTCATGAGGGACTCGCCGCGTTCCATGCGAAACGGCCGGTGGATGTCGCCGGCATCAGGCGGCGCATGGCCGAGGGCGGCGTCACGGAGTTCCACTGGGGCCCCTACACGCGCGCCTGCCGGTCCTGCGGCGCCTCGCCACTGCCCGCCGGGTTCCGCTTTTGTGGGCGGTGCGGCGCCCGACTGCCCGAGGACGACAGCGGCGAGGCGACGTCGGTCTCCGCGACGGGGAGGAACCCATGACCTACGCCAACATCCTGATCGAACATGACGACGCGATCGCGGTCGTCATCCTGAACCGCCCCAAGGTGCTCAACGCTCTCAACCGTGCGACCATGGACGAGGTCGTGACGGCCCTCGAGGCGCTGGACCACGACGATGCGGTCCGTTGCATCGTCCTCACGGGCAGCGAGCGGGCGTTCGCCGCCGGCGCGGACATCAACGAGTTCGCGGCGGCGACGCCGGTGGAGATGCTGGCCGGCTACCGCTTCCAGCAGTGGGAGCGCATCCGGCAGATCGCCAAGCCGGTCATCGCCGCGGTCAGGGGGTTCGCGCTGGGCGGCGGGTGCGAGCTGGCCATGCTGTGCGACATGATCGTCGCGGGCGAGGGCGCGCGGTTCGGCCAGCCCGAGATCAACCTGGGCCTGATGCCCGGCGCCGGCGGCACGCAACGACTGACGCGCGCCGTGGGCAAGGCGCGGGCGATGGAGATCATCCTGACCGGCCGACAGGTGACCGCGGCCGAGGCCTATGCCATGGGCCTGATCACGCGGGTCGTCCCCGACGAGGTCGTGGTGGAGACGGCGAAGGACATCGCCCGGCAGATTGCCGCCAAGGCGCCGGTGGCCGTGCGCCTGGCGAAGGACGCTGTCCTCGCGGCGTTCGACACGACACTGGAGGTCGGCCTCGACTACGAGCGCAAGCTCTTCTACCTGCTGTTCGCCACCGAGGACCGGCAGGAGGGCGTGCGCGCGTTTCTCGAGAAGCGGCCCGCGGCGTTCCGAGGGCGGTAGGAGGGCGGCGGCGTGGAGCTCCCGCGCTACGAGACCCTGTTGGTGGACGCCGACGCCGGCGTCCTCACCGTGACGCTGAACCGGCCGGATGTGCTCAACGCCGTGAACGAGCAGCTTTCCGCCGACCTGCTCGACGCGCTGCGGCTCGCCGAGCGCGAGCCCGCGGTGCGCTGCCTGGTCCTGACCGGCGCCGGCCGCGGCTTTTGCTCCGGCCAGGACCTCCGCGACCGCGCCGGGGTCGGCGAGGTCGCCTATGGCGAGTCGCTGCGTCGACGCTACAATCCGATCGTGCTCCGGCTGCGGACGATGGAGAAACCGGTGATCGCCGCGGTCAACGGCGTCGCCGCCGGCGCCGGGTGCAACCTGGCGCTCGCCGCGGACCTGCGCGTGGCCTCCGATCGCGCGACCTTCATCGAGGTGTTCGCGCGCATCGGGCTCATCCCGGACTCCGGCGGCACCTACCACCTGCCGCGGCTGGTGGGGCTGGCGAAGGCCTTCGAGCTCGCCTACACCGCCGAGCCGGTGGACGCCGCCGAGGCGCTGCGCATCGGGCTGGTGAACCGCGTCGTCCCGCACGACGACCTCATGCCGGCGACCCTGGCGCTCGCCCGCCGGCTGGCGGAGGGCCCGACGCGAGGATACGGTCTGACCAAGCGCGGTTTCAACTTCGCGCTGGGCGCGACGCTCGAGGCCACGCTGGCGTACGAGGCCGACCTGCAGACGATCGCCGGCCGCACCGCCGACCACCGCGAGGGCGTCACGGCGTTCTTCGAGAAGCGGCCGCCGCGCTTCGAAGGCCGCTAGGCCGGTGCCGGCCGGCGCCCGCCCGCGGCTGGGGGTCGTGGGCGGTGGCACCATGGGAACGGGCATCGGCGAGGTGGCCGCCCTCGCAGGGTTCCCTGTCGTCATCTACGACCTGACCGACGAACTCCTCGCACGCGGCCGTGCGCGCCTGGAGGCCAGCCTGCAGCGAGCGGTAGCGCGGGGCAGGCTAAAACCAGCGGCGGCGCGCGATGCGCTGGCGCGGATCGCCTGGACGACCGCGTTCGAGGCACTGGGTGACGCTGCCGCCGTCATCGAGGCGATCCCGGAAGACCTAACCCTCAAGCGCGACGTGTTCCGCCGCCTCGACGAGACCTGCGCGGACGCCAGGCTCCTGGCCTCCAACACGTCGTCGCTGTCCATCAGCGCCATCGCGGCGGCCACCCGGCGGCCCGACCGCATCATCGGCATGCACTTCTTCAATCCGGTGCCGGCCATGGCCCTCGTAGAGGTCGTCCGCGGCGCGCAGACCGCGGACCGTACCGCGGACGCCGCGGTGGCGCTGGCCGAGGCCATGGGGAAAACGCCCGTGCGCGTGGCCGAGGGCCCGGGCTTCCTGGTGAACCGGGTGGCCCGGCCGTTCGGCGGCGAGGCGCTGCGCGTGCTGGCCGAGGGTGTGGCGCCGGTCGAGGTCATCGACCGGATCATGCGGGAGGCCGGCGGCTACCGGATGGGGCCGTTCGAGCTGCTCGACCTGATCGGGCTCGACGTCAACCTCGCGGTCTCCCGCGCCATTTACGAGGCGTTCTTCCACGACCCGCGCTACCGGCCCCACCCGCTGCAACAGCAGATGGTGGACGCCGGCCTGCTCGGACGCAAGACGGGGAGGGGCTTCTACGCGTACACCGAGCGGGGTGAGCCGGTGCGCGGCGACTCTGCGGCCGGGCCGCCTCCCCGATGGGAGGCACTACCGACCGAGACCCGGGTCCTGCTCGTGGGCACCGGCCGCGTGGCTGACGCCCTGGCTGCCCGGTTGCGCGCCGTCGATCTGCGGCTGGCCGTTAGCGAGGGCAGCCCGGCCGGCGCCGCCGCGCCCGCGGCGCTCGCCACCGTGGTCATTGATGCCGCGCTGGCCCCGGCGCAGGAAAAGGCGGAGACCCTGGCCCGACTCGAGGCGATGCTCCCGCCCCAGACGCTCCTGCTCACGCTCACGCTCACCGCCTCGACCACGACGGCCGCGCGCCTGACAGGGCGTCCGGAGCGCGTGGTCGGCTTCGCCGCTCTGCCGCCGGCGAGCGGGCGGTGGCTCGTGGAGGTCCAGCCCGGGCTCCGCACGGACCCGGCTGCCGCGCGGCGCGCGCAGGCTTTCTGGGCGCTCGCGGGGGCGGAGGCGATCGCCATCGGGGAAGGGCCGGGTGGCGTCTACCCGCGCATCCAGGCGATGCTCTCGCATGAGGCGGTCGTGGCCTGGGCCGAGGCGATCGCGTCCGCGGCCGCGATTGACACCGCCATGCGCCTGGGCGTCAACTATCCGCAGGGTCCGATTGCCCGCGCCGAGGCCGTGGGGCTGGAGGTCATTCTGGCGATCATGGAAGGTCTGTACCAGGAGACACGCGACCCGCGCTACCGGTCCCATCCGGCCCTGCGGCGGCTGGTAGCGGCCGGCCGGACCCGGATCGAGGAGACGGCGAGGTGAACCCCGATGCGTGAGGCGGTCATCATCGATGCCGTCCGGACGCCCGTGGGCCGCTACGGCGGGGTGCTGCGGGACGTCCGGCCGGACGACCTGGCGGCGCTGGTGATCCAGGCCCTCGTCCAGCGCAACAACCTGGACCCCGCGGTGCTCGACGACGTCGTCTTCGGCTGCGCCAACCAGGCCGGGGAAGACAACCGCAACGTCGCGCGCATGGCCGTGCTGCTGGCCGGGCTCCCGGTGAGCGTCCCCGGACAGACGGTAAACCGTCTGTGCGGCTCCGGGCTACAGGCGGTCGTGACCGCGGCGCACGCCATCGCCGCCGGGGAGGGAGAGGTGCTAATCGCCGGTGGGGTGGAGTCGATGACCCGCGCGCCGTTTGTCATGGCCAAGCCCACCGCCGGCTTTCCGCGCGGCGACCAGCGCCTCTACGACACCACGCTCGGCTGGCGGTTCGTCAACCCGAAGCTCGCGGCGGCGTACCCGCCCTACAGCATGGGTGAGACCGGCGAGAACGTGGCCGAGCAGCACAGCATCTCACGCGCCGACCAGGACCGGTTCGCGCTCGCCAGCCAGCGGCGCGCCGCCGCCGCAATCGCGGCGGGACGGTTCCGCGACGAGATCATCCCGGTGGTCGTGCCGCCGGCCGGCGGCCGCGGGGAGCCGGTGGTGGTGGAGGTGGACGAGCACCCCCGACCCCACACGACGCTCGAGGGCCTCGCTGCACTCCAACCGGCCTTCCGGAAGGGTGGCACGGTCACGGCCGGCAACTCCTCGGGCATCAACGACGGCGCGGCGGCGTTGCTCGTCGTGGAAGCCGGACGCGCCGCGGCGCTGGGCCTGCGGCCGCGGGCCCGGATCGTGGCGTCGGCCGTGGCCGGGGTGGACCCGGCGGTGATGGGGTTGGGGCCGATCCCGGCGACGCGCAAGGTCCTGGCGCGCGCCGGGCTGACGATCGACCAGATCGATGTCGTCGAGCTCAACGAGGCGTTTGCCTCCCAGGTCCTGGCCTGCGCCCGTGAGCTGGGCATTCCCGACGAGAAGCTCAACCCCAACGGCGGCGCGATCGCGCTCGGCCATCCGATCGGGTGCAGCGGGGCCCGCATGCTGACGACGCTGGTCTACGAGCTCCAGCGCCGGGAAGGACGCTACGGCCTGGCGACCATGTGCGTCGGCGTCGGCCAGGGCATCGCGATGGTGGTGGAGCGGGTCAGGTGAGCCGCCCGCCGGCGTGCGTCCACTCGGTGTCCACGACCCGGGGGGCATCGCCGACCGGCGCGGCCTGCGCGAGCCGCCGCCCAGCCTCGCGCCAGGCCTTGATTCCGCCGCGCACGTTCACGACTTGCCCATAGCCAACCTGCTTGAGGAACTGCGCCGCGCGCAGCGAGCGGGACCCGCTGTGGCAGATGACGTAGATTGGCCGATCCCGCGGCAGCTCGTCCAGCCGGGCTGCCAGGTCGGCCTGCGGCAGGCTCAGGCTGCCGGCGATGTGCCCGGCCGCGTACTCCGAGGGTTCGCGCACGTCGAGCACCAGGGCCGCCGCGGGCCGGTGGTCGAGCGCGTCGGCGGCCACCTCGTCCACGGGCGATGCGGTCCGGAGCATCGCCCAGGCGGCGTCGATGAGCCCGCGGTTGCCCGCCTCGATCGTCGTCATGTTCAGCGGCCGCGCCGGTGTGCTCTCGGTCATCTCCCGTAGGAAGCGGTCCCGGTCGAGCTGCACCACCGGGTTGTAGCGGCGCTCAAACCCGACCGTGGTGCTGGGCCGGCCGCACATGCCCTTGCCGCACGGTCCCTCGAAGTGCCCGGGGAAGACCGCGACCCAGTCGGGCAGGCCGAGCAGCCGCCGCATGCTCTCGTACTGCGCGGCCGCATCCCCGCCGCCGAAGTCCGGCCGGCCCACGTCGCCGACCAGCAACGAGTCGCCCGTAAGCACCATCGATGGCTCCGGACCACGGGGCGGGTTCGTCACCAGCAGTGAGATGAGCTCAGGCCGATGGCCCGGGGTGTGTACCACGCGCAGGCGGAGCTGGCCGAGCGGCAGCTCCTCGCCGTCGCGCAGACCGCGGAAGGGATAGGCGACGGCCGCGGACTCGTGCAGCGCCACCGGTACCTGCCATCGTGCGGCGAGGGCGCGGGCTCCGGAGACATGGTCGGCGTGGACGTGCGTGTCGATCACGTAGCGGAGGGAGAACCCGCGGTCGGCGAGCAGAGTCTCGTACTGATCGATGCCGAGGGCAGGATCGATGATCGCGGCCTCACGCGACTGCCGCGAGGCCACCAGATAAGACGCGCAGCCGCACAGTTCGTCGAGAAACTGTTTGAAGTACACCGCCTCACCCCCGGGCGCGCACGTAGGCTTCGAGGTGCGCCGCCACCAGGCCGCGCAGCCGCTCGACCGGCGTGCTGTGGTCGAGCACGGCGTCCCGTGCCACCGCCAGCGGCACGGCCAGCGTGTGCGAGCCGGAGAGGCGGATCACGACATCGCGGGCGTCCTCGCCCAACTCGACCGCGGCGCCGGGCGCCAGACGCCGGGCCACGTCCTCGACCATGCGTCGGAACCGATCAAGTCCCACGTGGTGGTGCAGCACCGCGAGCGCTCGCTCCCGCGCCTCGTCGACGGTGCGCCCCCGAATCGGGACGCGAAGGTACGGACGCCGCCACGGCCACCAGGCGCCTTGCCAGATGCGGATCTCGTACCGGCCCGGCGGCACCGGTCCCTCGATCAGCAGCACGAACCGGTGCCCCAGCACGTGGGCTGCCTCCCGGCACCGCACCGGCGCTTGTGGTGTGCGCATGGCCCGACCGTGAGCGTGCCCGCGAGCCCGCCCGCTCGCGAGGAGCGTAGCAGCGTGCTGGCCGCGTTGTCAAACAGCGGGTCCGCGGCGTGCCGAACATGCCGGCTCGGAGAACTCGGGGAGGAAGAGCCGTCGGGGCTGGGCGGCGCGTTGTCGGTCAGGGTCCTCGCGCCGACGGGTCCTATACTTAACATAACAGACATTATGCGAAGTATCATCGCGCGGGCGGCGCCAGGCGATCATGCCCGAACATCTGTTTGCATCCGGTCGGAAACCCTGGTACCATGAGGCTGGAGGCTCCGCCTCTGCCGGAATCCTCGGAGGACGCCGATGCCGTCGCGGCTGACGGAACGCCAGCAGGAGATCCTGACGTTCGTCCAGCGCTACACCGAGACGCACGGCTACCCGCCGTCGGTGCGCGAGATCGGTCAGGCGATGGGGCTGACCAGCAGCTCGACGGTGCACAGCCACCTCGAGGCGCTAGCGCGCAAGGGTTTTCTGCGCCGCGACCCGAGCAAGCCCCGCGCGCTCGAGATCCTGCGCGACGGGCACGGGCCGCAGCCGCGCTTTGTGGCGCTGCCGGTCGTCGGGCAGGTCACCGCCGGCGCACCGATTCTGGCCGAACAGAACATCGAGGATCACCTGGCGCTGCCGGCCGACCTGGTGGGCGGCGCCGAGGCGTTCGTCCTCAAGGTGCGCGGCGACAGCATGATCGAGGACGGCATCCTCGACGGCGACCTGCTGATCGTGCGCCGGCAGAAGACCGCCAACAACGGCGACATCGTGGTCGCGCGCCTGGAGGACGAGGCCACGGTGAAGCGATACTACCGCGAGGGCGACCGTATCCGGTTGCAGCCGGCGAACCAGGCGATGCCGCCGATCTATACGCGCGAAGTCACAATCGAAGGCAAGGCGGTCGGGGTGCTGCGGAAACTTCCCTAGCCGGCCCGCCGCGCGCGCAACTCTACCGCCAGCGGTCCCGGCACCTCGGCTTCGACGAACACCCCGTCGTCGTCGTAGCGCTCTGAGAGCACACGCCCGGCCTCGTGCAACCGCGCGCGCAGCCGCGCGTCCGCGTAGGGTACCTTCACCCGCACGCGGATCCACGGCTCGGGCAGCCGACGAGCCACGAGGTGCACAAGCGCCTCCAGGCCGTCGCCACGCGCGGCCGAGATCACCGCCGCTGCGGGGTACGCCTGGCGCAGCCGCGTCACCTCGGCGGCCGCCAGGCGGTCGGTCTTGTTGAAGACCAGCACCTCCGGATGGTCAGCCGCGCCGATGTCGGCCAGCACCTCGCGGACGACCCGCACCTGGGTCTCCCAGTCCGGGTGGCTTGCATCGACGACGTGCAGCAGCAGGTCGGCGTGGACGACCTCCTCGAGCGTACCGCGAAACGCCGCGATCAGCTCGGTGGGCAGCCGCCGGATGAAGCCGACCGTGTCAGCCAGCACCACCGCGCGGCGGTTGGGTAGGACCAGACGCCGCACGGTCGGGTCGAGCGTCGCGAACAGGCGGTCCTCCACGAACGCCCCGGCCCCGGTGAGCGCGTTGAGCAGTGTGGACTTGCCGGCGTTGGTGTACCCGACCAGCGCGACCTGCGGGGTCGCGGTGGCCTTGCGCGGGCCCCGCTGCCGGCCGCGGTGTCGCTGGATCGCGTCGATCGCGCGCTGGAGCTCGGTGATGCGGGCGCGAATGCGGCGACGATCCACCTCGAGTTTCGTCTCGCCCGGGCCGCGCGTACCGATGCCGCCGCCCAGGCGCGACAGCCAGACGCCACGGCCGGCCAGACGCGGCAGCAGGTAGTTCATCTGCGCGAGTTCGACCTGCAGGCGGCCCTCGCGGCTGCGCGCCCGCTGGGCGAAGATGTCCAGCACGAGCGCCGTGCGGTCGAGCACCTTCACCCCGAGGTCACCCTCAAGCGTGCGCTGCTGCACCGGGCTGAGCTCGCCGTCGATCAGCACCAGGTCGGCGGCAGCGGCCTCGCTCGCGCGGCGCACCTCCTCCACCTTGCCCTTCCCGAGGTAACTGGCCGGGTGCGGCCGCGCCCGGCGCTGGATGACCGTCGCCACCGGCCGCGCGCCCGCGGTCTCCGCCAGGCGCGCCAGCTCCTCCAGCGACGGCCCGCCGTCCGCGCCGTCGGTCCCCACCAGCACGGCGCGCTCGGCCTCGCCAGCGCCCGTGGCGACCGCGCCGGCGCCGCGCCGCGCGGCCTCGGCCAGGCGTACGCGCGGCTCGAGCTCCAGGTCGGCCAGCGCCGCGAGCGCATACGGCCCCTCCACCTCCGGCGCCGGATCTGCGCGCGAGGATGGCGGGCCGAGCAGCCACAGCTCCGTCGGCGCGCCGCGGTCCGTGCCGGCGGTGAGAACCAGGTCGAGGTCCAGGCTCTCGAGCGCGCGACGGTCGCCGTCGTCCGGCCGGCCGTCGGGCTGCGGGTGCGCCTCGACGTAGCGCAACCCGCCCGCGCGGCTGCGGTACCGCTGCTCGTTGGTTATGGCCTGCCAGCGTCGGCTGAGGAGCACGTGGGTCACCGCGCCGTGGCGATCGAGCAGGACGCCCACCTCGCGCCGAAGCGCCTGCGCCAGGTGGCAGAGGATCTCCACGACGTCGCGACCGGCCAGCCGGTTGTGGGGCGCCTTCCGGCGGCCGAGCGCCTCCAGCATCTGGCGGTGCGTCGGGTCGAGGCCGCGCGGGACGCCGAGCAGGATCGCGATGGCCGGCTCCCTACCCGTACGCGCGCCGGATGCGCGCCATCGCCTCGTCGATACGCGCGTCGGGTGTGGTGAGCGACAGGCGCACAAACCCCTCGCCCATCTGCCCGTACCCGGTGCCGGGCGTCAGCACGACGCCCGTGCGCTCCAGCACGTCGGCACAGAACGCGGCAGAGGTGGTACCGTCGGGCACCGGCATCCAGATGTACAGCGTCGCCCTCGGCACGGGCGGGTTCCAGCCGACGGCTCGCAACGCCGCCACCATCCGATCCCGTCGGGCCTGATAGATCGCCAGCGTCGGTGCGAGCACGTCCTGTGGTCCGGTGAGCGCCGCCACGCCCGCGCGCTGCACCGCCACGAAGACCCCGGAGTCCACGTTGGTCTTGAGCGTGCCCAACGCGCCCACGGCCTCGGCGTTGCCCGCGGCGAACCCGATGCGCCAGCCGGTCATGTTGTAGGACTTCGACAACGAGTGAAGTTCGATCGCGACCTCCCGCGCGCCCGGCACCTGAAGTACGCTCGGCGGCCGGTAGCCGTCGTAGGCGATCTCGGAGTAGGCGTTGTCGTGAACCAGCAGGAGGCCGTGGCGGCGGCAGAAGTCCACGGCCCGCGCGAAGAACCCGAGGTCGGCGACCGCACCCGTGGGGTTGTTGGGGTAGTTGAGGAACAGGATGCGCGCGCGGCGCAGGGTCTCGGGCGGAATCGCGTTTAGGTCGGGCAGGAAGCCGTGCTCGGCTCGCAGGGGCAAGGCGACCGGCTCGCCCTCCGCCATGATCGTGGCCGACCGGTAGACCGGATAGCCGGGATCGGGCACGAGCGCGACCTCGCCCGGGTTCAGCACCGCCCAGGGCAGGTGCGCCAGCCCCTCCTTCGAGCCGATCAGAGCGAGCACCTCGCGGTCAGGGTCGAGCGCGACATCGAACCGGCGCTCGAACCACGCCGCGGCCGCGCGCCGGAACTCCGCCGTGCCGCGGTAGGGCGGGTAGCGGTGGGTTTGCGGGTCTCGGGCTCCCTCCTCCATCGCCCGAACGATGTGCGCTGGCGTCGCGATGTCGGGATCGCCCACGCCCAGATTGATCACGTCGACGCCGCGCCGCTGGAGTTCCTCCTGCTTGCGGTCCAGATCCGCGAAGAGATACGCCCCGATGTTGCGGAGTCGCTGTGCCTGCATCATGCCTCCTTCATCGCGCGGAGTTCCCGGTCCATGATACCATGCACGCGCGCGACCACCTCATCGGTCGCGGCACCGGTGACGTCCACCCAGTGCAGGCGCGGCTCACGTCGGAACCAGGTGAGCTGACGCTTCGCGTACTGGCGCGTGTTGCGGATAAGCACGCGCACCGCCTCGTCGTAGCCGCGCTCCCCGCGCAGCCAGCTCGCGATCTCCTTGTAGCCCAGACCCTGCATCGACGGCCGGTCGAGCGGCACCCCCTCGGCGAGCAACCGGCGTGTCTCGTCCACCAGGCCCGCCGCCAGCTGCGCGTGCACGCGCGCAGCGATGCGTCGGTACAGCGCCGCGCGTTCCATCACGAGCCCGACCATGACCACGGGCGCTCCGTCCCCGGGCGCCACCAGGGGCCGCGGCGCGCCGGTGTGCAGGGCGATCTCGAGCGCGCGGACCACGCGGCGGACGTTGTGTGGGTGAATCGCGGCGGCGCTCGCCGGATCGAGCGCGGCCAGCCGCGCGTGCAGCGCGACCGGGCCGTACGTCCGTGCCTCGGCCTCCAGCCGCGCGCGCAGGTCCCGGTCGGGCGGCACCGGCGGGAACGCGCAGCCGTCGGTGACCGCCCGAATATAGAACCCGGTGCCACCCACGATGAGGGGCAGGCGGCCGCGGCGGCGGATCCCATCGATGGCCGCGCGCGCCAGGCGCTGGAACTCGGCGGCGGTGACGATCTCGCGGGGGTCCGCGACGTCGATCAGGTGGTGCGGCACGCGCACCCGCAGCGCCGGCGGAGGCTTCGCCGTGCCGATGTCCATACCGCGGTACACCGTGCGCGAGTCCGCGGCGACGATCTCGGCGCCGAGGCGCTCGGCGAGCGGCACCGCGATGGCGCTCTTGCCGGTCGCCGTGGGCCCGCACAGGACCGCGAGTGGGCCGGGGCCTACCCTCGGAGAAACCATCGTTCGAGCTGCGCGCGGGCGACACGCACGACCGTGGGGCGCCCGTGGAAGCAGGTGAAGGGATCTTCGGTCGCGGCCAGGTCGGCCAGCAGCGCGGCGATGCCCTCGGCGCTGAGCCGGTCCCCGGCGCGAATCGCGGTGTGGCATGCGGTGGCGATGGCGAGGCGCTCGAATGGATCGGCGCCCTCCCCGTCGTCGCCGAGAGCCCCGAGTGCGCGGTGGAGCAGCGCGTCCGGCTCGCGGCCCGCCGCGGCCGCCGGCACCGCGCGCAACAGCAGCGTCCGGGCGCCGAACGGCTCGGCCTCGTAGCCCAGCGCGCGCAGCGCGTCCGCATGACCGACGGCCAGGCTCATCTGCGCCGGCGTCAGGTCCAGCGTGAGCGGCACCGCAAGCATCTGGCTGGCGGTCCCCCCGCGCTGGCGCGCGGCCAGCAGGCGCTCGTAGACGACGCGCTCGTGGGCAGCGTGCTGGTCGATCAGGTACAGCCCGTCGGGGCCCTCGGCGAGGACGTAGGTTGCCATGAGCTGGCCGAGCGGCCGCAGCGCCGGCAACCGGTCCGCAGCCGGATAGGCGGCTGCGGGTTCCCGCGCCTCCAGCACGAGCGCCGGAACCCCTCCCGCCCGGGCCGGCTCGACAACGGGCCGCGCCGCGACTGCGGGCACCGAGGCCGGCACCACCGCTGACGGGACCAGGGCGACCGACAGCAGGGCCGCCCGCACGGTCCGCGCGACCGCGCCGAACAGCGCGCCCTCGTCGCGGAACCGGACCTCGAGCTTGCGCGGGTGGACGTTGACGTCCACGAGCGCAGGGTCGATCTCCACGAACAGGGCGAACACAGGGAAGCGCCCCACGGGTAGGAGCTGGGCGTATCCTTGCTCCACCGCGCGTCGGAGCGCGGCGCTGGAGACCGGCCGTCGGTTGACGAACACGTACTGGCCGGTGCGGGCGGGACGGCCGCGCTCGGGACGCGCCAGCCAGCCCGTGAGCCTGCCGCCGGGCAACGCCCCTCGTGCCTCGACGAGATCGCCCGGCCGGCCGGAGGCGAGCAGGTCGGCCACTCGGGCCGTCGCCGCCGCCGGCGGCCAGAGCCCCACCTGGCGCCCGTCGACGGTGAAGCGGAACGCCACCCGCGGGGCGGCCAGAGCCGCGCGCTCCACCGCGGCGGCGATGAGCGCCTGCTCGCGCGCCGGTGATTTGAGAAACTTCAGGCGTGCGGGGGTGTTGTAGAACAGCCGCGCGACCTCCACCGAGGTGCCCGCCGGCGCGCCATGCGGCGCCAGACCCTCCACGGTGCCGCCCGTGACCACGATTCGGGTCGCCACGTCGGCGTCCGGTGGCCGCGTGGTCAGCGTGACCCGCGCCACGGCCGCGATGCTGGGGAGCGCCTCGCCCCTGAACCCGAACGTCTCGACCGCGTCCAGATCCTCCAGCCGCCTGATCTTGCTCGTCGCGAAGCGCTGAAACGCAAGGGGAACCTCAGCGGCCGCGATGCCCTCGCCGTCATCGCTGACGCGGATCAGCCGGAGCCCCGCGCCCTCGATATCGATCGCGATCGCCCTGGCACCGGCGTCCAGGCTGTTCTCGACGAGTTCCTTGACCACCGAGGCCGGACGCTCGACCACCTCGCCGGCGGCGATACGCTCGGCCACCGAGGGCTCGAGGATCTGGATGGACGTCACGGCCTGCCGGTCACTGCACGCGCCGGCGGTCCTGGGCCCGCGCGGACTCGCGTGCCGTACGGACGCGGTCCCGCAGCTCCGCCAGCGCCCGCAGCGCCTCCAGCGGCGTCATGGACTCGAGCGACAGCGCCAACAGCGCCTCCTCGACCGGCGAGGTCAGCTCGAGCGCCAGCGGCAACTGCCGCGCGCGCCCCGCCCGCGACGGCACGGGAGGTGCGTCGGGCTCACGCGGCCGGGCCGCGGCCGCTTCGAGCTGCGCGAGGATCCGGCGCGCCTCGTCGATGACCCCATCGGGGATGCCCGCCAGGCGGGCCACGTGAAGGCCGTAGGAGCGGTCGGCGCCGCCGTCGGCCACGCTGTGGAGGAAGACGATGGTCTCCCCGTCCTCCCGCACGCGCATGCTGATGTTGTGCACGCGCGGCAGCAGCCCGGCGAGTTCGGTCAGCTCGTGAAAGTGCGTCGCGAAGAGCGTGCGCGCCCCGACGTGCTCGTGGAGATGGTGCACGACCGCCCAGGCCAGGCTCATGCCGTCGTAGGTGCTGGTGCCGCGGCCCACCTCGTCGAGCACCACCAGGCTGCGGCGCGTCGCGCCCGACAGGATGCGCGCGACCTCCTGCATCTCGACCAGGAACGTGCTGCGGCCGCCGGCCAGGTCATCGGTCGCGCCGACGCGCGTGAAGACCCGGTCCGCCACCCCGACCCGCGCGACCGCGGCCGGCACGAACGAACCCATCTGTGCCATGATGAGGATCAGCGCCGCCTGCCGCAGCAGGGTGCTCTTGCCCGCCATGTTCGGCCCGGTCACGATCAACAGCGCCCGGTCGGCCACGTCCAGGCGCAGGTCGTTGGGCACGAACCGCTCGCCCTCCAGGAGGCGCTCGACCACAGGATGCCGGCCGGCCCGAATTTCCAGCACCGGCTCCTCCACCACGTCGGGCCGGACGTAGCCGCCACGCTCCGCCGCCTCGGCGAGGGCCAGGATCACGTCCGCCTCGGCGACCGCGGCCGCGGTCGCGAGCAGCGTCTGCGCGGAGGCCGCGACGCGGTCGCACAGCGCGACGAAAAGCTCGTACTCGACCTCGGCCATGCGCTCTTCCGCGCCCAGGATCGCGGCCTCCCGCTCCTTCATCTCGGGCGTGATGTACCGCTCCGCGCCCACGAGCGTCTGCTTGCGGATGTAGTTGGCCGGCACCAGGTGCCGGTTGGGGTTGGAGACTTCGATGTAGTATCCGAAGACCTTGTTGAAGCCGACGCGCAGCGATCGGATGCCGGTACGCTCGCGCTCCGCGGCCTCGAGCCCGGCGATCCAGGCCCGGCCATCTGCGGCCGCCGCGCGCATCGCGTCCAGCGTGGCATCGTAGCCGTCACGGATCATCCCGCCCTCGCGGAGGCCGACAGGCGGATCGTCCACGACCGCGCGGCCGATCAGCGCGGCCAGGGTCTCGTGGGGATCGATCGCTCCGGCGAGCGCTGCGAAGCGCGGGTCCGCCAGCCGCGTGAGCCCCTCGCGCAGTTTCGGCAGGCGCTCGAGCCCGGCGCGTAGCGCGACCAGGTCGCGCGCGGTGGCCGAGCCATGGCCGATGCGCCCCACGAGACGGGCCAGGTCCGGGACCCCCCGCAGGACGCCGCGCAGCTCCACCCGGCGGCCCCGGTCGCCAAGTGCAGCCTCTACGGCCACCAGCCGCGCCCGGATGGCCGGGGGATCCACCAGGGGCCGCAGCATCCACTCGCGCAGCAGACGGCCGCCCATGGCGGTCAGCGTGTGGTCCAGGACCCCCAGGAGCGTGTGCGCGGTCGTGCCGTCGCGCCGGTTGCGGAAGAGCTCCAGGTTGCGCTGCGTCGTCTCGTCCAGACCCAGGCTGTGCTCCGTGTCGTAGAGGCGCAGCCCTCGCACATGCGCCAGCGTCGAGCGCTGTGTCTGCTGGAGGTACTGCAGCAGCGCGCCGGCCGCGGCGGTCGCGAGCGGCAGGTCTTCGACCCCGAACCCCTCGAGCGAGGCCACGCGGAGGTGCTCGATCAGAGCCCGGCGCGCGGAGGCCGCCTCGAAGCGCCACGGCTCGATCGGGGTGCGAGCGGCGCCCGCCGGAAGTGGCCAGGTCGCGCTGGCGCCGTCGGGAACCACGACCTCGCGCGGACGGAACCGCGCGAGCTCCTCCGCCAGGCGCGCATCCGCCTCCGCGCCGGCGATTTGCGTCGTCCGGAAGTCGCCGGTCGTCAGATCGGCCGCGGCCAGCCCCCAGGCGCCGCCGGCCTCGACCAGCGCGGCCAGATAGCGGGGCTCGCGCGCCTCGAGCGCAGCGGCGTCCATGACGGTGCCCGGCGTCACGACGCGGGTGACCTCACGGCGGACCAGACCCCGCGCGCGGCGCGGGTCTTCGACCTGGTCGCAGATGGCGACGCGGTAGCCCCGGTCCACGAGCCGGGCCAGGTAGCTGTCCAGCGCGTGGTACGGCACCCCGCACATGGGGACGCGCCGGCCCTTGCCGATCTCGCGCGAGGTGAGTACGATCTCCAGCTCGCGCGAGGCGGTCACGGCGTCGTCAAAGAACAGCTCGTAGAAGTCGCCCAGGCGAAACATCAGCAGCGCGCCGGGATGCCGAGCCTTGAGGTCCTGGTACTGCCGCATCATGGGGGTAAGCACGCCGCCGCCGGCCACGGTTCCATGCTAGCACAGGCCGCCGGCCGGCGTCCCCTGCGCCGCGCGGACGATTCCTGGTATCATGGCGCTGATTGCGCCGCGGGCGCAGAACGGGAGGATGGCGATGGCCAAAATCGTCGACGCCGACTTGAAACACCGCAGCCGCACGGTCACCGAGGGCATCGAGCGCGCGCCGCACCGCGCGATGCTCCGCGCCACGGGGCTCTCGGACGACGACCTCCGGCGGCCGCTGGTCGGCGTGGCGAGCACCTGGAACGAGGTCACCCCCTGCAACCTGAATCTCGACGACCAGGCCCAGGCGGTCAAGGCGGGGGTGCGCGCCGCCGGCGGCACCCCGCAGGAGTTCGGCACGATCGCGGTCAGCGACGCCATCGCGATGGGCCACGAGGGCATGAAGGCCTCGCTGGTGAGTCGCGAGGTCATCGCCGATTCGATCGAGCTGATGGCCCACGCCCAGTGTTTCGACGCGGTGGTCGCGATCGCCGGGTGCGACAAGAGCCTGCCCGGGTCGGTGATGGCGCTCGCGCGTCTGAACCTGCCCGGGGTCTTCCTCTACGGCGGAACCATCATGCCGGGCGAGTTCGAGGGCCGCGACGTCACGGTGCAGGACGTCTACGAGGCCGTGGGGCGACACGCGCAGGGTCAGCTCACCGCGGACGCGGTGGAGGCGCTCGAACGCCGCGCCTGCCCGGGGGCCGGGTCGTGCGGCGGCCTGTTCACCGCCAACACGATGTCCTCGGCGATCGAGGCGATCGGCTTGTCGGTGCCCGGGGTGGCCTCCATCCCGGCCCTCGATGCGCGGCGGGCCGAGGCTGACCGCCGCACCGGCGCCGCGGCGCTCCACATGCTGCGGGAGGGCATCCGCCCGCGGGACATCCTGACGCGGCGCGCGTTCGAGAACGCCATCCGCGTGGTGGTGGCCATGGGCGGGAGCACCAACGCGGTGCTCCACCTGCTGGCGATCGCGCACGAGGCCGGCGTCGAGCTGTCGCTGGACGACTTCGACCGGCTGGGCCGCACGACCCCGCGCATCGCGGACATGAAGCCCGGCGGCCGGTTCGTCATGAGCGACCTCGATCGCGCCGGCGGCGTCCCGGTGGTGATGAAAGCGCTGCTCCACGCCGGGCTGCTGCACGGCGACTGCCTGACGGTCACCGGCCGCACCGTGGCCGAGAACCTGGCGCAGACCCCGGCGAGCGCGCCGCCGGTGGTGCTCCCGGTTAGCGCCCCCCTCTCCCCGGAGGGCGGGCTGGCGATCGTACGGGGAAACCTGGCCCCCGAGGGTGCGGTCATCAAGACGGCGGGCGTCAAGATCGCCCACCACGAGGGCCCGGCCCGGGTCTTCGACCGCGAGGAAGACGCCTTCGCGGCGATCATCAAGGGCCGCATCCAGGCCGGTGACGTCGTCGTCATCCGCTACGAAGGCCCCAAGGGCGGCCCGGGCATGCGCGAGATGCTGAGCGTCACGGCTGCGCTGGTCGGCCGGGGGTTGGGCGAGCGCGTCATGCTCATCACCGACGGACGCTTCTCGGGGGCCACGCACGGGCTGATGGTCGGCCACGTCTCGCCGGAGGCGGCCGTGGGGGGCCCGCTGGCGCTGGTCGAGGAGGGCGATGCGATCGTCCTGGACATTCCCGGCCGGCGGCTGGACCTCCAGGTGCCCGTCGAGACGGTGGCGGCTCGACGGCGTGCCTGGCAGGCGCCCGCGCCGCGCTACACCCGGGGCGCGCTCGCCAAGTACGCCCGGCTGGTGTCCACCGCATCGCGCGGGGCGATCTGCGACCCGTAGGGGAACCGCGCGCGATACGGTTCCGTTACACCAGCGGGGTCGGAGATCACGAACCGCAGGAGGGTGACGATGAACGGTACCCGCATGCTCACCGTGGTGGTCCTGGCGGCCCTCGTGGTCGGCGGGACCGCCGCGCAGGTCCGCGGCCAGGACATCTTCGGCATCATCAAGACGCTGGGGATCGGCTACGCGGTGCGGACCTTCGCCCCGCAGATCAACGACTTCATCAACGACCTGCTCCAGAACCGCGGCGTCGCGGTGCGCGAGCAGACCAAGGTCGTGCCGATCCTGAGTCTGGCCATCGGGATCGGCAACCCGTCGGGCGCCTACATCGGTGCCGCGCAGGTCTCCGGTCCCCGATCGGCAGTCGAGCGCACGCAGGCGGTCGCGCTGCTTGAGGCCGACTTCCAGCGCGCGTTCCGCGTCAAGGCCTACGTGCCCGTGGACAACCTCCAGCCCTGGCAGGCCTTCCGACGCGTGCCGGGCGTGGGGGTCTCGGCGATCGTCGACATCCGCATCTAGCGGCCCCGCGATCCGGATACTCGACGCCCCGGGAGATCCGGGCAGGATGTCGCCCGCCGGCTCCGCGAAGAGAAACCCGGCGTTCCCCGCCCGTGGGGGGCCGACACCGAGGCGCGCGAGGTGAGCCATGATCGCTGACACGGTGCGCAGTCTCGCACGGCTGCTGCTACCCGGCCTGCTCCTGATCGCCGTGACCGTTGCGCCTTCCCCAACGTTCGCGCAGACCCAGCAGGTCGTTGTCCTGACCTCCTTCCCCAAGGAGCTGTTCGACGCTTACAAGGCGGGCTTCGAACGTGCGCATGCGGGGTGGCGAATGGAGGTCGTTCCCAAGCCGACATCTGCCGCGATCACGCACGTGCGCGAGCGCGCGGCGCGGCCTGACGTCGACGTCTTCTGGGCCAGCGCCGTCGACGCGTTCATTTTCCTCAAGTCAAACAACATGCTCGAGCGCTACACCCTGCCCGCGGACCTCCGGCGCGGCATCCCGGATCAGGTCGCGGGGTTCCCCGTCAACGACGCGGACGGATTCTTCCACGGGTTCGCTGTCAGCGGTTACGGGATCATGTGGAACCGGACGTATCTCACGCGGTACCGGCTCCCCGCGCCAAAGGAGTGGGAGGACCTGATCAGGCCGGAGTACCTGGGTCACCTGGTGATCTCTGCGCCGAGCCGCAGCGGCACGACCCACCTGACCGTCGAGACCATCCTCCAGGGGTACGGATGGCAGAGAGGTTGGGAGCTGCTCCTCCGGATGGGCGGCAGCATGGGCGCGATCACCGAACGGTCGTTCGGTGTCCCCGAAGCCGTGATCGCCGGGCAGTACGGCATCGGCATCGTCATCGACTTCTTCGGGCTATCCGCCATCGCCTCGGGTCAGCCGGTGGATTTCGTGTACCCGTCGGTGACCTCGATCGTGCCGGCGAACGTGGCGATCATCCGCAATGCACCGAACCCTGAGGGTGCCCGCCGCTTCATCAACTACCTCCTCAGCGACGACGGCCAGCGCCTGCTCTTCAGGCCCGAGATCGCGCGGCTCCCGGTGCGGACGGCGTTGTACCGCGAGGCACCCCGCGGCATGCCCAATCCGTTCACCATGAAGGCCGGAGTCCAGTTCAACGCCGATCTGTCCGCCAGCCGCTACCAGGTCACCAACCGCATGTTCGATCAGATCATCACGTTCCGGCACGCGGAGTTGCGGCGGGCCTGGGAGGCCATCTACCGGGCGGAGCGGGCCGTCGAGGCGGCCAGGGCTGCCGGGCGTGACATGACCGAGACGGAGCGCATGCTAACCCAGGCCCGCGCCTCCGCCAGCTACGTCCATGTCAGCGAGCGCATGGCGGCCGAGGTGTCGGGCGTTATGGAGCGAGACGCGGCCTACCGTAGCGCTAAGGAGCGTGAGTGGGGCGAGGTAGCCCGGGCCTCGTACGTGCGCGCGGCGCAGCTGGCGGCTGCAGCCGAGGAGGCCGCGCGGCGCCGCTAGACGGCGCATCCGGGCGCATCGCGGTGGAGTATCGGTGCGCATAGGCATCCCCGGGCAGGCCGTGGCGCCGGCACCGCCAGGCGTCGGCTGGCGCGCCGTCATCGATCCCGGGCATGCCGTGCTCGGGCTGCTCTTGCTGGCGATCCTGGCCGTGTTCGTGGTATGGCCGATCGCGGCGGTCCTTGGGGCCGCCCTGGTCGAGCCCGACGGCGGGGTGACGCTGGCCCATCTCGCCCGGTTCTTCGAGAACCCGCTCTACATCGAGTCGCTCGCCAACAGCCTGCGCGCGGGCGCCTGGGTGGTCGCCATCGGGACTGTGCTCGCGCTGCCCCTGGCGTTCCTCGTCGCCCGCTACGACTTCCGGGGGCGCACGCTGGTCACAACGTTGTCCACCCTTCCCCTGGTCTTGCCGCCGTTCGTCGGGGCCATCGCGTTGACGCAGGTGTTCGGCCGCGCGGGCACGCTCACCCTCCTGGTCCAGGACTTGTTCGGGATCCACGTCAACCTGATGGACGGTCTCCGGGGCGTCATCGTCGCACAGGCCCTGCACTTCTTCCCGTTCATCTTCCTGACGGTGGCGGCGGCGCTGATGAACGTCGACCGGTCGCTGGAGGAGATGGGCCAGACGATGGGGGCCCACGGCTGGCGGCTACTCCGGCGCGTGATCTTTCCGCTCGTGCTGCCCGCCTACGCGGCCGGCGCGCTCCTGACCTTCGTGAAGGCCGTCGACGACATCGGCACACCGTTCATCCTTAACGTCAAGAACATGCTCGGGCCACAGGCATACCTGCGCATTACCACGGTCGGCCGAGACGATGTGGACGGCTACGTGATCTGCGTCGTCATGGTCGCGATCTCCATCGCGTGCGTCGGCGCGTCCAACTGGATCGTCGCGCGTCGCGAGTACGCCACCCTCCAGACCGGTGCGCGCGCGTCCGGCCTGCCGACGCGGCTCGTGGGCTGGGGGGCCATCGGCGCGCTGAGCCTCTGCGTCCTGGTCCTCGGTGCCTCCCTCCTTCCGCACCTCGCCGTCATCGTTATGTCCTTCAGCCGCGTGTGGAGCCTGACGTACCTGCCCAGCGCATACACGCTCGGCCACTACGCCGAGATCTTCCTCCGCGCGCCGCGATTCATCGTCAACACGCTGACGTATAGCATCGCCGCCGCATTGCTCGGTGTGGTCATTGCCGCCGCTACCGCCTACCTGCTCCAGCGGGGCCGCGTGCCGGGGAAGGCGGTGCTCGACGCGGTGGCCATGATGCCGATCGCGCTGCCCGGGGTCGTGATCGGGGTCGGCTTCCTGCGTGTCTTCTACCCCATGACCCTGCCGGGGACCGAGACCTCCCTGGCCTCGACTGGGGCGATCTTCGTCCTCGCGTACATGGTCCGGCGGCTCCCATATGCGCTGCGGGCAAGCCACGCGGCACTCCACCAGGTCCACGGAACCCTGGAGGACGCCGCGGCGGTCGCCGGCGCGCCGCGAACCCGCGCATTCCGACGGGTCGTGCTCCCCTTGATCCTGGGCGGCGTAACCGCGGGCGGCGTCTTGATCTTTATCACCTCCGCCGTGGAGTTCAGCACGACAATCACGTTGGTGAGCCGTATCGAACAGAGTCCGCTGTCGTACGCGATCTACATCTACTCGCAGAGCCCGCTGGGCCGCGGCGCCGCCGCCGCGCTCGGCGTCGTGGCCATCGTGATCGTCGCCGTCGGCACCTACCTGGCCAACCGGTTGAGTGGCCGGAGCCGGATGGCCTTCACCCTGTGAACGTGACAGCGGCCCGCACGGGCGGCCCTTCACCGCTCGAGGTGGAGTTGCGTGACCTCCACCGGCGGTTCGGTGACACCGCCGCGGTACGCGATCTAACGCTGACGATCGGCCCAGGCGAGTTCTTCACCTTCCTGGGGCCAAGCGGCTGCGGCAAGACCACGACCCTGCGCATGATCGCGGGGCTCCTCCTGCCCGACGCCGGAGAGATTCTCTTCGACGGACGACCGGTGACCACGACCCCTCCATGGCGCCGCGACATCGGCATGGTGTTCCAGAACTACGCCCTGTGGCCCCACATGACCGTCTTCGAGAACGTGGGCTTCGGTCTCGTGGAGCGGCGGGTGCCGCGAGACGAGCTCCGTCGTCGCGTGGACGACGCGCTCCGGCTGGTAGGCCTGGAAGGTCTGGAACACCGCCTGCCCTCCCAGCTCTCTGGCGGCCAACAGCAGCGGGTGGCGCTCGCCCGTGCCATCGTGGTGCGACCGCGCCTGCTGCTGCTCGATGAACCGCTCTCTAATCTCGACGCCCGGCTCAGGGTCCAGATGCGGGCCGAGCTGGTCACCCTGCAACGGCACCTCGGTATCACGACGATCTACGTGACCCACGACCAGGAGGAGGCGCTGATGCTATCGACGCGGATCGCCGTGCTGCACCAGGGCCGCCTAGTGCAGCTGGGAACCCCGCGCGACCTCTACGAGCACCCAGCCGACGTCTTCGTCGCCGACTTCCTCGGCGGCGCGAACTTCCTGCCCGGCACGGTCCGCGGCAGAACGGGCGACGCGCTGGTGGTTGCGCTGGATGCCGGCAACGGCGTCGCCACGGCCGAGCTCCACGCCAGCGCGTCCCGCCACACGGAGTTCGAGGCGGGGGACCGGGTGACCGTCTGCGTTCGCCCGGAGGCCCTGGAGCTGGTGCCTGACCGCGGGCCCGCTGGGCCCAACCTGTTGCGCGGGAGGCTACGACTGGTCAACTACCTGGGCGCGGTGATGAGTAGCGAGGTCGAGTTGCCGGAGGGCCGGGTGTTGCGGGTGCAGGTGGTGCGGCCGCCCACGGACATGCCCCTTGTCGAAGGTGCACCGGTGGCACTCCGCGTCGCACCCGAGGCCGTACTGCTGCTCCGACCGCCGGCGTCGCCCTGACCACCGCGGGATGTGGCGGAGGGCATTGGGAGTCGAACCCAACCCGGACCGCAAAGGCCCGACGACCGGTTTTGAAGACCGGGGCCCGCACCGGCGGACGCTGCCCTCCGCGCGCGATGCATGTGCATTGTACGGGCCGCCGGCCCGAGGCCGCAAGGACAGGCCAGGTCTCAGACCCCGCAGGTCCGGGCACGCACCAGAGGGGACGACCGTCTCGCCCGCGAACCGGTATCGCATGCGCACCGACGCGCTGCGCGCGCTCCTGGTCATCGCCGTCCTGACGGCCGCCGGGCTCCCGTGGCCCGCCCGGGCCACACCCGTGGGCTGCGCCGTCGCCGACGGCCGGTCTATCGCCGGTGTGGAGGTCGGCGGCAGCGTGCAGGCCGCGCTGGCGGCCACGGGCGCGCCACTGCGCGAGCAGCAGGTCGGCGGTCAGGTCCTCTACACGGTGCGCGCGCCCTGGGCCCTCCTGGTCGCCCAGGGTGGCGTGATCGTACGCGTCTCGACGCGCACCGCCGAGTGCCGGACCGCGCGCGGCGTGGGGCCGGGCAGCACACGCGCCGCGGTCCGGGAGGCCTACGCCGGCGCCGTGGTGAGCACCGTGACCCGGGCGACCGATGGCGAGTGGCTCAGCTACCCGTACAGCGGAGTCGCGTTCTTCCTCCAGGGCGACCGCGTGGTCCAGGTCGACGTCTTCAGGGCGGAGACGCTGGGCGCGGGGCCGGCTGCCGGTCCGGGACCGGCGTCCGCACCGGCCGCGGCCGGCCCGTCGCCCTCGCCCGGGCCGAGCCCGTCCCCCACAACGGCGCCCGGGGCGTGGGGATTCCGTACGCTGGCCGCGCGTATCGACGACGGCACACTGGTCGTGACGGGCGTCGTCGAGAACCGCAGTCGGGGCGCCGGGGTGTACGCCGAGGTGCGCGCGTTCAACCCTGCCGGTGTCCAGATCGGACAGGGTGAAGGCCCGCTGTCGCCCAACCCCGTCCCCGCAGGCGGGGTTGGCTCGTTCGAGGTCCGCGTCCCGGTCAACGACGTCGTCCGGCGCTACACGGTGGTGATCCGGCCGATCGGGACGATTGCCGGCCGGCTGGTGGAGGCCACGCGCGAGGTGGCGGCGCGCGACATGCAGCAGTTCGCCGACGTCGTCGCCCGCCAGATGCGGGTCGAGGTGCAGTCGACGGCGCAACCCGCGAACCGCGACACGTTCGTGGTCACGGTCACCAACGGCAGCTCGCTGCTCGTGGCCTCCGCGGTGGTCGCCGTGGACCTGACCGTGACGTGCGTCGTGGTCGTGAGCGTGCCCGCACCGCCCGCGCGGCGGACCATCCAGGAGAACCGCTCGGGTTCGGTCACCGTGACCCAACTGCGGCCCGGTGCCTCCACCCGGCTCACGCTTCCGATCTCAGCCGGCACCTGCCCGGAGTTCATCACCTGGCAGGCGCAGGCCCGTGTCGGAGAGATCCGTATCGGCAACGGCAACTAGCCCGCGGGCGCGCGCGGCGCGCCGGCCTGCGGACCCAGGATCCGGCGGTCTCCCACCCGGCGCGTAACGCGGCTGGCGTCGAAGTACTCCAGCAGCGCCAGGGCGTAGCGTCGGCTGGTACCGAGCCGGTCGCGAAGAGTCGCGACCGTCACCTCCCCGCCCGCGCGGAGCGTCTCGACAATGATCGTCTGGACCGCGGCCACGACTGACGCCGCGTACCGCAGGTCCGGCGCCACCGCGACCACCGCACCCTCGTCGAGCAGCACCTGTAGCATCCGGTCGGCGATGTCCGGTTGGGCCAGGCGCCGCAGCTCGTCGAGCGGCGGTGGGGAGATGCCCCCGCGCTCCACGGCCGCCCGCAGGGCGTCGAGCGCGCTCGCCTCCTCCTCGGTGCGCCGCGGCTGGAACCCGCGGCGTGCGATCAGCCGCCGGTGCGCTGCCACCTCGCCGGTGTCCAGCATCTCGGCGAGCACGGTCTCGAACAGCGCGTCGTGCGCCCCGCGCAGCACCCGGCTCCGCAGCGCCTCGCGCGGCATCCCCGCCCTCCACGGCGTCGCCTCGTGGTAGGCCTGCAGCGCGTCCACGGTCGCCGCCCGCAGGGCGTCCGCCACCGACCGGGCATACACCCGGTCTCCGATCCGGACGAGCCGGCCGTCGGTGAGCGCGTCGTCGAGCGCGCGCCCCGCCGTGCCGGCCTCGAGCCCGGCCACCGCAGCCAGGTCCGCGAGCGCGACCCCCTCCTGCGCCCTGGCGGCCACCGCAGCCACCAGCACCGCGGCCGCGTCGGCGCCGGCCGCCCGCGGTCGCCTGCCGGTGCTCGTCCCGACCCCCGCAGCGTGGACCACCCCGCCCCCGATCGTCCTGGTGGGCGAATAGCGCCTGATCACGAACCGGTCACCGTGGATCGCCACGGTCGGAACCGAAACCCTGAGCTGCGCGTCACCCTCCTGCCCGGGTTCGATCCGTCCTCCGCCCGCCACGAGCACCCGCGCCACTGACGCGCCCGAGCCCAGGTGCAGGTGGACGCGGTCGCCGTGGCGCAGGGCGGGCGCGCCCGCCACGAGCCTCAACCGAACATCGAGGCGGTCCGCCGGGCGGAACGCCCCGGGCGTCGCCAGCACATCCCCGCGCGCGACCTGGCTCTTCTCGACGCCGGCGAGGTTGACCGCGACGCGACTCCCGGCCATGGCCTCGGACACAGCCGCGCCGTGTACCTGCACGCCCCGCACCCTGGCCTCCAGCCCCAAAGGCAGCACCACCAGCGTCTGACCCGGCCTCACGGTGCCGCTCCACAACGTGCCGGTGACCACGGTGCCGAACCCCTGCATCGTGAAGACACGGTCGGCGGGCAGCCTTACCGGACCGTCCGCGGGCCGGGGTGGCACCGCGGCCACAAGCCGGTCCAGCGCCGCAACCAGGTCAGGCAGGCCGACGCCCGTGCGCGCGGACACGCGCACCACGGGCGCGCCCTCCAGCGGCGTACCGGCGAGGTGCGCGCGGACGTCGTCCTCCACCGCTGCCAGCCAGGCCTCATCGCCGACCAGGTCTACCTTGGTCAGCGCCACGACGCCGCCGGCCAGACCGAGGAAGCCCAGGATGTCCAGGTGCTCGCGCGTCTGTGGCATCACGCCCTCGTCGGCGGCCACGACGAGTATGACCACGTCGATGCCGCCTGCGCCCGCAAGCATGTTGTGGACCAGCGCCTCGTGGCCAGGGACGTCCACGATCCCGGCGCGGATACCGCCCGGCAGGTCGAGGTGCGCGAACCCCAAGTCGAGGGTCATGCCGCGGCGCTGCTCCTCGGCCAGACGGTCGGGATCGATTCCGGTCAGCGCGCGCACGAGCGCGCTCTTGCCGTGGTCGATGTGCCCGGCCGTGCCGATGGTGACCGCGCGCATCAGGCGTCGCGCGCAAGCGAGCGGAGCGCCCTCGCAAGCTGCGTGTTCTCTCCCGGGAGCAGGGCCAGAACATCCAGCAGCAGCGCCCGGTCCCGCACCAGACCGATCACCGGGGGCGTACCGCGCCGCAGCCGCGCGGCCCAGGCTTCGGGCCGCTCGCGGGTCGGACGGATGCGCACCGCGCTCGACGCGATGACCGCGCCGGGCAACGTCCCACCACCCATTTCGCCCTCGGTCGCCACGACGTCCACCACCGCGTTGCTCCCGAGCGCGGCCGCGGCCGCGCGGGCCAGGCGCCGGGCGAGCCGGCGGCGCACAGCGGGCGGGCGCCGCAGCAGCGCCAGCACCGGGATTTCCGCCCACGCCCGGTCGGGATCGAGGTACGCGCGCAGCGTAGCCGCGAGCGCGGCCACGTCGAGCTTGTCGAGCCGTAGCGCTCGCGCCAGCGGGTGGGAGCGGCATCGGTCGACAGGGTTGCGGCGGCCCACCACCACCCCGGCCTGCGGCCCCCCCAGCAGCTTGTCGCCGCTGAAGAGCACCAGGTCAGCGCCCGCCGCCACCGCCTCTTGCACCGTGGGCTCGGCCGGCAGCCCGACCGCGCGCAGGTCGACCAGACAACCCCCGCCCAGGTCGTAGACGACCGAAACCCCGCGGCGGCGGCCCAGCGCCACCAGCTCGGCGAGCGGCACGTCGTGCACGAAACCCCGCTGGATAAAGTTGCTGCGGTGTACCTTGAGCAGCGCAGCCGCGCCTGCATCGAGCGCGGCCTCATAGTCGGCCAGGTAGGTGCGGTTAGTGGTCCCGACCTCGGCCAGCCGCGCGCCGCTCTGCGCCATGACCTCGGGCAGTCGGAAGCTGCCTCCGATCTCGACGAGCTCGCCCCGGCTGACCGCGACCGCCGCGCCCGGGGCGAGCGCCGCCAGGCTGAGGGTGACCGCAGCCGCGGCGTTGTTCACCGCGATGCCGGCCTCGGCTCCGGTGACGGCGGTGAGCAGTCCCTCCAGGTGAGCGTGGCGGCTGCCGCGCTCGCCGGTCTCCAGGTCGATCTCGAGCGTGCTGTACCCGGCGGCCGCAGCCTCGACCGCGGCCCGCGCGCCGACGCCCAGCGGCGCGCGCCCGAGGTTGGTGTGGAGGATGATGCCCGTGGCGTTGATCGCCGGCCGCAGGGTACCGCCGAGCCGCCGCTCCAACAGCGTCTCGACCTCCCCGAGCAGCGCCGCCTCCCCCACCTCGACGCCCGCCGCCCGGACGTGCGCGCGCGCCGCGGTCAGCACCTCGCGGACGCACGCCGCCACCGCCCGGCGGGAGAACGCCGCCACGGTGCCGCGCGCTTCCAGCGCCCGCAGCAGCCGGTCCACCGAGGGCAGCCGGCGCAGGGCCGCGGAGCCGTTCACGTCTACCGGAGCAGCGCGCCCAACACCGCGGCCACCGCCACGACGACCACCGCGACGACCGCCAGCCGCCGAAGGTCGCGGCGCAGGCCGGCCATGAGCACCGCCTCTGCCTCCGCCGAGCCCGCCGCGCTCCGCGCGACCGGCCCCCTGGCCGCTGTGGGACGCAGGCGCGTGCCGCAGCGCACGCACTGCGCGCGGCCGGCCGCGTTCTCCGTACCGCAGGTGGGACACCGCATCGCCAAGCCTCCCCTCCGCCCTTCCCAGGGCGTTACTCCACGGCCAGATCGAGCACTGGCGGCGCCCCGGGCCGGCGGCGCGCCGCCGCAGCGCGCAACGGCGGCAGCACGTGCTCGGGAACGTACTGGCTGCCCACGTTCACCCGGGTGGCTAGCCCGCCGCCGTGGAAGTCCGTGCCGCCCGTGACCAGCAGCCCGTAGCGACCCGCCAGGGCGGCGTACGCCCGCACCTGATCGGGCGTGTGGTCCGGATGGTACACCTCGATGCCGTCGAGCCCACCGGCGACGAGCGCGGGCACCATACCCTCCTGGCCTCCCCACCCGGGGTGCGCCAGGACCGCCAGGCCGCCCGCCGCCCGGATCACGTCCACCGCCTGCAGGGGCGTCACCTTCACGCGCTCGACGTAGGCGGGGCCGTGCCGGCCGATGAAGCGGTCGAACGCCTCGGCCACGGTCCGCACGCGCCCGGCTTCGACGAGCGCGCGCGCGACGTGGGGCCGGCCGATCGCCGCCTCGCCCGCGATCTGCCGGACCCGGTCGAACTCCACGGGCACCCCGAGCGCGGCCAAGCGCTCGACCATACGCCGCGCGCGAAGCGACCGGCCGTCCCGGAGCCGGCTGAGCAGCGCCTGGAACCAATCCAGCGTGCGATCCACGAAGTACCCGAGCATGTGCACCTCGCCCGCCTCGACGTCGCAGGACAGCTCCACGGCGGGCCACACCTCGACCCCCAGCGCAGCCCCGGCACCCAAGGCCTCGTCCAGACCCGCGGTCGTGTCGTGGTCGCTGACAGCGAGCACCTCCACACCCCATCGCCGCGCCTCCTCGACCAGCGCAGCAGGCGCGAGCACCCCGTCCGAAGCCGTGGTGTGGGTGTGCAGGTCGATCCGCACGCTCAGTCCGCGGTAAGCTGCAGGCGCTCGATCGCCGTGGCGCGGCCATCGGCCGCCACGGTCACGACCACGGCGTTGAGCTGCACCGGTCCGGGGGCGACCTCGAACCGCACGGGCAGCTGTGTCAGGAAGCGTTCCAGGATCGTCTCCCGCGCCATGCCGATGACCCCATCCCGCGGCCCGGTCATCCCGACGTCAGTAATGTAGGCCGTCCCGCCGGGCAGCACGCGCTCGTCAGCGGTCTGCACATGGGTGTGGGTACCGATCACCGCGCTGGCCACGCCGTCCAGGTGCCAGCCGAGCGCGACTTTCTCCGATGTGGCCTCGGCGTGCACATCCACCACCACTACCGGCGTCTGTGCGCGCAGCCCCTCGGCGAGCTCCCGGCCGATGCGGAACGGATCGTCGATGGTCGCCATGAAGACCCGTCCCTGGAGGTTCAATACCCCCAACCGCGCGCCCGAGGCGGTCTCGAACACGCCCGCACCGCGGCCGGGTGCACCCGGCGGATAGTTCGCGGGCCGCAGCACCCGGGGGTCCGCATCGAGCAGGTCGTAGGCCTCGCGGTTCTGCCAGATGTGGTTGCCGCCGGTCAGTACGTCCACCCCGCACCCGAACAGCTCAGCCGCCACGCCGGCGGTCAGCCCCATGCCGCCCGCGGCGTTCTCACCATTGGCGACCACGGCGTCCAGCGCCAGCGACCGCCGCAAACCGGGAAGCCGGTCCGCCAGGATGCGGCGGCCCGGCTTCCCGGTCACGTCGCCGACGAAGAGGACCTTCACGCGCTCAGCGCGCGTACTCGACGACGCGCGTCTCGCGCAACACGGTCACCTTGATCTGCCCGGGGTACTTCAGGTCCTCCTCGATCTTCTTGGCTAAGTCACGGGCCAGGGTCGCCGCGCCGGCGTCGTCGATCTCTGCCGGCTTGACCATCACCCGGATCTCCCGGCCAGCCTGGATGGCATACGCCTTCTCAACCCCGGCGAACGACGTCGCGAGCTGTTCGAGGGTCTGGAGGCGCTTGATGTACATCTCCACGGTCTCCTTGCGCGCCCCGGGCCGGCTCGCCGAGATGGCGTCGGCCGCGGCCACCAGCACCGCCTCGACCGAGGTCGCCTCTTCCTCGCCGTGGTGGTAGGCGATGGCGTTGATGACCTCGGGCGGCTCGTGGTAGCGCCGCGCCAGGTCCGCGCCGATCTCGACATGGGTGCCCTCCACCTCGTGGGTCAGGGCCTTGCCGATGTCGTGCAGCAGGCCGGCGCGCCGGGCCAGCTTCGCATCCGCGTCCAGGTGAGTGGCCAGCAGTCCGGCCAGCAGCGCCACCTCCACCGAGTGGCGGAGCAGGTTCTGGCCGTAAGAGTGGCGGAACTTCAGCCGACCCAGCACCTCGAGCTCCTCCGGGTGCAGACCGTGCACGCCGGCCTCGAACGCCGCCTGCTCGCCCGCCTGGCGGACCACGTCGTCGAGCTCGCGCCGCGCCTTCTCAACGATCTCCTCGATCCGCCCGGGATGGATGCGGCCGTCGGCCATCAGTTTCTCGAGCGCCAGCCGCGCGACCTCGCGCCGGACCGGGTCGAAGGACGAGATCGTCACCGCCTCCGGCGTGTCATCGATGATCAGGTCCACGCCGGTGAGACTCTCCAGCGTGCGGATGTTTCTCCCCTCGCGGCCGATGATCCGGCCCTTCATCTCCTCGTTGGGCAGGGGAACGACGGACACCGTGACCTCGGCGGTGTGCTCGGAGGCGCACCGCTGGATGGCCAGGGCGAGGATGTCCCGCGCGCGACGCTCGCCTTCGTCGCGCGCCTCGGCCTCGATGCGCCGGATGAGCGCCGCGGTATCCTCGCGCGCGGCGGCCTCCGCAGCCGCCAGGAGCTGTGCGCGCGCCTCCTCGGCGCTCAGGCCGGCGATCCGCTGCAGTTCGGCGTGCTGCTCCTGCTTGAGCCGGGCGATCTCGTCGCGAACCCCGGCGAGTCGGAACTCCTCTTCCGCGAGCTGCCGCTCGCGCCGTTCGAGTGCCTCGATCTTGCGCTCCTGGTTCTCCTCACGCTGTACCAGACGCCGTTCCAGCCGCTGGAGCTCCGCCCGCTGCTCGCGGATCTCACGCTCCGCCTCGCGCTTGATGCGAAACGCCTCGTCCTTGGCCTCGACAAGGACCTCCCGCTGTCTGGCCTCTGCCTGCCGCTGCGCGTCCTCCAGTACACGTCGAGCATGCTCTTCGGCTGATTTGATCTTCGCTTCGGCGATGGTCTTGCGGAGGAGCCAACCCAGGAGGAGTGCGATCAGGCCCACCACGAGAGCAACGACATACGGGCCCAGGGCGTCGATGGAACTCACCCCCTCAGGTTGTCTCCGGGTCTGGTGGTCTTGGCCTCCAGGGACTTGGATTTGGGTCCTGCGGTCTTTCAGATGATTGTAGCGACGGCCGAAAAAGGGTGTCAAGGACGCGCGGTCGTCGCGCCTCAGCCGTCGGCGAGCTCACCGAGCGGCAGGGCCTGCGGGGCGGTCTCCGGGAGCTCCGTCCCCGAGAGGGCCTCCAGGCGGTCGCCGAAGCGGTCCAGCGCCCGCTCGGCCTCCTCGTAGTTCTTCTGCGCGCGGCGGAGCTGCTCGCCCAGCCGGCTCAGCGGCTCGCGGAGCCGGTCAAAGCTCACCGCCAGCTGCGCCAGCCCGGCGCGGATCTGCTCGGCCTGCCGCTCGACCTGCATCCCCTTGAGCCCGTAGACCAGCGCCACCAGATAGGCGTAGAACGTTGTCGGCGACACCGGGATGACGCGGCGCTCCATGGCGAACGTGTAGACCCCGCCGGCGTCGTCGCCCCGCACAACGGCCTCGTAGTAGACGTTCTCGGCCGGGATGTACATCAGCGCGAAATCGTAGGTCCCCTCGGCCGGCAGGATGTACTTGTCGGCGATCGCCTTGATGTGCCCCTGCACGGCCCGCAGGAACTCGCGCCGGGCCCGGGCGCGCTCGTCGTCGCTGTCCGCCCGCGCCACGGTGTAGAAGCCCTCGAGGGGGAACTTCGAGTCCACGGGCACGAGCTTGCCGCCCAGCCGGATCACAGCATCGACCGTCGCGCCGCCGGGGAACCGGTACTGCATCTCGTAGTTGGCCCGCGGCAGCCCGTTGGCGAGCAGGTTCTCGAGCAGCACCTCGCCCACACCGCCCCGCAGCTTGGGCGGCCGCAGGATCTCCTGGAGCGAGCTCAGGTCGCGCCCGAGCTCGAAGATGCGTCCCGCCGCCTCCTCCAGGCCGCGCAGCTTCTCGTGCACCGTGGTCACCATGGTCGAGGTCTCGGTGAACCGCTGTCCGACCATCTGGAGGTTGGTGTCCAGCCGTTGCCCGAGCTGCTGGTTGACCTGGTGCAGCGCCTGCACGTTCTCGGCCAGGCGCTCGCTCACCGCCCGCGTGACCTCCTCCAGGCGCGCGGCCACCTGCGCCTGGAGCGCGTCCGTGCGCGCGGCGACCGCCTGCCCGGTCGCATCGAGACTCTGGCTGACCTGCGCGCGGAGCGCGTCCATCTGCTGCTGGAGCAGGAGCAGGCCCGCCTCGGCCTCCGCTCGCCGCCGCAGCACCACGGCCACCACGCCCGCGGCAAGCAACGCCGCGACCGCTGCGGCCACCACAATCGGGAGCACGCCTTCCATGCGGTCAGTCCTCCTTCGCGGTGTAGGGGCAGATCGAGGCGAATGCGCAGTAGCGGCACGCGCGGTAGTAGTCCGGCGTCGCGGTGAACTCCCCTCGGCGAATGCCCGCCGCAGCCTGCTCGATAACGCTGGCGGCCTCGTCCAACCGCGCCCGGAGGGGCGTCACCGCGCCGACCAGGACACCCCGGGGCCCGAGGAAGTGCAGCTCCAGCCGGTCCGGCGTGCGACCGTACTGCCGCTCGTACGCCAGCGCGTAGATCGCGAGCTGCAGGCTCTCGCGGGCGCGCCGCTCGGCGTCCTTCTGCGCGCGTACGTCGCTCGTCTTGAAATCGATGATGACCACCTCGTCGTCGCCGTCCGGCCGACGCCGGATGTCCACCCGGTCCCAGCGGCCACGGACGCGCGCGTCGCCGACCTGGATGGCGAACCGGCTCTCGACCATGGTGGGGGTAAACCCGCTCGCCTGCTGGAACGCGAGGAAGGACGCCAGCACCTCGCGCCCCTCGGCCAGCCGCTGGTCCTCGTGTTCCCGGCTGATGAACCCCTCGGTCACCCAGGCCGTCTCGAACGCCCGATAGAGGTCCTCCAGGGTGGCCGGCTGGCCGCGGGCGCGGCGCCGGTTGTACTCCATGGCGCCTGCGTGCACCGCGGTCCCGTAGACCACCCGGTGGTCGCGCAGCAGCGGCACACGGAGCAGGTGCGCGTACTTGTACTTGAGCGGACAGGTCTGGTAGTCGTCCACCTGCCGGAACGACACCAGAAGCGGCCGCTCCCCTGCCAGCCCGGGCAGCCCGACCGGCGGGTCGGCGGCCGGCGGCGCGTGGCGCGCGATGACCTCGGCGGGCGACGCGCGGAACGCGCCGGCGTCCACCGCAGGTTCGTCCAGCGCCTCCACGACGAACCGGCTCACCTTGCGCGCCCGGACGCGTCCGTAGTCGCGGCCGCTGGTGAGCACCAGGCGGTCGCGCGCCCGCGTCATCGCCACGTAGAAGAGCCGCCGCTCCTCCTGGAGGTGGCCATCCCCTGAGGGTAGGACCTCCTTGCCGCGCACCAGCTCGTCAGGGAGCTCCAGCGGCTGCGCGCGCGCGCGCGACGGGAAGCGGTCGGCGACGCAGTTGACCAGGAACACGACGGGGAACTCGAGCCCCTTGGCCTTGTGGACGGTCAGGATGTTGACACCGTCAAAGTCCGGATCGGGATCCGGCGTCGGCGGGTCGTCGCCCGCCGCGATCAGGTCCTCCATGCGCCGGACGAACTCCGGGACCCGGTCGTAGACCGCGACCTCCGCGTGGCGCGAGACGATGTCGAAGAGACGCGCCAGGCTCGCGACCTTGACCTCGTCTGCGGGCTGGCCGGAAGTAGCCAGCCGCCGGATGTACCCGGTGCGCGTCACCAGATACTCGTAGAGGACCCGGCCCGTCGCCTGCTCGCGCATGAGGCGACGCATCGCGTCCAGGTCCTCGACCAGCCGGCCGATGGCGGCGTGGCTCTCGCGCGACAGCTCAGCGCCGAGCTCGGTCTCCCGCAGGTGCCGGAAGACGTGTTCCAGCGACCGGTGCCGCCGGTCGGCGTAGCTCAGGGCGCGGGCCATGTCGGTGGGATCGATCAGGTACAGCGGCGAGGTCCCCAGATAGTACAGGCTCAGGTTGTGCGCCGGGTCCGCCAGCACCCGCAGGAACGCCAGCGCCAGCCGCACTTCCTCGCGGTCGTAGAGGCCGCGCGTCCCCGAGAACCACCAGGGAATGCCGCGCATGTTGAGCGCCCGCACGAAGGGATCGGCGTCGCCATTCGCCCGCACCAGGATCGCGCAGTCCGCGTACCGCCCGCCACCAGAGACGTGCGCGGCGATCTGGGCGGCGACCGCGTCGGCCTCATCGGTCAGCGTCTCGAAGTGCTCGTGGCGCACCGGCGCCCCGCCGCCGCGGGCGGCGACAAGCGCCTTGACCAGGCCGATGCGCGCCTCGAGACGGTCGGGGTTGTTGTGTTGGATGAGCCGGTAGGCCGCGTCGAGGATCGGCTGGACCGACCGGAAGTTGTGCGCCAGCACCACCCGGCGGGCGTCGGGATACGCGTCGCCAAACCCCAGGATGTTGCTGATCGCGGCGCCGCGGAACTTGTAGATCGACTGGTCATCGTCACCGACGACCGTGATATTGCGGTGGGGGGCTGCCAGCAGCTTCACCAGCTCGAACTGCGCGTGGTTGGTGTCCTGAAACTCGTCCACCAGCAGGTAGCGGAACCGCGCCTGCTCGCGCCGCAGGATGTCGGGCCGTGCCCGCAGTAGCGCGAGCGGCAGCGCGATCAGGTCGCCGAAGTCGACGCGGCCGGCCTCGCGCAGCAGCCGCTGGTAGGCCTCGTAGGTCCGCGCGATCTCGGCGTGCATCGCGGCCTGCTCGCGCAGCCCGGCGTCGTCGGGCGCGAGCCCGGCCTGCTGCGCCAGGGCGCGGGCGAAAGCCAGGTAAGCGTCGGCCGTCACGTCCTCGTCCTTGGCGCGGCTGATCAGGCCGAGCAGGGCGTCCACGTACCGCGTCGGGTCGCCCAGCGGCCGGTACCGCTCCAGCGGCAGCTCGAAGAGCCGGTCCCGGAAGAAGATGTATTGCTCTGGCCGCGACAGCACACGGAAGTCCGGCGGCAGGCCGGCCTCCAGCGCATGATCGCGAAGCAGGCGATCGCCGAACGCGTGGAAGGTGCTGATCTGCGTGTCCACGTAACCGTAGGGGACCAGCGCGTCCACGCGCGCTTCCATCTCGGCGGCGGCCTTCTCCGTGAAGGTGAGCGCGAGGATCTCGGACGGGCGCGCACGCCGGGTGGCGATGAGCCAGGCGATCCGGCGGGTAAGCACCAGTGTCTTGCCCGTGCCCGCGCCGGCGACCACCAGTAGCGGGCCCTCGCCGTGGGTCACGGCCTCGCGCTGGTCCCCGGTAAGCCCCTCGAGCGCGCGCGCCTCGGCCTCAGGCCCCACGCTGCCCGGCGCCCCCACGCCGACCTCGCGATCCAGCGCGAGGGCGATCTGGAGCGAGGCCGCGCCGTCAGGCCGCCGGGCCGACACCGGTAGACCCGCCTCCGCCCGGCAGCAGGTGGCGCAGCGCCCTCGCGATCACCTCCGCGGGGTAGCCGCGCCGGGCCAGCCATCCGGCGAGCCGGCGCCGCGCCGCCTCGGGCGACAGTGCGCGCAGGCGTCCCAGGCGCGAGCGCGCCTGGGCGACGGCCAGGTCGTCCTCCATCTCGAAGGGAAGCAGTTCGGCCAGGGCCTCGGCGATGACCTGCGCGCTCACGCCGCGGCGCCGCAGCTCGGCGCGCAGCCGCCTCGCGCCGCACGGTCGGAGCGCCAGGCGGTCGCGGATCCACGCGCGGGCGAAGCGCGCGTCGTCGATCCAGCCAAGGCGGCGCAGCTCGCCAACCACCGCCAGCACCGCGTCGGGAGGGGCGCCTCGCCGCCGCAGCGCAGCCTCCAGCTCCACCCGGCTGCGCAGCCGTCGCCGCAACAGGCGCAGCGCCGCCTCGCGCGCGCCCAGGCGCGCCGCGGCGGCACGCACGCGCTCCAGCAACGCGCTGCTCACCTCGGCACCCTCCGCAAGGCCCAGGGCGCGCACCGTGGCGCACTCGAGCGGGTAGGTTCCGGCCCCGGCGATGTCCACCCGGCAGACCCCGGGGCGACGCGCCAGCGCCTGAATGCGGAGGATGCGCGGCGCCGGCGCGCTCACCAGGGACGAGCTACCCCCGCGCGCGAACCGGCTGCCGGACCGCGGGTTCCGCGGGTGCCGGCGGCGTCTCGATGACCGGCTCGCGTGGTCGCCCGATTCCCCTGGCGTCGCGCACCTTGCGATCGATCTCCCGCGCGACCTCGGGGTTGTTCTCCAGGAACTCGCGTGCGTTGTCCCGTCCCTGCCCCAGCCGCAGGTCGCCGTAGGTGAACCAGGTGCCGGAGCGCTGGACGATACCGGCCGAGGTCGCCACGTCGAGGATACTCCCGGACTTCGAGATCCCCTGACCGTAGATGATGTCGAACTCCGCGTCACGGAACGGCGGGGCCATTTTGTTTTTGACCACCTTGACCCGCGCGCGCATTCCCTTGACTTCGTCGCCGCTCTTCAGGTTCTCGGTCTTGCGGATCTCCATGCGTACCGACGCGTAGAACTTCAGCGCACGGCCGCCGGTCGTGGTCTCGGGGTTGCCGAACATCACACCGATCTTCTCGCGCACCTGGTTGATGAAGACCACCGTCGTGCGCGACTTGCTGATGGTCCCCACGAGCTTGCGCAGCGCCTGGGACATGAGCCGCGCCTGCAAGCCCATCTGCGGCTCGCCCATCTCGCCCTCGAGCTCGGCCCGCGGGACCAGCGCCGCGACCGAGTCGACGACGACGACGTCCACCGCGCCGCTCCGTACGAGCGTCTCCGCGATCTCCAGCGCCTGCTCGCCGCTGTCCGGCTGCGAGAGCAGCAGCGCGTCCACGTCCACGCCGCAGGCCCGCGCGTAGTTGGGGTCGAGCGCGTGCTCGGCGTCGATGAACGCGGCGACGCCGCCGTCTCGCTGCGCCTCGGCGATGACGTGGTAGGCCAGGGTGGTTTTCCCCGACGCCTCGGGGCCGTAGATCTCGACCACGCGGCCGCGGGGCACCCCACCGATACCCAGCGCGATGTCCAGGCCGAGCGCGCCGGTCGAGATCGCCTCGACCTGCATCTTCGCGCTGGCCTCGCCGAGCTTCATGATCGCGCCCTTCCCGAACTGCTTCTCGATCTGCGAGAGCGCCAGGTCCAGGGCTCGCTGCCGCTCGTTCATGGCTGCCGACCTCCAGAGGTCGTCCGGTTGCCCCGAACATACCAAACAAATGTTCGGTTGTCAACCAGGGAAACCATGTCTTCACCAGCCGATAACCAGGGATTGTGGTTATTTGCTTCGAGCATTCAACCCGTGGGACAGCGGCACCTGCTCCCGCACCGTGTACACCGGGCCGTCGGGCAGGAGCCGGCTCTCCATCACGGTCACGGCTATGACCTGGTCGTCGCCCAGGATCACGTCCCGGTAGCGGTGCAGCGCCCGAACCAGCTCGCCCCACTGGCGGTCGTCGCGCGCGCGGCCCAGCGTGACGTGCGGGCGAAACGGCCGGCCGTCTGCGGGGAACTTGGCGCGCGCCAGGGCCTCGTTCACCGCGCGGGCCAGCGCCACGAGCGCGTCAGCGCCTGCGATGGTTCCGACCCAGACCACCTGGGGGCGCTCGAGCGAGGGGAACGCCCCGAGCCCGCCGAGCGTGAGGGCAAACGGCGCGATCGTCGCCACCGCATCGCGGGTCGCCACAACCGCGCGGGCGACCTGGGCCGGCGGCAGCTCGCCTAGGAAGCGCAGCGTGAAGTGGAGGTGGTCCGGTCGGACCCACCGCAGGCGCGCCCCAGCCGCTCGCAGTTCCTCCTGGAGCCGCGCGATACCCGCGCGCATCCGCTCCCCGAGCTCGACCGCGACGAACGTTCGGTGGAGGGTCACAGCCGCAGCAGGCAGAGACGGAGCAGGTTGGTCGCGGCCTGGGCCGCGAGGTACCGCACACCGTCGCGGCCGGGCTCGCTGCCGAACCGCAGCTCCTCGGTGCGGGTTCCGCTTGCGTCCTGCAGGCCGAGGTAGACGAGCCCCACCGGCTTGGCGGCCGTGCCGCCAGAGGGGCCGGCGATACCGGTCACCGCCAGCCCGAGGTCGGCGCGCGCGCGGGCCCGAACGCCCGCCGCCATCGCCGCGGCGACCTCGGCGCTCACCGCGCCGTGCGCCGCGATGAGTTCGGGCGCGATCCCAAGATCGCGCACCTTCGCCTCATTGCTGTACGGCACGTACCCGGCCAGGAGGAAGGCCGAGCTGCCCGGCATCTCGGTGAGCCTGGAGGCGACGAGCCCGGCGGTGCACGACTCCGCGATCGCGAGGGTAAGCCGGCGCTCGACGAGCAGCCGTGCGGTCACCAGAGGCAGCGACTCGTCGTCCGCGCCGAAGACCGCGTGGCCGAGGCGCTCCCGGAGCGCGGCCTCCATGGCGGCCAGCATCGGCCCGACCGCCTCCGGCGCGGCCTTTGCGGTGATCCGCAGGTGCACTTCGCCTCGCTTCGCCAGCGGCGCGACGGTGGGATTGCTGCCGTGGATGAGATCGCGCACGCGTTCCTCCACCACGGACTCCCCGAGGCCGGCGATCCGGAGGACGCGGGACCGGATGACCTCGCCGCCGGCGCGGGCGGCCAGCCACGGCTCCAGACCGTCGGCGACTAGGCCTTCCATCTCCCACGGCACGCCCGGGAACGTGAAGACCGTGCGGTCGCCGACCGGGACCATCAAGCCGGGCGCGGTGCCGCGGCGATTGGGGATGACGGTGGCGCCCAGGGGGATGCGCGCCTGCCGGAACACCGACTCCGGTGCCTGGCGCCCGCGGCTCTCGAACAGGGTGCGGATCGTGTCGGCCGTCCCCTGATCGAAGACGAGGGGCAGCCCGGTCGCCAGCGCTACGGCCTCGACGGTCAGGTCGTCCTCGGTCGGGCCGAGTCCGCCGCTCGTCACGACGAGATCAGCGCGATCCAGGGCGAGCGCCACCGAGGCGCGCACCCGCTCGAGGTTGTCGCCGACCGTCTGCTTGAAGCGCACGTCCACGCCATAGGACGCCAGGAGGCGCGCGAGAAACGGGGCGTTGGTGTCCGTGATCTGCCCGAGGAGCAGTTCCGTGCCGACCGAGATGATCTCAGCGCGCATCGCGCCTCCCGGCGGTCGTGCGGTACTCGACGATCAGGGGGCCTCGCCCGCCCGGAAGACGCGCGTGACGACCTCGCCCGGCCCTCCCAGCGAGCCCAGGGCACGGCCATTGACCGTCACCGCCACCGCGCCCGCGTTGCCGAGCCGCACCGCCACCGACCCGCGGGCTTCCCAGCGCCGCCGCTCGCCGCCCGTGATGAACCCCACGAAGACCTCCTGCCCGTCCACCACGACGCGCAACCAGGACCGCCCGGTAGCCTCCAGGTCCACGGCAACCGCCTCGCCGCTACCCGGCGCGGTCGGCGAGTCCGCCCGCGCGGGCGGCTCGTTCCGGGACCCCGGGGCCTCGGGCGACGGGGCCGCGGCCGCGGGCTCCACCGGCGCCCCCGCGGCAGGCGCGGGCGCGGGGGTGGCGGCCTGGGGTGCGGTCACCGGCGTGGCCGGCCGGCTGAGCTCCCGCAACTGCTGGGCGAAGTAGATCATCAACGCGCCGCCGACCACGACGACGACCCCGATCGCCCACATGGCCAGGCGACGCAACCGGCTCGGCCTTACCGCGGGCTCGATGGCCGAGTCCAGGCGCTGCCACCCGGCCGCTCGCTGGTCAGCCCCCCCGACAGCCGCGCTCAGGCGGTCCAGCAGGGGCGCCGGATCGAGGCCCAGCTCCACCGCCACCGCCTGCACGAAGCCACGCGCAAACGGATAGGGAGGCAAGTCGGCGAAGCGCTCTTCCTCCAGAGCGGACAGGTACCGGGCCCGGATCTTGGTGCGGGCCTGCAACTCCGCCAGGGACAGCCCTCGCTCGGCGCGGGCCGCGCGCAGGGCTGCGCCGATCCCGGTCGGGGCTCGATCGCCGCGCGCCATGGTCACGCGCTCGATGTTCCGCGCTCTCCGCGGGTTTCCCTCCGCGTCCACGCAGGGTCGCGCACATCGCGACCGCCACCTCGGCCGGAAGCCGGGCGTTCACCTTGACGACCATGGGCCGGCGCGGACATCCACGAGCGCGTCGCCGGCCACGACCACCGCCGGGCGCACCGGTCAGCCCTCCTCCTTGGTGAACGGGATGCCATCCGCGGCCGGAGGGGTCGCGCGCCGGACCACCCCCGCGAGCACCAGAATCGTCGCGATGTGGGGTAGCACCGTGATAAATTGATACGGAACGCCCACGGCGACCACCCGCAGGCTCAGGGCGTCGAAGTACCCGAACAGCGCCGAGGCGCCCAGGGCGCCGAGCGGCCACCAGTTGCCGAAGATCATGGCGGCCAGCGCGATGAACCCCCGACCCTGGGTCATGCCCTCCAGGTACCCCCGGCCCTGCTCGATCGAGAGATAGCCGCCCGCGAGCCCGGCGAGCGCGCCGCTGATCAGCACGCCGGCGTAGCGCAGGCGCGCGACGTCGATGCCAAGGGTGTCGGCCGCGTGCGGGTTTTCCCCCACCGAGCGCAGCCGGAGACCGAAGGTGGTGCGCAGCAGGACCCACTGCCCGGCAACCACCAGCGCCAGCGCCACCGGGATCACGGGCGAGATGCCGGTCGCGACCGGCGCCAGTGCCGGGATGTCACGCAGGACCGGGATCGCCAGCGGCGGGAACCCGTTGACGCCGGGCGACTGGGTCGCCACGCCGAAGAGCAGGATGTTCAGGAAGCGCGCCAGCCCGACCGCGAGCAGGTTGAGCGCCACCCCGCTGAGCAGCTGGTCGACGCGGAAGGTCACGGACACCAGCGCGTGGATCAGCGAGAAGAGCACCCCCGCAAGCATGGCCGCGGCCATGCCGGCGAGGGGCGCGAGCATCGACGCCAGCGGGCCCTGCGAGGCCGGGAGTGCCTGCGCGACCGCGTGTGTGGCGGCCGCGCCGAAGAAGGTGCCCATGATCATCGTGCCCTCGAGGCCGATATTGAACACCCCGCCGCGCTCGGTGTAGACCGCGCCGAGCGCGGTCAGCAGGATCGGCACCGCCAGGCGCACCGCCGACGCGAGCAACGCCAGGTTGAGCAGCGAGCCGACCAGGTCCGCCACCCTACCCGCTCCCGGGGAGCGGTGCGGGCTCGCCGGGCGCCAGCGCGCGCTCGGCCTCCAGCTTCCGCTGGACGCGCACGTACCGGGTCACGAGCTCGTACCCGACGACAATGGCCAGGATGATGACGGCCTGGAGGATCGTGATGACCTCGCGCGGCACGCCCGCGAAGACCTGGACGCCCTGCGCGCCGCGGTCGAGCAGGCCGAACAGCAACGCCGCCGGGACGACGCCCAGCGGATGGTTGCGTGCGAGCAGGGCGACCGAAATACCCAAAAACCCGAGCCCTTTGGGAAAGTCAATGTCGAAGTACCCGAAGAAGCCGAGAATGTCTGACAGCCCCACCAGCCCGGCGATCGCGCCGCTGGCCAGAAACATGGTGAACCGGACGCGGTCCAGGCTGATGCCCGCGGCCTCGGCCGCGTCGGGGTTGAACGCCACCGCGCGCACCTCGTAGCCGAACCGGGTGCGGACCAACAGGTACGCGGCGACGGCGCACAGCACCACCCCGACGGGCAGGAACCAGTTGAGCGCCGAGTGCGCGGGAACATCGAACCCCAGCCAGGCGAGCGCGGGCCCCAGCGGGGGGAGGCGCGCGCTGTCGGCGAACAGGGGCGTGCGCACTCGCGGCGTGCCGATCTGCGTGGGATCGCGGAACACGTCCGCCAGCAGGTAGAGGACGACCGCCGCGGCGATGTAGTTCATCATGATGGTCGTGATAACCTCGTGCGCGCCGCGCCGCAGCTTGAGCGCGATCGGCACAAACGCCCACAGTGCGCCGGCCGCGCCACCGACCGCCACCGCGAGCGGCAGGTGGACGACCGCCGGGACACCCCGCACCGAAAACCCGACGAACGCCGCGGCGAACGCGCCCACGTAGTACTGCCCCTCCACCCCGATGTTCCACACGCCGGCGCGAAACGCCAGCGCGACCGCCAGGCCGGCAAAGATCAGCGGCGTGGCCTTCAGCAGGATCGCGGCCAGACTGTCCGTGCGCGTGAGGCTGAACCGCAGCATCAGGCCGTAGACGTCGAGCGGATTCTTGCCGATGGCGACGATGATGCCCGAGGCCACTAGGCCGCCGAAGGCGATCGAGAGCACGGGCGCCGCGGCCTGGAGCAGCGCCAGGCGCCACCGGGCGCTCACGGCCCGCCCCGCCGGCTCACGCGGACCGCTCCCCAAGGCGCGCGCCGGTCATGGCCAGGCCGATCTCGCGCGGGGAGGCACCCCCGCGCGGAAACTCGGCCACGATGCGCCCGGCGTGGATGACGCCGACGCGGTCCGCCAGGGTGAGGACCTCGTCGAGCATCGCCGAGACCAGCACCACGGCCAGGCCCGCGGCGCGGGCCTCGGCGAGCTGCGTCCACACGAACTCGGTGGCCCCGATATCCAGGCCGCGCGTGGGCTGCGCAGCGATCAACACCGTCGGGGCGAACCCGAGCTCGCGGGCCACCACCACCTTCTGCTGGTTGCCGCCAGAGAGCGCCAGCACCGGCGTCGCAAGCGACGGCGTGCGGACATCGAACCGCTGGACGCGATCGGCAGCGTAGCGCCACACGGCAACGCGGTCCAGCACCGGCCCGCGGCCGAACTCCTTCCGGCCGTGGTGGCCCAGGATCAGGTTCTCCCAGACGTCCATCGGCAGCACGAGACCCCGGCGGTGCCGGTCCTCCGGGATGTGGGCGACACCAAGCAACCGGATCGCCCGCACACCCGCGCGCGTGACGTCGCGGCCGCGGATCGCGAGCCGGCCGGCGGCCAGCGGCCGCAGGCCCACGAGCGCTTCCACGAGCTCCGACTGCCCGTTGCCCTCCACCCCTGCGATCCCGTAGATTTCGCCGCCGCGCACCGTGAACGAGACCCCTCGAACCGCGGGCCGGCCGCGGCGGCCGGCGACCACCGCACCGGCCACCTCGAGCGCGACCTCGCCCGGCCGCGCCGGCGGGATCGCCAGGTCCATGAGCACCGGCCGGCCGACCATCATCTCGGCGATCTGGGCCTTGGTCGCCTCGCGCGCGACCAGCGTGCCGACCACGCGGCCGCCCCGGAGCACCGTGATCCGGTCCGCGATAGCGAGGACCTCCTCGAGGATGTGGCTGATGAACACCACGGTCTTGCCTTCCGCGCGCAGCCGCCGCAGGTTGGCGAAAAGGTCGTCGACCTCCTGCGGGGTGAGCACCGCGGTCGGCTCGTCGAGGATCAGCACCTCGGCACCACGGTAGAGCACCTTGAGGATCTCGACCCGCTGTTGCTCGCCAACGGACAGGCCGTCCACCGGCGCGGCCGGGTCGACCGCGAGTCCGTACTGATCGGCGAGGGCGGCGATGCGGGCACGCGCCTCGCCGGCCAGCAGCCGACCACCCCGCGCGGGCTCCGCGCCCAGGATGACGTTCTCGGCCACCGAAAACCGCGGGACGAGCATGAAGTGCTGGTGGACCATGCCGATGCCGAGCGCGATCGCGCGCCGGGGGCTGTCCAGGACCACGCGCTCGCCCCGAACGGCTACCGTCCCGTCGTCCGGCTGGTAGAGTCCGTAGAGGATCTTCATCAGGGTGGATTTGCCGGCGCCGTTCTCGCCCACCAGGGCGTGGATCTCGCCGGGCGCCACCGCGAGCGAGATGCGGTCGTTCGCGAGCACGCCGGGGAACCGCTTGGTAATCCCGGACAGCTCAACGATGGCGTCCATAAGACGTTCGGGGGGCGGCCGGGCGGCCGTCCCCCCGCCGCTACTTCTTGAGGGTGGTCAGGAAGGCCTCGAGCTGAGTCCGGTCGGAGGGCACCTTGATGGTGCCGGCGATGATCTGCTGCCTGAGCTCGTCCAGCCGGGCGGTGATGTCCTGCATCTGCGCGCGGTTGTGGTCGTTGACCGCGTAGCCGACCCCGCCCTCCGCCAGGCCAAACGTGCGGACGCCGGCCTGGAACCGTCCCTCTACCAGCGCCTTGATCGTCTCGTAGACCGCCACGTCCACGCGCTTCATCATGCTGGTGAGGATCTGCCCGCGCTGCTCCGGGCGGGCGGTCAGCGACTGGTCCGCGTCGACGCCGATGGCCAGCTTGCCTTTCGCGACCGCGGCCTCGAAGACGCCGATGCCAGTGCCGCCGGAGGCGTGGTAGATGATGTCCGCACCGCGGTCGTACTGCGCGGTCGCGAGCTCGCGGCCCTTAACCGGGTCGCGGAACGCCTCCCCCGTAGTCCCGGCATAGTCTGAGAAGACCTCGATCGAGGGATTGATGTACTTGGCGCCCGCGATGTAGCCCGCCTCAAACTTCTCGATGAGCGGAATGCGCATCCCGCCGACGAAGCCGATGCGCCCGGTCTTGGACTTGAGCGCCGCGGCCGCGCCGACCAGGAACGAGCCCTCGTGCTCGCTGAACAGCAAGCTGGCGACGTTGGGCTCCTTGTCGATGAACCCGTCCACGATCGCGAACTTCACGCCGGGGAAGTCCTTCGCGACGCGGGTGATGCTGTCGGTGAACAGGAACCCGATCCCCAGAATGAGGTCGTACTTCTCGCCCGCCAGGAGCCGCAGGAGCTCCTCGCGGTTCTCGCCGCCCGCGGCGGGCTCCAGGTCCTTGACCTCCACCCGGTCGCCGAACTCCTGCGCCGCGCGGGAGAGCCCCGCATAGGCCATGTCGTTGAACGACAGGTCGCCGCGCCCGCCGACGTCGTAAACCATGCCGATGCGGAGCTTGGGTTGCGCCGGCGGAGGCGGGGTCGCCGCCGGCCGCGCACACGCCGATACGACCAGGACGACGAGAGCCGCAACCCAGAACGCCGCCGCGCGCCCCGCGACGTGCTTCATGCCCGTCACCCCTCTCCTGATGCTGACCGTGGCTGGACACCGGACTACTTCTGGCCGGTAGAGAAGAGTCCTTTGCGCCCTGGATCAGCCGGAGGACGCCTTGCGGCGGAACATCTGCTCCAGGGCGTCCAACCCGATCAGCACCTCGCGGGGATTGCTGCCCTGGACGGGGCCGACGACGCCCCGGGCCTCGAGCTCGTCGATCAGGCGGGCGGCGGTGACGTACCCGATCCGCATCTTCCGCTGGAGGAGCGAGACCGATCCGTAGCCCGACCGGACGACCAGCCGGGCGGCCTCGATTAGCCGTTCCCCGTCGGCGTGCTCCTCCGCGGGCGCCGCCTGCTGAGCCTCCACGAGCTGCCGGTCGTAGTCCGGCCGGCCCTGCTGGCGCCACCACTCCACCACCGCGCGGATCTCGTCGTCCGCCACGTAGGCGCCCTGGGCACGCACCGCGCGCGAGGCGCCCAGCGGCAGGAACAGCATGTCGCCGCGCCCGAGCAGCTTCTCCGCGCCTGTCGTATCCAAGATCGTCCGGCTATCCACCTGGCTGGAGACCGCGAACGCCAGGCGCGAGGGGATGTTGGCCTTGATGAGCCCGGTGATCACGTCCACCGACGGCCGCTGTGTCGCGACCACCAGGTGGATGCCGGTCGCGCGCGTCATCTGGGCCAGCCGGCAGATGATGTCCTCGAAGTCCGCCGGGGCGACCATCATCAGGTCGGCCAGCTCGTCGATGATGATGACGATGTAGTACATCGGGTCGACGTCGGCGAGCTGGTTGTAGGCCTGGATGTTGCGGACCCCGACCTCGGCGAAGCGCTCGAATCGCTGCTCCATGACCCGCAGCATGTCCTTCAGGACGCTGGCGGCCTGCCGGGGATTGGTCACCACCGGGACAAGCAGATGCGGGATGTCGTTGTAGTCGGTCAACTCGACGCGCTTGGGGTCGATCATCACCAGCCGGACCTGTCGCGGCGTGCAGCGAAACAGCAGGCTCGCGATCATCGCGTTGAGCATCACCGACTTGCCAGACCCGGTCGCGCCCGCGATCAACAGGTGGGGCATTTCCGTCAGGTCCGCCGCGATCGGGTGCCCGGCAATGTCCTTGCCGACGGCCACGACCAACGGGCCCGAGGCCTTCCCGAACGCCTCGGAGCCGAGAATCTCGCGCAGGTGCACCAGACTCGCCTTCTGGTTGGGCAGCTCGATTCCCACCGCGGACTTACCCGGGATCGGCGCCTCGATCCGCACGCTCTGCGCGGCCAGGTTGAGGGCGATGTCGTTGGTCAGGCTCGTGATCTTCTGCACCTTGACCCCGGGTTCGGGCTGCACCTCGAACCGGGTGACCACGGGCCCGACCTCCCAGTGCACCACGCGGGCCCGGACGCCAAAGCTCTCTAGCGTCTGCTCCAGCGCGCGGGCGGTGTCGGCGGGGTCTACCCGGGCGCGCCCCCGCGCGCTCCCCGCGTCGCCGAGCAGCGACGGCGGCGGTAACCGGTAGTCTCTGGTCGCGAAGTCCAGCCGCGCCTGGGCCTCGGGCTCCTTTTGCGTGGGCCGGCGCGGCTGACGGCGGTCGCGTGTCTCCATCGCCACGCCAGGCGGGGCCGGGGCGCCCTCAGCGGCCGCGCGACCGTCCGGCGCAGCCGGCGGCAGCGTCTGTGAAGGGCCCGCGGCCGCCTCAAGCCAGTCCTCCCCGGGGCCGAACCGCCGCGCAGGCCCGGCGACCTCCGGCAGCGGCGCGGGTGCGGCAGGGCGTAACCCGACGGGCAGACGCACGCGGCCCGCCACGGTTCCGGCCGCCGTTCCAAGCCGCGCGCCGGCGGCCGCGGCGGCCCCGGCGAGGCCGGCGGCCGCGGGCCGCAGGCCTCGGATCGCACGCGCCACACCCCTGCCGAGGCTGACCGCGAGCCGAACTGCCGCGCGCGCCACGGCGGCGATCGCGACCGCCGCCGCCCGCGCGAGCGCGCGCAGCCACGCGCCGAGCGCGGCTACGGTCACCCCGCCCATCAGCCCGAGCGCGCACAGGCCAGCTACCACGATCAGCGCCCACAACCCGCTTCCGCCAAACGCCGCGGCCGCGGCGCCTGTCAGCACCCCGCCGAGTACCCCGGTGCCCGCGCCCGCCAGGCCCGCGGCCAGATAACCGCCGGCGATCAGGTGGGCGTGGGCGGCCATCAGCACCACCAGGCTCGCCAGCAGGAAGCCGGCGACGCGGCGGCTGAACCGGGCGCGCGCGCCGGCGCCGATGAGCACCAGGCCGACCGCGAGCAGGTAGACGGGCAGCGCCGGCGCCGCGATGCCGAGCAGCCGCGACTGCCAGGCCGCCAGGAGCAGCGGGATCCCGGTCGCGCCCGGGAGAAAGGAGAGTCCGAGCAGGATGGCGGCCAGAACGAGCGCCAGCCCGACCGCGGCCCTGCGGTTCTGGGGATGCCGGCGGGCCTCGCGGCGGCGGCTCATCGGGCTATCGAGTGGTCGCCAGTACCGCGACCGCCGCGGCCCAGCAATACACGGCGAACCACACGAGCCGGCCGCGGCGCAGGATGTCGAGGAGCCAGACGATCGCGAGCGCGCCGCTGCCGGCCGCGACGACCGCGCCGACCACCAGCTCGACCGGCCCGTACCCGAGGGAGGCGGCCTCGGTCGCGTCCTTGAGCGAGAAGAGCCCCGCACCGACGATCGCGGGGATCGCCATCAAGAACGAGAGCCGCGCGGCCTCGGCGCGGCCGAGCCCGCGGAAGAGGCCGGCCGCGATCGTGATGCCCGACCGGGAGATACCGGGCAGGATGGCGACAGCCTGCGCGAGCCCCATCGCGGCACCGTCGGCCACCGAAGCCTGGCGGGCCGCGCGGGTCCCGCGTTCTCGCATGAGGGCGAGAATCACCCCGGTGGCCATGAGCTGGTAGGCCGCGCCGTGCACCGACTCGAACGTGCGCTGAAGCGGCCCGGCGAACGCCAAACCCAGCGCCCCGGTGACCGCCGTGGCGGCGAGAATGGCCAGGAGCATCCGCCGGTCGCCGTCCCTCGGATCACCGGGTGCCGGTGGACGGACCAGCGCCGGGGCCGCCCGCAGCAGCCGCACGATGTCGGCCCAGAACAGCCAGACCACAGCCGCGACCGTGCCGAGGTGCAACACCCCCTCGATGACGAGCCCGGGCCGTGCGATCCCGAGGTAGTGCTCGGCGAACAGCAGGTGGGCAGAGCTGCTGACGGGGAGGAACTCGGTCAGCCCCTGGACCAGGCCCAGAATGACGAGGTCGAGCACGGCCGCGCTCCCGCTGGTGGTGGGTCGAATTCTCCGATCGCTGCCACGATGCGCGCTCTCACCGTATCGTACGGGCGTTCGGCGGAGGCGTCAATGCTCCCTCCGTACCGAGCGCGGTGAGGCACGGCCTGGACGTCGCGATTACGCCGGCGTCGGCACCAGGTCGAGCGCCTCCAGGACCGTGCGGATCTGCTCTTCTTCCTTCGGCGTCGCGTCCACCAGCGGCAGGCGCACACGGCCGCAGTCGAACCCGCTCAGGCGAAGCGCCGCCTTCACCGGCACCGGGTTCGTCGTGATGAACAACACCTTGAACAGCGGCCACAGGCGCCGGTGGAGGCGGAGCGCCTCCCCTGGCCGGCCGGCGATGTAGGCTTCGATCATGCGCTTGATCTCGCCGGGCACCAGGTTGCCCGCCACGCTCACGACACCCGTCGCCCCTACCGCGAGCTTTGGCAGCGTCAGGCTGTCGTCACCGCTGTAGATGAGGAACGCATCGGGGGTGCGCACGCGGATCTCTGAAACCTGGTCGAGGCTGCCCGCGGCTTCCTTGACAGCCACGATGTTGGGGACCTGGGCCAGGCGGGCGATCGTCTCCGGGGTGCAGTTCACCCCGGTCCGGCCCGGGATGTTGTAGAGCATGACCGGCAGCGGCGTGCTCTCCGCCACCGCGCGGAAGTGCGCGTAGAGGCCATCCTGGGACGGGCGATTGTAGTACGGGTTGACCAGCAACAGGCCGTCGGCGCCGGCCCGGTGCGCCTCGCGCGAGAGGTGAATCGAGTGCGCGGTGTCGTAGGTGCCGGTGCCGGCGATCACCTTGCCCCGCTCCCCCACGGCCTCCTTGACCGTGCGGAATAGCCGGACCTTCTCGTCGTCGGACAGTGTGGGCGACTCACCGGTCGTGCCGGCGACCACAAGCGCATCGTTGCCCCGATCGATCAACCGCCTGGCCAAGAGCGCCGCCCGCCGCTCGTCGAGCCGACCGTCGACGTCGAACGGTGTCACCATGGCGGTGATCACGTGCCCGAACAGCGCCATGCCCTCCCCTCCTCTCGTCGTGCTCGCGCCCTCGTTACCGCCGCGCGGCCGGCCGCCGCGGCCCGAGCCGGCCCGCCGCGAGCAGGTGCTCGGCGATCTGAACCGCGTTGAGGGCCGCGCCCTTGCGCAGGTTATCGGAGGCGACGACCAGGCGCAGCGCGCTGGGGTCGAACGGATCGGGCCGCACGCGGCCGACCAGCACGGGGTCACGGCCGGCGGCCTGCAAGGGCGTCGGGAACCGGTCGGCCGCTGGCTCGTCCACGACCTCGACCCCGGGGAACGCGGCCAGCGCGGCGCGCGCCGCGGCGACCTCCAGCGGCCGCCCGAGGTCGAGGTGCACCGCCAGGGTGTGCCCCACCAGCACCGGGACGCGCATCGTCGTGACGCTGACCGCGATGTCAGCGTCCATGATCTTGCGGGTCTCGGCGACCACCTTTGCCTCCTCCTCGGTGTCGCCGTCGGGCTGCCACTTCCACTGCGGCCGGACGTTGAACGCCACCGGGTGCGCGGTCCCAGCTGCCGCGCGGACGCGTTCGGCGTCGCCGCGCTCCAGGGCGTCGGGGACCTCGAGCAGCGCCCGCGTCTGGTCGAGCAGCGCTCGCATGTTGTCCAGGCCGCCGCCCGAGACCGACTGGTAGCTCGCCACCACGACCCGGCGGATCCGCGCGGCATCGTGGATCGGCTTCAGCGCCATGACCAGCGCCATGGTCGTGCAGTTCGGGTTCGCGACGACGCCCCGGTGCCCGGCCAGCGCCCCGGCGTTGACCTCGGGCACGACGAGCGGCACGCGGGGGTCCATGCGCCACGTGGACGAGTTGTCCACCGCTACCCCGCCTGCCTCGGCAACGGCCCACGCGAAGCGCCGGCTCGCATCGTCACCGCCGGCGAACAGGACCAGGTCGGCATCGGTGAGCCCCTCGCCGGTCTCCTCGACCGTCACGGTCGCGCCGCGGAACGGGACCGCCTTGCCCGCCGAGCGCGCGGTCGCGTAGAGGCGGAGCCGCCCGACCGGAAATGCTCGCTCCTCGAGGATGCGCACCATCGCGCCGCCGACGACGCCGGTGGCGCCGACGACGGCAACGTCCAGCGCCGCCGACGTGCCCGCGCGCCCCCTGCCACTCGTCATCATGCCTGCAATCCTAGCAGATGCTCGAGGCCGAAGACCAGCCCGTCGAGGTCGCGCACGCGCCGCACCGCCAGCAACAGGCCGGGCATGAACGACTCCTCGCTCAACGAGTCGTGGCGAATCGTTAACGTCTGCCCCGGCCCGCCGAACACCACGGCCTGGTGGGCATTGAGCCCGGGCAGCCGCACACTGTGGATGCGCACGCCGTCGACGGTCGCGCCGCGCGCGCCCGCGGCCAGCTCCTCCTCGCCAGACGCGGCCGACGGCGCGGCGCCCCGGGCGGCGGCGATCAGCCGGGCCGTCGCCAGGGCCGTGCCCGAGGGCGCGTCGCGCTTGCGGTCGTGGTGAAGCTCGATGACCTCGGCGTGCGGCAGCCAGGGCGCGGCCGCACGCGCGAACGCCATCATCAGCACCGCGCCGACCGCGAAGTTGGGTGCGACGACGGCGCCCAACCCCCTCGCGCGCGCGAGCTCGCCGAGCCGCTCGAGCTCGTCGCCGGGCAGGCCCGTGCTGCCGACCACCGGCCGGACGCCGGCCTCCAGCGCCGCGCGCGCGTGCGCCGCCGCCTGCCGGCCGGGGGCGAACTCCACCAGCACGTCGGGCCGCGCGGCGAGCGCGTCCGCGAGATGGGCGACGATCCTCACGCCCAGGGCGTCGACGCCGGCGGTCAGGCCCGCGTCCTGCCCCACCCCCCGCTCACGGCCGACGGCCGCCACCAAGCGCAGGTCGGCCTCGCGCACCACCGCGCGCACGGTCGCACGGCCCATGCGTCCGGCGGCGCCGCTGACGGCGACGCGGATCGGCTCCACGGTGCGGGGAGTTCGTCGCCGCCCGGCAGCGGCCCTTGTCGGCGGGCTCAGGCGCCCGTGGGCACGGCGGGACGGGGCGCGAGCAGGTGCAGCGAGTCGGCAAAGGTGCGCTCGAGGTCGGCCCGCGCCGCGCTGCGCGCCGCAAACGGGCCAATCGCCGCCATCGTGACGGCGTCGGGCGTGAAGATCTCGCGGGCCATGGCGGTCACGCCTTCGAGTGTGACCGCGTCGATGCGCCCGAGGATCTCGTCGAAGTCGATCTGCCGGCCGTAGTAGAGCTCGGAACGCGCGAGCTTGCTCATCCGGCTGCCCGTGCTCTCCAACCCGAGCATGATGCTGCCCTTCAGCGACTCCTTGGCGCGGTGGAGCTCCGGCTCGTCCAGGCTGCCGGGCAAGCGGGCGATCTCCTCAAGCGCCAGGCGTACGACCTCGGGACCGTTCTCCGGGCTCATCGCCGCGTAGACGACGAACAGCCCGCCCTCGCGGTACGAGGCGGAGTAGGACGCGATCGTGTAGACCAGCCCGCGCGTCTCGCGGATCTCCTGGAACAGCCGGCTCGACATGCCGCCGCCCAGCACGTTGTCGAGCACCGCGAGCACGTAGCGGCGCTCGTCCTCCTGGGCGCACCCGCGCGCGGCCAGACACAGGTGCACCTGCTCGATCTCCTTCATGCGGATGGCAACCGACGGCGAGAGCGTGGGCACCTCGGTGGGCTGCGCGGTGGTCCTGCCATCCCAGCCCCCGAGGTGTCGCTCGACCAGCTCCACGACGGCGTCGTGCGTGACGTGGCCGGCCACGCTGACCACGATGTTGTCCGGCCGGTAGCGCCGCTCGATATACCGCACGAAGTCCTCGCGGGTCAGCTTCGCGACCGCCTTGCGGGTGCCGATCACCGACCGGCCGAGCGGGTGCCCGTCCCAGATCGTCTGCACGACCAGGTCCTGCACCACCTCGTCGGGGGAGTCCTCGTAGGTCTTGATCTCCTCGGTGATGACCTGCCGCTCCTTCTCGATGGCCTCCGGCGCGAACGACGAGTGCAGGAGCATGTCGGCGGTTAGCTCGACGATGGCCGGAAGATGATCGGCCAGCACCTTGACGTAGTAGCAGGTGTGCTCCTTGTCGGTGAACGCGTTCATCTGCCCGCCGAGCGCGTCGACCGCCTGCGCGATCGCGAGCGCGGAGCGGCTCTCGGTGCCCTTGAAGAACAGGTGCTCGAGGAAGTGCGAAATGCCGTGCTGGCTCGCCGGCTCGTACCGCGAGCCCGTGCCGACCCAGATGCCCATGGACGCCGTGCGCACCTGTGGCATCGTCTCGGTCACCACGCGGATGCCGTTCGCCAGGACCGTCTTCTGGGTCGGCTCCATCGCCAGCCTCCCTCGGCGGGGTCCGCTACTGGGGCCTGCGGGCGGGCCGCGGGCCGCCCCGCCGCCGCGGGGGCCGGCCGCCGTCACGCCGGCCGCCCTCCCGCCGCGGGTGCAGCGGGCGGCGCGAGGTGATGTCCGCGGGCTGCCGCTCTTCGTACTCCGGATTCCAGCCCTCGGGCGGTGGCTGCGTGCCCCGGTGGGTCAGGTTGATCCGTCCCATGCTGTCGATCTCCTTGACCTTCACCTCCAGCTCGTCGCCGACCTTGACCACGTCCTCCACCTTGTTGACGTGGTCGTACGAGAGCTCGGAGATGTGGACCAGCCCTTCCTTGCCGGGCAGGATCTCGACGAACGCGCCGAAGTTCAGCAGGCGCGTCACCCGGCCGCGGTAGGTCTCGCCCACCTGCACCTCGTGCACGATCGCCTCGATCATCTGGGCCGCCCGGGCGGCGGCCTCTTCGTTCACGGAGGCGATCATCACGCGCCCGTCCTGCTCGATGTCGATCTTCGTGCCGGTCTCCGCGGTGATCTTGTTGATGACCTTGCCGCCGGGCCCGATGACGTCGCGGATTCTCTCGGGGTTGATCTGGATGGTCAGGATACGGGGGGCGTGCGGGGAGAGCACGGTACGCGGGGCCGCGATCGCCTGCGCCATCGCGTCCAGCACGCGCATGCGCGCCGCGCGCGCCTGCTCGAGTGCCTCGCCGAGCACGGCGCGCGACAGGCCGCCGATCTTGATGTCCATCTGCAGCGCGGTCACGCCCTCGCGGGTACCGGCGACCTTGAAGTCCATGTCGCCCATCGCGTCCTCGATCCCCTGGATGTCGGTGAGGATCGCGTACCGGCCGTCGGCGTCGGTCACCAGGCCCATCGCAATCCCGCCGACCGCGGCCCGGATCGGGACGCCGGCGTCCATCAGGGCGAGCGTCGAGCCACACACCGACGCCATCGAGGTGCTCCCGTTGGACTCCAACACCTCCGAGACCACGCGGATCGCGTAGGGGAACTGCTCCTCCGGCGGGATCAGCCGCTCGACCGCACGCTCCGCCAGGGCCCCGTGCCCGATGTCACGGCGCCCGGGGCTGCGCAGGGGCCGGACCTCGCCCACGGAGAACGGCGGGAAGACGTAGTGGTGCATGTAGCGCTTGAACTCGCGGATCCCGATGTCGTCCACGCGCTGCTTGTCCTCACTGGTCCCGAGCGTGACCACCGACAGCACCTGGGTCTGCCCGCGCTGGAACAGCCCCGACCCGTGCGTGCGTGGCAGCAACCCCACCGCGCAGGCCAGGGGCCGGATCTCGGTGGGCGTCCGGCCGTCGGGGCGACGGCCCTCGTCCAGAATGCGCCGCCGCACCTCCTCCTTGACGATCGCGGCGATGACGTCGCCCAACTGGGGAGCCCCGGCGAGCGTCGGGTCGAGCTTCTCGCGCACCTCGGCCTCGACCGCGCGCAGGGCGTCCTCGCGGGCCGCCTTCTCGGGGGCGCGCAGTGCCTCGCGCACCAGCGGCAGGGCGGCCTCGCGCACAGCCGCCGCCAGCGCCGGGTCGGGCACCACGCTCACGATCGGCCGCGGCGGGTGGCCGGCCGCGGCGACCAGCTCGCGCTGCGCGGCCACAATCTTCTTGATCTCGGCGTGCGCCAGGTCGATCGCGTCGAGCAGTCGCGCCTCGGGGACTTCGTCGGCGCCGGCCTCGACCATCAGGATCGCCGTATCCGTGCCCGCCACCACCAGGTCGAGCCGGCTCTCCTCCTCCACCTCCCGCATCGTCGGGTTCACCACGAGCCGGTCGTCGAGGAGGCCGATCCGGACCGCGCCCACCGGCCCGCCGAACGGAATCCCGGAGATCATCAGGGCGGCCGAGGCGCCGTTCATCGCGGCGAGCCCGGGGTCATGCGCCTGGTCCGTGGACAACACCGTGGCGATGACCTGCACGTCGTTGCGCATCCCCTTGGGGAACAGGGGCCGCATCGGCCTGTCGATCAGCCGCGACGTCAGGATGGCCCGCTCTCCCGGCCGGCCCTCCCGCTTGAAGAAGCCGCCGGGGATTTTCCCGGCGGCGTACATGCGCTCTTCGAAGTCGCAGGTGAGGGGGAAGAAGTCGATGCCCTCGCGCGGGGCATCGGACATCGTGGCGGTAACCAGCACCACCGTCTCGCCCATCGTGACGGTCACCGCGCCGTGCGCCTGCCGCGCGAGCAACCCGGTCTCGAAGACGAGCCGCGCCCCGCCCACGGCGGCCTCGGCGCGGCGAACCATTGATGCCAGATCCATGATGAAACCGTCCTTCCTATGCGGTTTTCCAGCGACGTGGTCGCGCGTCGGGTCGGTGAGCCTACCTGGCCTACCGCCGCAACCCCAGCTGCTCCACGAGGCGCCGGTACGCGGCGATATCCGTGCGCTCGAGGTAGGCGAGCAACCGGCGCCGCTTCCCGACCATCTTCAGCAGCCCGCGGCGCGAGTGGAAGTCCTTCCGGTGCGTCTTGAGGTGTTCTGACAACTGATTGATCCGCTCCGTCAGGAGCGCGATCTGAACCTCCGGCGACCCGGTGTCGCCGGTATGACGCCTGTACTTCCCGAGAATGCCCTGCTTGGCCTCGGCCTTGAGCATGCCTGCCCTCCTCGCGCCTGCGCGCTGTCCCTGCCGTCGCCCGGAGCCGAGACACCGCTGGAGGACGCTGGCGCCCCCGCTCGGGTCACTGTCCATGGTAGCACAGGCCTCCTTCCCCGGATAGCGCCGGAAGGTGAAAAATAAGACTCAAAGTTGTGTATTATATGATTTCAGGCGATATTTCTGGTACCCCGTGTGCCGGATCAACCGCCCGGAGGGCGGAGGCTGCTGCCCGCAGGTCGAGGGCCATCTGCGCTTTCAGCGCCTCGACGTCGGGGTACCGTACCTCGTCCCGGAGCCGCTCAACGAACCTGACCTCGAGGGTCTGCCCGTAAAGGTCCACCTCGACGCCCAGCAGATGCACCTCGACGACCAGCCGACCCTCTCCGAACGTCGGGCGAACGCCCACGCTGACCGCCGCGGCGTACGTGGCGCCGGCGACCGTGGCGTAAGCCGCGTAGATGCCTCGGGCAGGCACGAGCTTGAGCGGCGGGATGTCGAGGTTCGCGGTGGGCACCCCCAGCTGCCGGCCGCGGCGGTCGCCGGGCACCACGCGCCCCCGCAGGCCATACCACCGCCCCAACCAGGCCGCGGCCGTGCGCACGTCACCCGACCGCAGCAGACCGCGGATGCCGGAACTGCTGATGACCACGCCATCCGCGCGGACCGGCGGAACCACGGTCAGCCCGACCCCCCGTGCGCGGGCCCACCGGTCGAGCATCTCCGGCGTCCCCTGCCGGTCGCGTCCGAACGCGTGGGTGGACGAGACGACAACGTGTACCGGCCGGAGCCGGGCGGCAAGCTGCTCCAGCCACTGCTCCGGGGGCAGTTGCCGAAGGGCGTGGTCGAAACGGACGACGACCAGCGCGTCGACGCCCGAGGCGGCGAACAGCTCCACCCGCTCGTCGAGCGTGCTGAGCAGGAAGGGCTCCTCCGGCAGCGCGATGACGGTGAGCGGGTGCGGGTCGAACGTCAGCGCCACGGACTGACCGGCCGTACGGCCGGCGACCTCCCGGAGGCAGTCGATCACCGCCCGGTGGCCCCGGTGCAAGCCGTCGAAGGTCCCCAGCGCCACCGCCACGGGTGCCGCCGCCTCGAAGGCCTCCAGCCCGCGGATGACGTTCACGATCCGGAGGCTCCCCGCAGCACCCGGAACGGCCGAATCCGGCCTTCCTCGATGCGGCCGAGTGCGAGCAGGCCCCGACTGTCGCGCAGCCGGATCGGCCGGTCCGTGGGCAGCCGCGCCCAGCCGGGAATCTGGAACAGCGGCAGCGGCCGGCCGTCGGAAATCTGCACGCGCTGCCCGGGCGTCAGGTCCACAACCGGCAGGTCGGCCAGCGCGTCGTCCATGCTCGTCAGCACCGCGGGGAGCCGTCCCTCGGCGGCAACCTCGGCCAGCTCTTCGAACGTCATCGCCTCGGCGATCTCGAAGCGGCCCGCACGCGTGCGCAGCACGAACGACGCGTGCGCGCCCACCGCCAGGCGCTCGCCGAGGTCCCGCGCCAGGGCACGGATGTAGGTGCCCTTCGAGCACTCCACGTGGACCAGGGCGCGGGCCCGCGGCCCGGGCTGAAACCGCAGGAGCCGGCACTCGGTGATCTCGATGCGGCGGGGTTCGACCTCTACGGTCTCACCGCGGCGCGCGTGCTCGTAGAGCCGGCGGCCGCCGCGGTGGACGGCGGAGACCATGGGCGGCACCTGCTCCTGCACGCCAAGGAAGCCGGCCAGCGCGGCTTGGACATCCGCCGCGGTCAAGACCGACGCGTCGTGCTCGCCGATGAGGGTGCCGTAGGCGTCACCCGAGTCGGTGGAGGCCCCGAAGGTGAACTCCGCCCGGTACGCCTTGCGCTGGTCGGTAAGGAACTCAGCGATGCGCGTCGCGTCACCAAGGCACAGCACGAGGACGCCCGCGGCCCCGGGATCGAGGGTGCCGGTGTGCCCGATGCGGCGCATGCCCGCCCACCGCCGTGCCTCGTCCACGACGTCGTGGGAGGTCATACCGGGCGGCTTGAGCACGTTCAGCACGCCCGAGAACACGGGACGCGGGTCAGACCGGGGCCGGTTGCTCATCGTCCACGACACCGACCTCGGCCGCGGCGAGGTCGAGCGCCAGCGCGACGACCTCCTCAAGCCCCCCCGCCGGCTCTGCGCCCGCGGCTTCGGGGTGCCCGCCGCCGCCGAGCGCCCGCGCGACGCGGTCGGCCCGCGCGCCGTCCCGCGACCGCAGCGACACCCGGATGCGGTCTTCGCGCTCCTCGAAGACCATGGCCAGGCGAACCCCCGCGATGCCGCGGAGCGCGGCGGCGATTCCGGAGGTGTCCTCCCACGACGCGCCGGTGGCGGCCAGGGCGGCTGGCGTGAGCACGGCGGTGGCCACGCGTCCGTTGTGATGCAGGGCAACGCCGGTGAGCGCGGTGCCCAGTAGTCGCACGGCCTGGACCGGCTGCTCCTCGTAGACGGCCCGCACCACTTCGTGTACCGACGCGCCGTATGCCATCAGGTCCGCCGCCAGGCGCAGCGCGCCTGGGGTCGCGTTGGCGTAGCGGAACGCGCCGGTGTCGGTCACCACCGCGGTCAGGAGGTTCAGGGCCATCGCCCGGTCGAGCGACACCCCCAGGCGCCGGATCAGGTCAGCCACCATCGCACCTACCGCCGGGGCCCGAGGGTCCACGTCGGTCAGATCGGCGTAGGGCACGTGGTCGGGGTGGTGGTCGATCGCGGCCACCAGGCGCGCGCGCCGCACGGCGCCGGCCAGCGCGCCTGCGCGGGGCAGTGTCGCGCACTCCAGGGTCACGGCCACGTCGAACGCCTCGTCGTCGGCGACCGCCGTGGCCACTGCACCGGCCCCGGGCAGGAAGCGGAGCGAAGCCGGCACGCCGTCGGCGCAGGCCACGACCGCGGTCTTGCCCAGACGGCGCAGCGCCGCGCCAAGCGCCAGCCCGGCGCCGAGGCAGTCGCCGTCGGGCGCGACGTGCCCTACGATCAGGGCGCGCACGCTATCCGCCAGTGCCTGAGCGATCGCCGCCCGCGGTTCCACCCGAACCGTCCTCCGTCACCCGGCGCAGGAGGGTCGCGACCCGCGCCCCGCGCTCGATCGACTCGTCGAGCCGGAAGGCGATCTCGGGCACGAAGCGCAGCGCGAGTCGGCCGCCGAGCATCGAGCGCACGCGCCCCCGCGCGTGCGCGAGCGCGGCCATCGTCCGGCGCTTCGCGTCGGCGTCGCCCAGCACGCTCACGAAGATCTTGGCGTGGCGCAGATCGGCGCTCACCTCCACATCGGTGATCGACAGGAACCCGATGCGAGGATCGCGCAGCTCCCGCTGGATGATCTCGCTGGCCTCGGTGCGGATCACCTCGGCCAGGCGCTCCGCGCGCGAGGCGCTCATGTCCCTCTCCCTATCGGATCTCGACCTGGAAGTCCATCAACACGACCTCGTCCTGGCGCTCCACGAACCGGGCGACCTCCGCCAGGATCTCGTGGGCGTGACGCGTGGATGTGGAGACACACGCGAAGCCGACCGCGGCCCGCCGCCATGCCTCATGGTGGTCCACCTCGGCCGCGCTGACGCGGAACCGATGCTGCGCCCGCTCCACCAGGCTCTTCACCAGCCGCCGCTTGTCCTTCAGCCCCCGGGCCCCGGGCAGGCTCAACTCCGCGCGGGCGACGCCGACGATGATCGGCCGCGCTCCTGTGAGTCCTAGGCCGGGACCTGCTGGACCTCGTAGGTCTCGATCAGGTCCCGCTCCTTGACGTCGTTGAAGCGCTCGAGCCCGATGCCGCACTCGAATCCCTCGGTCACCTCGCGGACGTCCTCCTTGAAGCGCCGCAGCGAACCGATGCGGCCGTCGTAGACTACCACGCCGTCGCGGATGAGCCGCGCCTGGGCGCCCCGCACGATCCGCCCGGTGGTGACGTACGACCCGGCGATCGTGCCGACGCGCGAGATCGTGAAGACCTGGCGCACCTCGGCCTGCCCCAGCACCACCTCCTGGGTCTTCGGCGCCACCAAGCCGCGCTGCATCTGCGCGAGGTCGTCCAGCACCTCGTAGATGATGCGGTAGAGGCGCACGTCCACCCGTTCGGCCTCGGCCATCCTGCGCACCTGGCCGTCCGGCCGCACGTTGAACCCGACCACCACCGCGCGGCTGGCCGCCGCGAGCATCACATCCGACTCCGTGACGTTGCCGACGCCGGCATGGAGGATCGCAATCCGGACCTCGGGCGTCGAGAGCCGCGGAATGGCGCCTTGCAGCGCCTCCAGCGACCCATGGGCGTCGGCCTTCACGATCAGCCGCAGCTCGCGCGGCCCCTCCTCGCCGCCGACCGCCTCCGCCCCGGCCGGGCGCGTGGCCTGCTCGGCCGCGCGGCGACGCTCCCGGCGTTCCTCGGCCACGGCACGCGCCATGCGCTCGTCCCGCACGGCCTCGAGCAGGTCGCCGGCGGTAGGCACGTCCACCAGCCCCAGGACCTCCACCGGCACGGACGGCGTCGCGACCTCCGCGCGCTGGCCGCGCGCGTCGATCATCGCGCGGACGCGGCCGTAGGTCTCGCCCGCGACGACCGCGTCGCCCACGTGCAGCGTCCCCTCCTGCACGAGCACGGTGGCCACCGGGCCGCGACCGCGGTCCAGCCGCGCCTCGACGATGGTCCCCCGGGCGGGCCGATCGACCTCCGCTCGCAGGTCGCCGAGATCGGCGACCAGCAGGATCATCTCCAGCAGGTGGTCCAGCCCGGTGCGCTGCCGGGCCGAGACTGGCACCATGATGGTATCCCCGCCCCACTCCTCGGGGACGAGCCCCAGCTCCGAGAGCTGCTGCTTAATGCGGTCGGGGTTCGCCTGCGGCAGGTCCACTTTGTTGATGGCCACCACGATGGGCACACCCGCCGCCCGCGCATGGTTGATCGCCTCGACGGTCTGCGGCATCACCCCGTCGTCGGCGGCCACGACCAGCACCGCGATGTCGGTGACCTGCGCGCCCCGGGCGCGCAGCGCCGTGAACGCCTCGTGGCCCGGCGTGTCGATGAACACGATCTGCCGGCCGGCGCTCTCGACCACCGACGCGCCGATGTGCTGCGTGATACCGCCGAACTCGCCCTCGGCGACCTTCGTCTGGCGAATCGCGTCCAACAGCGAGGTCTTGCCGTGGTCCACGTGCCCCATGACGGTAACCACCGGCGGCCGCGCCACCGCGCGCTCGCCCGTGGCCACGGTCATCCGTTCGATCTTCTGGACCGGCGCCTGGTGGCGCTCCGCCCCCGGGGGCGTGTGCACCGCGGTCCCGAACGACTCCGCGATGGAGGCGGCCACCTCGAGCGGCACCTGGTGGTTAATCCCGGCGAGCACGCCTCGCTCGAGCAGGCGCTTGACGATCTCGCCGCCGGGCACCTGGAGCCGCGCGGCCAGCTCGCCGACGCTGAGCGGCCCGCTCAGCTCGATCTCGGCCGCCACCTGCGGGGCCGTCGGCACCGCGGTGGGCTCGGCCGGCCGCACCAGCGGCCTGCGGCGGCGCGGGAGCCGGCGCATCGGCCGACGCGGCTGGAACTGGGGTCGGCTCGGCGCCGCCCGACCGTCCCCGCCCGCTGGCCGACGCCGGTCGGGTGCGGCAGGCGGGCGGGCCGGCGAGGGCCGCGGCGGCGCCGGGGGCGCCACCTCCTCGGGCGCGGCCGGAGCCCTCGAGGGCTCTCGACCCGGCTCGCGCTCGCGACGCGGCGGCCGGACCGGCTCGATACGCACGCCGCCGGCTGGAACCTCGGGCGTGGGGCGCGGGGTGGGCCTGACCGGTGGCTTCGCCGGCTCCGCGACCGGCGCGGTAGACGTCGCGGCCTGCGCCTGGAGCGGCGCCTCCACAGCCGGGGCCGGGGGGGTCTGCGCCGCCGGCCTGACCTGTACTGGTGTTTCGGCCTGCGGCGCCGCAACCTCGGCCGCCGGCGCCTCGACCACCTGGGGCGGCGGGATCACGATCTTGCGCACGCCCAGGATGCGCTCGCCCGTAGGTGTCTTGGACTCGGGCCTGGGTGGGCCCGCAGGCACAGCCGGCGCCGCCGCGGGCTGCACCTTGCGGCCCTTCGCCCGGGTCGCCGCCACGTGCTCGCGCACGCGCTGCTCAGCTGCCAGGGTCAGACTGCTGCTGTGACTCTTGGCCGGCAGCTTGAGCGCGGCCAGCACGTCCATCAGCTCCTTGGCGGACAGCCCGAGCTCCTTCGCTAGTTCATACACCCGCATGCCGCGGCCTCCTGGGATTTTGCGTCTCCACCGCGCGCGCGGCGGCGGTTCGCGCCGCGAGCTCGCGCAGCGCCAGCGCCGTCTCGTCCGAAATCGGCGAGGCGAGCGCGTGCTCGAGGCGACCGGCGCGCAGGGCGACCTCCGCGCAGTCCGCCGCCGGGCAGACGTAGGCGCCGCGGCCCGAGACCTTCCCCGTCGGGTCGACGCGCACCTCGCCCGCGGGCGTGCGCACGACGCGCACGAGCTCGCGCTTCGGCCGCATCTGCCGGCACGCCACGCACTGGCGCTGGGGAACCCGCCTGACCTTCGCCATGGACCTCCGCTACTCGACCGGCTCCGGCACCGCGGGGGCCGCGGCCTCCGCGGGCGCCCCGTCCGCGCGCGGGGCTGTGACCTCCGACGTCGGCCCGGCCGCCGCGGGCTCTTCCTCGGGCAAGTCGACGAACAGCTTCTGCGCCTCGATCTCCCGAATCTGCGACTCGCTCTTGATGTCGATGCGCCAGCCGGTGAGCTTGGCGGCTAGGCGCGCATTCTGGCCCTCGCGACCGATCGCCAGCGAGAGCTGGTGGTCGGGCACGATCACCAGCGCGGTCTTCGTCGCGTCGTCGATCTCCACGCGTACGACCTTGGCCGGCGAGAGCGCCGCGGCAGCGAACTGGCCGATGTCCGGGTTCCACGCGACGATGTCGATCTTCTCGCCGCGCAGCTCATCCACGATCGCTTGCACCCGCGAGCCCTTCGGCCCCACGCACGCGCCCACGGCATCCACGTTGCGGTCGCGCGAGGCCACGGCAATCTTGCTCCTGGTCCCGGCCTCACGGGCGATCGCCTTGATCTCGACGATGCCCTCGTAGACCTCCGGCACCTCCAGCTCGAACAGGCGCTTGAGCAGACCCGGGTGCGTCCGCGATACGACGATCTGCGGCCCGCGCGTCCCCTGGCGCACCTCGACGACGTACGCCTTGACGCGCTCGCCCTGCCGGTAGCTCTCGCGCGGGATCTGCTCGGGCGGCGGCAAGACCGCCTCGATGCGGCCCAGGTCGAGGAAGACGTTCTTCCGTTCGATCCGCTGGACGATGCCGGTGACGATGTCGCCCTCGCGGTCACGGAACTCCTTGTAGACCATCTCGCGCTCCGCCTCGCGCACGCGCTGCACGATCACCTGCTTCGCGGTCTGCGCGGCGATCCGGCCGAAGTCCTTGGGCGTGACCTCCACCTCGACCATCTCGCCGACCTGCGCGGTGGGATCCCACTCGCGGACCTGTGCGAGCGCGATCTGCGTCGTCGGATCGTCCACCTCCTCGACGATGGTGCGCACCTGGTAGGCGCGCATCTCGCCGGTCTCGCGGTCGACCTCGATCCGCATGTTCTGCGCGGTGGCACCGTAGTTCTTCTTGTAGGCGGAGACCAGCGCCGCCTCGATGGCGTCGAAGATCACGTCCTTGCTGATTCCCCGCTCCTCCTCGAGCTGGTCGAGCGCCCGGAGCAACTCGGCGTTCATGACCCGGCGTGCCCTCCTCTGGCGAGATCCGCCCGCAGGTCCTCCATGTCCACGGCCAGGCGCGCCCGCGCCACCGCCTCCAGCGGCAGGCGCGCCATCTCTCCGCCGACGTCGAGGACGACCTGGTCCGCCTCCAGCCCGAGCAGCCGGCCCTTCCAGTGCCGGCGGCCCTCGACCGGCGCGGAGGTGGTGACCTCGACCTTCCGGCCGGCGAAGCGCCTGAAGTCGGCCTCGCTGAGCAGCGGGCGGTCCAGACCCGGCGAGGCCACCTCCAGGGTGTAGGCGTGCGGGATCGGGTCGTGCAGGTCGAGCGCGCGGCCGAGCTCCTCCGCCACCTCAGCGCAGCGTTCCACCGTGAGGCCAGCCTCGCTCTCGACGCTGACGCGGACGATCGTGCGCCGCCCCTCACCCAGCACCTCAAGCCCGGCCAGCGCCAGGCCGTGACGCTCGGCGACTGCCGCCGCCAGCCTGTGCACCGCCGCCGCCCACGCAGGCTGCCGCATCGTCCTCCTCCCGCCGCCATAAAAAACGAGCGGGCTGCCAAGCACCCACTCGCCACAAGACTCCCGCCGGCGGAGAGCCGGCCAGTTCTGGCGCGGTCCTGGCGTGATGCTACCATATGTCGGCGCGATCAGGCAAGGGCCGCGAGGGCGTCGCAGCGCGCGGCCAGCCGCGCCCGCGCGTCCACGAGGCGCGCGCGCGCGGCTGCGAGCCACCCGCGGTGCGCGCGCAGCGCGGCCCCGGCGGCGGCGAGGTCCTGGGCCAGCGCCACGGGCGCCGGCCCACCGCGCATGGCCCGGCCGGCCACGAAGCGCGCGGGATCCAGCGCGACCCGGACCTCGTCGGTGTCCATCGCCAGCTCCCGACCAGCGACCTCGCGGCCGACCGTCCGCAGGAGCTCGCCGGTCCACTCGCGCGGGTCGGGCGCGCGGTCGACCAGCGCGGAGACCACGCGGTGCGCGGTCCGCTGGGCGAGCCCGAAACGTCGCACCAGCGCATCCATGAGCTCGCTCGCGGTCGCGCCGCTCGCGACGACGTCCGCGGGCGGGACGCCGTCGGCGACGGCCGCCGTGCGCAGCGCGAGGCCGAGCACGCGGTACGCGCCGGCCGCCTCTTCGAGCGCCGCCCAGGCCGTGGGCTGCAAGTCCGTCGACGCCAGGTCGCTGTCCTCGAACGGCGAGGCGGCGGAGGCGGCCAGCGCGCCGGCCAGGACGCCCGCCACGTGCGCGGCCCGGGCGCGCAGGTGCTCGATGAAGACGATGTTGCGCTTCTGCGGCATCATGCTGCTGATCTGGATCAGCCCTGGGTCCAGCCGCACGGCTGGCGGCGCCGCAGTCACCAGCAGCCGCAGCGTCTCCAGGAACCGCGAGACCTGCGCCAGTCCGACTGCGGCGGCGGCGAGCGCATCGAGCACGTAGTCCGTACTCGCCACGGCGTCGTACGTGTTCTCGACGAGCGCGTCGAAGCCGGTCCACGCGGCCAGGGCCTCGCGGTCCAGCGGAAACGCCGTGCCCGCCAGCGCGCAGGCGCCCAGCGGCGAGCAGTTGACCACCCGGTAGGCGGCCCGCGTCCGGTCGAGATCGCGGGTCAGCACGCCGAGGTAGGCGGCGAGCAGGTGCCCCAGGGTTGTGGGCTGAGCCGGCGCGCCGTGCGTCCGCGCGACGATCAGCGCGGTCCGGCCGTCGTACGCGCGTGCCAGCACCGCGTCGGCGACCTCGGTCTGGGCGTCCGCCAGGTCCAGTAGCCGCCGTCGGAGCACCATGCGGTAGGCGGCCGCGTCCAGGTCGTTCCGGCTGCGCGCGAGCTGCACGTTGCCCGCCGCCTCAGGGCCGAGCCGGTCGACGAGCGCCCGCTCCATCCAGCAGTAGAGGTCCTCGACCTGGGGGTCGTAGACTGGCCTGGCGCCGTCGAGCGCGCGCAGCGCGCGGATCAACGGCCCGCCCTGGGCCTGCGGGAGGATGCCGCGGTCGTACAGTACGACCACGTGCGCCCGCGTCGCCTCAAGGAGCTCGCCGGCCAGCTCGACCCCGAGCGCGTCGAAGAGGCGCCTCAGGACCTCGCGGCCGTAGGCGGCGCGGGGCGAGGCGGGTTCGCCGGAGCGGTCCGTCACGTCAGGGGTAGAGCCGGTTGAGCAGCCGCGGGAACGGGATCGTTTCCCGCACGTGGTCGAGCCCGCAGATCCACGCCACCGTACGCTCGATACCGATCCCGAACCCTGAGTGGGGCACCGAGCCGTAGCGCCGCAGGTCCAGGTACCAGCGGTACGGCTCCGGCGGCAGGTTGTGCTCGACCAGCCGCCGCTCGAGCAACGCCAGGTCGTGGATGCGCTGGCCGCCGCCGATGATCTCGCCGTAGCCCTCGGGCGCCAGCAGGTCAGCGCCCAGCACGACCTCGGGCCGCTTGGGGTCTGGCTGCATGTAGAACGCCTTGCACTGCACCGGGTACCGGTGGACAAACACCGGCCGGTCGAACGCGCTCGCCAGCGCGGTCTCCTCGTCGCCGCCCAGGTCCTCGCCCCAGGGCACGCGCAGCCCGCGCTCGGCCAGCAGGCGGAGTGCCTCGTCGTAGGAGATGCGGGGAAACGGCGCGCGGACGCGCTCGAGCGGCGCGAGGTCGCGCTCAAGGACGGCCAGCTCGGACCGGCGCCGTTCGAGGACGCGTGCGACCACGCTCGCCACGAACTCCTCGGCCAGCGCCATGTACTCGTCGAGCTCCATGTACGCGGCCTCGGGCTCGAGCATCCAGAACTCGATCAGGTGCCGGCGCGTCTTGCTCTTCTCCGCGCGAAACGTGGGGCCGAAGCAGTAGACTCGCCCGAACGCCATGGCCGCCGCCTCGTTGTAGAGCTGGCCGGACTGCGTGAGGTAGGCGGGCCCCAGGTCGAAGTAGGTCGTCTCGAAGAGGGTGGTCGTGCCCTCGGCCGCCGCCGGAGTCAGGATGGGCGCGTCCACGCGCAGGTACCCGCGCGCGTCCAGGTAGTCCGTCATCGCGCGGATGATCTCAGCGCGCACGCGCAGCACCGCGTGCTGGCGTGCGCTCCGCAGCCACAGGTGCCGGTGGTCCATCAGGAACTCGACGCCGTGTTCTTTGGGTGTGATGGGGTAAGGCTCGGCCTCGTGCACCAGGCGCAGCGCGCGAACGGCGAGTTCGACCCCGCCGGGCGCCCGCGGGTCGGCGCGCACCTCTCCGGTCACCACGACGCTGCTCTCCTGCGGGATGCGACCGACAAGCGCGAACGCCTCCTCGGGCGCGTCGGCGCGGGACAGCACCGCCTGCACGACGCCGGTCCCGTCCCGCACCAGCAGGAAGTGGATCTTGCCGCTGCTCCGCCGGTTGTACAGCCAGCCGCGGACCTCGACGGTCCGGCCCACGTGCTCGCGCAGCTCGTCGACACGCGCAGGCCCCGCGGAACTAGCCACCCTCGCCCTCCTCGCCGCAGGAACGCCGCCCGGTCACCGGGGAATCCTTCCCGGGAGCATCCATGCCCGAGCGTCCGACCCTCGTCATCTTCGACTTCGACAACACACTCGTCGACTCCCGGATCGACTACACCGGCCTCCGGACAGCGCTGGCCGACATGCTGGCAGAGGCGGGCGCGCCGCCCGAGTCGCGCGAGGCCCTCCTGCGCCTGCCGCTGATCGAACTGGTGGAGCGCGGCGCGGCGCTCTCCCCGGCGCTCGCCGGGCGGATGTGGACCCGAATCGAGGCCGCGGAAGCGGACGGCCTGCGCGGCGCCGGCGCCATGCCGTACGCGCGCGAGGTGCTCGCCGGCCTGCGGCAACGGGGGTTTCGCCTGGCGTTGCTGACCAACAACGCGCGCGCCGGGACCACCGCGGCGCTTGCGGCCCTCGACCTGGCCTCGCTCCTGGACCACGCGGTCACCCGCGACGACGTCCCGCGGCTGAAGCCCGACCCGTCCGGGGTACGCCTGGTGCTCGAGCAGGCCGGTCCTGTGCGCGCGGCGTATCTGGTCGGCGACTCCTGGATCGATGGCCGGGCGGCCGAGGCCGCGGGCGTCCGGTTCGTGGGGTTCGGCCCGCGCCGCGCGGACGCCGAGGCGCGGGGGCTCCGGCCGTGGGCCTGGGTCACCGACCTGCGGGAGCTGCTCGACCTGGCGTGGGAGGCCTGACCCCGACTACCAGAGATGCGCGAACTTCGCCGCGAAGCGGCGCTCCAGCTCGTCGCGGTTGAGGTTGTAGACCGGGCAGTCGCGCAGCATACAGACGTGGAGCGCCTGGTTGCACGGCGCCTCGGGAACCTCCCAGCACGCGTGGTTCACGTAGTATGCTGCGCAGACGCCGCGGCGAGGATGCACCCCGCTCGCGTCCGCCGGGATCCCGTGCAGCACGGGGGCCGGGGGGGCCGAGGCCAAAGCACGCGTGGGGGCCGGCACACGCTGCACCGGCGGAGCGGGCGCGCTCGCCCGGGCCGGCTCGTCGACCACGGGCGTCGCCGCGGGCCCCGGCTCGCGGACCAGGCGGAGGATCGGCCGATCGGGCCGCTCGTCACCGAATACCTCGGGCGCCTGCGGCGCCGGAGGCGCCTCGGCGTCGAGCGCGTCCATTTCCCGGGAGGCGACCTCGATCAGGTTCCTAACGCCGCGCCGCAGCTCCTCGCGCGCCTTTGGCATGCGTGATCACCTCTTCTGCCAGACTGGCGTACTCGCGGGCGCCGCGCGACTCGGGGTTGGTGACGAAGAGCGGGACCCCCTTCATCGACGACTCCACCAGCTTGATGTTGAAGTGGATGATGGACTTGAATACCTTGTTCGGGAAGAAGTCGTGGATGCCGGCGACGATCTCCTTGCTGATGGTCGTGCGCGAGTCGTACATCGTCGGCAGCACCCCGAGGATCTCAACGTGGTGGCCGACCTCCTCCCGCACCATCTTGAGGGTGCGCAGCAGCTGGCGCATCCCCAGCAGCGCGTAGTAGTGTGTCTGGATCGGGATGACGATGGCGTCGCAGGCCACGAGCGCGTTGAGGGTCAGCAGGCCCAGCGACGGCGGCGTGTCGATCAGGATGAACGCGTACCGGTCGCGGACCGCGGCAAGCCGGCGCCGCAGCGAGTTCTCGCGGCCGATACGGGCCGCGAGCTCGAGCTCCGCCGCCGCCAGGTCGATCGACGAGGGCGCGACATCCAGCCGCTTGACGCTCGTCGGCCGGATCACCGTCTCGAGCGGCAGTCCCTCGTCGTGGTCCGGATCGACGAGGACGTGGTAGATCGTGCGCTCGAGCGTGGCCGGGTCCACGCCCACGCTGACCGTGGCGTTCGCCTGCGGGTCGAGGTCGACAAGCAGGGTGCGGTGGCCCGCGGCCGCCAGGGAGGCGCTCAGGTTGACGGCCGTGGTGGTCTTGCCGCAGCCGCCTTTCTGGTTGACGAGCCCGATGACCAGCGCCTCGCCGTCCACGCTTCTGCACCCGGCGGGCGCAAGATAACCTGCCCCGCCCGAAGGCGTGTTCGACCCGTCGAGAACGATCTCCTTGTACGCGGGTACTCGCTAGTGCCCGGACTGGTGGTTGGCGGCGTCCTCCTTGAGCACCGTACGGTTGACGAACCGAATCAGCCCTGGCGCGACCGCGGGCAGCACCGCGCCCACCACGATCATCACCGCCAGCGCCCACAGCACGATCAGGACCGCCTGACGCTCGACCATGCTAGCCTCCAGGTCCGCCGGACCGCGCGGACCGGCGGGAGCGTTCCACGGTCACCGCGTGGCCTCCTGCCCGCAGCCGCGCCCGCACCCAGGCCCGCGCTTCTGCTGGCGAGGCGATCTCGCCGCGCGCGCGCGCCTGGCCCACCGCATCGAGGATCGCCCGATACTGCGGCCCCGGCGCCAGGCCCAGCGCGCGCAGGTCGCGGCCAGAGAGCAGCGCGGCCAGCCCGTCCGCCGGCACGGACGCCACGACGACGGCGGCACGGCGCGCGGCCCTGGTGCCTTCGCCGCGCGCTACCGCAGCGGCGCGGCTGAGCTCGAGCAGGGCCGCGGCGCCCGCGTGGCGCAAAAGTGCCCGCACCTCCGACGGCCGCTTCCGCGAGAGTACCGGCACGGCGGGCAGGCCGGCGATGAGCGCCACCACGGCGCGCCGCTGCGCGCTGGGCACCCGCAGGCGGCGGCAGACCGCCTCCACGCGCGCGAAATCCAGGGTGTGGAGCATCGCGGCCAGCGCGAGCGTCGCCTCAGGCCGGCGCAGGGCCTCCAGGCAGGCGAGGGTAACCGCCAGGCGGTCACCGGCACCGGGCTCCGCAAGCTCCGGGAGGACCACGCCGAGCAGGCCGGTCTCGGCCAGCAGGCGCGCGCCCGCGGCGCGCTGTGGCGCGGCCAGCAGGCGCAGCAGCTCGTCACGTACGCGCTCGGCGCTGACCGACGCCACCAGGGGAGCAGCCGCCTCGATCGCCCCGCGTGTGCCGGCGTCCAGCGTGAACCCGAGCTCGGTCGCCAGGCGCACCGCGCGCAGCATACGCAGCCGATCCTCGCGGAACCGTTCGGCGGGGTCGCCCACCGCGCGGACGACCCGCGCGGCCAGGTCCGCCTGACCGCCGACGAGGTCACGAACGGTGCCGGTCCGCGGGTCGAGGTAGAGCGCGTTGATCGTGAAGTCGCGACGGGCCGCGTCAGTCGCGAGGTCGCCGCGTTCGACGAACGACGGCCGCCGCCCGTCGAGGTACGGCCCCTCGCGCCGGAAGGTCGCCACCTGATAGGGCCGACCGTCCGCGATCACCGCGGTCACGCCGAACTCCGCGCCCACCGGGACGGTGTGCGCGAACAGCGCCCGCACCGTCCCGGGCGGGGCCGCGGTCGCGATGTCGAGGTCGGCGGGCGTGCGTCCGAGCAGGAGGTCGCGCACGACGCCGCCGACCAGGTAGGTCTCCCACCCCGCGCGCTGCAGGCGGTCGGCCACGGTTAGCCCGGGCCGCAGCGGCCCGGGCAGCGCGTCCAGCAGGGAGCTAGCTCTCGGTCGGGTCGCCCCCACGGCCCTGGCGCTCGCGGGCCTTCTCCTCAATCGCCTCGCGCCCTCGCTCGACGGCGTCTCGAAGGCGGCCGACGCCGTCGTCCAGCGCCGCCCGGCCCCGCTCGGAGAGGTCCTGGGCCCCCGTGCGGACCCGGTCGAGCAGGTCGTCGGCGCGCTCCCTGGCGCGCTCGCGGAGCTGCTCTGCGGAGCTCGTCAACTGCTGGCGCGTCTCCTCGCCTGAGCGCGGCGCGAACAGCAGCGCCAGCGCCGTGCCGAGCAGACCACCCAGGATGAACCCGGCGACGAAGTCGGTGCGGTTGCTCATGACCCTTCGCCTCCCCTCGGTACCTCTCGCTCGATGATGCCGCCGCCCAGTACAATCTCCCCGTCGTAGAGCGCCACGGCCTGGCCCGGGGCCGCGGCGCGCTGGGACGTTTCGAACCAGACGCGTAGCGCTCCGCCCGACACCTCCTCCAGACGGGCCGGGACCTCCGCGGCCGCATGCCGCAGGCGGGCGGTGACGCGACCCGATGGCGGCGGCGGCGCGATCCAGTTCACGTCGCGCAGCAGGACGCTTTCGCGCGCGAGCGCCTCCGCCCCCCCCACGACGAGCGCGTTGCGCGCTGGATCGATGTCCACCACGTAGCGCGGCGCGCCGCCTGCCAGGCCCAGGCCACGGCGCTGCCCAACGGTATAGCGGCCGATGCCCGCGTGCGTGCCGACCACGGCGCCGTCGCGGGCAAGGATCGGGCCGGGACGCGCCGCCTCCGGGCGCCGCGCCGCGACCAGCGCGCCGTAGTGCCCGCCGGGCACGAAGCAGATCTCCTGACTGTCCGGCTTGTCGGCGACGGGGAGCCCCAGGCTGCGGGCCAGCGCGCGGACCTCGGGCTTGCGGTAGGGGCCGACCGGAAACCGCACCCGCGCGAGTTGCGCCGGCACGAGTCCGTAGAGCACGTACGACTGGTCCTTGCGCGCGTCGGTCGCGCGCAGCAGGCGCGGCGCCCCGGTCGCGGGGTCGTGCGCGATACGGGCGTAGTGGCCGGTGGCCAGCGCGTCCGCCCCCAGCGCGCTGACGCGCTCGAGCAGGATGCTGAACTTCACAGCCTGGTTGCACGCGATGCAGGGATTGGGCGTGCGGCCCTGCGCGTACTCGTCCACGAAGTACCCGATGACCTCGCGCTCGAACGCCTCGCGCAGGTTGAGCACGTAGTGCGGGATGCCCAGGCGAACGGCCGTCTCGCGGGCGTCGTCGATCGCGCTCGCCCCGCAGCAGGCACGCGACGCCCCGTCCGCGGGCGGCAGCCACGCCGGCCACAGATTCATCGTGAGCCCGATGACGCGGTGTCCCTCGCGGACCAGCAACGCCGCGGCCACCGCACTGTCCACCCCGCCGCTCATCGCGACGGCGATCGTCGCCATCTCACCGTCACCGCCGGTGCGCAGTCCCCTGATGGTAACAGCGCAAAACGCGGCGTGTCAAAGCGCCGGCTCCTCGCCCCACCAGGCCGCCAGCCGGCGCCTGAGCTCGGCCTCCAGCCCGCGGTCGGTGGGCTCGTAGTAGCGCCGGCGGGTCATGCCCTCCGGCCAGTAGTCCTGCGGGACGAAGCCGCCCGGCGCGTCGTGTGGGTAGCGGTAGTCTACCCCGTGGCGCATCTGTCGAACCGCTTGCGGATGGCTGGTGTCCCGCAGGTGGACCGGGACGCGGCCGGCGCGCTGCTCCTGGACGTCTTCTCCTGCGGCGCTGATCGCCCGCACCACCGCGTTGCTCTTCGGTGCGGTCGCGATGTAGATGGCGGCCTCCGCCATAGGGATGCGCGCCTCGGGCAGACCCACGTACTCGACCGCGTGAGCGGCGGCCGTGGCGACCAACAGGGCCGTCGGGTCGGCGAGGCCGACGTCCTCGGCTGCGTGGACGATCATGCGCCGGGCGATGAACCGCGGGTCCTCCCCGGCGGCCAGCATGCGCGCGAGCCAGTACACGGCCGCGTCCGGATCGGACCCCCGCAGGCTCTTGATGAACGCCGAAATCGTATCGTAGTGGGCGTCACCGGCCTGGTCGTAGGCCAGTGGTCGCCGCTGCGCCGCGTCCGCCACCGCATCGAGCGTCACCCGGCGACCGCCGGTGGCCCCGACCGCCAGGGCGGCGGCCTCGAGGACGTTGAGCGCGACCCGCGCGTCGCCGTTGCTCAGGCGGACCAAGTGAGCGAGGGCGTCCTCCTCGATCGCGAGCCCGAGCCCTCCCAGCCCCTGGGGGTCAGCGAGCGCTCGTGCCACGATCGCGCGGATCTCTCCGTCGGCCAGCGGCTGGAGCTGCGCGACCCGCGAGCGCGAGACGAGTGTCGCGTTCACCTGGTAGAACGGGTTCTCGGTCGTCGCGCCGATCAGGATGAGGGTGCCGTCCTCCACGTGGGGTAGGAGCACGTCCTGCTGCGCCTTGTTGAAGCGGTGGATCTCGTCGACGAGCAGCAGCGTCCGGTGGCCGTGGAACCGTCGCCGGTCTTGCGCCTCGGCGATGATACGCCGGAGGTCGGCGACCCCGGCCGTGACCGCGTTGACCTGCTCCACGTGCGACCGGGTCTTCGCGGCAATGATGAGCGCGAGCGAGGTCTTGCCCACCCCTGGCGGCCCCCAAAGGATCAGGCTGTGAACCTGGTCGTCGTCGATCGCCGCCCGCAGCGCACGGCCCGGGCCGACCAGGTGGGCCTGACCGACGAACTCGTCCAGCGAGCGCGGCCGTAGCCGCGCCGCCAGCGGCGCCGCGGGACGGGTGCCGGTCTGCTCAAACAGCGACATCGGTGGGGCCCACCGACTGTATCGTAGCACGGAACCCCTCACGCAGGGGACGCTGCCACGATGCGAAGAGAGGCAGCGCGCCGCCAATACCGCGAGGGGCGGCCGCGTGCGCGGCCGCCCCTCATAGTGCTCTCCGCCGTGCCGTGCGGATCATAGCCCCCGAACCCTACGCTCGTAGGTGGGTGCCCTCCCGACCGATTCGTCGCCCACGCTGATCACGCGGGAACCCTCCACGGTCGGAGACGGGCTCCCTGGGACTCCGTGTTGGATCGGGGCTATCGACCCGCCTCGCACACGGCAGAGAACCGTTCCCGCCCACATGCTAGCACGCGGTGCGCTGGCCCGCAACGCGCCGTGCCGGTCAGTCGGCGATCACCGCGATGTGCGCGTCGCGGAGCAGCGCCGGGTCCACCTCGCCGGGCGCACCGGTCAGCAGGTCGGCCGCGCTCGCGGTCTTCGGGAAAGCGATGACCTCTCGGATGGTCGCCTCGCCCGCCAGCAGCATGACGAACCGATCCAGCCCGAGTGCGATACCGCCATGGGGAGGCGCGCCATATTGGAGTGCCTCGAGCAGGAATCCGAAACGGGCACGGGCCTCTTCGGCCCCGATGCCGAGCAGGTCGAAGACCCGTTCCTGGACCGCCCGGTCGTGGATCCGGATGCTGCCGCCGCCGAGCTCGACGCCGTTCAGCACCAGGTCGTGCGCCTGAGCCCGGACCCGACCAGGATGGGTGGCCAGCAGCGGCAGATCCTCGATCATCGGCGCGGTGAACGGATGGTGGACAGGCGTGTACCGGCCGTCGGCATCGCTCCACTCGAGCAGGGGGAACCCGGTGACCCAGACGAATCGCAGGGCGCCGTCGTCGCGGCGCAGGCCGTAGCGCTCCGCTACGTCCAGGCGCAACCGGCCCAGCGCGGCCGCGACCACCGGCTCGGGCCCGGCGACGAGCAGCACCAGGTCGCCTTCCCGCGCGCCGGTCCGCTCCGCGACGGCCGCCACTGCGCCCTCGGTCAGCCGACGCGCCAGCGGGCCGCGAGGACCGCCGGCGACAAGCGCGAGGGGAGCCAGCCCGCCGGCGCCCGCGGCTACCGCCACCGCGGTGAGCTCGTCGAGCTCGCGGCGCGACGCGCCGGCGCATCCGGGCACCCGCAGGCCGCGCAGCACCCCGCCGGTGGCCGCGGCCGCCGCGAAGCGCTCGATGCCACTCGTGGCAGCCAGCGGCGTGAGGTCGGCGATCTCGAGGTCCACGCGCAGATCCGGTTTGTCGGACCCATAGCGCAGCATCGTGTCAGCGTACGAGAGGCGGGGGAACGGCGTCGCCACGCGCACGCCCCGCACCGACTCGACCGCCGTGGCCACGACCGTCTCGGTGACCGCGATGATGTCGTCCTGGCCGACGAAGCTCATCTCCACGTCAATCTGCGTGAACTCGGGCTGGCGGTCGGCCCGCAGGTCCTCATCGCGGAAGCACCGGACGATCTGGAAGTAGCGGTCCAGGCCGGCCACCATGAGCAGCTGCTTGAAGAGCTGGGGCGACTGCGGGAGCGCGTAGAACTTGCCGGGCTGGAGCCGGCTCGGCACGATGAAGTCGCGCGCGCCCTCCGGCGTGCTCCGGATGAGCATCGGGGTCTCGACCTCCACGAACCCCAGCGCGTCCAGGGCCCGACGTACCGCCATCGCGGTCCGGTGGCGCAGCAGCAGATTGGCGACCATCCGCGGCCGGCGCAGGTCGAGGTAGCGGTAGCGGAGCCGCAGCGCCTCGTCGGGGTCGGCCTCATCGCCAGGAGAAAACGGCGGGGTCAGGGAGGGTGCGAGGATCTCCACCGCTTGGGCCCGGACCTCGACCTCCCCGGTCGCCAGCCGCGCGTTGACCGTCCCCTCAGGGCGGCGCACGACCGGACCCTCCACGCGCACGACGAACTCGGCGCGCACCGCGTCCGCCGCGCGCGCCGCCTCCGGGCCGACCTCGGTGGGGTTCACGACGACCTGCACCACACCCTCGCGATCGCGGAGGTCGAGGAAGACCAGGCCGCCCAGGTCACGCCGGCGCTGCACCCAGCCGCACAGCCGCACGGTCTGACCGACATCGGCGGGCCGCAGCGCGCCGCACATGTGGCTGCGCATCACGGTCGCCACGCTCATCGCCATCTCCCCTTCCCCGCCGCCGGCGGCGCGGCCAGGCGCGCCGCGAGCGCCGCCGCCGCGCCCTCTTCCGGCACGCTGGCTTGCTCTCCGCTCGCCATCTCCCGGAGGATCACCACCCCCGAGCGCAACTCGTCGTCGCCGAGCAGCACCGCGTAGCGCACCCCCACGCGGTCGGCGTGCTTGAGCTGCGCGCGCAGGTCGCGGCCGAGCAGATCGGTCTCGACGCGCAGGCCGGCACCGCGGAGTCGGTCGGCGACCTGCACGCCCCGGCTGGCCGCCGCCGGCCCGATGGTCACGACCATCACCTGCACCTGCCGGTCGGCGGCCGGCGCGCCGCCCTCGCCGTCGAGCGCGAGCAGCAAGCGGTCCATGCCGAACCCGAAGCCGACGCCAGGGGTCGGCGGGCCCCCGAGCTGCTCGGCGAGCCCGTCGTACCGGCCACCGCCGAACATCGCGTTCTGGGCGCCCAGCCGACCGGAGAAGACCTCCACCGCGGTCCGCGTGTAGTAGTCGAGCCCCCGGACGATCGACGGGTCGAGGCGGTAGGGCACGCCGAGGAGGTCGAACTGCCGCCGTACCCCTTCCAGGTGCGCCGCGCACGCCTCGCAGAGGTGGTCGATCGACGACGGCGCGCCCTGTGCGATCCGGTGGCACCCTTCGCGCTTGCAGTCGAGCACGCGCAGGGGATTGCGCTCCAACCGCCGCCGACAGTCCTCGCACAGCTCCGCCGCGCGCGGGCGCAAGTACGCCCGCAGCGCCTCCAGGAACCGGGGCCGGCAGACCGCGTCGCCGACGCTGTTCAGACGCACCTCGATCTCGGTCAGGCCCAGGGACTGCATGAGCCGGATCGGCAGCACCAGTACCTCGGCGTCCGCGGCGGGGTGCGCGCTGCCGATGACCTCGGCGCCGAACTGCGTGTGCTGGCGGTAGCGGCCCTTCTGCGGCCGGTCGTAGCGAAACATGGGCGCGATGTAATAGAGCCGCGCCGGCTGCGGCTGCTGGCGCAGGCCATGCTCCAGGTAGGCGCGCATGACCGCCGCGGTGCCTTCCGGCCGAAGGCTGAGCGAGCGGCCGCCGCGGTCGGTGAACGTATACATTTCCTTTTCGACCATGTCGGTGGCCTCGCCCACGGTCCGCTGGAACACCTCGGTGTGCTCCACCACCGGGGTGCGAATCTCGCGGAACCCGTGGCGCGCGGCGAGGTCGTGGATGCGAGCTTCCAGCGCCTGCCACCGCTCGACCTCGCCGGGCAAGATGTCGCGCATCCCTCGCGGCGCCTGGATCGTCGCCATCGCGTTCCCTCCCTGCGGCAAAAAGAGCCGCGCCCCCGTCCCGCAGGGACGGGGGCGCGTTGCGCCTCCCGCGGTGCCACCCTGGTTCCCGGCCACCACGGCGGCCGGACCCTCCACGCGGTCACGGGCGTCCCCGGACGGGCCCGGGCCCGTCGCCGGCTCAGGGGTGTCGTTCGGACCCCGGGTAGCTCGAGGGCGGTTGCAGCCGTCACAGTGGCGCCCTCTCTCTGGGAGCGCCGGGGCCTACTCTTCCCGTCGTCGCCGGCCTGCCGATGACGGTCGGCGTGCTTGCTGGCATTCTAGCGAGCGCGGGGCGGCGCTGTCAAACGCGGCCAGGAACGCGCCCGGCGGCGGGCGAACTTCCCCGCAGCGTCCTCCAGGGACGCGGAGGCGGACCGAGGCGAATGCAGGCGATCATCCTCGCGGGCGGCCGGGGCGAGCGGCTGCGGCCCTACACCGAGGATCGGCCCAAACCCATGGTGGAGATCCTGGGCGTGCCGATCCTGGCCTACCAGCTCCACTGGCTGCAGACGCAGGGCATCGTTGAGGTCGTCATGGCGTGCGGCTACCGCCACGAGGTCATCCGTGACTACTTCGGCACCGGGGAGAAGTGGGGCCTGCGGATCGCCTACGCGGTCGAGGAGCAACCGCTGGGCCGCGGCGGCGCCATCCGGCGCGCCTACGGCCTGCTCGCCGGGGCGCCCGAGCTCGTCCTGGCGACGAACGGCGACGTCATCACGAACCTGCGCCTGGGCCCGGTCGTCGCGCACCACCAGCACAGCGGCGGACTGGCGACCCTGGTCCTGACCCCCTATATCAGCCAGTACGGGCTGGTGGAGGTCAACGCCGAGGACCGCGTCATCGCGTTCCACGAGAAGCCGACGCTGCCGTACTGGGTCAACGCGGGCGTCTACGTGCTGTCGCGGGCGGCCGTGGAGCGGTTCCCCGAAGTGGGCGATCACGAGACGACCATCTTCCCGGCGCTGGCCGAGCAGCGGCTGCTCGTCGCCTACCGCTCGCGCGACTACTGGCGCGCGGTGGACACCGTCAAAGACCTGACGGAGATCAGCCGCGAGCTGGAGCGGCGGCTGCTGACGTCGTTTTTGGCCTGAGCTCTCCCGCGCCGTTCAGCACCGGCCCACCGCAGGCGCTCGGGAGGGAGGGTACCCAGAGGTGCCGAAGCCAGTTTCAAAGCGTTTGAAATAGCCCGATGTGGCATTATGACGCTGTCCGTTACGGGAGGAATGCCGCCATGACAGGACGCTTTCGGTATGTGCGCGCGCTGACCGTCATGGTCGTGCTCGCCACGTCCGTGGGTCTGAGCAGTGCCGGCCCGGCCCCAACCACCATCAAGCTGGGTGGTACCCTGGCCGTCACCGGCCCGTTCGCCGCCGAGTGGGGTCCGGTCTACCAGCAGTTCATGCGGGAGTGGGCACGGGTGGTCAACGAGCAGGGTGGATTCATGGTCCGGGCCCTGGGGCGCCGCCTGCCCGTGGAGCTCATGCTCTACGATGACGAGAGCTCCGCCGACAAGGCCGTGGAGCTCTATGAGCGGCTGGCGGCCGCCGACAACGTGCTGCTGTTCTTCGGACCGGCCACCAGCCCGATCACCCTGCGCGCGTCAACCGTAGCGGAGCGACTGCGCATCCCCATGGTCGCGATGGAGGCCAATGACCGCGCGATCTTTGCCCGCAACTTCCGGTATCTGTTCGGGACACTGGCGCCGGGCATCTGGTGGACTCGCCACTACTTCGACCTGGTCCGTCAGGCGGTCGCGGAGGGAGCACCACTGCGGACGATCGCCTTCGTCTTCGAGGACACCGCACACACCCGCGATGTCACCAGCGGCGCCATTGCCTACGCGCGCGAGGCCGGCCTGACCGTCGTCGACCAGCAGGTCGTGCCGTTCGGCCACTCGGACTTCTCCGCCATCCTGGCCCGCTGGCGGACGCTCAACCCCGACGTCGTCTTCCTGGGACTCTGGACGGGCCCGTCCATCGCGTTCATCCGACAGGCCCGGGAGCTCGGGCTGCGCCCCAGGGAAATGTACGTCCGTGCGCTCGCGTTCCCGTTCATCCAGGCGGCCGGCACTGGCGCCGAGGGTATCGTGGGCGCTACCTACACGGCCCGCCGGGCTCTGGACGACCGCTCGCAGAGGATTTTCGAGCAGATGAATCGGGATCCGTACGACCTCCCCTGGGTCGCCAACCGCATCGTCGCACTGGATGTCGTCCGCACTGCGATTGAACGCACGCCCAGCCTGGACCGGGAGGCCATCGCCGAGACGCTACGCAGGCCGGACTTTGAGGTCCCGACCATCATCGGCCGGTTCAAGTTCAGCTGGGACCTGAAGCTGGCCGGGGCCACGCTCAACGGGCATGGGAACCAGACCGCCTATGTGGCGCAGATTCAGGACGGGAGGGTGCGCATCGTCTGGCCGCGCGAGCTGGCCGACGCGCCGTACCGGCGGCCCAGCCGCTAGCAGATGCTCGAGGTCGTCCAGATTTGTAAGCGGTTCGGCGGGGTGACCGCACTCGACCGCGTCAGTCTGACGGTCGCCGAGGGCGAGATCGTGGGGCTCATTGGTCCGAACGGGGCCGGCAAGACGACGCTCTTCCACGTCATCTCAGGGTTCGTACGTCCCGACGGAGGCAGGCTGCGGTTTGCGGGACGGGAAGTGATCGGCTTGCCCCCCCATCGCATCTGCCACCTCGGGCTGGCGCGGACCTTCCAGATCGTCCAGCCGTTCACGCAGATGAGTGTGGTGGACAACGTGGCGGTCGGATGCTTGTTCGGCCGGCGCGACGGGCGCACCGATGTGCGCCAAGCCAGGGACGCCGCGTTGCGGCTGCTCGATCTCGTGGAGCTGACCGGTGTCTCGACGCTCCCCGCCCACGCTCTCAACCTATCGGAACGCAAGCGGCTGGAGATCGCGCGGGCCCTGGCCACGGGGCCACGACTGCTCTGCCTGGACGAGGCGATGTCGGGTCTGACCACCGCGGAGCTTGACCGCATGGTCCACACCATCCGCCGGGTCCACGCCGAGCTGCACCTCGCCGTGCTGATGGTCGAGCACAACGTGCGTCTCGTCACGCGCACGTGTCCGCGTCTGGTGGTCCTCAACTATGGACAGGTCGTCGCCGACGGGCCCACCGAGACGGTTGTTCGCGACCCGCGGGTGGTCGGTGCCTACCTCGGTACGCGGAGCGGCGCAGGTGCGTGAGCCCCACCGGTCTGAGCCGCACGGGGCCCGGGGGCGCGCGCCGGCGGCACGCGGGCTCAAGATCCGAGGACTCCAGGTCCGGTACGGCGAGTTCGTGGTCGTCCAGGACGTCTCGCTCACCGTGGCGCCGGGGGAGATCGTGGCGCTGCTGGGACCCAACGGCGCGGGCAAAACAACCACGCTGCGCGCAGTACACGGGATCATTCCCCCCGTGGACGGCGAGATCACCTATGAGGGACGCGCACTGCACGGAATGCCGACGCACGAGCGGGTCGCGCTGGGGTTAGGGCTCGTGCCCGAAGGGCGTGAACTCTTCCCCGGCATGACGGTCGAAGAGAACCTGGAGCTGGGCCACGTTCCGGGCCGTGGGCCCGCGCTCGCGGACAGTCTCGCCGACGTTTATCGGCTGTTTCCCTTGCTGCGCGAGCGCCGGCGACAGCAGGCCGGCACGCTCTCGGGCGGCGAGCAGCAGATGCTGGCCATCGGACGGGCGCTCATGGCCGCGCCGACCCTGCTCATGCTCGACGAGCCGTCCCTGGGCCTGGCCCCGCGGATCGTGGACCTACTGTACGATACGCTGCGCCTGCTCGGCGAGCGGGGGCTGGCGCTGCTCATCGTCGAGCAGTACGTGCACGAAGCCCTGGCTCTGGCGGCGCGGGGGTATGTGCTGGAAAGTGGGCGGATCGTGCTGCACGGGCCATCCGCCCAGCTCCGGGAGCACCCCAACCTCCAGCAGACCTATCTGTCTGTGTAGGCTCCATGACCCTGCCGCTGTTCCTCGAGCTGCTCGTCGGGGGCCTGGTCGTGGGCGGTCTCTACGCTCTGATGGCGTTCTCGTTCTCTCTGATCTTGGCCACGACGCACGTGCTCAACGTGGCGCACGGTGTCTTCATGGTGCTCGGCGCGGCCGCGAGCACACTGTTGGTCCGCCACCTCGGGCTGGGGGTGGTGCCCGCGTTCGGGTTGGTGGCGGCTGGTTTTCTCCTCGTCGGGATGATCTTCGAGGCCGTCTTGCTGAAGCCGATGGCCGGCCGGGCTAGCGGCGAAGTCCTGGTCAGCTCGATCCTGGTCACCTTCGGTCTGGCCCTGGCGCTGGAGGCCATGTTGGGATTCTACTGGGCCCGCCACGTGGAACCCCAGCCCATCTTCGCCCTGCACCCGCGCATCTCGTCTTTCGCGCTCGGCGACGTCGTGGTCTCGGGCCCGCGGGCGACCGTGCTGGGAATCGTCGCGGTCGTCGTCGGCGTACTACACCTGCTGCTGACGCGGACTCGCATCGGCAAGGAAGCCAGGGCGGTAGCCCAGAACCTGGCGGGCGCGCTGGTCATCGGCCTGAATCCCAGACGGGTGTCTCGGGCAGTCCTGACCATCGGCATCGCCGCGGCGGCGCTCTCGGGCGGGCTGTTCGTAATGGCGATCCCCTTGAACCCCTTTGAGGGGCTACGCCTGACCATGATCGCCTTCACCGTGTCCGCTGCAGGCGGCGTGGGGAACCTGCCGGGTGCGCTCGCTGCTGGCATCGCGCTGGGACTGGCCGAGGTGTTCACCGGCTTCTGGGCCGGGCCGATCTGGTCACCGATGATGAGCCTGCTGGTGCTGTTCGCGGTGCTGCTGCTACGGCCTGCCGCCATCCTGACCGGGCAGGGGCGATGAGCGTACGACGCGCACTTCCAGCCGTGCCGCTGCTATTGCTCGCGGCGGGTCCTTGGATCCTGCCCAGGGACCTGGTGACCGCGCTGCTGTTCACCTTTCTGTTGATCACGCTGGCTTCAAACTACGATCTGCTGGGAGGCTTTCTCGGGCTCTACAACCTGGGACAGGCCAGCTTCTTCGGGCTGGGGGCCTACGTCACGTTCCTCCTGCTGCTGCGCGTCCCACTGCTGGCAGCGCTGGGCCCCGCCGGCTCGACGGTCGCCGCCCTCGCCGGAGGCGCCGCCGCGGCCATCTCTGCCGTCCTGCTGGCCTACCCGCTACTACGACTGCGTGGCGCCTACTTCGCGGTGGGCACCTTTGCGCTGCTGCTGCTCCTCCGCCTAACGGTCGATAACCTGCCGCAGCTCACCGGGGGCTCCCACGGCCTCTACGTCTCGGCCCAGCACTACCTGAGTCTGCGAGCGGCCTACCTCCTGACCCTGTCCCTGGCCGCCGCCTCCCTGCTCCTCAACGCCCTGCTCGCGTCCAGTCGATTAGGAATGGCGATGACGGCTGTGCGGGAGAACGAGCTGGCCGCGGCCGCAGCTGGGGTGGACCGTTTCCGCGTCCAGCAGGTCGCGTTCGTGCTCGGGGCGACTCCGACCGGACTGGCTGGCGCAGTCTTCGGTCTGCACTCGGGCTACATCGACGTGTCCGTCGTACTCGGAATCGAGCGCAGCCTGTTTCCCGTCATCGCCGCGATGATCGGCGGTAGCGGCTTGGTGTGGGGACCGGTGGTCGGCGCGGTCACGCTCCGCGCGATCGACGTGGCACTGAAGAACTACATGCAGCTCCCGGTCCCGGCGCCAGCGATCTACGGGGGTATTCTGGTGGTCATGTCGCTGACCATGCCGAAAGGGATCTTGGCCGGTCTTACGCGGGCACCGCAGGCGGCCGCGCGTTCAGGGTCACCAGCACCGCCTCGCCCCGCACGACCTCGAACTCGGTGAGCGAGCCCGGCGAGATCTCCAGGCGCCGCATCGCGTCCAGGGGCAACCCGAGCAGCCGGCAGCACAGGGCCAGGAGCGGGTCCTGGTGGGACACGAACAGCGTGACCCCGCCGCGGCCCAGGTACTCCTCGGCGGCCGCGCCCATGCGCTCGGCGATCGCGGCGACCGGCTCGATGCCCGGCGCCGCTACCCGGGTCGGCGCGGTGCGCCAGGCGCGCCACCCCGCAGGATCGCGGGCGGCGATCTCGGCGACCGGCAGGCCCTCCCACGGCCCGAGATCGGTCTCGACGAGCCGAGCGTCCGCGACCACGGACCGCGCCGTCGCCGCTCCGATGATCGTCGCGGTCTGCATCGTCCGCTCCAGCGGGCTGCTCACGATGCGGTCGGGCGGCGCCGCCGCCAGCCACCGGCCGAGCGCCTCGGCCTCGGCCCGGCCCTGCGCGTTGATGGAGACGCCCGGCAGCCGTCCGGCGATCCGGTTGTCCGCCGGACCTAGCCAGTCGTGGCGGCCGTGGCGCACCAAGAGCAGCCGCGCACCCTCACGCATCGGTGTCGAGCAGGATCGTGACCGGCCCGTCGTTGTGGATCTCGACCAGCATGGCCGCGCGGAACCGGCCAGTGGCCACGCGCAGTCCGAGCTCGCGCAGCCGCGCGGCGAACGCCTCGCACAGCGGCTCAGCCACCTCGGCCGGCGCAGCCCGCACGAACGAGGGCCGCCGGCCGCGGCTCGTATCGCCGTAGAGGGTGAACTGGGAGACGACCAACACCTCACCGCCGGTGTCCAGGACTGAGCGGTTCAGCCGACCGGCCTCGTCGTCGAAAATGCGCAGTGTGGCGACCTTGTGCCCGAGCGCCTGCGCCTGCGCCGGGCCGTCGCCGGCGGCGACGCCGAGCAGCACGCACAGCCCGCCCCCGATGCCGCCGACAACCTCGTCGCCGACGCGCACCTCGGCCCGCCGGACGCGCTGGACAACCGCGCGCATGACCCGCCGCGCGTCAGGCCCGCCGCGCGGGGGCGAGCCGGCCCAGGCGCCGGCGAACCTCGGCGAGCGTCTCGTCCTTCTTGGGGAAGGCGAACCGGATCAGCCGGCGGCCGGCGGCCGGGTCGTGGTAGAAGCTGCTGCCGGGCACGGCCCCCACCCCGACGGTCGCGATCATCGCCGTGGTGAACGTCACGTCGTCGTCCGCCGACAGCCCGCCGATGTCGGCCATGACGTAGTAGGCGCCGCGGGGGACGACACACCGAAATCCGGCGTCGCGCAGCATCCCCAGCATGATGTCGCGTTTGCGCTGGTAGGCGCGACCGAGCTCGTCGTAGTACGAGCGGGGAAACGCCAGCGCCACCGCCCCGGCCTCCTGCAGCGGGGCGGCGGCGCCCACGGTGAGGAAGTCGTGTGCGCGCCGGATGCCGTCGGTGATCGCCGGATTCGCGCACAGCGTCCACCCGACGCGCCAGCCGGTGACCGAATAGGTCTTGGACATGCTGTTGACCACAACGGTGCGCTCGGCCATGCCGTCGAGCGCCGCGAGCGAGACGTGTCGGGCGCCGTCGTAGAGGATGTGCTCGTAGACCTCATCGGTCACCGCCAGCACGTCGTGCTCCCGGCATAGCGCCGCGATCAGCTCCAACTCCTCCCGCGTGAAGACCTTGCCCGTCGGGTTGTGAGGCGTGTTGACGATGATCGCCCGGGTCCGTGGCCCGAAGGCCGCCCGCAGCTCGGCGGGGTCGAAGGGCACCACCGGGTCGGTCAGGTCGAGGCGCACGTAGCGCACCCTCGCTCCCGACAGCAGCGCGTCGGGCCCGTAGTTCTCGTAAAACGGCTCGAACAGGACAACCTCGTCGCCGGGGTCGACAACCGCCAGCAGGGTCGCCATCATGGCCTCGGTCGCCCCGCAGGTCACGGTCACGTGGCGCTCCGGGTCGATCGCCAGGCCGAGCTCGCGGGAGGCCTTGGCGGCGATCGCCTGCCGCAGCCGAGGGGAGCCCCACGTGATCGCGTACTGGTTCCACCCGTCGCGCAGCGCCTTGGCGGCCGCCTGGAGCAGCGCCGCCGGCGCTTCGAAGTCCGGGAACCCCTGGGCCAGGTTCACGGCGTCGTGGTCGTGGCACAGCCGCGTCATTTCCCGGATCACCGACTCGGTGAACAGGGCAACGCGGGCAGCGGTCGGTCGCTTCACCTCCACCCTCCTCGCGTCAGCCAGGCCGTCACGTGGGGACCACGCGCGCCACGCTGAAGACCTCGGGCACCTTCTCTACCTTCTGCATCACCGCGTGGAGCTGCCCGACATTGCGGATGTCGAGCACCAGGTTGGTCACCACGACCTTGTCCTTGCGCACCCGGGCGTTCACGGACAGCGCGTTGGTCTTCGTCTCGGCGACCGCGGCCATGATGTCCTTCAGCAAACCGACCCGATCGAACGCCTCTACCTCGATCTCCACCTGGTAGGAGCCGGCGGCGGAGGTCTCCCACTCCACCTCGAGCAGGCGCTCGGGATGGCCACGCAGGAACGCGATGTTGGAGCAGTCGCTGCGGTGGATCGTCACGCCGCGGCCGCGCGTGATGTAGCCGACGATGCGGTCGCCCGGCAGCGGGGTGCAGCAGCGCGCGAAGTGCATCAGTACGTTGTCGACCCCGCGCACCCGGACCCCGGTCGGGGCGGGCGGCGCGGCCACCGGCAGCGCGGGCGCCTCCTCGATCTCCGCGGGTGCCTCGCCCCGCAGCGCCTGCGCCACTTGGAGCAGCGAGAGGTCGCCGTTGCCGACCGCGGCGAGCAGTTCCTCCTCCGAGGGCATCCCGAACTTGCCCGCGATCTCGGCCAGCCGGTCGGGCTTCATCCCGGCGGTGACGCTGCCGGTCCGGCGCAGCTCGCGCTCCAGCAGCTCCCGGCCGCGACCGACGTTCTCCTGGTGACGCTCATGCTTGAACCACTGTCGGATCTTCGCGCGCGCGTTGCTCGTGGCAACGAAGCCCAGCCAGTCGCGGCTGGGCCCGGGGCTACTCTTGTTGGTGACGATCTCGACGATGTCGCCCGTGTGCAGCTTCTGCGACAGCGGCACGAGCCGGCCGTTCACGCGGGCGCCCACAGTGTGGTGGCCGATGTCGGTGTGGATCCGATACGCGAAGTCGATCGGCGTCGCGCCCGACGGCAGGTCGACGACGTCACCCTTGGGGGTGAACACGAATACCTCGTTTTGGAACAGGTCCAGCCGGACCGACGCCACGAACTCCCGGGCATCCGCCAGGTCCTTCTGCCACTCCAGCAGTTGCCGGAGCCACGCCAGCTTCTGGTCGAGCTCGGCCCCCGCGGGCTTCCCCTGCTTGTACTTCCAGTGGGCGGCGATGCCGCGCTCGGCCTCCTCGTGCATCTGGTGGGTGCGGATCTGGATTTCCAGCGGCTCGCCTTCGTGGAGGACGGCCGTGTGCAGCGACTGGTACCCGCTGGTCTTGGGGTTGGCGATGTAGTCGTCGAACTCGCCGGGAATCGGCTTCCACACCGAGTGCACCACGCCCAGCGCCGCGTAGCAGTCCTTGATGTCATCCACGAGAACACGCACCCCGAGGCGGTCATAGATGCGCGCGATCGGCTGGCCCGCGTACTTGGGCCGTTGCAGCTTCTTCCAGATACTGTAGATGTGCTTGGGCCGGCCGGTAATGTGCCGTGGGTCCACTTTGATCCCGGCGCGCTGCAGCTCGCGCTGGAGGACCGCGCACACGTGGTCCACGATGCGCTGCCGCGCCTCCTCGGCCTGGGTCAGCTCGCGCGTGAGCTCGGCGTACGCCTCGGGCTCGAGCTCGCGGAACGCCAGGTCCTCCAGCTCCTTCTGCAGGCTGCCGATCCCGAGCCGCTCCGCGAGCGGGGCGTAGATGTCCAGGGTCTCCTGGGACGTTCGGCGCCGCTTCCAGTCCGGCAGCGGCGCGATCGTGCGCATGTTGTGCAACCGGTCAGCAAGCTTGATGAGCACGATGCGGATGTCGTTGGCCATCGCCAGGAACATCTTGCGCAGATTCTCGGCCTGCCGCTGCTCCCGGCTCTGCCACTCGATCCGGCCCAGCTTGGTGACCCCGTCCACCAGGGTCGCGATCTCGGCGCCGAACCGCTCGCGCAACTCGTCGGGCTCGACACCCGTGTCCTCGAGCACGTCGTGCAGCAGCGCGGCGGCCACGGTCGTCGGGTCGAGGTGCAAGTCGGCCAGGATCCCGGCCACCGCCACGGCGTGGGTGACGTAGGGCTCGCCGGAGGCGCGCATCTGGCCGTCGTGCGCGCGGGCCGCCGCCAGGTACGCCTCGCGGACGACGTCCAGGTCGGCGCGCGGGAAGTGGGCGCGCAGGGTCGCCACGAGGCCCTGAACCTGTGGGGGCAGGTCCTGGAAGCTGGCCTGCTGCCGTCGAAGGTCGAGCCACTTCACCGCTGCATCCACCTTACCAGCTCGTCCCGCACCACTTCGGTGCTCCCGCACGGAGCCCTGCTCACGCGCCCGCGGCCAGCGTGGCCAGAATCGCCGCGGCGCCGCCACCGGCCCACGCGCGCAGTGTCTCGACCGCCGCGCGCTCGCGCGCGCCCTCCCGGTACCGGAGGGAGCGCGTCAGGTCCACGCGGCCCTCGGACGCGACGAGCGCGTACCGCGTCCCGGCGCCCTCGCCATCCTCCACCGCCACGACCCCGGCCTCGAGGAACACGTCCACCGCCGCGGCGAGCGTCTCCGCGGGCAGGCCCGCGCTGCCGGCGGCCGGCAGCGCCCACGGCCCGCGGCGGTCAAGCTCCCTGAAGTAATGGTAACACCGCACGAGCGCTTCGCGCGGCGGGTGCCGGCGGGTTGTGGCCGCGGTCAGGGCGTCCAGCACCCCGGGGTCGTACGCGAGCTCGACGGCCGCCTGGCGGCCGTCCCGGCCGGCAATCCCCATGGCCTCGGACGCGAGCAGGCGTGTGGGTGGAAGGCCGAGCGCCACCACACGCGAGACCGTCGGCGGCGCGGAAGGATCGACCAGGAGCGTGCCGGCGACGAGCGCGCGGATCGCGCCCGCGCTGAACAGGTCCTCGAGCACCCGCCGCAACGCCAGCGGCAAGCCCTCGTGGTAGTAGGCGACGCGGCCTGCGTCAGGGGGCCTGACCCGCCGGAGGTCCAGCGCCGCCGCCACCGCCGTCGCTGCGTCCGGCGTCAGGACAACCACAGGGTCGGGACGGTCGCGAGCACCCGCGAGGAGCGCATCTGCGGCCGCGCGACCGCGCCGGTCCACCACCCTGAGGTTGGTGCGCGGCCCGGCGTTGGTGGGTCCCGGCGTCAGGCCGCGGGCCGCCAGCGCCGCGACTTGCGCGTCAGAGAGACGCCCGAGCACCAGCCGAGCGTGCGGATCGGCGCTGCCCGACGATCCGGGCAGCCCGGGGTCGGCATCATCCACGACGACCACGGTGGCCGCCGCCGCCGAGGGATGCGTCGCGAGCCACTCCGCCGAGGCGAACAGCACGTCCAGCGCCCCGCCCTCTGCCACCCAGGTGCGAAGGGGCGGTGGCAGCGCGCCGTGCGCCGCGGCCGACCGGAGTCCGACTTCGCGCAGCCATGGTCCGGCTGCCGCGGCCCAGGCATCCGCCTCCACAGCCCGCGGGAGCACGACGGCCACCGGGGCGCAAACCTGGCTCGCCAGCAGCGCAGCGGCCATCGTGCTGGTGGCCACCAGTCCCTGTCCCGGCGCCATCCGGACCGCGAGCCGCGCGCCTCCGGCCACCGCGGCCAGAACCTCGCGCTGGAGCCCCGACAGCGGCCGGCCCCTGTAGGCCGTGGCCGCCAGGCGGTCGATGAGCCGGTGGGTGGGACCCAGCCCTGACGCGGCCCCTGGCACCGAGGCGTCACCCGCCCAGGCCGCTTCCCGGCGAACCAGCACGTTGAGGCCGAGCGCGCGATCGCCGCCCCCGGTCAGGGCCGTGGCGGTTACGGCGTAGCGGGCGCCTGCGTCCATGGCCGGCGCCAGCCGTGCTGCGAGGGGCGCCCGCAGGAACCCGAGCTGCCTGCCGTCGGCGCGGCGCACCTGGATCGCGTGCGGATCCGCCGGGTTGGCCGGGTCGCGTACGAGCCGCAGGCGCTCGCCCGGCCGCACCTCGGCCAGGACCGCCTGCCGATCCGCGAAGGTGACCCCGACAACCTTGGTGTGAAACGCCTCCGCGTCGTCGGCCCGCATGTGGCGGCTGTCCAGGTAGTCGCCGGCGCGCGCGAACAGCCGGTCGAGGACGCCGTCGACGTCGGTCGCCACGGCCGCGGGTTCCACGTCGGGCGTCCACAGCGCCTCGACGACGAGCTGCACCCCGTTCCCCTCGCACCACCGGTCGAGCTCGACCGCGTACGCCAAGTCCACGCGGGCCTGGGTGAAGGCCAAGAGCTCGGCGCGGTCACCCAACCGGAACCCGATGGCTTCCGCGGTGCACGCCCCGTCGCTAACAACCAGGCGCAGGTGTGCGCCACCGCCCACGACCCGCGCACCGGTCGCGCGCAGCCCCCGGGTCAGGAGCACCGGCACGGGCTGTCCGGCGCCGTGCGGCGCCAGGCGTGCGAGCTGCCCGGCGAGCTGCGGGGTCAGTTCCGATAGCGCGACCTCGGCGTCGATCTCCACGACCGGGTGCAGGTCGTCCGGCCGCACCAGGGCGGCCACCGCGGCCAGGAAGGCCTCGCGGAATCGCGGCACCTCCTCCGTGCGGAGGGTCAGGCCGGCTGCCATGGCGTGGCCGCCGAACGCGGTCAGGTGGCTCGCGGCCCTGGCGAGGGCCTCGACCACGTGCACGGACGGGATAGTTCGTGCGGAGCCCCGGCCGAGCTCACCGTCGAGCGCGATCAGGACCACGGGCCGGTAGTAGCGCTCGACGAGCTGGGAGGCCACGATCCCGATGACACCCGGGTGCCAGGTCTCGCGCGCCAGGACGATCGCCGGAGCGGCGGCCAGGCCACCGGCCTCGACTTCCGCCACAGCGTCGGCCAGCACGGCCTCGCAGAGCGCGCGTCGCTCCACGTTGAGCCGGTCGAGAGCCTCGGCGAGCCGCGCGCACTCCGCGACGTCGTCGCTCACCAGCAGCCGCAGCGCGTCCCCGGCGTGCGCTAGGCGGCCTGCCGCATTCAACCGGGGAGCGAGCACGAAGGAGAGGTCCCGGACGCCCAAAGGCGGCTCGATCCCTGCGGTCGCGCGCAGGGCGGCGAGCCCTGGTGGGGCGGACCAGTCGGCCCCGGAGAGCGCCGCAGCCACGATGATGCGGTTGTCGCCGACCAGCGGGACCGCGTCGGCCACGGTGCCCAGCGCGGCGAGCGCGAGTAGCGATCCGCTCTCGGCCCCGCGGCCGGCCGCCTGGAGCAGTCCCCGGCAAGCCTGCAGGGCTAGTCCCGCGGCGCAGAATTCCGTCGCCCCGGGGCTCAGATGGGGATTCACGACGACCGCCGCCTCGGGCAGCGACGGCCCGGGCAGGTGGTGGTCCAGCACCACGAGGTCACACCCGGCTTCCCGGGCGGCACAGGCCGCCTCGACGGCGGTGACGCCGCAGTCCACTGCGACGAGCAGCGAGGCACCCTCGGCCGCCAGCCACCGCACCGCGGCCGCATGTAGCCCGTAGCCTTCGGTCCGGCGGTCCGGGATGTACCACTCCACCAGCGCGCCGAGCGCGCGCAGGGTGCGCAGGAGCTGCGCGGCCGCGGTCACGCCGTCGGCGTCGTAGTCCGCGTAGACGGCGATGCGCTCGCCCGCACGCAGGCCGCGCACGAGACGCGTCACGGCCGCCTCCATGCCGGCGAGCGCGAAGGGTGAGCTCAAGCGGTCGAGACGAGGGTCGAGGAAGGCGCGCGCAGCCGCCGCATCCGCGAGGCCTCGGTTGACCAGCAGCCGCGCCACGAGCGGCGACACGTCGAGCGCGGCGGCCAGGCGGGCGACGTCCTCGGGGTCGGACGAGCGCAGGCGCCAGCGGGCGTCCGGCGGCCCGCCCATCGACTAGGTGGGCGGGCCGGGGTCGGACCTGCTCGAGTCGTGGAGCCGCGCCTCGAGTTCCCGGACGCGGGCCTGCGACTCCCGCAGACGGGCGCGGACCTGCTGCTGCCCCAGGACCCCGCTCACGAACACCAGGACGCCCCCGATGACCGCGCCGCCAATGACGGCGAGCGCCAGCGTGGTTTCGACCTGCCAGGACAGGAAACGCAGTACAACCGGCGCGGGGTTGCTGAGGGCGAACACCGTGACGAGCCCGAGCAGCACGAGCGCGAACAGCGCGAACGCGGACACGATGTCACCTCCGCCTTGACCGACGGCGCCGGCCCCCGCCCTCGCCCGGCAGCGGGCCCGCACCGGCCGGCACCGGCGCGGGCGTGGCCCCGCCGGTCTCCACGTCTTGGGCGGCGCGGGCCCGGCCGGCCCGGCGATCGGCCCAGAGCGTCCAGTCCACCAGGAGCGCACTCGCGTTGAAGATCGACGAGTAAGTCCCAACGAAGATGCCAACCAGCAGACCGAAGGCGAAGTCGCGGATGGTCACCCCGCCGAAGAAGAAGACGGCCGCGATGGCCAGGATCGTGGTCAACGAGGTGTTGATCGAGCGCACAAGCGCCTCGAGCAGGCTGCGGTTGACCAGCCGGTCGAACGCCTCCCGCGTCCGCAGCGCCAAGTTCTCCCGGATGCGGTCGAAGACGACAATCGTGTCGTTGATCGAGTAGCCTACGACCGTGAGCAGCACCGCTACGAACGCGCTGTTGACCTCCTTGCGCGTGATGGCGAAGATGCCCAGCACGACCAGGAGGTCGTGCAGCAACGCGGCGTCGGCGGCCAGCGCGTAGCGGAGGCCCTTGAAGCGGAACGAGATGTAGACGACCTGCAGCGCCAGTCCGATGACGACCGCGAGGATCGCGACGTTGCGAAGCTCCTGGCCGATCTTCGGCCCGACCTCATCTTCCCGCAGGATCGCTACCGTGCCGAACTCGCTCCGCAGGGCCGCCAGCAGCCCCTCACGAGCCTGTGGCGCCAGCGGGCGGGTCCGGATGAAGATGTCCTGCTCTGAACGCTGGATCGTGCTCTGGCCGGTCGCGAAGCGGTTCACGACCGCGCGCACCTGCCCGGTGGTCGCCGGCCGCTCCGTTCGGATCTGGAAGTAGCTCCCCCCGGTAAAGTCCACGCCCCAGTTGAGCGCCCCTTGCCCGCTCGCCGAGTAGTAGATCAACGCGGCCACGCCGGGGAGAATGACCAGCGCCGACAGCGCGTACCCCCATCCGCGGCGCCCGATGATGTCCCAGACGCGCGGGGTCATCGGCTGGCCCTCCCGGCTACCCGCGCGACCTGCGGGCCGAGCCCGACCGCCGCCGCCCCGTCCACCAGGGCCCGGGTCACCACGATCGCCGTGAACATGCTCACGAGCACGCCGATGCTGAGCGTCACCGCGAACCCCCGGATCGGCCCGCTCCCGAGGAGGAACAGCACCGCGGTGGCGATCAGCGTCGTGACGTTGGAGTCCACGATCGTCTGGATCGCCCGGTTCCAGCCCGCGCCGACCGCCATCCTGAGGCTCTTCCCGGCGCGGAGCTCCTCCTTCAGCTTCTCGAAGATGATGACGTTGGCGTCCACCGCCATGCCAACAGAGAGCACCAGTCCCGCAATCCCGGGCAGCGTCAGGGTCGCGCCGAGCCCGCTGAGCACGGCGAGCACCATCAGCACGTAGAGCGCCAGGGCCAGGTCGGCCAGCACCCCGGAGAGCCCGTAGAACAGGAGCATGAACAGGCCCACCGCGGCCAGAGCGATCCACGACGCCCGCAGGCTGGCCTCGATCGAGTCGCGGCCAAGCTGCGGCCCGACGGTGCGGTTCTCCACGACCTGGACCGGGATGGGCAGGGCGCCGCCGCGCAGAAGCACGGCCAGATCGCGCGCCTCTTCGATGGTGCGGAAACCACCGCTGATCTGGCCCTGCCCGCCCGGGATCCGGTCGCGGATCACGGGCGAGCTGATGACCTCGTTGTCCAGGACGATCGTCAGATAGCGCCCGACATTGGCCGCGGTGAACTCCTCGAAGACGCGCGCGCCGCCACTGCGCAGGCGGAAGTTGACGATGGGCTGCGCGGTCTGCTGGTCGAACCCGGCCTGCGCGGTCTCGAGCTCGGCCCCGGTGAGGACGACCTTCTTCTCGAGCGCGATAGTGCGGGCCGGAGGTCGGGCGCCCGGGGCGGACGGTGCGACCGCACCCTCGGGCAGCGTGACCGTGCGGCCGTCGGCGCTCCAGGTCGCACCCTCGGGGAGCTGCGTGGTCCCGGTGTCCACGAACTCCAGGAGCGCGGTCTTGCCGATGAGCGCGATGGCCCGCTGCGGGTCAGCGATGCCGGGCAGCTCGATGAGGATCCGGTTGGCGCCCTGCCGCTGGATGGTCGGCTCGACAACCCCGAGCTGGTCCACGCGGCGCTCGATGACGCGCATCGCGGCGTCCACGGCCTCCGGGGTCGCCCGGGCCGCCGGCGTGTCCTGCCCCTCGAGCACCAGCAGGCTACCGCCCTGCAGGTCGAGCCCCAGGTTCATGCGGAGCTGCAGCGGCTGGCCGACCGGCGCCCTCCCCACAATGGCGAGCGGCCGAAACGCGACCTGCACGGCAGCGAGCAGGAGCACGAGAATCAGCAGCAGGCGAACGCCGACACGCGATCCCACACCGGTCCCCTTCCTCGAACCATGTCGGGAGGCAAAAAAAGAGGGCCGAAGCCCGGCTCATTATAGCCGCGCCCGAAACGCGGTGTCAAACGCCCGGCCGCCGCAGGGCTCCGCGGGCGACGGGCGAACCGAGTGCGCGGTGGAGCTTTTCGACGTCCCTTCGCCGGTCTCCCGCGCCCCGATTCGTCTTGGCGGGTGCGATCTCTACGTCGGCACGTGCTCCTGGGCCGACCGCAGCGTGGTCGCCAGCGACTTCTACCCGCGCGGAACAAGAACCGACCCCCGGGCCCGTCTGCGGTTCTACGCCACCGTCTTCCCGACCGTGGAGGTGGACGCGAGCTATCACGCGCTGCAGCCGCCGGAGCGGGCGCGGCAGTGGCTGGCGTGGACCCCTGAGGGGTTCGTCTTCAACGTCAAGGCGTTCGCGTGGCTCACCCGCCACGAGACGGACCCGCGCAGGCTACCCCCAAAGATCGCCGCGCTGCTGCCGCCGGCGGCTCGGCGCGGCGCGCTGCGCGGGGACCGCGTGCCGGAGGAAGCGCTGGGCGCGGCCTGGGATCACTTTGCCGCGTTCGTCGCCGAGTTCGCCTCCGCTCGCCGCCTGGGGTACGTGCTGTTCCAGTTCCCCAAAGGTCAGGGGTTCTCGCCCGACCTGCTCGCTTACCTGGACGCCTGGACACCCTACCTGCGCGCGTGGCCGGTGGCGGTGGAGATCCGCCACCGGGACTGGTTGGACCGCCGCCACCGCGAGGCGTTCCTCGGCTACCTCCGCGAGCGCGGCTACGCCTACGTGATCCCGGACCTGGTGCCGGCCGCCTATCTGCCGCCGCCGCAGGTGGAGGTGACCGCGAACTGGTCGGTGGTGCGCTTCCACGGCCGCAATCCGGCACTGCTCGAGCGGCGGGCGTCCACGGACCGGGCCTACGACTACCGCTACTCCCTCGACGAGCTGCGCGCGTGGGCCGCGGATGCCCGGCGGCTCGCAGACCGCGTGCGCACGCTCTACCTCATGTTCAACAACCACGCCCGCGGCCAGGGCGCGCACAACGGCCGCGAGCTCCTGACGCTGCTCGCCGGCTAGGTGACGCGCGGGAACCGCTGCGGGCGCGGCGCGTAGAGCAACGCGACCGCCGCCAGCAGCGCGGCACCGGCGAGAAAGGCCGCGACGTAGCCGAGGCTCTGCGCGACGACGCCGAGCAGGATCGGCCCGAGGATGACGCCGGCGCGACTCATCAGAATCCGCGTGCCGACCCCCACGCCGGCCGACTCGGGCGGGAACCCGGATGCGACCACCGCGGCGGCGAGCGTGAAGAAGATGCCGTTCGCCAGGCCGTAGAGCAGCACGACCGCGCCCATGACCACCGGCGCCCGCACGAACGGCATCGTCGCCACCGCCGCGCCGGCGACGAGCAGAGTTGCAACCAGCACGTGCGTCCGCGGCCACCGCGCGATCAACACGGTCATCAGCGGGCGCGCCGCGGTGTTGGCGATCGCGCGCACCGAGAAGTAGGTCGCGATCGCGCCCACGCCGTAGCCCCCGGCGCTCAGCAGCAGCGGGTAGAAGGACGACCAGAACGACATGAGCAGGTCGCCGGCCAGCGTCACCAGCAGCGCCGCGCGGATCCCCGGCCGGTCGCGCAGCGTCGAGGCGACCGCCTCCAGGGCCGGCGGCCGGGCGAGCACGCCCTCGGGGTCGAGCGGCCGGCCCGCGGGGGGCACGGAGACCGCGGCCCCGAGCGCGCTGAGCGCGGCCCCGACGAGGAAGACCGCGCGGTAGTCGGCCTCGCCGACCGCCAGCGCGCCGACCGCGGGCCCGAGAATCTGCGCGAACGACGTGACGAAGAAGAACCGCCCGATGGCGTGCACCACCGCCGGACGCGGCACGGCGCGGATCGTCTCGACCTGGGTGCCGATGGAGATCAGGATCTGCGCCAGACCGACGACGACGAGCCCGGCCGTCAGCGCCCCGAGCCCGCGGCTGGCCGCCAGGGTGAGCGTCCCGACGACGCCGAGCGCACACCCGGTCAGCATCACCCGACCCGACCCCCAGCGCTCGGAGGCGGCGCCGGCCGGGAGGCTGAGGACCAACCCGACGATGTGGTAGCCGCCCAGGATCACGCCGACCGCCGCCGGGCCGGCGCCGAGCGCCGTCGCGTACAGCGACAGGAACGGGCTGGCCGCGAGCCAGCCCGTCCAGAACAGGAAGGCGACCAGGTTGGCGAGCCAGGCAGCAGGCAGGGACGCGCTTCGCACGCGGCCTACAGGCGTTTCTGGAGGAACCGGGTCATCCCGCCGCCGTCGCCGCCGAACCCGAATGCCCGGTAGAGCCGGAGCGCGGGTTCGTTGCGGTCAAGCACCTCGAGGGTGATCTTGCAGCAGCCCCGCGCACGGGCCCGCGCCTCCACGTGCTCAAGCAACCGGCGTCCGACGCCACGGCCGCGGGCGTCCGGGAGCACGGCCAGGTCGTGAATGTTCACCAGCGGCCGGGCCGCGAACGTCGAGAACCCCACGAAGCACACCGCGATGCCTACGGGGCGGTCCACGTCGAACGCCAGCACGACCATCGTCGTCGGGTGCGCCCGCAGGCCGTCGAGGAGCACGGCCCTGACCCCGGCATCGAGGTCGCGGCCCAGCCCCATGGGATCGCGGGCGTACGCCGCGATGAGCTCCACCACGGCCCGAGCGTGACGCGGGTCGTCCAAGTCGGCGTCCAGCACCGTGATGTCATCCACATCCGTCAGCATACGACACCGCAAAGCGGAAGTACCACTCCCGCACCTCCGGTGCCCGGTACTGGAGCTCGCTGCGCAACGACAGCGACACGGACGCCCCGCCGAGCAGGCCGCGCAGCACCGGCCCGGCCGCGTCGTCGGCGACGCGCGCGACCAGCGTCAGGAACAACTCGTCGAGCAGCCGCGCCTCCACCAGACTCCGGTTGAGTCCGGGCCCGCCCTCGGCCACGACGCGGGCGACGCCGCGGTCGGCCAGCGCCCGTAAGCCGGCCGTCAGGTCCACGCGGCCGTCGGCCAGCGCCGGCACGACCATCACCTCGGCCCCGGCACCGCGGACTCGGGCCAGGTCCGCGGGCCGCGCGCGGGGGGTCGTCATCACCACCGGGAGGAACCCGCTGCCGCCGAAGAAGCGCTTGCGAAGCATATCCTCGCCGAACGCGGCCGCGCGCGTGACGACGACCGCGGCGGGATTCGCCGGGCGGCCCGCGGCGGCGCGGGCCGCCTGCAGTTCCGGGTGCGTGGACGGCACGACGTCGTTCGCCCGCAGCGTCCCCGCGCCAGAGAGCACGGCGTCGGCCCAGCCGCGCAGGGTGCGAAACAGGTAGTGGTCGACCTCCGATCCGAGCTGCCACGCGCGGCCGCCGACGGCGAGTGCGCCGTCGAGCGTCTGCACCATGTTGAGTGCGACCGCCGGCCGCCCGCGGCCGGGGGCGATGTCCAGGTCACGGTACACCTCGGCGAGCGGGACCTCGTCGGGGTAGCGCGCCCGCGCATGATAGACGAGGGCGAGCGTCTCGGGCAGGGCCACCCGGCGGCTCAGAAGCCGATCACCGCGCCGGCCCGCACCAGGCGGCGCTGGACCTCGTGCACCAGGTGCACGTCGGCCGCGAGGGCATGAGGACTCACACGGCGCTCGACGCAGACGGCAGCCGCGACCCCGGCGGCCTCACCCATCGCCATGGTGGTGGGCACCACGCGCGCGGACGCCGCCGCCTGATACGTCGCCGAGAAGGCCCGGCTGGCCAGGAACATGCCGTCGATCGAAGCGGGCAGGAGCGCGCGCAGCGGGATCGTGTATGGCCGGCGCATAACCTTGTAGGGATGTTGCTCCCCGCGGACGTAGGGGTGGACGTCTATCGGGTAGGACGCCGCGGCCACGCGGTCCCAGAAGACCGTCTTGTGCAGGATGTCGTGGACGGTCAACGTGTAGAGCCCCTGCAGGTGCCGCGTCTCGCGGATGTAGAGCTCGGGCGCGACCTCCACCAGCCGCGCCCCCGCGAACCCCGGCGCCCGCGCCCGGAGGTGAGCGAGGAACGCCGGAATCGCCGCCACCGCCCGCGCGTAACCCTCGGCGCGCGAAACCGGGTCGGTGCCGTCCACGTCGTGCACCTGGATCGCGTTGACCCACACCGTGCCGTCGGGCATGCGGCCGAGGTTCAGGTCGAGGGCCGAGAGACGCTCGTCGGCCGGCGCATAGTCGCCCACCGCATCGCGGAACCCCCAGGCGTAGGCCCCGAACACACCGCTGGGCTGCGGCCCGTGCCGGTGCGCGAGCGCGTGCGCCACGATCGCGGCCCAGTCCACGCCGTCGAGCCGGAACAGGAGCGTGGCCGCCATCATCCGCCGGTCGATCCCGGACGCCTCCCGGCCCAGCACAAAGGGGACGCCGGCGACGGCGGCCAGGTCGCCGTCGTCGGTGGCGTCCACGGTCACCGGCGCGCTGACGGTGGTCTCCGGTTCGCCGCGGCGCCGGATCACCGCGCCGATGATGCGGTCGCCCTCGACGATCGGCCGGCCGATCTCCGTCTCGAGCAGCGAGGTGATCTCCGGGTGCGCGTCCACCTTCGCCCGGAGCACAGCCCGCGCGTCGTGCGGATCGAACACCACCCCACCGAGCGCCCGGTAGACCTCGAGGAAGATGCCCTTGGTCAAAAACCGCTGGGGCTGACCCGGATAGCGGTTGAGGTCCCACATGTTGAGCATCGCGCCGGTCAGTACGGTCCCGAGGAATGGCCGGGGCTCGACCAGGACCACCACCAGTCCCTGCCGTGCCGCGGCCACGGCCGCGGCGACGCCCGCCGGGCTGCCGCCCGCGACCAGGAGGTCGGCGCGGTAGGCCGCCGGCCGCAGGTCGGGTGAGAGGGGTAGCGGCCGCGCGGCGACCGCCGCGGCAAGCGCGAGCGCACCGGTCAGCCAGAGGACGACGTGGCGGCGCACGGCGGCCGGCGGGCGATCAGCGCCCGCGGACGAGCGGGTCGTCGGACGGGGGCTTGAACCGCTCGACGGGATTGCGGCAGTCGCGGCAGTAGTAGATGGCGCGGCACAGCGTCGGGCCGAACGGGTTCTCCAGCACCGTGTTGGTCGAGCCGCAATGCGGGCAGACGGCGGGCTCGGCGAGCCGAGCGCCGCTCACACTCACGCCGTGCGCCCGCAGCCGCGCGCGTCCCGCGTCGGTCATACGGTCTGCGGTCCAGGCCGGCTCGAAGACGAACACGACGTCCACGACCCGAACGCCCGGGATCGCCGCCAGGCGGCCCCGGACGCGCTCGCGGATCACCTCCAGGGCCGGGCATCCGGAGAACGTCGGCAGCAGCTCCACGCGCACCGCATCTTTGTCCACCGAGACCGCGTGCACCAGCCCCATTTCGGTGACGGTGATCGGGAGCTCGGGGTCCTCCACGTCGGCCAGGGCGCGCAGGACCGCGGCCTCCAGCGGGCGCGCCGTGGCCGGGCCGGACGGCCCCTTCACCAACGCGCCTCCGGGTCGGAGCGCGACACCGAGGTCATCTCGTCCAGCAGCGCGGCCAGCGCCGGTGTGTGCCGACCGCTGCGTCCGCCGGAGCGGACCCCGCGCCCCGGCGGGACTCGCAGGCCCAGCGCCCCTAGCCTGGGCTCCACCGCGGACACCCACCGGACCGCCTGCTCGGCCGCGCCGGCCGCCAATGCCCCGGCGGCGACGAGCGCCTCCTCGCCAGGCGGCGCTTCGAACAGCGCCAGCGCCTCGTCCCACAGGGCGTCGAGCGCGTCCTGCACGCGGCCGCGGCTGTCGTCGCCTGCGCGCGCCAGACGGTCGAGCCAGACGTCGGAGAAGAGCCGGTGGTACTTTTCTTCGCGCTCCAGCGTCCGCGCCAGCGCGGCGAACGACCCGAGCGGCGAGGCCGCGAGCACCGCCAGACGCACGGCGTCGGCGCAGTCGTACAGCCACGCGCGCACGATGGTGACCGCCCAGTCGCCGTTCTCGCGCTCGACGAGCGTGGCGTTGCGAAACGCCTCGGGCGGCCGGCCGAACGCGAGACGATCCGGGGTCTGCCCCGCGCCCGCGGCCTGCTCGTAGAGCAGCCGCGCGTGGCCGAGTTCGTCCTGCGCGATCGACGACAGCGCGACGTCGGACTCGATGTCCGGGGCGAAGCCGGTCCACTCGGAGTGCCGGTGTCCCAGGATCAGCTCGTCGTCCGCCCAGGCGAGCAGCATCGCGCGCAGCGCCTCGCGCCGCGCCTCATCGCCCAGGACCGCCGGCGCGTCCGGCGCCGCCCAGAGCGCCATCACCGCCGGCGGTAGACCCGCTGCTGTTCGCGGTAGGACCCGCCGAACCGGTAGCTCTTGTCGGTGGACGGCTCGAGCATGTCGGCGTCGCGGTACGACGTGGCCGCAATGTCAGCGTAGCGCACGACCCACAGGTTGACGCACGGGTCGCGCCGCGCGAACTGCTCCTTGGCGAGCACCAGCGCCATCTCGGCGTCCGGCGCATGGACGTCGCCGACGTGGACGTGGGGATCGTTCTTGGTCTCCTGCCGGAACACCGCGAAGACGCCTTCGGCGCCCGGCGTGATCTCGGCCAGGTTCACCCGCGGGACCTCAGGCCGCCAGTGCCCACCGGGCGACCGCCTCGCGGACCCAGCGGTGCTGTGCGTGGTAGCGCTGGCGAAGCTCCAGCCGGGCCTTCGTCCGTGGCCCCTCGCCGCGGATCACCCGCCGGAACTCCTCCCAGTCGGGCTCCGCGTAGCGGTACTGGCCCGCGGTCTCGTCCCACCGCAGGTCCGGGTCGGGCACGCGTAGCCCGTACTCCTGGATGACGGGCACGAACTGCCTGAGGAACTGCTGGCGGAGTTCGTCGTTGGTCTTCACCTTGATACGCCACCGCATCATGGTCTCCAGGTGCGGCGAAACCTGGTCGCGCGGTCCGAAGAAGTGCATGATCGGCTGCCACCAGCGGTCCAGGGCGTCCTGCAGCATCGCGCGCTGCCTGGGCGTGCCCTCGGCCAGTGCCCGGAAACTGTCGAGCCCCAGCCGGATGTGGAAGTCCTCCTCGTAGCAGATCCGCTTGAGGACCCGGGCGTAGGGTGCGTAGGAGCACGACCGTAGCGACCCCTGCGTCTGCATCGCGGCGCCATCCACGAAGACCTGAATGATCGCGACGTCCGCCCAGGTCTCGGCCGGGTAGTGAAAGACGTTGTGGAACTTGGAGGCGCCGGCGATGAGCTCCTCGATCATCTGCGTGCGAGGCTTGCCGAGGTCCTCGGCCACCCGGTAGAGGAGCTGCGCGTGCCCGATCTCGTCTTGCACCTTGGCGACCAACGCCATCTTCCGGGCGAGCGTCGGCGCGCGCGGGATCCACTCGCGCTCGGGTAGCGCGCCCATCAGCTCCGAGTTAGCGTGCATCTGGATGAGGCGAAGGCACTCGGCACGGTAGCGAGCGGGCATCCACTCGCCGGCCTCGACGCGGTCGCCCGCGGCCAGGCGCGCCTCGAAGGCGCCGAGCTGCTCGGGCTCGTCAGCGGCTTCGGGTGGAACGGTCACGGCGCACCCCCTCCGTCGCGGCCTCGCACGTCGCCCTCATTGTAGGGACCGGGCGAAAAGCCCGTCAATCGCGGCCCGGCACCTCTGCGGCCAGCGCCTCGACCAGGCGCGCGTACGTCTCGTCCAGGTGCTGTGGCAGGACCTTCACCTCGCCGAGGACCGGCATGTAGTTGGTGTCGCCCACCCAGCGGGGTACCACGTGCATGTGGAGATGCTCGTCGATGCCCGCGCCCGCGGCCCGCCCCAGGTTCATGCCCACGTTGAACCCCTCGGGGGCCATGGCGCGATCGAGGGCGCCGAGCGCGAGAACCACCAGGGCCATCAGCGCCTGGTGCTCCTCGGCCGAGAGCTCCTGCGGCCGCGCGACGTGACGGTAAGGCACCGCCATCAGGTGCCCGCTGTTGTAGGGGAAGCGGTTGAGGATCAGGTAACCGTGCGCCCCGCGGTGGACGATCAGCATCGCCCGGTCGTCGCCCGCGGCCACCGCGTCGCAGAAGACGCACCCCCCGGGTTTGGGGCCGCCCACGTAGGCCGCCCGCCACGGCGCCCAGAGGTGCTTCACGCGCCGCCGCGCTCGAGCCGGCTCAGAGCCTCGGCCGCGGCCGCCTGCTCGGCCTCCTTCTTGCTCTTGCCGCGGCCCTCGCCGAGCGGCCGGCCGTTGACCTCCACCACGGCCAGGAACGTGCGGGCGTGGTCGGGCCCCTCCTCCTGCGTAATCCGGTAGCGCGGCATCTGGCGGCGGCGCTGCAGCCGCTCCTGGAGCTGGCTCTTGAAGTCCTCGCCGGCGCGCTGGATCACCTCGCCGAGCTCGTGGATCCAGCGGCTCACCACGTGGTGGGCCACGCCGTACCCCGAGTCGATGTAGACCGCGCCGATGACCGACTCGACCGCATCCGCCAGCAGCGACTGCCGCTGGCGGCCGCCGCCCTTCTCCTCGCCACGCCCCAGCAGGATGTAGCGGCCGAGATCGAGCCGGCGCGCCACGGACGCCAGCGCGGCCTCGTTCACCACGCGCGCCCGCTGCTTGGCCAGTCCGCCCTCGTCCATGTCCGGGTACCGGCGGTAGAGGTCGTCGCTGACCACCAGGCTGAGCACCGCGTCGCCCAACAGCTCCAGGCGCTCGTAGCTCTTGCCCGGGTCGTGGCCGCGCTCGTGGCTGAACGACCCGTGCCGCAGGGCCAAGTCCAGCAGGGAGCGGTCACGAAACCGGACGCCCAGGCGCTCCTCGAGCTGCGCGAGCTGCGCCAGGCGGTCCTGACTGAGGACCTCACCGACCGCGCCGGTCTCGTCGCCGCTGACCTCGACGGGCGGCCGCGGGGCGCGGCGCCGGGCCCTACCCATACGCGCGCACCACCAGCGTGGCGTTGTGCCCGCCGAACCCGAAGGCGTTCGACATCACCGTGCGCAGCCGCGCCGCCCGCGCCGTGTTGGGCACGTAGTCCAGGTCGCAGTCGGGGTCCGGGGTCCGGTAGTTGATCGTGGGCGGCATCACCTGGTGTCGCAGGGCGAGCACGCAGGCAATGCACTCCACGCCGCCGGCGGCGCCCAGCAGGTGGCCGGTCATGGACTTCGTCGAGCTTACCGCCAGCCGCCGCGCGTGCGTGCCGAACAGGCGCTTGATCGCCAGCGTCTCCAGGCGGTCGTTGTAGGGCGTGCTCGTGCCGTGCGCGTTGATGTAGTCGACCTCCTCGGGCGCCACCCCGGCGTCGGCCAGCGCCGCGGCCATGCTGCGGTAGGCGCCGTCGCCGTCGGGGTCGGGCTGGGTGATGTGGTACGCGTCGGTCGTCACCCCGTACCCGGCCAGCTCGGCCAGGATCGGCGCACCGCGCGCCTCGGCGTGCTCGAGCGCCTCCAGCACGACGACGCCGGCGCCTTCGCCCATGACGAACCCGTCCCGCGTGGCGTCGAACGGCCGGCTCGCCTGCGCGGGCTCGTCGTTGCGCGTGGACATCGCCTTCATCGAGGCGAAGCCCGCGATCGCCAGCGGCGTGATCGCGGCTTCCGTCCCGCCGGCCAGCATGACGTCTGCCTCGCCCCGCTCGATCAGACGAGCGGCGTCACCGATCGCGTTTCCGCCGGTGGCGCACGCCGTGACCACGCATGAGCTCGGCCCGCGGGCGCCGGTGAGGATCGCCGTGACCCCGCTGGCCATGTTCACGATCATCATCGGGACGAAGAACGGAGAGACCCGGTTGGGTCCACGGTCGAGCATGACACGGTGCTGCTCCTCCCACGTGGCGATGCCGCCGATGCCCGATCCGATGAGCACGCCCGTGCGGGTGGCGTTGGCCGGGGTGATGGTGAACCCCGCATGCTCCATTGCCATGCGCGCCGCGGCGTAGGCCAACTGGACGAACCGGTCGTTCCGGCGCACTTCCTTGCGGTCCATGTACGCCCCGGGGTCGAAGTCGCGGACCTCGCCCGCGATCTGTGTGGCCAGACCCGAGGGATCGAACCGGCTGATCCGCGCGACACCCGGACGCCCCGCGGCAAGCCCCTCCCAAAACGCCTGGTGGCCGACGCCGATGGGGCTCACGACACCCAGGCCGGTGACGACGACACGCCGGCGCACAGAGGGACTCCGGCTGGAGGACAGCGCGACTACTGGGCCGCCCCCTTGGCGTGGCTTTCGATGAACTTGACCGCGTCGCCGACCGTCACGATCTTCTCGGCCTGCTCATCGGGGATCTCGATCTTGAACTCATCTTCCAGGGCCATGACAAGCTCGACGATATCGAGCGAGTCGGCGCCCAGGTCCTCGACGAACGACGACTCGGGGCTGATAGACCCCTCCTCGACACCGAGCTGATGGGCGACCCTGGAGCGCACGCGGTCCAACACGGAAGCCATTGGTCCCTCCCCCTCACCCGTCTCGCTAGTGCATTACCATACCGCCATCGACGTTCAATACCTGCCCCGTGATATAGGCCGCCTCCTCCGACGCCAGGAAGACGACGGCGGCGGCCACGTCCTCCGGCGACCCGGCGCGGCCAAGGGGGATTTGCGCCATGTAGCGGGCGACGATCTCCTCTGGCAGTCCGCCGGTCATCCCGGCGTCGATGAACCCCGGCGCCACGGCGTTCACGGTGATCCCCCGCGACCCGACCTCCCGGGCCACCGCGCGCGTGAGCCCGATGAGGCCGGCCTTGGCCGCGACGTAGTTCGCCTGGCCGGCGTTGCCGACCTGTCCGGCGGTCGAGGTGATGTTGATGATGCGCCCGCGGCGCTGCCTGAGGAAGTCGCGCAGCGCGGCCCGAATGCAGAAGAACGCCCCGCTCAGGTTGGCGTCCAGGACGGCCCGCCAGGCGTCGTCGCTCATCCGCAGCACCAGGCCGTCACGCGCCAGCCCGGCGTTGTTCACCAGGATGTCGAGCTGGCCGAAGGTGGCGGCGGCCGCGGCCACGACCGCCGAAGCTTCCTCCGGGTTCGCCAGGTCACCGCCGACCGCGTGCGCGCGCCCGCCGGCGGCCTCGATCTCAGCCACCAGGGCCCGGGCGGCGTCCGCGGACCGCCAGTAGTGCGCGACGACCGCGGCGCCCTCCTGCGCCAGGGCTGTGGCGATGCGCCGCCCGATGCCGCCGGAAGCGCCCGTCACCACCGCGACGCGGTCCCGCAGACGCATCGTCCCCTCATCCTCCCGCCCCGGCGCGAGCCCGATCCTGGCCGAGAGCAGCCAGCACCGCGTCCACGCCCACGGGGTCACCGGCCGAGAGCACCGTCACATCCGGGGCGGTCCGGCGCACAAGCCCCGCGAGCGTCGTGCCAGGACCGGCCTCGACCATCCCGCGCACGCCCATGGCCGCCAGGACCCGCACGGTCTCCTCCCATCGGACCGGCGCAGCGACCTGCGCCACCAGGGCCGCGCGGATCTCGACGGGCTCTCGCACCGGCCGCGCGCTCACATTGGCCACGACCGGAATCCGGGCCGGCCGCACCGCCACAGCCTCCAGCACCGGCGCCAGACGCGCCGCGGCCGGCTGCATCCGCGATGTGTGAAAAGGCGCGCTCACCGCCAGCGGCACCACGCGGCGCGCACCCGCCTCGCGCAGACGGGCCGCCGCGTCGGCCACCGCCGGCTCGTCCCCGGCGATGACAACCTGGCCGGGCGCGTTGAAGTTGACGGCCTCGACGAATCCGCGAACTCCGCGGCAGACCTCCGCGACCCGATCCGCGGCCAGTCCCATCACTGCGGCCATGGCCGCCCCACCGCCGGCCGCCTCCTGCATGAAGCGGCCGCGAAGGCGGACGACCCGCACCGCGTCGGTGAACTCGAGTGCGCCCGCGGCCACCAGCGCCGTGTACTCGCCCAGGCTCAACCCGGCCGCGGCGCTCGGGCGGAGCCCGGCCTCGACCAGCACCGATGCGACTGCCCAGCTGCATGTCAGGATGGCCGGCTGCGTGAACTCCGTCTCGCGTAGGCGCTCCTCCGGGCCGTCCCGGCACAGCGCCAGGACGTCCAGATCGATCGCCGCCGAGGCCTGGTCGAAGACCCGACGGGCCGTGGCCGATGCCTCGGCCAGCGCGACCCCCATGCCGACGTACTGCGCGCCCTGCCCGGGGAAGACGAACGCGATCACAGCGCCGTGCCCGCCCGGCGGCCCAGCGCCGAGCCATCTGTCCAGCGCAGCGCCGCGGCGCCCCAGGTCAGGCCGCCGCCGAACGCGACGAACGCCACCAGGTCGCCCGGCCGAATGCGGCCCTGCTCCACGGCCTCGTAGAGAGCCACCGGCACCGACGCGGACGAGGTATTGCCGTACCGCTCGACGTTGACGAAGAAACGATCCATCGGCTGCCCGAGGCGCTCGGCCGCGGCCTCGATGATCCGCACGTTCGCCTGGTGCGGGATGAAGAGATCGAAGTCGTCCACGGCGAGCCCGGCGGCCGCGGCGACCCGCTCGATGGCACGCGGGATCGCGCGCACGGCGAATTTGTACACCTCGCGTCCGTTCATCTTGATGAAGTGGTCACCGCCGGCCACGGTCTCGGCGCTAGCCGGCAGGCGCGAGCCGCCCGCGGGAAGGCTGATCCACGGGCCGCCCGCGCCGTCGGCGCCCAGGTGGAACGCCAGGAAGCCCTCGTCCGGCGGGCAGGGTCGCAGCACGACCGCAGCGGCGGCGTCGCCGAAGAGCACGCACGTGCTGCGGTCCGTCCAGTCCACGATGCGCGAGAGCGTCTCCGACCCGATGACCAGCACGGTCTGGGCACCGCCCGAGGCGATCGCGGCATGACCCATCGCCACGCCGTACGCCCAGCTGCTACACGCCGCGGAGAGGTCGAAGGCACCGGCGCGCCGCGCGCCGATCCGATCCGCCACCAGGCACGCTGTCGCCGGGAACAGCATGTCGGGCGAGGCCGTGCCCACGATGACGAGATCGACGTCGGCGGCCTCGAGGCCCGCGTCGGTCAGCGCCTCGACCGAGGCCTCCACGGCCATGTCAGAGGTGGCGACGCCGTCGGGCGCCACGCGCCGCTCGCGGATGCCGGTTCGCGTGCGGATCCACTCGTCGGTGGTCTCGACGAGACCCTCCAGGTCGCGGTTCGTGACGACCTTCGCGGGAATGCTCCGACCGATACCGGCGATCGTCGAGCCCCGCCGGGTCAGGCGCCGCGTCGCCTCGAGCGTGCGCTCGGCAGAATCCACGTGTGCCATCATGGGACCTCCCCGGCCGTCGGCCGGTCACGACGACCGGCGTCGAAGCGCCCGCTCCTGCCCTAGGATTCCTTCTTCTTTTTCTTGGATCGGGCGGCCTCGACCGCGACGACCTCGCGCCCACCGTAGTATCCGCAAGACGGGCAGACACGGTGCGGGAGAATGCGGGCCTTGCACTGCGGACAGCTGACCAGCGCGGGCCGCGCCGCCTTCCACGTGCTGCGCCGGCTGCGTGTCCTGGACCTCGGGTGCCGCCGTTTCTGCGCCACTGCGTTCCCTCCTGATAGTTCGCCGCCGGCTACGCCGGTCCGGACGGTTCGGCCTCGCGCCACGCCGCGAGCGCGCGCAGGCGGGGATCCACCTCGCGCGCCCGGCGAGCCTCCGGCGGGCAGCGGCAGGGCTCAATACGCAAATCCGCGCCGCACCCGTCGCACAGCCCCCGGCAGTCGGGCCCGCAGCGCGCGACCATGGGCAACGCGAGCACGAGCACCTCGCGGGCGAGCACGCCGACGTCCAGCCCCACCGCATCGCCGGCGCCAACCAGATACGTGACGTCCCCGGCGTCAGGCGATGCGACATCCGCCCAGTTCAGTTCCTCGTCGACCGCCGCGTGGAGCCGGTACCGGTACGGGGACGCGCAACGGTCACAGACCAGCCGCGCCGCCGTACGCACGGACCCCTCGATCCGCAGCGCCGCGCCCAGGTTGTGCAGCGTCAGGCGCCCCGTCACCGGCTCGACGAACGGAATCCCTTCCACCCGGCTTTCGACCGTCTCGTGACAGTCGATGACAAGCGTCCCGCCGCGCTCGGCGCGGAGCGGTCGGAGGTCGACGCGCATCGCGTCCGCCCCTTTCAGTGCCAAGCCATTATAGGAACGGCGTTTTTGGAGTGTCAATGAACGGGCTCACTCCGCGCGGCGGCCGCCCGAGCCGCGCAGCACCTGCTGGCCGCGTCGGATCGCCGCGAGCACGCGCTCCACATCCGCCTCCAGTTGCGCCAGCACGCCCGCCGCGTACTCATCCGCGCCGCATCGAATGCGCTCCGCCTCCCGGCGCGCCTCCTCGATCACGGCCTGCGCCCGGGCCGCCGCGGTCGCAGACGGCGCGTCGCCCAACCCGCGCGCGTGCGCCTGGGCGTCGAGCACGATCCGGCGGGCGTCCTCGCGCGCCCGCGCGAGCGTCGCCTCGGCGTCCTGCAGCATCCGCGTCGCCTGGTGCAGCTCGCGCGGCAGCGCGGCGCGCGCCATGTGCAGCAACCCCAGGACCTCGCGCTCGAGCGCCTGGCGCTGCCCGGCCGGCAGCCGGCCGGCGTGCCGGCGCAGGACCTCCTCCAGGCGCTCCAGGATCTCGACCGCGGTCTCCACCGATTAGCCCTGCGCCGGCCAGCGCTGGCGGAGGCGCCGCACCACCGCCGGCGGGCAGATCGCGTCCACTGCCCCGCCCAGGCGCGCAACCTCACGAATGAGCGACGACGACACGAACGCCCACTGCGGATCAGCGATGAACAGCAGCGTGTCGAGCCCGGGCGCCAGGATGCGGTTCATCGCCGACTGCTTGAGTTCGTAGTCGAAGTCACCGACGGCCCGCAGCCCCTTGATGACACACGTCGCCCCGCGTGCGAGGGCGAACTCGACGGTGAGCCCGCGGTAGGCCGCGACCTCCACCCCCGACAGCCCGTCCAGCACTTCCTCCATCATCGCCACGCGCTCCTCCAGCGGGAACGCGCCGGGGATCTTCTCGACGTTCTCGGCGACCGCGACGATGACGTGGTCGAAGATCTTGGTCGCACGCCGGATGAGCTCGATGTGCCCGTGGTGCACGGGATCGAAACTGCCCGGGTAGACCGCGATGCGCACGCGACGTCCTCCCCCCGCCTCCCGGCCGGAGGCGATGCGAACGTACCACAGCGCGGTCTCGCCGTACCGCGCGTGCCGGATGACCTCAAATCCCGCCGCAGGCGCGGGCGCGTCGCGCCAGTGGCCCTCCGCCACCGCCAGCCCCTCGGGCGCGAGCAGCCCGGCCTCGCGCACCGCCGCCAGCGCCCGGTCAAGCCACCCGCGGCCGTAGGGCGGGTCGAGCAGAACCAGGTCGAACCGATCGCCGCGTGCCGCCATCCGGGCCACGGCCACCAGCGCGTCGGCGCAGACGACCTCGACGTCCGAGGGCCCGGCCGGCACCGCGGCGCGGATGGCGCTGCAGCGCGCGGGGTCCCGTTCCACAAACACCACGCGCCGGGCGCCACGGTTGATAGCTTCGATGCCGAGCGCGCCGGTCCCCGCGAACAGGTCGAGGACCGCCGCGCCCGCCACCCGCGCGCCCAGGCTGTCAAACAACGCGCGACGCACGCGCGCGGCCGTCGGCCGGACCGGCCCGGTGCGCCGGCGCGGCCGCCGGGTCGCGCCCTCACCCCCCCGCCGCCTGGAGGCGGTCATCCGACCGAGGCGAGCTCGGCACGTCCCTGGAGGCGCCGACGCACCGCGGCCGCCAGCTCGCGTACCTGGCCGCCGCGCAGCTCAGGATCCTCGCGCAGCAGCGCCGTCGCGGCCCGCCGCGCCTCTTCGAGCAGGGGGAGGTCGGTGATCGGATCCGCGACGCGCAGCCCCGCGACGCCGTGCTGCCGCACGCCCAGGACCTCCCCCGGGCCGCGCAGGCGCAGGTCCTCCTGCGCGATGCGGAAGCCGTCCGTCGTCGCCCGCATGACCTCCAAGCGCCGGCGGCCCTCCTCCGTTACCGGGTCCGCGATCAGCACGCAGTGGGCCTTCGCCGCGCCCCGGCCGACGCGGCCCCGCAGCTGGTGCAGCTGCGCCAGCCCGTAGCGGTCGGCGTCCTCGATGACCATGATCGACGCGTTGGGCACGTCGATGCCCACCTCGATCACGGTCGTCGCCACGAGGACATCGATGCGCCCGGCGCGGAACGCCTCCATGCGGTCGGCCTTCTGCGCCGCGGTCAGGCGGCCATGCATCACCTCGACGCGCACGCCGGCGAGCGGGCCGCTCGCGAGCTCGCGCGCGAGTTCGACCGCCGACCGCACCTGGAGCGACTCCGACTCCTCGATCAGCGGACAGACCACGAACGCCTGGCGGCCCGCGGCGACCTGCTCGCGGACGTAGGCGTAGACCGCCGGCCGTGCCGCCTTGGGGCGCACGTGGGTGACCACCGGCGTGCGGCCCGGCGGCAGTGCGTCGAGCAGCGTCACGTCGAGATCGCCGTAGACCGTGAGCACCAGCGTTCGCGGGATCGGCGTCGCGGTCATCACCAGCACGTCGGGCGCGCGGCCCTTCTCGCGGAGCCGCGAGCGCTGCACCACGCCGAAGCGGTGCTGCTCGTCGATCACGGCGAGCCCCAGGCGCTCGAAGGCCACACCCTCCTCGAGCAGTGCGTGGGTGCCGACCACGACCCCGGGCTCGCCCCGCCGGACCCATTCCAGCGTCGGCGCGCGCGCCGCGGCGTCCATGCCACCGACCAGCGGGTGCACCGTCACACCGAGCGGCGCCAGCATCCGGTGGAGGGTCAGGAAGTGCTGTACCGCCAGGATCTCGGTCGGGGCCATCAACGCGCCCTGGTAGCCGCCCTCCACGCAACGGAGCAGCGCCGCGGCGGCGACCACGGTCTTGCCCGACCCGACGTCGCCCTGGAGCAGGCGGTTCATCGGCGAGGGACCGTCCAGGTCGGTGAGGATCTCGTCGATGGCCCGTCGCTGCGCGTCGGTCAGCGCGAAGGGCAGCGCGGCCACGAAGCGCCCGACCAGTCCGCCCGCCGGCGCGTACCGCGCGCCGCGGGGGGTGGCCTCAAGCGCGGCCCGCTGCTGGAGCACGCCGAGTTGCAGCACGAACAGCTCCTCGAACCCCAGGCGCCGGCGCGCCGCCGCGTAGGCAGCCTCGTCGTCGGGGAAGTGGACGGCCCACAGCGCCTCGCGAAGCCCGATGAGGCCGTGCGCCTCCCGGACCGCCTCTGGCAGCACCTCGGGGATACCCGACGAGGTCTCCAGAGCGTCGCGGATGATCGCGCGCAGCGCCCGCTGCGTCAGACCCTCGGTGGCCGGGTAGACTGGCACGAGCCGGCCGACATTCCAGGGCTCGGCATCCGGGTCCAGCGGCTCTACCTCGGGCGCAACAAACTGCACGCCGCGCCCGGCGCGCTCGACGCGGCCGTAGAGGCTGACGAGCTGACCGCGCCGCAGCCGGCCCGACAGGTACGGCTGGTTGAACCACACGGCGTGCGCCACGCCGGTGGCATCCGCCACGCCGGCTCGAACCAGCACCATGCCACGCCGTGTCCGGATCGTGCGGACGTCCTCGATCCTGACGATCGCGGCCTGCTCGCAGTCGACGGCCAGGCGCGCGAGCGGCGTCGGGTGGCGGCGGTCCTCGTGCCGGCGCGGCAGGTGGAGCAGAAGGTCGCCCACGGTCTCGACGCCGAGGCGGGCCAGCAACGCGGCCCGCCCCGGGCCGACCCCGCGCAGGTACTGCACAGGCGCCTCAGGGCCCGGCCGGCGGGCAACCGCGGGAGCCTCGGAAGAAGGTGTGCGGCGCCTGGCCATTGCTCACCGACCCGCCTGGAGCCGCCGGGCCTGCCCAGATGTTCGGCAGCCCGGCGGCCTCTCCTCCGGCGGCGCGCCGTTGCCCATGGCGCGCCGCGCGTGCTACAATCCGACCGTTGCCCGGTCGCGGAGGCTCGCGGCCGCTCCCGCGAGGTGATGCATGGCACGGCGTTGCGCAATCTGCGGAAAGGGACCGGCGGCCGGCCGCAGCCTGAGCCACTCCCACATCCGGTCGCACCGGCGGTTCCTGCCCAATCTCCAGAAGGTCCGCGTGCTCATCGGCGGGGTGGGCCGGCGTGTCAACGTCTGCACGACCTGCCTGAAGTCACGCCGGGTCGCCAGGGCGGTCTAGGCGCCGCCCGTGGCCTCGCCGTCGTCCGCGGCGGCGAACACCTCCGCCACCTCCTCGGGTCCGAAGGCGTACCGGTTCCCGCAGAACCGGCAGTAGACCTCGACCTGCCCCTCTTCGCGGAGGAGTCGGTCGGCTTCCTCGCGTCCAAGCGCCACGAGCACCTGCGCGACCTTGCGGGCGCTGCACCGGCACGCGAAGCGCACCGGCCGGCGGTCCAGCACCGACATGGACAGCTCGCCTAGCGCCGTGGCAAGCATCTCGTCGGCGGTCGCGCCGCCGGTCACCATCTGGGTCACGGGCGGCAGGGCACGCGCGCGTTCCTCGAGGTACCGCGGCAGCGAGGCGGGCGCGCCCGGCATCACCTGGAGCATGAGCCCGCCCGCGGCGCGCACACCACCTGGCGCGACAAGGACGCCGACCGCCACCACCGATGGTACCTGCTCGCTGCCGGCCAGATAGGCCGCCAGGTCTTCGCCGATCTCGCCCGAGACCAGGGGGACGCTCCCCTGATACGGGTCACGCAGCCCCAGGTCGCGCGTGACGTGAAACGTGCCGCGCCGGCCCACGGCCCCGCTCACGTCGAGCTTCCGGCTCGGCGTCGGCGGCAAGTCAGTCAGCGGGTTGGTCACGTATCCCCGTACGGCGCCGTCGGCGGTGCTCTCCGCGATCATTGGCCCCAGCGGCCCGTCGCCGAGCACGCGCACCATGACGGTCTGCCGGTCCTTGAGCCCGGCACCCAGCATCGCGGCCGCGGCCAGCGTGCGCCCCAGCGCCGCGGTCGCTGTCGGGAGCGTGCCGTGTCGCCGGCGGGCCTCCTCGGTCGCCCCCGTCGTGATCGTCGCGAACGCCAGCACGGCGCCGTCGGCACCGATCGCCCGTACCAGAAGGTCCTCCACCGCTCACCTCGCCCATCGTGTCTCGCGTCACGGGTAACAACGACACCGGCCCGGGGTTCGTTCCCGCAGCGCGCCCCTTCCCGGCGGTGGCACGACCGGAGGAGTCCGCCGCCGGCTACCGAACACCGTGCCAGCGCGATGCTCGAAACCGCCTACCTGCTGATCAAGCTCGACCGCAGCACGCCTGCCGAGGTCGCCCGGCACGTCCGCCGGGTACCCGGGGTCGTCGAAGCCGCGGTGACGATGGGCGACGTGGACGTGCTGGCGGTCGCGCGCGGCGCGACCACGAAGACGCTGGCCGACATCGGCCACCTGGTGGAACGGATCGACGGCGTGACGCGGGTCTCGGTCTGCGTGGTGGTCCGGCCGTAGCCCGGGCCTACGCGGGCACGCGAGGGCTGACGTCCACCAGACAGCGCAGGAGCCGGTCGCTGACCGCGAGCGCGCGCAGGCCGTCGGCGGCGGTCACCCGAGGCCGGTCGCCGCCCCGGACGCACGCCACGAAGTGCGCCAGCTCGGCGCGCAGCGGCTCCTCGCCATCGAGCGCGATGCGCTCCGCCTCGCCGTTCAGCGTCCGGACCGTGATCACCTCGCGCAGGTAGTCCAGGTGCACGGTACGGTCGGGCATCGTGATCTCCATCTCGACCGCCTTGACCGCGGAGACGCGGCTGGCGGTTAGCGTCATTCGGCAGCCGCCCTCGGTGACCAGGTGGGCCACCGCCAGGTCCTCGTGGCTGTTGTGCACGCGGATGCCGACCCCGCTGATCTCGACCACGGGCTCGGGCACGAGCGAGAGCGCGACGTCGATATCGTGAATCATCAGGTCCAGCACGACGCCGACGTCCATCACGCGGTGCGCATCGAACGGCCGCACGCGCCGCGCCTGCACGTGGAGTGGGTCCCGCACGACTCGACGTAGATACTCGACGGCTGCCTTGAACCGTTCCACGTGTCCGACGAGCATCACGGTGCCGCGGCGGTGCGTGAGGTCGACCAAGCGCTCCGCTTCCTCCACCGTCGCGGTCATGGGCTTCTCGAGCAGGACGTGGACGCCGGCGTCTATGAAGTCGCGGGCCACCTGGTAGTGGTGGACCGTGGGCACCACGACGCTCACGGCATCCACCTGCCCCAGGAGCTCGCGATGCTGGACGTACCCGCGCGTCCCATAGCGCGCGACCGCGGCCTCGACCTCGCGTGGGTCAAGGTCGACCACGCCCGCGAGCTCGACGCCTGGCATGGTGGCGAAGACGCGCGCGTGGTGGCGGCCCCACTGACCGAGGCCGACCACACCGACGCGGAGAAGACCGTCGCTCATCGAGGTGCACCTGGGAAGGACCGCACGGCGTCGACGATGACCTCAAGATCGTCGGGCCGCAGGCTGGGGTGGACGGGCAGCGAGAGGACCTGACGGGTCAGCGCTTCGGCGTTCGGGTAGGATCCGGCGAACCCGAGGCGTCGGTAGGCGGGCGTGTGCGGGACTAGGCTGGGGTAGTAGACGCGGCTGGCCACGCCGTGGGCGGCCAGGTGGCGCGCCAGGGCGTCGCGGCCCTCGGGCACGTGGACCGTGTACTGGTGGTAGACGCTGCGGACCGCCGCGGGCTCCTCGGGGAGCCGCAGCCACGGCAGGTCGCCGAGCCCGGCGGCCAGCCAGCGCGCGTTGGCGCGGCGCTGCTCGTTGCGGGCCTCGAGCGCCCGGAGCTGCACCAACCCAATGGCGGCCGCGATCTCGGTCATCCGGTAGTTGAACCCGACGACCTCGTAGGCGTACTCCTGGTCCCCACGCGGGTCGGCGAGCAGGCGCGCCCGGCGCGCGACCCCGGCGTCGGCGGTCGTGACCATGCCGCCCTCGCCCGTGGTCATGTTCTTGGTCGGGTAGAAGCTAAAAATAGCGGCGTCGCCCACGGTGCCCACCATGCGCCCGTCCACGGCAGCGCCGTGCGCCTGGGCGCAGTCCTCGATGAGCAGAACGCCGTAGCGGTCGGCCAGCGCGCGAAACGCTGGCAGGTCGGCGGGCCGGCCGTAGAGGTGGACGACCAGGATGGCGCGGATGCCGCCGCCACGCAGCACCGCCTCCGTGGCGTCCGGGTCCAGGTTGCCCGTGGCCGGGTCCACGTCCACGAACACAGGCTGCGCGCCGGCGTGGATGACGGCATTGCTGGACGCCGCGAAGGTGAACGGGGTCGTGACCACCCGGTCGCCGGGACCCACGCCCAGCGCCATGATGGCAACCTGCAGCGCGGCGCTGCCCGAGGCGGTCGCCACGGCGTACGGCACCCCCAGGTAGCCGGCGAAGGCCGACTCGAACGCGGCCACCCGGGCCCCCGCGACCAGGCCGCCGGACTCTAGAACCTGGAGGACCTCCCGCTTCTCTTCCTCGCCGATCTGCGGGCGCGCGATAGGAATCGCCGCCGCGATGCGCGGGGTCATGCACCACTCCCTGCCGACACAGTGGGGGGCCGTGCCCCCAGATTTTAGTATCCCCCCGCGCCCGCCGGCTTTCTCTCCCGTGCGCGGGAGCGAGCCATCGGGCTACTGTACCACGACCCGGCGTCCGGTCGAGACCAGGAAGATCAGAAACAGCAGCAGCGCGATGATGATCAGCTCGGTCTGCCCTCGCTCGCCGCGCAGCAGCCGCGCCGCGGCCGCGCGCACCGCAGGGGCCATCCAGAGGTCCATCGGTCATCCCCCTCTCAAGCGACTTCCTCGAGCTGCCGCTTAAGGGCGGCCAGCATGCTCTCACAGTTCTTGCGCATGAGGAACCGCACCAGGTTGCTCAACAGCGGGCCGGCAAGCGGAATGTCCAGCTCGAACTCCACCCGCATGGTGGTCTGTGTACCCGCCGGGGTGGCGTCGAACCGCCATTCGCCCTCGTACCGGGTGAAGTCGCCCGAGCGCTGCCGGAAGACACACCGGTGGGCGCCATCGTCCCAGTGGTCCTCCTCGACCCAGCGGATCTTGCGCCCCTGCACCAGGCCCACCCACTCGGTGACCGTCCCGGCGTGCGTGCGCTCCAGGACCGTCACGCTTTCCAGGTCCGGCATGAACTCGGGGAAGCGCTCGACGTCCTTGGCGAGCGCGTACACCCGCTCCAGCGGCGCCTGGATGACCGTGGACGCCTCCACGCTGGCCATCGTGCCTCCTAGCCCGCCGCCGGCGCGGGCGCCGGACGGTCCGGCCGTGGCGGCGGGACGACGCGGCGGGCGGTCACCAGGAACCCGGTGTGGGCCACCATGCGGTGCGCCGGGCGCACGCTCTGGCCCTCCACGTGCCAGGGCCGCACCAGGGCCTCGACCGTCTCGACCAGCCCGAAGTCCGCGCTCGCCGTCAGGGCAGATGCGACCTGGTGCACCTGCACGGTCGTCGGGACGTAGGCCAGCAGGATCCCCCCGGGCCGCAGTGCGGCAGCGGCCGCGGCCGCCACGCGCCACGGCTCAGGCAGATCGAGCACCACCCGGTCCACCGGCGCGTCGGGGATCCCGGTGCTCACGTCGTGCAGCCGCATCTCCAGCGTCGCGACCTCCCCAAGGTAGCGCGCGATGTTGCGCGCCGCGGTGCGCTGGAACTCTTCGCGGATGTCGTAGGAAAACACACGCCCCGACGGCCCGACCGCGCGCAGCAGGGCCATCGTCAGCGCCCCGGAGCCGGTCCCAGCCTCGGCGACGCGCGCCCCCGGGTAGATGTCGGCGAGCATCACAATGAGCGCCAGGTCCTTCGGGTAGACAACCTGCGCACCGCGCGGCATGGACAGCACGTAGTCGGCCAGCGTCGGGCGCAACGCGAGCAGCCGCTCACCACGTGAGGTCTCGACGGTCGCGCCCTCGGGCTGGCCAATCACCGCGTCGTGGGCCACGCGGCCACCGCGCAGGTCGTAGCTCCCCCCCTCGCGCAGCCAGAGCAGGTAGGAGCGCCGCTTGCGATCGACCAGCAGGACCGGGTCGCCGGCCTCCAGGCGGGCCTCGTACCGCCGCGTCTCCGTGATCACCCTCCGCGTGACGGTGGTCGGCCGCCCCTAGGCCGGGACGCCCCGGGGCCGCACGTTCGCCCGCACCCAGCGCACGATCTCCTCCAGCGACGCCCCCGGGCTGAAGACCTGGCTGATCCCGGCCTCCCGCAGCCCGGGCACGTCCTCGTCGGGGATAATCCCGCCCCCGAAGACGACCACGTCGCCCGCACCGCGCTCGCGCAGGAGCGCCACGACCCGCGGGAACAGCGTATTGTGCGCCCCGGACAGGATGGATAGCCCCACCGCGTCCACGTCTTCCTGGACTGCAGCCGCGACGATCATCTCGGGGGTCTGGTGCAGCCCGGTGTAGATCACCTCGAACCCGGCATCGCGCAGGGCGCGCGCGACGACCTTGATGCCGCGGTCGTGCCCGTCGAGCCCGGGCTTCGCCAGCAGGATGCGGAGCGGTCGCGCCATCGCCACGTAGTGTACCCGCCCGCGCAACCCGGCGGCAAGAGCGCGGCCTGACGCCGCCGGTCCCGCTCAGTCGCCGTCGGCGACGCTGCGGGCGAGCAGCTCCGCGACGTCGTGGGGCCGCAGCCGGGCCTCGGTGGCCGCGGCACCGTCCTCGAGCATGAGCATGCAGAACGGGCACGCGGTGGCGACCACGCCGGCCCCGGTGGCCAGGGCGTGGCGCGTGCGGACGTGGCTCACGCGTTCCCCGACGCGGTCCTCCATCCAGTACAGCCCGCCGCCGGCCCCACAGCAGAATCCGCGCTCCCGGCACTGAGCCATCTCCACGCGGCCGAGGCCAGGGATCGCGGCGAGCACGCGCCGAGGCGCGTCGTACTCGCCGTTGTGCCGGCCCAGGTAGCAGGGGTCGTGGAACGTCACGGTCTCCGCCACCGGCCGGTCCGGTCGCAGTCGACCCTCGGCCACCAGCCGGTCGAGGAGCTGGGTGTGGTGCCACACCTCGTAGCGGCCGCCGAACGCCGGGTACTCATGCGCGAGCGTGTTGTAGCAGTGGGGACAGGGGGTCACGATCCTGGTGACGCCGTAGCGCCCCAGCGTCTCCACGTTGGCGCGGGCGAAGATCTGGAACAGATACTCGTTGCCCATCCGGCGCGCGGGGTCCCCGGTGCAGGTCTCCTCGTCGCCGAGGATCGCCACGTCCGTGCCCGCCGCCTGTAGCAGTCGCACGAGCGCGCGGAGCGGGGCGTGGTTGCGCTCGTTGAGCGCGGCAGCGCACCCGACCCACAGGAGCCACTCCGCCCGCTCACCGTCGGGCAGCGCCTTGACGCGCAGCCCGGCGGTCCAGGCGGTCCGGGCGATGCCCGCGCCGCGGAACGGATGGCCCCGGGCCTCCAGGCTCCGCAACGCGTCGGCCATGGTGTCCGGCGCCCGCGCCTCCTCCATCACGAGGTGACGCCGCATCGCCACGATCTTGTCGATGTGGTCGTTGTCCGCCGGACACTCCTCAACGCAGGCGCCGCAGGTCAGGCACTGCCAGAGGAACGCCTCCGAGAACACTTCACCGACCAGGCGCGGCGCGACCTGCGGGTCGCCGCCCGCACGCCGCGCACCCCCGGCCGCGACGAGCTGCCGGCGCAGGTCCGTGTGCAGCCGCCGCGGGTCCAGCTCCTTGCCGGTCACGTTCGCCGGGCAGACCTCCACACACCGGCCGCACTCCATGCACGCGAACGCGTCCAGATTGTCCTTCCAAGTGAAGTGCGTCGCCGCCGAGGCGCCCAGCCGGTCGGCGGCCTCCACGTCCACCGGCGCGAGCGCCCCGCGCGGTCGGGCCTTGCGCAGCGCGACATTGGGCACCAGCGTCAGGAGGTGCAGGTGCTTGCCCTCGGGGATCCAGGTCAGGAAGTAGAGGACGATCCCCAGGTGCAGCCACCACGCGGCCTCGAAGACCGCGTGCAGCGCCGGACGCGGCAGGCCGGCTAGCCAGCCGCCAACGGCCCCAGACACCACGGCGCCTGCAGCCCACGCCGGCGCGTCAAGCCGGATCGCCGCGGCACGCGAGACCACGAGTGTCACCATGATGCCGCTGATGAGCCCCAGGATCAGCAATGCGCCGGCCTGATCCTGCCGGGCCAGGCGCGGCGGCCGCACCACCAGACGCAGCCACAGCGCCATCGCGACGCCCGCGAGCACGATCACGATGAAGACATCTTGCAGAAGCGCGAACCACGGCCGGCTGCCGAGCACCGGAAGCGTCCAGCCGGGCACGAATGCCTCCCCGAAGGCCTGGATGATCGTCGAGAAGAGGACGAGGAAGCCCCAGAAGATGCAGAGATGGAGCAGGCCTGCAAACGGCCGCCGCAGCACCTTCCGGTGGCCGAGCACCTGGACCGCGAGCTCGCGCAGCGCCCGTCCGGGCGACTGTAGCGGGACCGGACCGCCGCCCAGACGGATCACGCGATAGACCACCAGGAGCTTGCGTCCGGCGACCACGCCGGCGATCGCGAGCAGCGCGAGCACGGCCGCGCCGCGCAGCCAGGTGACCTCCACCGCTAGCCGCCCCTCTGCGCCGCGATCCGCGCGGTGAGCAGCGGCACGATCTCCCGGTAGTCGCCGACGATGCCCAGGTGCGCGAGCGAGAAGATCGGCGCCTCGGGGTCGCGGTTGATCGCCACGATCGTCCGCGCCCCGGAGACCCCGGCGACGTGCTGGGTGGCGCCCGAGATGCCCACCGCGATGTAGAGCGCCGGCCGGATCGTCTTCCCCGTCTGCCCGATCTGCCAGGTGATAGGCACCCAGCCCGCGTCGGCCGGCGGCCGCGAGGCGCCCACCGCGCCGCCCAGCGCGTCGGCCAGGGCCGCGATGATCTTGAATCCCTCTGGGCCGCCGAGCCCCCGGCCGCCCCCGACGACGATCCGGGCGTCGTCGAGCCCGCGCTCGGCCTGCTCGCGCACCACCTCCTGCACGCGAGTCGGCAGCGCAGCCTCGTCGATCGCGACCGCAACGTCCTCCACCGTGCCGGTCCCGTCGGCGGCCGCGGCGTCCAGGGCCCGCGGCTTCACCGAAATGACCACGGGGCGCGACGACATCGCGAGTGTTGCAATAGCCCGGCCGCCGTAGACCTGCCGGGTCGCGACAATGGCCTCGCCGTCGGCGCCCAGCGAGACGCACTCGGTCAGCAACCCGGCACGCATGCGGTACGCCAGTCGTGGTGCGAGCTCCCGCCCCACGGTGTCGGCGGCCACCAGGACCACCGCCGGCGCGGTGCGCCGGACGACGCCTGCGACCGCGGCGAGCACCGCATCGGTCTGGCCTGCGGTCAGCGCCGGATGCGCGGCGCGGTAGACCCGCGTGGCGCCGTGCCGGGTCAGGATCTCCGCGGCCTCAACCAGGCCCAAGCCGTGCCCGATCAGCGCAGCCGCGACCCCGCCGCCCAGCGCGGCGTCCAGGCTCCGCGCGCCGCCCAGGAGCTCGAGCGCCGAGCGGGCCAGCGTGCCGTCCAGCGCGGTCGCGACCACCAGGGTGCCCGCCATCTGCGTCTCCTTAGAGCAGTTTGAGGTCGCGCAGGCGCCGCACGAGCGCCTCCACCTGCTCGGCCGGCTCACCGCCGAGCATCTCGCACGTGCCCGTGCGCGGCGGGACCGTCACCCCGCGCACCTCCGGGGCCGGAAGCCGCCACGCCGGGTCTACCTCCAGGTCGGCGGTCGCGACCACCGTCACCGGCTTGCGCCTGGCGGCGACGATGTCCTTGACTTTCGGGAGCCGCGGCTTGTTGGCGTCGTCGCTCGCCACCGAGACCACGGCGGGCAGGCGCGCCGCCACATGGTGCACACCGTCATCGGCCATGCGGCGCACCAGCACGCCGCCGTCGGCGGGCTCCACCCGCGCCGCGAAGGTGACGCACGCGGCGCCGAGGGCCTCGGCCAAAAGCGGGGCCACGACCCGCTCGACCCAATCCGCCGACTCGCACCCGGCGAGCACCAGATCCACGGGGCCGATGCGCCGGATCGCGGCCGCGAGCACAGGGGCGACCTCCGCGCCCAGCCACTCGGGCGCCCGTGGTTCGTCAACCACCAGAGCCTCGTCGGCACCCATCGCCAGCGCCTTGCGGACCGCCTCACCGAGCGCCGCCTGCGGGCCGACGGCCAGGGTCGTGACCTTGCCGCCCGTCTGCTCCTTCAGCCGGAGCGCCACCTCGAGCGCGTGCTCGTCGTAGGTGGAGATCACGAGCGTCCGCCCCTCGCGCGCCTGGCGTCGCGACCGCGGGTCGATCGCAAAATCGCGCGCGGGTAACTCAGGGTCCACGACCTGTTTGAGGCAGACGACGACGTCCACGGAGGCTCCCTCAGGCGCTGCGCAGCAGGTGGCGCGCGATAACCAGGCGCTGAATCTCGGACGTGCCCTCGTAGATCTCGGTAATCTTGGCGTCGCGGAAGTAGCGCTCCACGGGGTAGTCCTGGGTGTAACCGTACCCGCCGAAGAGCTGCACGGCCTTGTGCGCGGCGAACATCGCCGTTTCCGAAGCGGCGAGCTTCGCCATGGCCGCCTCGGCCGGTTGCAGCTCACCCGTGCCCCACCGGACCGCCGCGCGCCACGTGAGCAGCCGCGCGGCTTCCAAGCGGGTCGCGATGTCTGCGATCGCCCAGCGGACGGCCTGGAAGCTCGCGACGGGGGCGCCGAACTGCACCCGCTCGCCGACGTACGCTGTCGTCTCCTCGAGGCAGGCACGCGCGATGCCGAGCGCCTGCGCCGCGATGCCGATACGACCGCCGGCCAGCGTGGCGAGTGCGATGCGGCCACCCTCCCCGCGCCCCCCGAGCAGGTTGTCCGCCGGAACGCGGCAGCCGTCAAAGATGAGCTCCGCCGTCGACGAGCACCGGATACCGAGCTTTTTCTCTACCTTGCCCACGCTGACGCCCGGAAACGCCTTCTCCACCAGAAAGGCGGAGATGCCGCGGGCGCCCGGGGCGTCCTCCGACCGCGCGTAGACCACGCAGAGGTCGGCCTCCACCCCGTTGGTGACGAAGAGCTTCGTGCCCGTAAGCACCCACTCGTCACCACGGAGGACCGCGGTCGTCCGCAGCGCCATCGCGTCGGAGCCGGCGGCCGGCTCGGTCAGGCAGTAGCACCCCAGCCGCCGGCCCGAGGCCAGGTCAGGCAGGTAGCGGTGCTTCTGCTCGTCCGTGCCCCACCGCACGATCGGATCGCAAACGAGCGAGTTGTTCACCGTGACGATCGTCTGGAAGCCGGCCGAGGCGCGGGCGAGCTCCTCCTGCGCGATCGCATAGGCCAGCGGGTCGAGCCCGGCGCCGCCGTACGCCTCGGGGACCATCATCCCCATCAGGCCCAGCGCCGCGGCCCGCGCGAGCGCCTCGGCGGGAAACCGCGCCGTCTGATCGAGCTCGGCCGCGATCGGCAGGAGCTCGCGGGCAGCGAACTCCCGGACCGTGGTCTGGATCATGCGGTGCTCGTCGGTCAGGACAACCGGCATGCGGCCCTCGCGAGGGTTCGTCCGGTAGTTCTGCGCGCGCGCGGTCCGCCCCTCCACTCCTGGTATAGTGGAGTCCTGGTGGCGGAGACCGTCATCGTCCTCGCCGTGTTGGCCGCGTCGCTGGCGATCGCCGCGGTCGCGCGGTCCTACCGGCGCTTCGCGGAGCTGCGCGAGCGCCTGGCCGCCTATCTCGCCGCAACCGCGCCCGAGCTCGAGGTGGAGCCCACCGACGCCGGGCTACGCGCGCGGGTGCTGGGCGCCGAGGTGCTGATAGACCTCGCCGCGCTGGCACGACGCCGCCCGCGCGGGGTCGCCGACGACGCGTGGTTCGCGCAGGTGCTGGCGGACCTTCGGGCCCGTGTGCCCGCGCCCCAGGCCCCCCCGCTCGCGCTCGTCGCGGACCGGCTCCTGCCGCAGCTGCGGCCGCGGGCGTACGTCGAGGTCTTCGAAGGCTATCCGCCTCCGCAGCGGCTGGTCTGGCGCGAAGGCCCCGCGGGCCTCGCGGTCACCTACATCATCGCCGGCGTACACCAGTGGACCGCGGTGACGCGGGCCGCCCTCGAGGCTTGGCGGCTGGACCCGGACGGCCTGCACGCGCGCGCCCTGGCGAACCTCCGTGCGCAGACGCGCCACCTCGTTGACGAGATCGGCGGTCCCCGGCGCCGCTACGAGCACCTCGACGGGCTCGACGCCACGCGCGTCCTGGTCCCGGAGCTGGTCATCCCACCCGACGTCGCCGACCCGCTCATCGCCATCCCGGAGGAGTCGGTGCTGCTGATCGCCCCGGCCACGGAGCGCGTGGCGCTGGAGACCGAGGCCGCAGCCCGCCATGCGGCGAGCGCGCGGCCGCTCACGCCCGGCCTGCTCCGGCCCTGAGCCCCGCCGTGGCGACCCGGTAGGCGGATCGGTCAATCCTCCGCGTCCGCGGGCCCCATCGTCAGTGGCGACGCGCCGGACGCCTCGGGGGATGTCTCCGGCGATCGCTCGCTCGGCCACACGAGCGAGGCGACCACCGACCCGCCGATCAGCGCCACGACGACGGCAAGCGACAGCCCGATCGGCACGCTCACGACGTCGCTCGCGAGCATCTTCACCCCGACGAAGCCCAGCACGAGGCCCAGCCCGTACTTGAGATGGTGGAAGCGGGTGATGACGCCGGCGAGCAGGAAGAACAGCGCCCGGAGACCGAGGATGGCGAAGATGTTCGAGGTGTAGACGATGAAGGGGTCCTTGGTCACCGCGAAGATCGCGGGAATGGAGTCCACGGCGAAGACGATGTCCGTGGCCTCGACGACCGCCAGCACGAGCAGGAGCGGCGTGGCCAAGAGCCGGCTCCCGTCGCGCACGAAGAACCGCGCCTCCCGGTAATCGGGGGTGACCGGGAAGATCCGGCGTACCAGCCGCAGGGCCGGGTTGCGCTCGGGATGGACGTGTTCGCCCTGCTGGGTCACCAGCCGCAGGCCGGTGTAGACCAGCAACGCCCCGAACGCGTAGACGATCCAGTGGAAGGCCTTGAGCAGCGCGGCGCCGGCGAGGATGAATGTCACCCGGAACACGATGGCCCCGAGCACGCCCCAGAATAGCACCCGGTGCTGGTAGGCGGCGGGGACGGCGAAGTACGAAAAGACGACGAGGAAGACGAAGACGTTGTCCACGGACAGCGCCTTCTCGATCAGGTAGCCGGTCAGGAACTCCAGCGCCCGATCCGCGCCGAACCATCGATACACGAGCACGTTGAACGCGAGCGCGAGCGTGATCCAGAAGACGCTCCAGCCGAGGGCCTCCCGCGTCCCGATGACGTGCGCCCGTCGGTGCAGGCCCAGGTCGAGCGCGAGCAACGCGAGGATGAACAGCGTGAAGGCGCCCCACAATAGCGGCGTCCCGACGGTCTCGGGCATCCCAGGACCCCTCCCCTTCGGGAGCCGGCGGCGAGCACGAAGAAGGCGAGGCCGCCGTCGTCCCGACTGGACAGCGAAGGTCTCGCCTCTGGGGTCGCCGGACCGGGTCGCGCGACCGTGTTGACGATCCGGCGGGCAGGCACGGCCTGCGGCTACTCCCCTTCGTCGCGCAGCATAGCGCATGGCCCCGCAGCCCGCAAGGGGCCCGCGGGGCGGCCGGCGCCGGACGCCGGCCCCCTCAGCGCCGGTAGTAGCGCGAGTGCAGGCGGCCCGTGGCCCCCTGGAGCCCGAGCCGCGTGTTTCCCAGCGTGTTGCGCACCGCGGGCTGCGTCTTCGGGTTGGTGAAGAATAGCACGGGGGCCTGCTCCGAGACGATCTGCTGCCACCGGAAGTAGAGCGCCCGCCGGCGCCCGGGGTCGAACTCCCGCGCGACGCGCTCGAAGATGTCGTCGATCTCGGCCTCCCAGGCCGTGGCGGGCCGCGTCTGGCGGGGGTTCCAGTCGTGCAGCGCCCCGGAGCTCATCCAGTACGTGCGCGCGGTGCCTGGCTCCAGGTCGCCGGTGAGCCCGATGATGATCGCGTCCCACCGGAAGGTGTTGTCCAGCTTCGTCACCAGGCTCGCGAACGCCTCGGGCGTCAGGATCGCCCGGATGCCGAGCCGCGCCAGATCCTGCCGCACCAGGTTCCCGATCGCCTGCCAGTCAGGGTTCTGCGCCACGGTCGCCATCTCGAACTCCACCGGGTTCCCGGCCGCGTCACGCATCACGGTCCCCTGCCGGCGGAATCCGGCCTCGCGCAGCAGCGCCTCGGCCCGCGCCAGGTCGAACGGATAGCGGGTGACGTTCGGGTTGTGGTAGCGTCGGTCGCCGACGCTGACCGGGCTCCACGCCGGCGTCGCACGGCCGGCGTACACCTGGCGGACGATCGCGTCGCGGTCGATGGCATGGCTGATGGCGCGCCGGAACCGTACGTCCTGGAACCAGGCGAGCTTCGGCGGCCGCAGCCCGCGCGGGTTCTGGTTGAAGACCAGGTACTCCATCGAGAAGGTCTCCGGCCCGTCGTAGACCGTGTAGTTTCCCGCCGCCTCGCCCCGCTTGAGCTCGGCGTACTCGCGCGGCCGGGCGCTGTAGAGGTCGATCTCGCGCGAGAGGAACTTGAGCCGCTCGGCGTCCAGGTTCGCCACGAACTGCACGACGTACCGCTCGAGATACGGGAGACGGTTACCCGCGCGGTCCACCCGCCAGAACCGGGGATTGCGCCGGTACGTCACCCGCTGGCCGGCAACGTAAGACTCCATGATGAACGGCCCGGTCCCCACGATCTCGGCGGGCGGGGTGTTCAGGCTCCACGCCGTGTTGAACGCCCTCCCGCCCCGCGCCAGCGCCGCGCCGAGCCGGTGCCGGGGAATGATCACGACCCCGCTCGCGAACCGCAGGAACAACCCCTGCGGCTCCTCGGTGGTGAGCGCGATGCGCCGGTCGTCCACACGGCGCCACCGCAACGGCTTGCCGTCGAAGGTGAGCAGGTCGCGCGTCGTGCTCTGAACGCCATCGGTGAAGATCGCCTGGAGGCTGAAGAGCACGTCGTCGATCCCCAGCGGCCTGCCGTCCGACCACTGCACCCCCTCGCGCAGCGTGAACGTCCAGGTACGGCGGTCGGCGCTCACCGTCCACGACTCAGCGAGCGCGGGCTCGATCTCGCCGGTCAGGTAGTTCGTCTCGACCAGACCGTCAAAGATCGGCGCCAGGATGCCGCCGGTGCCGGTGTCCGTGTAGATCACTGGATTGAAAGTCCGCGGCTCGCTGGACTGGGCGTCCACCAGCGTGCCGCCGTAACGGCCGATCTCGGGCGCTTCAGCGTCCACCTTGGGATTGGGAATCCCGGGCAGCGCCGCGGCTGACGCCGCCACGGCCGCGGCCGCCACGACCAGCAAGCTGCTCACCCACCACTGCCGCATGTCCCGCTCCTGTGTGCAGCCTACCCGTACTCGTAGAAGCCGCGGCCGCTCTTCCGCCCCCACCAACCTGCCAGGACCATCTGTTTCAGCAGCGGCGGCGGCGCGTAGCGGCTGTCTTTGAACTCCTGGAACATCGCCTCCGCGATGTAATACGTCGTGTCCAGCCCGACGAAGTCCAGCAGCGTCAGCGGCCCCATGGGGTGCCCCAGCCCGAGGGTGATCGCCGTGTCGATGTCCTCGCGGCTGGCCACGCCGAGCTCCAGCACGCGGATGGCATCCAGCAGGTAGGGGATCAGCAGCCGGTTGACGATGAACCCCGGCGTGTCCCTGGCCACCACGACGGTCTTGCCCAGCCGGCCGGCGAACTCACGCATCGCGGCCACCACCTCCTCGGCGGTGGCCAGGCCGCGGACGATCTCCACGAGCGGCATGACCGGAACCGGGTTGAAAAAGTGCAGCCCGACCACCCGGTCGGGCCGGCGCGTGGCGGCCGCCATCTCGGTGATGGACAACGACGAGGTGTTGCTCGCCAGGACGACCCCGGGCGCCACGATGCGGTCGAGGGCGCCGAGCACGGCCTTCTTCTCGTCCATCCGTTCGATGACCGCCTCTATGACCAGGTCTACGCCCGCCAGGTCCTCGAGCGCGGTCGTCCCGCGGATCCGGGCGCGGGCCGCGTCGCGCGCGGCCTCGTCGAGCTTGCCGCGCTCCACCGCGCGCCGCATCGAGGCGTCGATGCGGCCGAGCCCGCGCTCCAGCAGCTCCGCGGACAGCTCGCGCACGACGACGTCGTAGCCGGCGCGTGCCACCACCTCGGCGATCCCCGATCCCATCAACCCGCACCCGACCACCCCTACCCGCCGGATCATCGACTCCTCCTCCCGCCGCCGCTCGGCTCAGTCGAGGACGGCGCGGATCAGTTGCTGCGGCGCGGCGGCCTCGCCGATCGCGACCGCCGCCGCGACCTCGGCCGCCGCCGCGGCCGCGGCGCGCTCGTCGCGCGCGTGCACGACCGCCAGGGCCTCGCCCCGATCGACCTCGACCCCGACCGGCCGCTCGATCACCACGCCCACGGCCGGATCGATCGCCTCCTCCTTTGTCGCGCGCCCGGCGCCCAGGCGCATCGCCGCGAGCCCGACCGCGGTTGCGTCGATGGCCACCACCACCCCGCCGCGGGGCGCCGGTACCGCGGCCTGCACCGGCGCCCGGGGCAGCCGCTCCGGCCGCTCGACGGCGGCCGGGTCGCCGCCCTGCGCGGCCACCATCGCCTGGAACCGCTCGAGCGCCTGCCCCTGCGCCAGCCGCCGCCGGAGCTCGGCTCGGCCGGCCTCAGGCGTGGGCGCCGCGCCGCCGAGCACCAGCATGACGCCGCCGAGCGTCAGGCACAGCTCGGTCAGGTCCGGCGGCCCGGCGCCGCGCAGCGTGTCGATGGCCTCGGCCACCTCGAGCGCGTTCCCGACCGCCCGCCCCAGCGGCGCATCCATGCCGCTGACGACCGCGGTCGTGCGGCGGCCCGCGCGCCGGCCGATCGCGAGCATCTGGGCCGCGAGCGCGCGCGCAGCCTCCTCGGTCTTCATGAACGCCCCGCGGCCGCACTTCACGTCGAGCAGGATGCTCCGGGCGCCTCCGGCCAGCTTCTTCGACATGATGCTGGCGGCGATGAGCGGGATGCTCTCCACCGTCCCGGTCACGTCGCGCAGCGCATAGAGCCGCGCGTCGGCCGGCACCAGACGCGCGGTCTGCGCGGCGATCGCGCAGCCGATCCGCTCGACCTGGGCCAGGAACGCCCTGTGGTCGAGCGCGGTGCGCAGGCCCGGGATCGCCTCAAGCTTGTCGAGCGTGCCGCCCGTGTGGCCCAGCCCGCGGCCCGAGAGCTTCGGCACGGGCACGCCCGCGGACGCCACCAGCGGCACCAGGACGAGCGAGGTCTTGTCGCCGACCCCGCCACTGCTGTGTTTGTCCACGGCCCGCGCCGCCAGCGGCCCCAGGTCGATCGTCTCCCCGGAGCGCACCATGGCATCGGTGAGCGCCGCCAGTTCGTCGGCCGACAACCCCCGGAAGTACACCGCCATCAAGAACGCGGCCACCTGGTAGTCCGGGATGCGGTCGGCGACGTAGCCGGCGACCAGCGCATCGATCTCCTCGGCGCTCAGTTCGCCGCCGTCGCGCTTGCGGGCGATGAGCTCGGCGGGGCGGAGCAACGACACCGCCGTCATGCCCCCGGCAGCGTCGCCACGATCCGGCGCATGAGCCGCACGAACGCCGGCTCGATCCGCCGCGCCGTGGCGATCACGTCCTCGTGGGTGACGTGCGCGGGCGCCTCGCCGGTCGCCATGTCGGTAATCGCCGAGAGGCCCAGCACCCGCATCCCCAGGTGACGCGCCGCGATCACCTCGTGCGCGGTGGACATGCCCACGGCGTCGGCGCCCCAGCGCGCCATCATGCGCAGCTCGGCCGGGGTCTCGTAGGACGGCCCGCTCACCGCCACGTAGACGCCCTTGCGCAGCACGATGCCCTCGCCCAGCGCCACCGTCTCCGCGTGCTGGACGAGCGCGGGATCGTAGGCATCCACCATGTCCGGGAACCGGGGCCCCAGCGCCTCCTCGTTCGGCCCGATCAACGGGTTGCTCCCCATGAAGTTGATGTGGTCGGTGATCACCATGAGCTCGCCCGCACGGAACAGCCGGTTGAGTCCGCCCGCGGCGTTGGTCACGATCAGCAGCCGCGCGCCAAGCGCGTGGAAGACGCGCACCGGGAAGACCACCTCGGCGAGCGAGTAGCCCTCGTAGTAGTGGACCCGGCCCTGCATGACCGCGACCGGGCGGCCCTCGAGGGTGCCGATCACCAGCCGGCCGGGATGGCCCTCCACGTGACCCACCGGGAAGTGCGGGATCGCCCCGTAGGGGATCTGCGCGTCCGCCGTCACGTGCTCCGCCAGCGCCGACAGCCCCGAGCCCAGGATGATCGCGACCTCCGGCGTCCGGCCGGCCTGCCGCCGCACCGCGGCCGCGGCCTCGCGTGCTCGCGCCGCCCAGCTCATGCCCCCCTCCTCCGGCGCCCCAGGCGCCGCATGGGAAGTTCGCTGCGGCCGGCCCCCGCTACTGCAGCGCGGACCAGAAGCTGCGCCCCGCGCCCTCCCACGGCACGCCGAGCGCGTCCGCCAGCGTCGCCGCCACGTCCGAGAACGAATCCCGCACGCCCAGCCGCACCCCCGGCCGCATGCCGGGCCGCCAGGCCAGCAGCGGCACCCGCTCGCGCGCGTGATCGGTGCTGGGCGTCGTCGGGTCGTTCCCATGGTCGGCCGTGATCACGATCACATCGCCGGGCCGCAGGGTGCCGAGGACGCCGTCGAGCTGGCCGTCGATGGCCGCGAGGTGCCGCGCGTAGCCCTCGGGATCGTTCCGGTGGCCGTAGCGGGTGTCCAGGTCCACGAGCGTGGTCCACACCAGCCCGGCCTCGAGCGCGCGCAGGATCTCGACCGTGTGGGCCAGACCGTCCAGGTCGTCGTGGGTGTGCACGGCGTGCGTCACCCCACGGCCCGCAAACAGGTCGGCGACCTTTCCGACCCCGACCACGGCCAGCCCAGCGTCCCGCACCGCGTCCAGGACCGTGGGCGCCGGCGGGGGCAAGGCGAAGTCGCGCCGCCGGTCGGTGCGCACGAACGCGCCAGGCGCGCCCACGAACGGCCGCGCGATGACGCGGCTCACGTCGTGCGGCGGCCGCAGCAGGTCGCGTGCCACGCGGCACCATTCGTAGAGCACCTCGGGAGGAACCACGTCCTCGTGGGCCGCGATCTGGAAGACGCTGTCGGCCGAGGTGTAGACGATGGGCGCGCCGGTCCGCAGGTGCTCGGCGCCGAGCCGGGCGATGATCTCGGTCCCCGACGCCGCGATGTTGCCCAGCACCGGCCGGCCGATCGCGCGCGAGAAGGCGACGATCAGCTCCGGGGGGAACCCCTCGGGGTAGGTGGGAAACGGCCGGGTCAGCACCACCCCCGCCAGCTCCCAGTGCCCCGAGGTCGAGTCCTTTCCCGCGGCTCGCTGGCGTAAGATACCCGCCGCGGCCAGGTGATCGGCCGGCGCCGCCACGCCAGCGATCGTCCCGAGCGTTCCGAGCCCGAGCCGCTCCAACACGGGCACCCGTAGACCGCCCACCGCCCGCGCCGTGTTGCCCAGGGTGTCGCTGCCCTCGTCGCCGTAGGCCAACGCGTCGGGCGCGCCGCCGATGCCGCAGCCGTCCAGCACGAGCACCAGCGCGCGCACCGTTACGCCCGGCCGGCCGGCCCGACCGTCATGCGGTCGCGCGGATGCGCCCGCCGATACACCTCGCGCAGCCGGGAGCGCGTCAGGTGCGTGTAGACCTGCGTGGTGACCACGCTCGCGTGGCCGAGCATCTCCTGCACCGCCCGCAGGTCGGCGCCACCGTCCAGCAGGTGCGTGGCAAACGAGTGGCGCAGCGTGTGCGGACCCACGGGCTTCCGGATACCGGCGCTCCGCGCGCTCGCCCGCAGCAGCCCCCAGACGCTCTGACGCGACAGCCGGCCGCCCTGCCGGTTGAGGAAGAGCGCCGCGGTGGCACGGCGGCGCGCCAGCGCCGGCCGCGCAAGCGCGAGGTACCGTTGGAGGGCGCGCACCGCCGCGGCGCCGATTGGCACGATCCGCTCCTTCGCCCCCTTGCCCACGCAGCGCACGTACTCGACGTCGAGGTGGACGTCGCCCACATCGAGCGCTACCAGCTCGCCGACGCGAAGGCCCGCGGCGTAGAGCAGCTCGAGAATGGCGCGGTCGCGCAACACCGCTGGCCCGTCGCCGCGCGGCTGCGCCAGCAGGCGCTCGACTTCCTCCACCGTGAGCACGCCGGGCAGGCGCCGCGGCCGCCGGGCGACCGCCACGTCGAGCGCGGGATCGTCGTCGATGACGTCCTCCCGCAGCAGGTAGCGGGTCCAGCTCCGCAAGGCCGCGAGCCGGCGCGCCACGGTGCTTGCGGCCAGGCCGCGGCGCCGCAGGGCGAGCAGGTAGAGGGTGACCGTCGCGCGGCGCAGATCGCGCGGTCCCCGCACGCCGCGCCGGGCCGCAAACGCCGCGAAGTCGGCCAAATCGCGGCCATAGGCACCGGCGGTGTGCCGGGCGAGCCCGCGCTCGGCGAGCACATGGACCAGGAAGCCCTCGATCGCCTCGGCGAGCGCCGCAGGGAGCGCGGCGCGGGCCTGCGGGGGGCTGTCCTGCCGTCGCACGATCGCCTCCCGCGCCCTAGCGCCAGCGCAGGAGCAGCAGCCCAATCAGGGATTTCGCGTCGCGGATGTCGCCGGCGTTGATCAGCGCCGGCACCGCCGACAGCGGCACGCGCTCCACGCGCAGCCCCTCCTCTTCGGCTTCGGGCGCCGCGCCGGGATCGGCGCGCAGCCCGCGGGCGACGAAGATGGTGATCTCCTCGGTCAAGATCCCGGGCGAGGGTGCAAAGGTCAGCAGCGGCGTCATCTCGTCCGCGCGCAGGCCCGTCTCCTCGGCGAGCTCGCGGTGGGCGCAGACGAGCGGCGCCTCGCCCGGCTCCAGGGTCCCGGCCGGAATCTCGAGCAGCTCCCGCTCGAGCGCCTTGCGCGGTTGCCGAACCATCACCACGTGGTCGTCGTCCGTCAGCGGGACGACCGCCGCGGCGCCCGGGTGCTCGACGATCTCGCGCGAGGCTGCCCGGCCGCTGGGCAACCGGACCTCGTCCACGCGCAGCGCGATCGCGCGCCCGCGGAAGATCAGGCGTGAGGCGACGGTGGGCTCGACGCTCACCGCCGGCCCGCCGCCGGGTCCTCGACGTAGACGGGCGTGCCGGTGGTCTGGGCCAGCGCGCGAAAGGCGGCGACGAGCCGCGCCGTGACCGGGCCGGGGCGGCCGTCGCCGATACGGCGGCCGTCCACCTCCACCACCGGGCCCACCTCGGCGCCCGTCCCCGTGAGAAAGCACTCGTCCGCCGTGTAGACGTCGTGGAGCGTGAAGACGCGCTCGGCGGCGGGCAGCCCGGCCTCGCGCGCCAGCGCGAGCACCGTGTCGCGGGTGACGCCGCGCAGCAGCCCCAGGTGAGGCGGGGGGGTCCACACCTCGCCGCGCGTCACCACGAACAGGTTGTCCGCGCTGCACTCGCACACGTACCCGTCGCGCGTGAGCAGCAGCGCCTCGTCGGCACCCGCGCGGTTGGCCTCGATGCGCGCCAGGATGTTGTTCAGGTAGTTGAGCGACTTGATGCGGCCGTCCAACGCGTCTGGCGCGGGCCTGCGGACCGCCGCGGTGATCAGGCGCAGCCCGCGCGCGTAGGCCTCGGCCGGGTAGAGCTGGATGGCGTCCACGATGATGACCACGGTGGGCCGCGCGCATTTGCGCGGATCGAGGCCCAGGTCGCCCGGGCCGCGGCTGACGACCGGCCGGATGTAGGCGTCGCGCAGTCCGCTGGCACGCACGGTCTCGAGGATCGCGCGGCGCATCTCGTCGCGCGCGAGCGGAATCTCCAGCAGGATGTGCCGGGCGGACTCGTAGAGCCGGTCCAGGTGCTCCTCGAGCTTGAAGATTCGCCCCCCGTAGACGCGGATGCCCTCGAAGATGCCGTCGCCGTACAGGTAGCCGTGGTCGTAGACCGGGACGGCCGCCTCCTCCCGGGTGGTGATCCGCCCGTTGACGTAGACCGCGCCGCTCATCGCCCTGACCTCCTCGTCCTCACTGCGGCGGTTGTGCCACCGTGACCGCCGCGCGCCGCAGCGCCGCGGCCACGAACGCCCGGTACAGGGGATGCGGCCGGTTGGGCCGCGACCGATACTCGCCGTGGAACTGCGTGCCCACGAACCATGGGTGGGCCGGCAGCTCCACGACCTCCACCAGGTCTTGATCCGGGTAGACGCCGGTCACACGCATACCGTGCGCCTCCAGCACGGGGCGGTAGGCGTTGTTGAGCTCGTAGCGGTGGCGGTGCCGCTCCCCGACCTCCGGGGTGCCGTACGCCTCGATCGCTTTCGAGCCCGGCGCCAGGCGGCAGGGGTAGCGACCGAGCCGCATCGTCCCGCCCTTGTCCTCGACCCGGCGCTGCTCGGCCAGCAGGGAGATGACCGGGTGCGGCGTGGCCGGGTCCACCTCGGTGGTGTTGGCACCCCCTAGCCCGCACACATGGCGCGCGAACTCGACCACGGCCCACTGCATGCCGTAGCAAATGCCCAGGAACGGCACCTGCCGCTCGCGCGCATACCGAATGGCGCGGACCTTGCCCTCCACCCCCCGCGCGCCGAACCCGGGGCACACGAGGATGCCGTGGAACGGCGCCAGGCTGGCCTCCAGCTCCGTCGCGTCCCAGCGCTCGATCGCCTCGGAGTCGATCTTGACAACCTCCACGCCGCAGTCGTGCGCCACGCCCCCGTGGTGCAGGGCCTCGACGATGCTGACGTAGGAGTCCTCGACGCCCATGTACTTGCCCACGAGCGCGACCCGGACGCGGGCCCGCGGACGCAGCAGGCGCTCGACGATGCCCTGCCACTCCGTCAGATCCGGCGGCGGCAGGTGGTCCAGCGCCAGCCGGCGCAGGATGATCTGGCCCAGCCCCTCCTCCTCGAGGATCAGCGGCACCTCGTAGATCGTCCGGGCGTCCAGCGCCTGGACCACGGCGTCCGGCTCCACGTCGCAGAACAGGGCGATCTTCTCCTTCACGGTCCGGCCGAGCGGCCGCTCGGTCCGGCAGACGATGACGTCGGGCTGGATGCCGATGCTCCGCAGCTCCTTCACCGAGTGCTGGGTCGGCTTGGTCTTCAGCTCGCCGGCCGCCCGGAGGAACGGCACCAGCGAGACGTGGACGTACATCACGTGCTGCTCGCCCACCGACCGGCGGAACTGCCGGATCGCCTCCAGGAACGGCAACCCCTCGATGTCGCCGACGGTGCCGCCCACCTCGGTGATGACCACGTCGGCCCCGCTCGAACGGGCGAGCGCGCGGATCTCGTCCTTGATCTCGTTGGTGACGTGGGGGATGACCTGCACCGTGCCGCCTAGGTACTCGCCGCGCCGCTCGCGCGCGATCACCGCGTTGTAGATCTTGCCCGTGGTTGTGTTGTTGGCGCGGGTCAGGTTCTCGTCGATGAACCGCTCGTAGTGGCCCAGGTCCATGTCGGTCTCGGCGCCGTCGTCCGTGACGAAGACCTCTCCGTGCTGGTGGGGGTTCATGGTGCCGGCGTCCACGTTCACGTAGGGGTCGAACTTAAGCAGCGTCACGCGCAGCCCGCGGCTCTTGAGCAGTCGCCCGATAGACGCGGAGGTGATCCCCTTGCCCAGTGCGGAGGCCACCCCGCCGGTCACGAAGATGTACTTGGTCACCTCATCCCTCCTGCGATGCTGTCGGCCCGCGCCGCCCCGCGGCGGCGCCGCGCCTGCTCGAGCAGCTCGACCGCGTACTCGCGGGCCACCGGGGTGGGCAGCTTGCCCGAGATCATCCGCGCGATCTCCTCCACGCGCTCGCGGCCGTCCAGCGGCCGGACCCGCACCTGCGTTCGTCCGCGCACGACGTCCTTGGCGACCCAGAAGTGGCGGTCGGCCAGGCTGGCGATCTGCGCGAGGTGCGTCACGCAGAGCACCTGCCGGCCCTGGGCCGCGCCCGTCAGCAGCGCGCCCACGGCGCCGGCGGTGCGCGCGCCGATCCCGGCGTCCACCTCGTCGCAGACCATCACCGGCACCTCGCCCGCCGCGGCAAGCACGTGGCGCACGGCAAGCGCCACGCGCGCGAGCTCGCCGCCCGAGGCGATCTTCGCCAGCGGGCGCGCCTCCTCACCGGGATTGGGGGCGAACAGGAACTCCGCGCGGTCCACCCCGGACGGCCGGACCGCCACGCGCTCCCCGCCGATGACCAGGCCGGCGGCATCGGCCTCGCGCGTCAAGGCGACAGTGAACCGCGCGCGCCGCAACTCGAGCGCCTCGAGCTCCCGGCCGACCCCGGCCTCCAGGCGGCGCGCGGCCGCCTCGCGCAGCGCCGCCAGCCGCGCGCACTGCGCGGCGAGCGTATGTTCCAGCTCGGCGAGCTCGCCGGCGATCGCCGCGAGCCGCTCGTCGCTGCCTTCCAGGCGCGCGAGCTCGGCGGCAGCGGCGTCTCGCGCGGCGGCCACCTCCTCCAGCGTGCCCCCGTACTTCCGCCGGAGCGCCGCGAGCTGCGCCAGGCGCTCCTCTGTGGCCTCCAGCTCGTCCGGCTGCGCCTCGATGCGGTCACGGTAGGCGGCCAGCACCCGGGCCACCTCGGCCAGGGCGTCGGCGAGGGCGTCCACCTGCTCGGCTGCGGCCGAGAGCGCCGGATCGAGCCCCGCGGCCTCGCGCAGCGCGGCGCGCGCCTGGCCCAGACGGTCCACCGCGGCGCCGTCGTCCCGCTCGTAGAGCGCGGCATAGGCGGCCGCCGCGGCACCGGCCAGCCGGCCGGCGTGCACCAGTCGCGCACGCCGGGCCTGGAGCTCGGCCTCCTCGCCCGCTCGCAGGCGCGCGGCGTCGATCTCGGCCACCTGGTGGCGCAACAGCTCCACGCGGCGCTGCCGGTCGCGCTCACCCGCGGCCAGGGCCTCCCGCTCGGCCAGCAGCGCGGCCCGGCGCGCGACGCCCGCGGCGACCTCGTCGCGCAGCGCCAGCGCCGGGGCGCCGGCGAACGCATCCAGCAGCTCGAGGTGCGTAGCGGGCCGCAGCAGCCGCGTGCCCTCGTGCTGCCCGATCACCTCGACGAGGTGCTCGCCGAGCTCGCGCAGCATCCCCACGGTCACCGGACGGCCGTTGATCCATGCCCGCGACCGACCGTCGGCGGCAATCTCCCGCGCCACTACCAGCTCGTCGTCGGCCAGACCCTGGGCCCGAAGCCACCGGCCGGCGCCGGGCGCGGCGCTGGGTGCGAACCGCGCCTCCACGCGTGCGGCCACGGCACCGGTCCGCACGACCTCGCTGTTCGCGCGGGCGCCGGCGGCCGCGCTCAGCGCGTCGACAATGATGGACTTGCCGGCGCCGGTCTCGCCCGAGAGGACGTTGAGCCCGGACCCGAACTCGATGGCGATCTGCTCGACCACCGCGAAGTCCTGGATGCGCAACTCGACCAGCACTAGCGCTCGCCCCACCCCAGCTTCGTGCGCAGGATGCTGTAGAACGACGGCGCGCCCAGGTGCGCCAGGCGCGTCCGGATCGCCGCCTGCCGGATGACCACGCGCTCGCCCTCGCGGAGATCGTGGCTCTCCTGCCCGTCCACGCTCAGGCAGACCTCCTCGCCGCTGGGCTCGACGGCCACGGTCACGGTCGCCGTCGCCGCCACCACCACCGGCCGCGCGGTAAAGGTGTGCGGGCAGATCGGCGTCACCACGATCACGTCCACCTGCGGGTGGATGATCGGCCCGCCGGCCGACAGCGAGTATGCGGTGCTGCCGGTCGGCGTGGCGACGATGACCCCGTCCGCCGGGTACGTCGCCAGATGCTCGTCGTTCACCCGCGTGCTGATCCGGATCACGCGGGCGACGCCCGCCTTCGCCACGACCATGTCGTTGAGGGCCAGCGCACGCGCCCGCACCCCGGCGGCTCCCACCACCTCGCCCTCAAGCATCGTGCGCTCGTCGAACCGAAGCGCGCCGTCGGTGATCGCCGGCACCGCGGCCGGGAGCTCCGCGACCGGGAGATCGGCCAAGAACCCCAGCCCCCCAAGGTTGACGCCGAGCACCGCGACCCGACCCGCGGCCATCCGGGCCGCGCGCAGAATCGTCCCGTCGCCTCCGAGCACGACGAGCAGGTCGGCGCCGTCGGGCAGCGCGGCGTCGTCCGCGGCCAGCTCGGGCCGCCCGACCGCCGCGGCGCCCGGGCCGTTCAGCCGCACCGCCACGCCGCGGGCCTCGAACCCGCCCAGCGCCTCGCGCAGCAGCGCGGGCCCCTGCGGGCTGGCAGCCAGCCGGGTCGGGTTCACCAGCATGCCCACGCGCGTCACGGCGCGCCACCGCCCTCCGACCGGACCGCGCGCCGGATGCGCTCGTCCAGATCATCGGCAGGCTGAGACCCGTCCTTGCGGAGGGCCACGAAGAACTCCCGGTTGCCGTCGGGGCCGCGCAGGGGCGAGGCCACCACCGCTTCGGCGGCAAGCCCCAGGGCCCGGGCGGCATCCACCACGCGCCGCACCGCCTGCTCGTGGACCGCGGGGTCGCGCACCACGCCGCGCGGCGCCGCCTTCGGCCCGGCTTCGAACTGCGGCTTCACGAGCACCAGCAGGAGCCCACCCGGGCGCACGCAAGCGGCAACCGGCGCGAGCAACCGCGTCGCGGAGATGAAGGAGCAGTCGATGGTCGCCAGGTCGGCAGCCTCGGGAAGGTCCCCGGGCCGCAGGCGCGCCGCGTGTCGCCCCTCCATGACGACCACCCGCGGGTCCGCCCGCAGCCGCCAGTGCAGTTGTCCACGGCCGACGTCCACGGCGTACACCCGGCTGGCGCCGCGCCGCAGCAGGCAGTCGGTGAACCCGCCGGTCGAGGCGCCCACGTCGAGCGCCACGAAGCCGCG
>JAVHMA010000001.1:0-95284 GCA_031081715.1 Armatimonadota bacterium | reverse complement strand
GCCGACGTCCACGGCGTACACCCGGCTGGCGCCGCGCCGCAGCAGGCAGTCGGTGAACCCGCCGGTCGAGGCGCCCACGTCGAGCGCCACGAAGCCGCGTGGATCGATGCCGAACGCGTCCAGGGCGCCCGCCAGCTTCACCCCGCCGCGGCTCACGTAGGCGGGGCCGCGCGGCCGGCGCTCCACGCGCGCCTCTGCGGCGACGAGGGTCCCGGGCTTGTCGCGGCGCTCACCGTCCACGTAGACCTCGCCGGCCCGAATCGCGGCCTCGGCCTGGTGGCGCGACGCCGCCAGGCCCAGCGCCACCACCCGCTGGTCCAGCCGCACGCGGCTGGCCCGCGTCCGGACGCCCGCCGTCCGTCCGACACGCACCACCACGCTAGGCCTCCCGCTCCAGCAGCGTCCCGGCCAGCTCCCGGAGCAGGTCGGCCTCCCGCCCCCAGCCGGCGAGTGCCGCGACGGCCCGGGCAGTGTGGGCGCGCGCGGCCTCGCGCGACGCCTCCACGCCGAACGCCGCCGGATAGGTCAGTTTCGAGGAGGCGGCGTCCTGTCGCGCGTCCTTGCCGAGGGCCTCGGCGGATCCCACCTCGTCGAGCACGTCGTCGATGATCTGGAACGCCACCCCGAGTTCTTCGCCGTAGGCGGTAAGCCGCTCGAGCTCCGCCGGTCCGGCCCCAGCCAGATGCGCACCCGACCGGACGCAGGCACGGATGAGCGCAGCGGTCTTCCACCGGTGGATCTGCCGAACCCCCTCGCGCCGATCAACCGGCCAGACGCCGAACCGCGCGAGCGAGGACCGGCCCTCGGCCAGCAGGTCGAGCACCTGCCCACCCACCATACCCTGCGTGCCGATCGCCGACGCGATCTCCCCGAGCGCGCGCACCGCGCGCTCTGCGCCCACCAGGCCCGCGTTGCGGGCGATGAGCTCGAACGCCAGCGCGTGCAGCGCGTCGCCCGCCAGCACCGCGATCGCCTCGCCGAAGGCCACATGGCAGGTCGGCTGGTTGCGCCGCGTCGCGGAGTCGTCCATGGACGGCAGGTCGTCGTGGATGAGCGAGTACGTGTGGATGAGCTCGACCGCGCACGCGGTGGGCAAGACGCGCTCCGGCGGCGCGCCGGTCAGCTCGGCGGAGGCCAACACGAGCAGCGGCCGCACGCGTTTGCCGCCGGCGAACAGGCTGTAGCGCATCGCCTGGTGCAGCGGCGCGGGCAGCACCTCGGGCCCCGGCAGCGCCTCGTCGAGCGCGCGCTCGACCAGCGGCGCCCGCGCGGCGACGTAGTCGGCGAGCGAGGCCACGGTCGCGGGTTCAGGCATCGCCGTCCACCCTGATGCGGAAGCCCACCTCTCCGCGCGGCGGCTCCCACCGCACGTCCACCCCGGCGACCCGCGCGCCCGCTGGTCCCCGCCGGACCGCCTCGATCAGCGCCTCCACGGCCGCGCGCGGCCCCTCCACCGCGGCCTCGACCCGACCATCGCGCAGGTTCCGCACGAACCCCGTCAATCCGAGCGCCCCGGCCCGGGCGTGGACGAAGACGCGGAACCCCACGCCTTGCACCTGACCGCGCACCCGCAGCAGCGCGCGGACCGCGCCGGGCCGGGCAGAGGCGGCCTCATCCGCCGGGCGCGGATCGCTGGGTTGTGGCATCCTGCCCCTCTCGGTGGATGGCGCCGAGGATCCCGTTCACGAACCGGCCGGAGTCGTCGGTGCCGTAGCGCTTGGCGAGCTCGACCGCCTCGTTGATGGCCACGCCCGGCGGCGTGTCGAGGTAGCGCATCTCGTAGAGTGCCATGCGGACGACGACGCGGTCGGTGCTGGCGAGGCGGTCGAGCGTCCATCCGGACAGGTGGGGAACGATGACGGCATCCAGCTCGGCGCGCCGGCCGGCGGTGCCCAGACAGAGCGCCTCGACGAACGGCCACTCGACGTCGCCGGCGTCTCGCCGTGCCGCCTCGAGCGCCTCGGCGATGGGGAGGCGGCCGACCTCATGCTGGAAGAGCACCTGCAGCGCAACCTCACGGCTCCGGCGGCGGCGCGTCCTCACGACGGCCCGTCCCAGAACGCAACACGACCACCGCCGGGGGCCCGCCGCCCGCCCCTCGAACCGGTGAACCGGCCGAGGTACGCGCGCGCGCCTTCCCGTCGGTGGTCCTGCACGTCAGTATTCTACCAGCCCGGTGCACCTCGTAAAGCCCGATCGTGGGCGCCGACCTTCCCCCGACCTCGCGCCAGCGAGTCGCGGCCGGACGGTCGCCTCCCGGCCCTCGCGCGGCCTACCGCAGCCGCTCCACGTACTCTCCCGTGCGCGTGTCCACGCGGATCAGGCTTCCTGTCTCCACGAAAAACGGCACCTGCACCACCGCGCCGGTCTCCAGCGTCGCCGGCTTGGAGCCGCCGGAGGCCGTGTCGCCGCGGATGCCGGGCGCGGTCTCCGTGACGACCAGGTCCACGGAGTTCGGGAGCTCGACCGCGATCGGCCGGTCCTCGTAGTAGACGACCGTGACGACCGTGTTGTCCTTGAGGTAGAGCCGGCCGTCGCCGACCAAGGCGCCGTCGATGGTGACCTGCTCGTAGGTCTGCTGGTCCATGAACACGAAGTGCTCGCCCTCGCGGTAGAGGTACTGCATGTCGCGGTGCTCGAGGTACGCCTGCGGCACCCGCTCGCCGGCGTTAAAGGTCCGCTCGGTGATCGCGCCGGTCTTCAAGTTGCGAATCTTCGCGCGCACGTAGGCGCTGCCCCGGCCGCGCTTGACATGCTGCGAGGCCACGATGGCGTAGAGGTCGCCGTCGAGCTGGACCACCACGCCCGGCCGGAAGTCGTTGCTGGAGATCATGCGGGCACCTCGATCAGATCCTTGGGTAGCGTGGTCAGGTTCTCGCAGCCGTCCCCGGTCAGGACGACCATGTCCTCGATCCGCACCCCGCCCCACCCGGGCACGTAGATGCCAGGCTCCACGGTCACGACCGCGCCCGCCGCCAGCGCGGCCTCCTCGCGGGGCGACAGCGTGGGCCCCTCGTGGACGGCCAGCCCGACACCGTGCCCCAGGCTGTGGCCGAACGCCTCCCCGTACCCCGCCCGGGTGATGAGGTCGCGCGCGAGTGCGTCCGCCTCGCGGCCGGTGAGCCCGGGCCGAAGGCCCGCGAGCGCAGCGTCCTGCGCGGCGAGCACAAGCGCGTAGATCTCCCGGTGGCGGTCCGAGACCGGCGCGGTAACCAGGGTGCGCGTGCAGTCCGAGTAGTAGCCGTCCACGACCGCCCCGAAGTCGATTGTGACGCACTCGCCCGGGCCGATGAGGCGATCGCTCGCCACACCGTGCGGCAGCGCGGCGCGGGGCCCGGACGCCACAATCGTCTCGAACGACGATGCGCGCGCCCCCCGACGCCGCAGCCGCTCCTCGAGGGCCACGGCGACGTCGCGCTCCACCGCGCCTGGCCGGATCATGGGCAGCACGTCGCGGAAGGCCGCCTCGGCCACCTGCTGCGCGCGCCGGATCGCCTCGACCTCCTCGGGCGTTTTGATCCACCGGATGCGGTCTAAGCCCTCGACCGGCTCGATCACCACGGGTGCGGCCGCCGCGACCAGCTTTCGGAAGGTGCCGACCGGGAGGAACTCGGCCTCGATGCCGGCGCGTCGCACGCCCAGGCGCCGCAATACCTCGGCCGCGGTCTCGACGAGCGGTCCACTCGCCTGAACCCGCTCGAACGCGGGCGCCTGCGCGGCCGCCTGCTCGACGTAGCGGAAGTCCACGACGAGCGCGGCGTCGCCGCCCGTCACCACGGCCAGGCCGGCCGACCCGGCGAACCCCGAAACGTACCGGACGTTCTCGGGCTTCGCCAGGACCGCGGCGTCGAGACCGTCGGCGGCGAGACGTTCGCGGAGACGACTCAGGCGGTCGGTGCTGGTCACGGCGGGGATGAGCATACCGCGGGATAGCATAGCCGACGGCGTGCGGGATTGGCAACCGCGCGGGCATGAAGCGATCGAGGCGGCCGGATCGGCCGCCTCGTCACGACAGTGGGCGACGCTCCGCTACCAGCGCGGTCCGTCTATTTGTTCCTTCGGCGTCGGCAGGTGCTTGGGCCGCACCTGTTCCATCATCTTCAGGACCACCTCTTCGGCGCGCGCATCATCGCCCATCAGGTGGTAGACGTGCTGCAACGCCACGTAGGCTTCCACCAGGCGCGGGTTGATGCGGACGGCCTCGGTGAGCGGCCGCTCCGCCTGCGCCAGGTACCCGGCGGCGTAGGGCGCCAGGCCGACCAGGTACTGCCGGTAGGCGGTCAGGTACGCGTAGCCCAGCCAGTACTGGGCGGCCGCGTTGTTGGCGTTGGCCTGGATCGCCTGCTGGTAGGGCCGGATCGCCGCGGCGAAGGCCTGCTCGGTCAGGTAGAGCCGCTGGGTGTTGAACGGCAGGAGGGCCTGCGCGAAAGCCGGCCCGGCCGCCGCCAGCGTGACGAGAACCGCCGCCGTCGCGGCGAGCGCGCGCATCGCCGTCAGGATCCGGCCGCCGGCGTGGACGCCGGCGCGGGTGCCGGGACGGACCCACCGCCCTGCGCGGGCACGAGCTGCGGCGTCACCACGAAGATCAGCTCGGTCTCCAGCCGGTCCGTGGTCGTGGCCCGGAACAGGAACCCGATGAGCGGAATGTCGCCGAGGATCGGCACCTTCAGTGTGCGGCGGCGCTCCTCGGCGCCGATCAGCCCGCCGATGACGATCGACTCGCCGTTGCGGATGGTCACGATGGTGGTCGCCTTGCGCGAGGCTACGATCGGCACCTGGAACCCGCCGCTCTCGATCAGCCGGGTCACTGTCGAGACCTCGACCTCGACCTTCGTGGTGATAAGACCGTCGCGGTTCACCTTGGGGGTGATCTTGAGCGTGGGCCCGATGGGCCGGAACGTGAACGTGGTCCGGCCGGTCGCGTCGGTCTGCGGGATCGGGATCTCCTCCGAGAGCCGGACCTCGGCTTCGTTGCCGTCGATGACGGCGACGCGCGGCGCGGTGATGACGCGCGCCTTGCCCGCCGAGACCATGGCGGTGAGCCGCGCGGCGATGTTGAAGGTCGCGACGCCGACGGTCACCTGGCTCGGGAAGGTCCCCTGCACGCTGAAGACCCCGGGCGCCGTTTCACCCGTGAGGCCCCAGTTGAACCCTTGCTCGCGCAGATCCGAGACGCTCACGTCGACGACGCGCGTCTCCACGATGTGCGAGACGAGCTGAATGTCGAGGCCGGCGAGCACCCGGCGGACCTGCTCGTGCTGCGCCTGGGTCGCCACCACGACGAGCTGGTTGGTCCGCGGGTCGAACTGCACACGGATCCCCGGCACCGACTGCTGGATCACGCCGGCTACATCGCGGTTCGCGGTGGCGAACTCCAGGTTGTAGACGACGATCTCGGGCAGCTCGGGCGGCGGCGCCAGGCGGTCGGCCGGCATGATGATCAGGTTGCGGCCGATCCGACGGAAGCCCAGGTTGTTGGCCTCCAGGATGAACCGTAGCGACTCCTCGCACGACAGGTCGACCAGCCGCAGCGTGATCGCGCCACGCACGGCCGCGTCGGTGACGATGTTGATGTTGCACGCCTTCGAGAAGGCGGTCAGCACGTCCGCGATCTCGGTGTTGCGGAACTCCAGCGTGATGCGGTCCGGGCCCAGGCCGGGTGGCGGGGTCGTCTGGGCCGCCGGCGCGGGCGCCTGCGCCACCGGCACGGCCGGGGCCGCGGGCGCCGGGGCAACCGGCGGAGCCGGCGGCGCGGCCGGGGCCGCCGCGACCGGCGCGGGCCGCGGCGAGAACCGCGCGACCAGCACGGCCGGCGTCTCCGTCTGCACGGTGAACGGCGTCGCGGCGACCAGGTCCACCGCGATCCGCGCGATCGCCGGGCTCGTCTGGAACTGGCCCACCCGCACGCGCGCGACACCGCCGCGCTCCACCTCGATGAGGTTCGGTACGCTCGCGTCGAGCAGGGCGCCCGGGATGTCGATGACGAGGCGCGGCGGCGACGCGAGTTGGAGCGTCTTGTAGGTCAGCGGGCCCGTGGCCACCACGGCGAGCTGGATCGTCTCGCCGAAGGTCTTGACGCTGACCTGCGTGATCCGCAGTCCGTCGGTCTGCGTGCGCGCCGGCGCGACCGGCACGAGGCTCAGGACCAGGAGGACCGCGAGTCCCGTCAGGAGTCTAGATGATGCCCGAAGATGCTGTCGCGGCGACATGCGGACCGCTCACCCCTCCCAGTGTCAGCTCGAACGGCCTTCGATCACGCGCTCGAACTGCTCTCCGTCTTCCTCGAGCACGACGACGCCGCGGGCCGCGTCGATGCGCATCACGCGGATCTTGTCCAGGATGACGTCGCCGCGGCTCACCACGTAGGTCTGCCCGTCGAGGCGCACGACGGCCACCCCGCCGTTGTCGCCCATCACGCCGATGACTTCCGCGCGGCTCGCGGCCTTCGGGGGCGGCGGGGGCGGCTCGGCGGGCTGGCCCGGCTGGCCTTGCCCCGGGAAGAGCGGCGGGGGCAACGGTGCTGGCGGCGGGACCGGGACACCCGGCGCGCCGGAGGCCTGCACCACGAGCGGCTGGAACGGGTCGGGACGGCCGGCGTCTACCGCCGCGGCCACGCGGCGCGGGGTGGGCGCGGGCGACGGTGCGGCGCCAGGTTCACCCGGCGGCGGGCCGCCGGCCGGCGTGGCGACGGCGGGCGGCGACGGCGGGGCCGCCTCCGGCGCCGGAGCCGGCGCAGGTTGCGGGGCGGGCGCAGACGTGGGTTCGGGCCGCGGCCACAGCAGGAGCACACCGACCACGCCGACCACCAGCGCGACGGCGATGATGGGGTGCGCACGAAGATAGTCAACCGCCTTGCGCATGAGGCCCCCTATGCTGTGATGACAGGTGCGCGCTTGGGGAGCCCCGGCTGGCCCCCGTGCCGTACATCCCCTGCATGTAATTGTTCGATCAGGCGATTACTGTTCAACAGAGTACCCGAAAGTCCTCCCGCATAGACCCCCCTCGCACCTCCCGCGAACCTGCCGTGGCCGGTGCTAGAACCCCGGGACGCCGAGGCTCCAGTACCAGGCCCACAGCCGCTCCCCCCAGAACAGGGCCACCAGCGCGCCCGCGGCGAGCGCCGGCCCGAACGGGATCGCGTCGCGGCGCCGGCGAAGCCGCAAGGCCAGGAGCCCGACGCCGACGAGCCCCCCCACCAGAAAGGCGGCGAAGAGCGCCACGGCCACGCCGGGCCACCCGAGGAAAGCGCCGATCATCGCCGCGAGCTTGATGTCTCCCTCGCCCATGCCGCCGCGACTCAGAATGACGATAGCGGCAATGAGCCCGCCCGCGCCGAGCGCGGCGAGCACCGCGGGCACCAGGCGGCCCTGCGCCGCGGCGAACCCCAGCCCGAGCAGGACGCCGGGGTAGCTCAGCCGGTTGAGGATGAGCTGGTGGTCCAGGTCGATGAAAGTGATGACGAGCAGCAGGAAGGCCAGCGCGAGCGCGGACAGGCGCGCGAGCAGATCGGGCTGCGTGGCCCAGGCCGCGGCCGCCAGCGCCGCCATCAGCCCCTCGACGAGCGGGTAGCGCCCCGCAATCCGCTCGCCGCAACTCCGGCACCGGCCCCGCAGGAGCAGGTAGCTCACCAGCGGCACGTTGTCCGCCGCCCGGATGGGGGTCCCGCAGCGGGGGCAGCGGGACGCGGGCGTCACAATCGACTCCCCTCTGGGCATACGGTAGATGAGGACGTTGGCGAAGCTGCCGAGGATCGCGCCGGCCACCGCCGCCAGTCCCACCTCCGGGAGCGTCATCGCGCGCTCCTCCGGCGGCGCGCCCCGCCCGACCGCGGGAGGAGAATCGCGGGTTGCCCCGAACGTCCTTTCGCAAGCCGCCACTGGCGCCGGATCCAGCGGCCATTCGAGCACAAAGGGAGACGGTGACCATGCTGCGAGGAGCCTGGCCCTTCGTCCTGTGCGTCCTGCTCGGGCTCGCGCTGCCCGTCGTCGCGCAGCCCGTACCCACCCCCGCGCCGGTCCTCATCGTCCCGGGCCAGACGCTGGCGGGCGTCGCTATCGGCCGGTCGCAGGCAGTAACCCTGTCGCGGCTCGGCCAGCCGGCCGACGTGCGGACCCTGCGCGACGGCACCCTGTACACGTTCCCGCGGTACGGCCTGAACGTGTACGTCAGCGACGGGGTCATCCGGGCGGTCTCGACCACCAACAGCCTGCTGCGCACGCCGGAGGGCATCGCGCTCGGCTCCACGGTCGCGGACGTACGACGCATCTACGGCCCGCAGTTCTCCGACGCCGTGGTCGAGGGGTTGATGGGCATCGCGTACGATCAGCACGGTATCGCCTTCGGGCTCGACGGGAACATCGTGTCGATCATCATTGTGTACCCGCCGCGCACGCAGGCCGCGCCGCCGGCGGCGGCCGAGGCGCTCGCGGCCCCGCCCACCCACATCGAGGTCGGGCTGGTGTCGCTGCCGCGAGTCGAGAACCTGAAGCCCTTCTCCCCGGAAACCCAGTACATGTCGGTCGTCGGCTTCCTCCGCTACGTGGTCTACCAGCAGACCGGCACGTGGCTGACGCACGGCGAAGCCGCCCGCATGCTGGCGGAGCAGCAACGCACGCGGCTCTAGCTAGCCGCCGGCGGCGGGCGCGACGGCGCCCTCGTCGGCCTGGATGACGACGTTTCCGCCGAGCACCCGCGCGCGGTCGCGCGCATCACGCACCGCCTGCATCAGGTCGCGGGCGGTGCGGCCGTGCGCGGGGTGCGCCCCCACCCCCACCGACAGGGTCAACTCGCCCCGGCCCTCGTCTCCGACGCTCTCGCGGGCCGGGAGGTCGGCCACCTCCGAGCGCAGCCGTTCGGCCACCACGAACGCGGGCTCGAGCGCGGTCTCGGGCATCACCAGGCTGAACTCCGCCTCGTCCGTGCGCGCCTTGACGTCCACGTCGCGGGTCAGGTCGCGCAGCAGGCCCGCGATCCGACGCAGCGCGTCCTCGGCGGCCGGCTCGCCGAATCGGCCTCGGAACGCCTCGAAGTGGTCCACGTCGAAGACGAGGAGCGAGAGCTGCCGACCGTAGCGCGCCGCCCGCTTCACTTCCACCGCCAGGTGCTCGTCGAAGAACCGGCCGGTGAACAGGTCGGTGACGGGGTCTTGCACCGACTGGTCCACCAGGGCGTGCTGCAGGTGCTCGAGCTCGTGCGCCTGGGCGGCGGCGCGCTCCTCCGAGAGGTGCTGGAACTGCGTCACGAAGGCGACCACCGTGAAGTCGGTCGCCTGCGCCAGGTTCCGGTACAGCGCGACGCGCTCGTCGGGATCGGAGGCGAGCTGCTCGCACAGCGTCGCCGCCAGATCCCGGAACGCCAGGAATCCCTGCACAACCTCCGCGGCGCCGAAGCCCATCGAGAGCCGCAGCGCCGCCTCCTGGTGGATGAACTCGCGCAGGCGCGTCGGATCGTCGGTATCGAGGTAGGCGACGAGCGCCGCCAGGTACGACCGGCCGAGCCGCCGCAGCTCCTCCAGCGGGCGGTAGACGAACGCCGAGGGCCGCATCCGCGACAGGGCGGTGGCCCAGCTCGTTGCGATACGGTCCTGCTCGCGGTCGAGCAGGCTGGCGAGTCGGCTCGTCACCTGGCGGCCACGCGGCCCAAGACCGCGGCCCTACTGACCCGGGGTCGCCTCCCGCGGGAGGACGTAGGTCTCGGCCGCGATGGTAATGCGCAGCCTGGGCGCCTCCGTCGGGGTCATGGAGATCTGCTTGAGCACCATGAACCGCGGGAAGTCCTCGAGGCGCGCCAGCAGCGCCATCATGTCGGCGTATGTCCCCTCGAAGTTCAGGTCGAGGCGGAACAGTCGGTAGCGCGGCTCGCCGGCCGGGGCCGGCTGGCCGGCGGGCCGGGGCGGCTGCCCGGGCTGGGCCGCGGGCGGCGGGCCAGGCGGGCCGGCCTGGAGGGCGCCGGGCCGGAGCAGCATGAGCTTCACGCCCACCTCGGAGGCGGCGGCCTGGAGCTGGCGGATCAGGTTCGGGATCTCGCGCTCCGGCGGCAGCTTGGCCTCGATCAGGCGGATCCGGTCGGAGAGCGCCTGGAACTCGCGCTCCTTCTGCTCGCGGGTCTCGGCCAGGCGCTGCAGCCGCGCCAGCTCGGTCTCCTGCTGCTGAAGCCGGCGGCTGAGCTCCTCGCCGCGCTGGGTCTGGGGCGTGTAGACGAACAGGTAGAACAGCACCGCCACCACGGCCGCGCCGACGAGGGAGAGCATGAGGCGCTCGCGCGCGCTGAGGTTTCTCACGGCCGCTGTCCTCCCGCCTGGGGCTTCTGGATGCGGGCGGTCACCGAGTACCGGACGACCTCGCGCGCCCCGATGCGCTCGGTCTGCGTGACCGTCAGGTCCACCGACCGAAAGAGCTGGCCGGCCGAGAGATTGTCCATGAACTGCGCGACCGTCGGGTAGGTCAGCGCGAAGCCGTCGATGCCGAGCGCCTCGGGCTCAGGTACCGACAGCGAGGTGACCCACGCGTCGCGCGGGATGAGCAGCCGCACCTCGTTGAGGACCGAGGCCGCGGGGAGCTGCTGCCGGACGAGCTCGAGGATCACCTGCTCCTTGGCGCGGAGCTGCGCGATCTGCCGGTCCAGCTCGAGCACGCGCGCCACCACCGGCTGGATCTCCGCGATCTGCCGATCCACCTCCTGGATGCGGCGCTCGATGCCGGCGTTTCGGTTCATCAGCACGACCGACCAGAGAATCACGACCGCAATGGTGACCAGGGGCAACCCCGCCTCCAGGAACCGGCGGCCGGGCAGGCGGCGCCGCGGGATCCGCGGTAGCAGGTTGATGCGGATCATGACACGTCACCTCCCCGCATGGCGAGCCCCACCGCGACGCCCATGGTGGAGCCCATCGCCTGTAGGCGCTCAGGCGGAAACTGGGCCGGGTTCGCCCGCACGTTGACGAACGGCGCGGCCACCGCGGTGGCGATGCCGAGCTCGGCGGCGATGACGCGGTCGAGGTTCTTGAGATGCGCCAGGCCGCCCGCGAGCAGGATCTGGTTGACGACCGAGGCGCGCGAGCGCGTCTGGTAGTAGTCGAGCGAGCGCCGGATCTCGGTCACCAGGTCGCCGATGTGCGGCGCGATGATGTCGTGGAGCCGCTCCTTGGTGTGGTCGCTGGTCGTGGCGCCCTCTTCTAGAACCTCGCCCTTCTCCTCGAGGAGGCTCCGGGCGGTCGCGGCGTCGATGTCCATGGCCTCGTGCACCGCGGTGATGAGGGCCTGCCCGCCGATCGGGATGTTGCGCGTGAACCGCAGCCGCGGCCCCTCGGTAATCAGGATGTCGGAGGCTTCCGCGCCCAGGTCCACGACCGCGATGGTCTGACCGTCGCCGCCGGAGGGTACCACCGAGCGGAGCAGCGCGAACGACTCGACGTCGAGGATACGGAGCTGCACGCGCGCCGCCTCGGCCACGGCCATGATCTGGTCGACTACGTCCTGCCGCGCGGCCACGACGATGATGTCGAGCATGCGCCGGTTCTCCTCGGTCGTCTCGCCCAGCACCTGCCAGTCCATGTAGACCTCTTTGATGTTGATGGGGAGGTAGCGTTCGGCCTCGTAGCGGACCGCGGCCGTGAGCTCCTGCTTGGTCATCGGCGGGACGCGGATCTCGCGGACCCACACCGCCTGCCCGCCGACGCCCATGACCGCCCGGTCGAGCCGGATGCCCGACTTGTCGAGCAACGCCCGGATGTGCCCGCCGAGCTCTTCGGGCGCCGTGGGGACGCCGTCGCGCATGGCGACGGGCGGGCTCGGTGCCACGCCCATGTGCACCAGCCGGAAGCCGCCCCGGTAGGAGCCCGCGAGCTCGACCACTTTGATCGAGTCGCTCCCGATGTCGATGCCGACATGCGCCTGCGGAGATCCCGAGAAGAGGCCCATACCGCCCGTTCACCCTCCTGGTGCGCTGGCGATATCAGACCCGGCACCGGTCGTATCGGCGCACAACGGTGTATTGTTCTCTCCGGCCGTGCGGAACCCTTCCGCGCGTGCGACTACGGCCCCATCCTGACCCGCCCGAACGCCTCGACAACGACGCGGCGGGTGGCCCCCCCGCTGCTCCGCAGCGTGACGGTGCCCGCGTTCGGGTTGCCGAGCGGGCTGATCGTCAACACGTCCCCGGCGAACGTGGTGGAGGCCAGATCCACCCCGCGCGGCATCCGCCGCGAGAACGCGTCCCCCGGGTTCTCCCGCTCCACCGGCCCGGCCCACGCTCCGGTGTCGTTACACTGGCTGCCGCCGCCCGGGGGCGCGGGGCTCACCGTACCGGTGTACCGCTCCATCGTGTACGTGTCGGCGGACGGGCTGAACGAAACCCGGTAGCAGGTCCGCTCGGCGCGCGCGCGCTGCTCCATCGTGCGGATGTCCGTCAGCAGCTTCCGCGCGGCCCCGGTCAGCCGGCGCTCCGCAAGCATATTCTGCCCACCAAAGGCCAGGACCAAGACCAGGCCGCCGATGGCGACGACGACCACGAGCTCCACCAGCGAGAGCCCGCGCTCCCCGCAGCGGCCGGCGGCGCCGGACCTCACAGACCCACCATCTCCTCCCACTGGGGCCGGTCGTACAGCGGGTCGCCGGCCGCAAAGATCACCGACGGGCTCGGCCACCGGACCGCGGTGTAGGTGTCGGTCACGGGGAAGAAGGGTGGTGCGACGTTGCTGCGCAGCCGCCAGTCGTAGGTCATTACGCGGCCGTAGCCGGAGTCCGGGCTGAAGCCGCCGAACGCGCCGAACCGGCCCTGCACGGTGCCGCCCAGATGGTAGATGTTGCCCTTCACCGGCAGCGAGTCCCAACCCCGCACCCAGAAGCCGCCCTGCCCGGGCGCCGGCGAGGCGATGGACGACGGTGCGAGGACGACGGCGTCGATGTACAGGTCGTTGGGGGTGAGCGACCCCTCGACGACGACCTGGCGGTCCACCGAGTAGAGCCCGAGCACGTTGGCGGGGTTGTGCCCCGGGCCGGCCGGCGGGGCCTCGTAGACCAGGTGGTTCGTGACGTTGATCTCGCCCTGCGCGGCGATGGTCAGGCGGGTCTGCCGGTTGACCACCCCGTAGAGCCCGGTCGAGGCCGAGGGGTCGGGGTCGTAGGTGATGGCCCCGCTTACGTAGATGACGCCGTTGAAGGTGCCCGGCGGGTAGGTCCGGCTGTTGGACCACCCCGAGCAGTCGGCACCGCCGTCGGGTCCGACGAACCCCCAGCAGGTCGTCACCTGGCGCGTCATGGGGTCGATGATGACCTTCATGTTGCGCTTCGTCGCGTCGGGGTTGGTGAGGGTCGTCAGCCGGATAACCTGCATGTTGTTCTCGCTGGAGAGGACCATCTGCTGCACGTCGCCGCGGACGTAGATGCCCCCGCAGTTGGGGGCCCCGCACTGGTCCATGACGTACAGGCCGTCGGGAACCGTGCCGGGACCGTTGGGCAGGTCGGTGGTCCGGTCGCGGACGTCCTGGTCGCTGGCATTCGGGCCGCTCGGCGACAGGCCCACGGAGGTGCGCGACGGATTCGCGTTGGTCGGCAGCGGGATGTTGGCCGCGCCGCCGGTTACGGTGCTCCGGAAGACCGTGCCGGTGGTGTTGTCGCACCCGGGCGTCCGCAGCGTGGCGTTGGGGTTGGACGACGGAATGGTGATCATGACCGGGCTCGCCGGGTTGCAGTTGGCGAACACCATGTCGGCGTCCACCTGGGTCACCACGTCGTTGAGGACCGGGTTGCCGGCGATGCGGATGTTGGTGTTCGAGTGCACCGGCCCGTTGATGGTCGTGCCCGTGTACAGCCACACGTTGCCGACGTCGAGGAGCATCAGCGCCCAGCGCGAGTACGACGCCTTCTCGATGACCACCGGGAAGCCGCGGATGGTGCCGCCGGAGGCCACGTAGCTCCCGTCGGGGAGGGCGGTCGCCGCCGGGAACCAGTCCGGGCACCGGTCGGCGCCGGGGTTGCGCAGGCAGACCGTGCGCGTGGCGTTCCCCGAGCGGCCCACGGCCAGGATCGCGTAGTCGAACCACATGGTGAGCTGCTCGGGCACGGTCCCGCCGAACTGACAGTCGGCGTCCGGATCGAAGCGACCCGAGCTCCGCACGGCGACCAGCGCGTAGAAGTCGCCGAGCACCGCGCCGGTGGACTGGTCGGTCATCGCGATCCGGCTGCCGGCGCCGCCGATCGCGAGCATAGCGGTGGCCCCATCCGGTCCGGTGAGGACCCAGTCGCTCGCGCCCAGCGTAATCGGGTACGCGTACTCGGTGACGATCTCGACGGTGCGGCGCGCCGGCGTGCCTTCCTGCCGGCAGATGTTGTGGACGGTGGCGGACGTCGTCACCGGATCGGATGCGCTCGCGTTCCCGACGCGCACATCCAGGTCCAGCGACAGCCGCCTCCGCAGCTCGGCCAGCGCCCGGTAGGCTCCGGCCTCGGCCACCGCCAGGGCCTGCTGGCCGCGAAGCTGGTCGAACGACTGTGTGCTCTCGCCCATCGTGGCGATCGCCAGCGCCGCCACCACGACGGTCAGCATGAAGATGATCAGCATCACGGTGACGAGCGCGACGCCCCGCTCGGCCCGCAGCAGCCTCCACATCGCGGTCATCTCAGCTCACCCGCCCCATGGCTAGCGCTCGAACGGCGTCGGCGTGCGCGTCGGGGTCACGGTCGGTGTCGGCGTCGAGGTCGGCGTAACCGTGGCCGTCGGCGTGCGCGTCGGCGTCGCCGTCACGGTGGGCGTCCGCGTGGGCGTTGGACCGGTCGGCGTGACCGTGGGCGTACGTGTCCGGGTGGGCGTCCGCGTCGGCGTCCGCGTGGCGGTGGGCGTCGCGGTCGCCCCCGTCGGCGTTCGCGTGGGCGTCCGTGTGGGCGTGACGGTGCGCGTCGGGGTCACGGTCGGCGTGGCCGTGCGCGTGGGGGTCCCTGTCGGGGTCACCGTGCGCGTGGCCGTGGCGGTCACAGTCGCTGTCGCAGTCGGGGTCGCCGGCTGGAACGCCCGCTCGGGCGTGGGCCGCGGCGGCGAGGTCGGCGTCGGGCTGGGCACCACCACCGCGGCCACCGCACCCACGTTGCGCAACTGCGCGTCGGTACCCACGGTGCGCCGCTGGGTCGCGCCCAGCGTCGTCTTGGCCACCGTGATATCGCCGTGCATGCGCACCACCTGGTCAAGCGTCACCCCGCCAGGGTTGTTCGCCTGGTTGCCGCAGGCCCCGGCGGCGTTGCAGTACTGGAACGTGACCCCGCTTACGAACGACGCCAGCACGTCGCTGGCCGGCACCGGGCAGGATGTGCCGGTCAGGTTGCGCGTGGTCCGGACGAAGGTGTTCGCTGACGGGTCGCGGGAGAACCGCACGTGGTAGCTGCACCCGGGAATGACCGGGTTCCCTTCGGGGATCGCGAAGTTCACGCTCTCCGGGCAGAGGTCGCCCCCGCAGCCCGGAAGCCCGGGGTCGAAGGTCGCGTCGGTGATCAGCCGCGAGGCCCAGCGCGCCTCCTCCGAGAACTTCTCGAGCGCGGCCCGCGCGTTCTGCTGCACGTCGAGGAAGTCCTCGCCCACCCCGAACGACCGGATCGAGCTGGTCACCAGGCCGTAGATGGCTACCAGGGCGATGACCAGGATCGCCAGGGCCACGACGATCTCGAGGACCGTGAGCCCCCGCGCGTCGTTCCAGCCGGGCAGGACCCAGCGGACCATGCGGGGCCGTGGGAACCGCCGCATCCCTCAGGGCCTCCGGTACATGTCCGCGATGACGGCCGAGGCGACCTCGGCCATGGGCTGGCCGTCAAAGGTCACCCGCACGGTCAGGAGCTTCAGGGTGTTCGAGTGGTCGGCCACGGGCGTACACGGCGGCGGCGGATTGCTCGTCAGCCAGCACGGGTAGGTGTCCATCGTACCCACGGTGGCCGGCGTGAGGTCGACCTGGTTCACCAGGAGCTGCCAGCCGTACCGGCCGTAGGGGAAGCTGAAGGTGCCGCTCGCCGGCGCCACCGCGGCGAAGGCCGCGGACCAGCTCGCGGTTCCGCTCTGGCCTTCGACGTCGCCCCGCACCTGCTCGAGGACGCGCATCGCCAGCGAGGTCGCCACGGTCAGGTTGCCCCCCCGGTTCGTGACCTCAATCAAAGTGAGGAACGCCCTGGTGACCAGGAGAATGGACAGGGCCAGAATCGTCAGGGCAACGACGATCTCGACGAGGGTGAACCCTCGCTCCCGCCTGCGCACCGTCTTCCCCCACCGGCACTGGGGTCCGTTGCGTCTTCCAGAAACGTATGCCCATAGACCGGCGCCCATAGTCTATCGGACGGCCCGGGGCGCCACAACCGGCCCGTCGGCGCCATCGGCGGTGCAGATCACCAGGATGGCCGACGAGAACCACCAGAATGCGCGGCCGATGGCGTGCACGAAGTAGCCGGGCAGGGGCGCCCGGAGGATGCCCTTGGCGACCACCGGCCGCAGCCGGGCCGCGCGGAGCCGGGCCAGCCACTCGTGCCGGCCCCAGCGGTGCAGGTGAGTGGGGTCGCGGTCGAGGACGCCAAACGCCCAGCCCGGCGGCGTGTCGTAGACCGGCACGGCCACCGCCAGGATGCCGCCGGGCGCGAGCAGCGCGCGCAGCGACGCCAGGGCCGCGTCCACGTCCGGGATGTGCTCCAGCACGTCGAAGCTGGTCACGACGTCGAAGGTGCGGCCGGGCCGGAACCGCTGGATCGCCTGATGGTGCAGCGGCACGCCAGGGAGGCGCGCGCGGGCGCGCCGCAGCGCGTACTCGGAGATGTCCACGCCCTCGCACTCGTAGAGGCGCCGCGCGTCCTCAAGGAACCGGCCGAAGGCGCAGCCGGCGTCCAGCAGGCGGCCGCGTGGGTGGAACCGCGCGATCTCGCGCAGGTAGCCGGCGATCTTGTGCGGCGGGTTGTACCGATCGTACCGGCCCGCGTAGTTGGAGACCGTTGTGAAGTAGACCTCGTCGAACGCCCCGCCGGCTTGCGAGGCGCCGACCGGTCGGCTCACAGGGCTGACGACGGCGAGCCGGTCCACGCGGACGTCCATCGGCACGCTCCCCGGGAAGTAACTATCCTATACCCTCTCCCAATGCGCCATAGACCTGCCCTACCATCCCAGCACACGGACCCAGTAGACGCCGAGCGCGTTCATGCCCACGCCCGCGGCGAGCAGCGCGTAGTCGACGGCTCGCGGCCGGTTGCCGACCGCGAGCGCCAGCAACACCACGACGTAGACCCACCAGTCCAGACTGTAGCGGTAGCCGAACTGCACCCATCCGATCGAGAAGTAGGCCAGCAGCGGCAGGGCCAGGCTCGCTGCCAGCGCCGCCCACGGCGCCCACCCCGCGCGGCCGGCAGTGGGAAACAGCAGGCGGACCATCATGGGGCTTGTGAACAGCAGGGCCATCCCCCACGGCGACGGCTTGAGGTACGGCGGCGTCGGGATAAACTCCGGCGCGCGGAACAGCATGGTGTAGAGGTGCTCGGGAATGAAGTGCGCGTTGAAGAACCCGTAGCGGGCCGCGGCCTCGGCGTTCACGGTCGCCATCGACAGCAGCCCGTAACCTGTCTGGAGCGGGTCGCCGAACCGAAGCACGTTGTACCCCAGGTAGACCCCCAGCGCCACCGCGTTCACCGCACCGAAGACCGCGACCGCGCGCGGCCCTGCCCTTGGTCCGGCGCGGCGCCAGAGCAGCACGGCGAGCAGCGGCGTCGCGGCCAGGAGGTTCAGCCGGGTCAGCCACGCGGTGGCGATGGCGGCGCCGACGACGAGCGGGCGGCCCGGGCCCGCGAGCTCCCAGACGAGCACCGCGGAGGACAGCACGACCACCACCTGCGCGAAGAACCAGGTCGTGCCGATGGCGGTCGCCGGCCACAGCACGCTGCCGAAGGCGAGCGCGGCGGCGGCGAACCAGCGCGCGGCGGGCGGCACGCCCATGCGGCGCAGGCCGGACACCAGGACCGCCACGGCGAGCGCGGCCAGCCCCTGGCCAACGCGGCCCTGATCGGTTCCTGCTCCGGCGACCGCGACCGCGGGCAAGAGCAATAGCGCCGGGGCAGGCGGAAACGGCGCGTAGGTGCGCTCGCCGATCACGATGACATCGTGGTAGTGGGCCGGCAGGTCCACGAGGTCCACCCGACCGACCAGGAACGCGCGCGCGATGTGGACGAAGTGCTTGTAGGACTGGTTGGTGGTCGGCGTCGCGGCCACGTAGACGGCGAAGACGAGCGCGAAACAAAGCGCGGGCTCGAGCAGCCGGCGCCTCACGGCGCCACCCAGCCCAACCGCATCCAGACCACGCCCCACGCGTTCACGAGCACGCCCACCAGGATCAGCCCCTTCGCGAGCGTCGGCACGCGTTCCCCCATGCCCCGCAGGGCGAGCAAGAGCAGCAGCGGGTAGACATCGGAGGCGAACCGGTACCCGAACTGGCTGATGCCGGGATTCCCGTAGGTGAACACCACCAACAGCACGCCCAGCACGCCGAGCCACGCGGCCGCGGTCTCACGGGTCAGGCGCGCACGCAGCGCGTAGATGAAGACCGGGGTCGACAGCCACAGCGCGAGCCCGGTCCACGGGACCAGCACGTACGGTGGCTCGGCGACGAACACCGGGAGCTTGAGGAACAAAATCTCGAGGTGGCGCGGGATGTAGCTCCAGTGAAACAAACCCTGCGCGAACCATGGCTCGTCGAAGATACCCGGCCGCAGCGGGTTGGCCACGTCTGCCACCGTACCGAATCGCACCCAGTTGTACAGGCCGTTGACGGTAAGTGCGCCTGCCACCGGCGCAACGAGCCGGCTCAGGTATCCCAAATCCAGGCGCCGCAGCGCGCGGAGGCCGCCGGGCGCCCACCGCGGCAGCGTCACCAGCACGAAGAAGGGAAAAGTCATGACCGCCGGCTGCCGGCACAGAAACGCCGCGGCCGCGGCGGCCCCCAGCAGCGCCGGACGCTGTCGCCCGATCGCCTCCAGCACCCCGACGGTGAGCGCCGTCACCACCAGGACGTGCGCAAACAGCCACGTGCTGCCGGTCGCGGCCATGTGCCAGACGATCGTGCCGAAGGCCGCCAGCACGCCGACCCACAGGTAGTCGCTCCGCCGCGGCAACAGGCGCGCGCCGACCAGCAGCGCCAGGGCCGCAGCCACCGCGCCCGCTAGCGCGGCGAACCGCGACTGGTCCACGGTGGTCCCGAAGACCGCGACCGCAGGGAGCAGCACCAACGCCGGGCCCGGCGGAGGGATGACGTAGTGGCGACCCCGGAAGGTCGTGTGCTCCAGGTAGTCGGGCGGGTCCACCAAGTCTGTGCGGCCGTGGAGGAAGGCGTCGGCGAGCAGGACGTAGTGGTTGAACGGCGTGGGCTGGGCGTAGGTCGCGACGTAGACCGCGAACGCCACGACGCCGAGTGCGACGGCCCAGACCTCCGGACGCGCGGTCTGGGCCCTCATCGCGCACGTCCGTAGACGACGTAGATCGGCTCACCGCCGGGGCTGCGCACGACCGCCTCGACGACCACCCCGGCCGGGAGCGCGCGCGCCTCGGTGGCGACGAGCGTGCCCGCACGGCCGCAGCCCGGGTCGGCGGGGTCCAGGGAGACCGGCAGCGGCAGATCGCGCAGATAGACCTCGCGGTAGGTGGGATGGTGGTACCAGTCCACCACCTCCACGCAGGCGCGGTCGTAGCGGCCGGAGGCCGCGCGCAGCGCGGCGAAGATCTCGGCGTGCCCGTAATCCCACCGGGCCCACGACTCGCGGGGGTAGCGCACGAACTCGATCAGCGCGAAGCGGGCCGCCTCGTAGGCCACGGGCACGGCGAGCGCGCTGGCCGCGGCGACGCCCAGCAGGAACCGCGCGGGCTGACGGGCGATCCACCGACCGACGGTGAGCGCGCCGAGCGCGGCGCACAGGGACAGCGCGGGCAGGCCGAAGAGCGTGCGTGAGGCGTGCACCGGCTGATCGGTGGTGAGCGCGCCGGCAAGCGGGTAGAGCAGCAGCCAGACCGCGATCAACCCCCGCCACCGCAGGTCGCGGCGCAACACGAGCGCCACCAGACCGATCACGATCAGCGGCGCCATCCACCAGAAGAGCATGCCCGCCCCCGGCGCGTGGTGGCGGGTGTTGGGATCGCCGTGCAGGAACAGGAACGTCGCGGAGAAGTGGGCCAGGTAGCGCCCGGCGAAGGCGGCGAGCGCGCCCGCGTCTATGCCCTTCGCGAAGACGAAGAGGCCCGCGGCCCACCGGTGCATGGTCGGGTCGGCGAGCGAGGTCCAGGCAAACGGCACGAGCACGACCCCGAAGGCCGCCACCGCGGCCGCCACCGGGCGCCAGCCCAGGCGGCGACCGTAGAGCCCCAGCAGCGCCCCCAGCCAGGCGGGCGCCAGCACATCGAACGCCTTATACCCGTAGACGGTGAACGCGAGGGCGGCGCCGGCCCAGGCGGCGTCGCGGGGTGCGCGTGTCTCGACCGCCCGCAGCCAGAGCCACAGCGCCGCCAGCATGAGCGGGATCACCGTGGCCGGCTCCCACCCGATGCGGCTGTAGTGAATGTGCCACGGGGTCATGGCCATGACAAAGGCAGCCGCGGGCCCACCCCACGGGTGTTCGAGCAGGCGGCTTCCTGTGGCCCACAGCAGCCCCAGCCCCGCGAGGCCCAAGGCCGCGGCCGGCAGGCGGATCGCAAGCGGCGTCGTCCCGATAACCAGCGTCGGCGGGCCGGCCAGCAGCCCGTACAGCGGCGGCCGGCGCGTGATCCGGTGGTAAGTCAGGGGGAAGAGGCGACCGTCCAGGTCGCGGCCGGTGCGCGCGATGCTGAGCACCGGTGCCACGTTGCCGAGCTCGTCCGCGTTCAGCGCCGGCGGGTTGCGCGCCAGGTCCCACAGCCGCGGGGGCGCCGCGACGAGGACCAGCGTGGCCAGCACCGCCAGGCGCGCGACCGCGGGCACCGCGCGGGCCCGATGGGCGGGCAGGCGAGCCGTCGCCATCGCCGGTCTCAGGTAGCCCGCCGTGCGGCGAAGACCGTCATGTTGTCGGGAATCCACACCGGCAGGGCCGGGTTGAACCGCACGCGCAGCGCCCAGCGCGCCGCCGGACCCCACCAGCTCTCCGGGGCCAGGCTCGACTGCAGATGCAGCACGTAGCGCAGCGAGACCACCTTGTGGTCAGTACCGACGGCCAGCACCCGGAAGCCGGTCTCGCGGAGCGCGCGCTCCAGGGTGCCGCGGCTGAAGAACACGAGGTGCTGCGGGGGGTTGTAGATGCGCGAGCGGCGGCCGCGTAGCCGCGCCAAAACGCTGTCGGTGCGGCCGGTGCTGAGGCCGAGCACGCCGCCGGGTTCGAGGACCCGCGCGACCTCGCGCAACCCGGCGACCGGATCGGGTAGGTGCTCGAGCACGTCCCACATGGTCACGGCGCGAAACGCCCCGGACGCGAATGCCGAGAGCATGAGGCCGTGCGCCACTCGCCGGCCACGGCGCGCGGCGGCAGCGGCGGCGTAGGCCGACGCTTCCAGCCCCCAGGCCGTCCACCCCCTCGCCTCCGCCAGCTCCATGAAGTATCCGGTCGCGCACCCCACGTCGAGCAACCGGCCGGGCGGCTGCACCCACCGCTCGAGCAGGCGCAGCTTGTGGCCGAGGGAGCGCTTGATCAGGGCCTCATCGCCGGCATAGTCGTGGTAGCCGCGCCGGTCGGGTGCACCCTGGAAGTACCCTTTGGAGTAGTAGTCGAGGATCGCGGCGGTGCCGAAGGGTACGCCGCAATACTCCAACCCGCACCGGGTGCACCGGACCACCGGGTAGCCGAACCGTTCGAACAGGAACCGGGCCGCGTCGGCACCGCACAGGACACAGGGGCGCGGGGCGGCCCCGGCGACCCCGGACACCATGGCCCCTCCGGACGCCACCGCGCTGCGAGCTCCGGGCGCTACCGCGGCCGGCGGATCGAGGCCGGCCGAGGAGGCACTGGGGACGCGTGGAACTCCCATACTCATGGTTTCGGGCAGCCTCCCGGCGCTCCTTGCCGACGCGCGGCCGGCGGACCGGGAGGTCCGCATCTGGTGGACGCTGGCCGCCGCCGCCCTCCTCCTCCGCTTCGCCATCATGCCCCACGGCGGCTTCCCGGTGGACATCGGTACGTTCAAGGCCTGGGCGCACGATCTGGCCGAGCGCGGACCGGCCGCGTTTTACGGCGCCGGCTTCGCCGACTACCTCCCTGGCTACCTCTACGTCCTCTGGGTGATCGGCGAGATCAACACCGTGGTGCGCTTCAACGACCAGGCCTACCTGTTCGCGCTCAAGCTCCCGGCGGCGCTCGCCGACGTGGTGACCGCGTGGCTGGTCTTCGCCCTCGGCCGCCGTCACGGCGCGCCGGTGGCGCTCGCGCTGTCCGTCTCCTATCTGTTCAACCCCGGCATCATCTTCAACAGCGCGCTGTGGGGGCAGGCGGACGCCGTCGGCGCGGTCCTGGCGGTCGCGGGCATCGCGGTGCTGGGCCGAGGGTCTCCCGTGGTCCCGGCGGTGCTGCTCACGCTCGCCGCGGTGGTCAAGCCGCAGACCGCGCCGGCCGCGCTCCCTGCGGGGCTGTACCTGCTGCGCACGCTCACCCGACCACCCGAGGGGCCACCGCGGTGGGACCTGGTGCTCGCCGCCGGCGGCGCCGGGCTCGCGACGCTGGTCGCCGCGATCCTCCCGTTCGGGCTGAGCCCGTTGCGCCTGGTCGGGGTGCTGCAGACCTCGCTGGGCGTCTACCCCTTCGCCAGCGTGGTGGCGTTCAACCTGTGGGGGGCGCTGCAGGGGTTCTGGACCAGCGACGAGATCCGCTGGATGGGCCTGCGGCTCTCGACGATCGGTTTGGTTCTCACAGCGGCTGCGCTGGTCGCGGTCGCCACCTGGAGCTGGCGCCGTCCCACGCCGCCCGCGGCCCTGCTCGCCGCGGCCGTGGCGCTACTGGTGACCTTCGTGCTCCCCACCCGCATCCACGAGCGGTACCTACTGCCGGCCATTCCCTTGTTCGCCGCCGCGGCCACGCTCGACCGCCGCGCGGTCTGGCTATATGGCGGGCTCTCCCTGGTCTTCTACCTCAACCTGGTCTACGCGTACACGCGGCCGTACGCCGAGACCTACGCCCTGCCTCCGTGGTCGGAGGCAACCCTCTTCTCCGATCCGATGACGCGGGTCTGGAGCGCGCTGGCGGTGGTGCTACTGGCGGGGGCGTTCTACGTGCTGTTCACGGCGCGCCGTGTCGGGGCCGGGGCGGTGGATGCCCCGCCCGGCGGGGCCACAGGCTGACGCCGGCGAGCCCAGCCCTTCGGCCTCGCGTCGCTGAGCTGACGTTCACGACGGTCGCGATCTCCCCCGACGCGTCGTGGGTCCGCCGCGACCGCTGGGACGCCCTGACCCGCGAACAACAGGAAGGCTTCGCACCGCTGTGCCCGGACGTCGTGTTCGAGATCGCGTCCCCGTCCGAGGTGCGGGCCGACTTGCGCGACAAGATGCACCTCTACCTGCGGAATGGCTGCCGGATGGCCGTGCTGATCGACCCGCAGCGCCGTGTGGTCGAGGTCTATGCACCGCAGCACGTCCCACAGGTACACACGGCGGTCCGATCCCTGGCCTTCGACCCGACGCTCCCGGGGTTTGCGCTCGACCTGACGCGGATCTTCGAGTAGGGCGCACGGGCCCCCGGGGCCCAGGTCGTTGGGCCCTCGCAGCCTTTACCGCGTGCCAGCCAGCGGCCTTGGCCCGCGCCCTCGCGGAGACGACCCGCGCGTGGGGGGCCATGGCGCGGCCTCTCGCCGACAGGGCTTGCCGCAAACGCCCATTGCGGTCACCCTGGCCCGATCATGGCATCGGCCGGAACCGCCGCACCTTCCACCCCAGCCGCGCCAGCTCGTAGAACGCGCGCACGAGCACCCGCGGGTTGCCCCCGGTGGACGTCCCGGCGCGGCGCGGCAGGTGCCGCACCGGCCGCTCGACGAACCGCGCGCCCAGGCGGCGCGCCTTCGCCAGCATCTCCGCGGAGAGGAACGCGCCGCCGGCCTGCAAGTGCATCCGCTCCAGGTACGAGCGGCGCATGAGCTTGAAAGCACAGTCCACGTCGCGCACGCCGACGCCGAGCAGCGCCGACATCAGCCACGCCCATACCTTCGCGTACAGCGTCCGGTGGCCGGCGTCGGCCCGCTCGGGGCGGTAGCCCACCACGAAGTCCGCGCCGGCGGCGGCGCTCTCGACGAACGCCGGCAGCTCGGCTGGGTCGAACTGGCCGTCGGCGTCCATGAGGAACACCCACGGCAGCCGCGCGGCGGCGAACCCGCTCCTCAGCGCGGCGCCGTAGCCCAGGTTGCGCGGGTGGTGCACGGCGCGGACGGCGGGATCGGCCGCGGCCAGGCGGTCCGCGAGCGCACCCGTGCCGTCGGTGCTGCCGTCGTCCACCACGACGATCTCGAACGCGCCGCCGAGCCCGGCCAGCACGGCCCGCAACTCGGCCACGGTGCGCGGCAGCGCGGCCTCCTCGTTGTACGCGGGCAGGACCGCCGAGATCCCGCCTAGATCCACGACCCGAACCACATCAGGCGGGTAATCCGGTCCCCGGAGACGCCCAGCGCCGACAGCACCGGGTAGAACGCGACCAGCCAGCCGGCCGCGAGCAGCAGGTACATCAAGACGACGCCGCTGCCGACCTGCGCGCGCACGCGCGCCAGTACCGCGGCGAGCCCCAGGACGAGGAACGGTACCGCCGGGAGAAAGTGATAGAGGAATAACGCCCGGGTGATGAAGGCGTACTGGACGTAGGCGATCGCGAACCCCAGCACCACGAACAGGTCCGGGAGCGCGCGGGCCCGCGCGGCGAAGACGGCGAAGACCGCGAGCGCGGGCAGAGCGGCCCACCAGATGATCGGGTTGCCGATCGCGACCACGCCGCGGAAGAGCCCGTCGGCGGCCTCATAGTACTCGTACCAGATCGGCCGCAGGAGCAGCGGCCACGACCACCAGGCCGACTGGTAGGGGTGCCCTTCGGTCAGGCTCGCGTGGAACTCGTACATGGACCGCTGGTGCGCGACGAACTCGGCGGCGGTGTGGCCCCGCACGAAGTACGGCACGTACGTCAGCAGGTAGACCGCCACCGGCACGGCGATGAACGCCGCGGCCAGGTGGAGCACGTCCCGGCGGGTCAGGGTCAGCCGCCCCCACCCGAGGGCCAGCGCCAGCGTGACCTGGATGACCGACAGCGGCACCACCGTCGTCCACTTGGTGGCGACCGCGCACCCGGCCGCCGCACCAGCCAGATACAGCCATACGTGCGCGCCGGCGGCCGCGCCCGCACCGGCCGGCCGCGCGCGCAGGAACATCCAGAACGCCGTGTAGGCGACGAACAGAAACAGCGTGAGGAAGATATCGGGCTTGGCGATCCGACTCTCCACGAACACGAGCCCGTCCAGCGCCACGAGCATGGCGCTCGCCGCGGCGATGAACTGATCCTTGAAAAGCAGCAGGGCCAACAGGTAGACGACGAGCACCAGCAGCACCCCGGCCACCGCGCCGGGCAGACGCCAGCCCACGGCGTTGTCGCCGGCTGCGACGATACCCGCCGCGATGATGAGCTTCGACAGCGGCGGGTGCGTGCGCTCCTCGGTGACCTCCTGGCCCGCCAGAATCTGCCGCGCCGCCTTCGCGTAGTAGATCTCGTCGAAGATCATCCACGACGGGGTCCCGAGCCGGGGGAACCGCACCAGGGCCGCGAACAGGGTGATGCCCACCACGAGCGCGAGCAGCAGGGGCTCGACCCGGCGGGCGGCCGGCGGGGCGGCCGCGGCGATCTCGACGCTAGCGGGCAGCGCCACGCACCGGCCCGGCGCGCCGGCGGAACCGGTCGAGGTGCGCCCGCGCCGCCGCCACCACCGCCGGCGTCACAACCTCACCCGCGTACGCCACCCTCTCGACCGCGGCGGAGATCGCGGCCACCTCCGGCGACGGCTCGGCTGCTTCCACCCGCATGCGGAACTCGGCCACGGTCTCGGACGGCCCCCGCGAGAGCCCCCGACGGGCGAGGAGCGCGCACATCTCGCGGTAGACTTCCGCCAGGATGGCCGCCGGTTCCTTCGGCGTCGCGCGCGCGGCGAGCGAGCGCCGTGCCCCCGCGACGGCCAGGCCGCCGCCGAGCGCGAGCGCGACGGCCAGGCCGGCCCAGGCGGCCAGCAGCAGCCCGTCGAGCACGCGGGCGGCCGCCGGCCAGCGCGCGGCGACGTCGCGCGCGTAGGTGCGGCCGAACGCGAGCAGGTCCTGCCACACCCAGCGCCGGGACGCGGGTGCGCCGAGCTCGGCGGTGTCCGGGAAGCCCGGCGTCGGTTCGAACTCCACCCACCCCAGCCCCGGGAAGAACACCTCGACCCACGCGTGCGCGTCGCTGTTGCGCACCTCGAGCAGGCCCGTGATCGGGTTGAGCGTCCCGGGGGTGTAGCCGGTCACCAGGCGCGCAGGGATGCCCGCCGCCCGCAGCAATACCGTCATCGCACTGGCGAACTGCTCGCAGTACCCGCGGCGCTCCACGAACAGGAAGTAGTCCACGGCGTCGCCCGGCCGGCGCTGGTGCGGGATCGAGAGGTCGTAGCGGTACGCGGTGATCAGGAACCGGTTGACCGCCACGACCTGGTCGAACTGTGTCGGCTGCCCCTCGGTGAGGCGGCGGGCCAGGGCGAGGACGCGCTCGGGCAGCGGCGGGAGCTGCAGGTAGCGCTCGGCGATGAACTCCGGCACCGGGCCGCGCGCCGCGCGGAGCTGCGCCGCCTGGGGCACCCAGGCCCGGGAGACGACCGAGTAGACGTCGCCGGCCCGCAGCGTGCCCGGCAGGCGGATCGCCCCGTAGCGGTCCACGTAGACGCGATCGGCGGCCAGGTAGAGCAGCTCGGCCAGCGGCGCCGCGAACACGACGTTGGGCTGCTCCTCCTCGATGAAGAAGGTCTGGACGACGCGCTCATGCCGCGCGGTGTAGCCGATCGACTCGTCCTGTCGGCGCGTGATCGTCATCGGCGGCACCCCGCCGTCGATCTGGGTGAGGCGCCCCTCGGCGATCTCCCAGCCCGTGCCGGTGTAGGTGTCGAAGACCATCCCGCGCCAGTTGTACGCGCGGGTGGCCCGCACGCGCATCACGAGCCGGTCGTCGAGCACGCCGCGCATCCGGAGGTCGAGCGTGGTGCTGAACCCGAAGTAGCCCCGCGGGTTCCACGGCGGCGGACCGCCGTCCGGGCCGCGTGGGCCCTCGGGGTACGCCGGGTTGACGATACGACCGGCGAAGACGTCGAGCAGGACCCGCTGCGCCGAAAACGGCAGCGAGGTCAGCCGCATGCCCTCCAGCCGCGGCGTGAAGGCGAACACCAGGGCGGCGCCCAGCAGCACGAGGACCAGCAGATGGTTGGCGGCCCACAGCAGGGCGGTGCGCGGCGCAGCGACGGCCGCCGGCGCGGGAACCGCTGCGCCAGCCGCGGCCCGGGGCGCCGGACGTCGGGGTCCGGGCAAGCGTGCGGCGTACTCGCTGACGCCCTGCCAGGCATTGTGGACCATCGCCTGGACCGCGGCGAAGGCGAAGAGCGCGAGGTAGAGCAGGAACGAGTGGTCCAGCGCGAACGCCGCGGCCACCGCCATCAGGATGACCGACGAGAGCAGGCTGAACAGCAGGTCGCGCCGCGCGGGCACGTCGAACGCGTGGAGCGTCTGCAGCCACAGCAGCAGCACGGTGAGCGGCACGCTCGTGTGGTAGGGGTCGGCGATCACCCCGCGCAGGAACTGCCGGCTGACCTCCAGGCACAGCACCGCCAGGATGACCTTGACCCACCAGTTGCGCTTGCCGCGGCGCCAGTACGAGAACGCGAACCCGGCGACCACCAGCAGCGGGATGGTGAGTCGCTGCTGAAGGAAGTCGTCGTGCGCGGTTACTGCGAAAACGCTGACCAGCACCGCGACCATGGTCCACAGCCGCAGCGGCACCGAGTGCTCGGGCGGCGCGCTCGCGAGCAGGCGGCGCAGCCTTACCACGCCTGCACCGTCCCGTCCGCCGCGTAGGCGAAGCCGGTGAAGCCAGGCTCGCCGGCGACCTCTTCCACCGGCACCACGGCGAGCACGCCCGCGGGCAGGTCGCGATACGCGGCCGAAGCGACGGCGACCACCGCACGCCGGTCGGGCGGCAGCGCGGCCAGTGCCTCGGGCAGCCGTGGGGCCGCGGCGCCCACGCCCGCCAGCCAGTCCATCGCGGGTTCCCAGCAACGGTGCGCCACCCAGCCGTCCTCCCATCCCATGAGGACGACGTCGGCCCCGCGCTGCACCGCCAGCCGGAAGATGGACGCGGCCGCGCGCACCGCGGCGTCGAGCCGCGCCGGCGCCTGCGTGCGGTCGAGGTCGAGCACGATCGCTGCGGCGGGCCCCTCCGGTCGCTCGTACTCGCGGACCACAAGCGCACCCCGGCGCGCCGTGGACCGCCAGTGGATGCGCGCGAGCTGGTCGCCGGGCTGGTAGTCGCGCACGCCGTAGATGTCCTCGGCCTGCCGCGTGCGCCGCCCCCCCGCGCGGCCCTCGAGCACCGGGAGCAACTGCTCGGCCACGGCCGCGGGCACGGGTCGCGTCGCCGGCCACACCGCCACCCCGTCAGCCGCGTGGAACCGGCGCCGCATGGAGAACAACCCGAGCATCCCCCGGCACACGACCTCGATGGGCCCGACCGGGTAGCGGCCACGGCGGGCCGGGAGCACGGTGACCGTCACGACGACCGGCGCCCGGGCGGCCACGTACGGCACGAGCGCACGGGCCCGCGCGCCCGGCCAGCCGTCCTCGACCACCAGGAAGCGCCCGGTGCGGCGCGCGGTCAGCTCGACCGCGATCGCCAGCGGCTCCCCCTCCACCCCGCGTTCGGGCACGTGGCGGCGCGCCGCCAGCCCCCGCAGCGGCCAGGCCGCCGTGGCGAGGCCAACAAGCGCGCACGAGACCAGCAGCGCGTCGAGCACGAACAACAGACCCGAGAGGAGGTTGGTGGCCAGCAGGAAGACCGCGACGGCCAGCGCGAGGACCGCGGCGCCCTCACGCGTGGGCACGCCGCCCCTCGAGCACCGGCACGGGCACGCGATCGAGGATCTCGCGGACGAGCGCGTCCGCCACGGCCGGCGCCCCGGGCTGCGGCCGCACGAGCAGGCGGTGCGCCACCACCGGCACGGCGAGCGCCTTCACGTCGTCGGGCAGCACGAAGCCGCGGCCGGCCAGCAACGCCCGGGCCTGCGCGGCGCGCAGCAGCGCCAGCGCGCCGCGCGGGCTGCACCCGAGCGCGACCGCCGGATGCTCGCGCGTGGCGGCCGCGAGCGCCAGCACGTAGTCGCGCACCGCGGGGCTCACGAACACCGCGGCCGCGGCGTCCTGGAGCGCCAGGACGTCGGCGGGCGCGAGCACGGGCGTCACGCGGTCGATGGGGTGCGCGCCGAGATGGCCCTCCAGCATCGCCCGCTCGGCATCCGCCGGCGGGTAACCCATCGAGGTCGCCAGCGCGAACCGGTCGAGCTGGCCCTCGGGCAGGGGGTAGGTGCCGTGGTGCTCGGCCGGGTTGAGGGTGGCGATCAGGAAGAAGGGCCGGGGCAGGTTGCGCGCCTGACCGTCGGTCGTCACCTGCCACTCGTCCATCGGCTCGAGGAACGACGACTGCGTCCGCGGGGTCGTGCGGTTCAACTCGTCCACCAGCACGACATTGGCGAAGATGGGGCCGGCCACGAAGCGCGTCTCGTACGTGCGGGGGTCGATGATGGACGTCCCGAGCACGTCGCTGGGCAGCAGGTCAGGCGTGCACTGGATGCGCGTGAACTCGCCGCCGATGGACCGGGCAAGCGCCCGCGCCAGCATGGTCTTGCCCACGCCTGGCACGTCGCGCAGCAGCACGTGCCCGCGCGAGAGCAGCGCGACCAGCACCAGGTCGATGACGGCCTCCTTGCCGAGGATAACGCGGCCGATGCTCTCGCGCAGCCGACCGACCCGCTCGTCCGTCGCGACGCCCATCTCGCGGCTCCTCAGTGGACGCGGCGCTCCCGCCACGTCCACACATTGTGCATGACATAGTTCAGCATCCCGCCCACGCCGATGGCAATTAGGTTGCTCACCATTGGCGCGATGCCCACCTGCGTGATGGCCCACAGGAGGCCCAGGTACGCCGCGTAGCCCACCCAGGTCGCCACGTAGTACTTGCCCAGGCGCCGCACGAAGACGGACCAGGCGGCCTCGCGGCGGTCGGCCCACGTGAAGGCGTTGTTCAGCACAAAGTTCGTGAAGGTGGACACCGCGCCGGCGACCGCGCCCGCCAGCACGTAGTAGACGCCCAGCGGGCCGATCAGGATCCCGAAGACCGCCATGTTCACCACCGCGCCGCTCGCGCCCACCAGCAGGAACTTCCACAGGCGCGCATCGGCCGGGTTCGAGGCGGCGAGCCTGACCACGTGCTGGAAGAGGGCTACCCCCTGGCGGACGCCGGCCTTGGTGCGGCCGCCGCCGCGCTCGCCGAAGACGTAGGGGACGTCCACCACCCGGTCGACGCGGCCCCGCACCAGGACCTCGAGCAAAATCTTGAACCCCACGGGGCGCAGCGCGATGCCGTCGATGACCCGGCGGCGGACCAGAAAGAACCCCGACAGCGGGTCGGTCGTGCGCCGTGCGGCCCGGAGCATGACCTTCGAGAACAGGCGCAAGAGCTGCGAGATCGCCGCCCGTAGCGGGCGCAACCCGGGCCGGCCTGCCCCGGGGAGGTAGCGCGAGGCCACCACGACGTCCGCGCCGGTGGCCTCCAGTCGCTCGAGCAACACGGCGAGCATCTCGGGCGGGTGCTGGAGATCGGCGTCGATGACGCCGACCACCGCCCCACGCGCCAGGCCGAACCCGGCGACCACGGCCCCCGCGAGCCCGTCCCCCCGCGCGCGGTGGTGGACGCGGATGCGCACCTCACCGTGCGCCAGCGCCTCGAGCGCGGCGTCGGTGCCGTCGGTGCTGTCGTCCACGAAGACGAGCTCGTAGTCGCGGCCGGCGAGCGCGCGGCTGAGGGCCTCGACGAGCGGGCCCACGGTCTCGCGCTCGTTGCGGGTGGGGATGATGACGGTGAGCGCGGGTCCGTCCACGTCAGCGCCCGCGGGGTCTCGGGCCACCGCCGGTGTAGTCATCGAGGAGCATCACGCGCGGAGCGCCGGGGATCTGCTTCCGGAACACCGGATCGTTGGTCAAGATCGCGTCGGCACGACTCGTGATCGCCGTGGCCATGACCACCGCGTCTGGCATCCTCAGACCGAACCGGCGAAGCCAGGCGGCACGATCCGCGACGGCCAGCGTGAGGTCCGCGATCTCGCCGTTGGGAATGCCTGTCAGAAAGTTCGCGGCACGTTCGACCTTGCGGGTATCGGTCTCTCGATACGGACCCGCCAGAACCTCTGCGACGGTGAGAGCCGACATCACGATACGACAGCCCCCCCGGGCGGCCCGGTCGACGATCGCCGCGGTGAGGTCGCTGTACTCCGCCAGCTCCTCCAGGTGGTAGATGAGGACGTTCGCATCAACGACCCCGACCCGCAGCGAGGCCAGGTCCCGCGCGAACCGCCGCAGGTCCGCGGGCATCGTGCTCACCAGCCTTCCCGCTCGCGTTCGAGGTAGCGCCGAACCGCCTCCCGGCTGCGCCCATACGTCCCTCGGAGCAACCCGGCCGTGGCGCGCGCGAACCGTCGCGGGCTCATCAGCACGACCTCCTCGCCCCTGAGCACCCAAATGCCCCGGTCGCCCGGTCGCAGGTCAAGCCGCTCGCGCACCTCCAGCGGTACCGTGATCTGCGCCTTGCTGGTCAGCTTCGAGGAATACCTGACGGCCGAGACCTTACTCATTCGTCATCACCATTACATATGGTGACTCGGTAGGATCTAGAAGTCAAGACGGGCAGCCTACAACCCACTCTGCACCCGCAGCGACGACCCGTCGCTGCTCACCGTCAGGTCCACGGTCGCGCCCGCCGGCAGCAGCACGCAGACCGGCCGGCCCGCGGTGTTCGCCTGCGCGCGGAACACGATCTGGTCGGCGGCGGCGGTGGTCACCCCGAACGTCCAGCACGCGCCGCCCGGCGGCGTGAACCCGAACGTCCCCGACGGCATGGGCACGCCGGTGGGCACGGTCGCCCAGGTGGAGTGCTCCTGGTAGTGCTGCCAGGCGGCGATCTTCAGCTCCTGCAAGACCTCGTCCGCCTCGGTGACCAGCACCGTGCGGCGCGAGCCCAGGTATCGTGGCAGCGCCACCGCGAGCAGCACACCGAGCACGGCCAGCGCGACGAAGATCTCGATCAGGGTGAACCCGCGCTGGCCGCCGACCCGCCGCGCGCGCATCCAGGTCGTCACGTGCGTCCCACCTCCCCGTTGGCATCCGGACGCCCCGCGTGACGCTCCCCGCGCAGCACCATCGGCACCGTCTTCACCAGGATCACCAGGTCCAGCCACAGCGACCAGTTGCTCACGTACCAGCGGTCGAGCTGGCCGCGCTGCTCGAAGGCCAGCGCGTTCTTCCCGCTTACCTGCCACAGCCCGGTCATGCCGGGCCGGACGTCGAGGATGCCATCGCCCTCGGGCAGCGGCATCTCGCGGGGCAGGTAGGGTCGGGGGCCCACCAGGCTCATGTCGCCGCGCAGCACGTTAACCACCTGCGGCAGCTCGTCGAGGGCGTAGCGGCGTAGCCAGCGGCCGACCGGCGTCACGCGCGGGTCATAGGCGCGTAGCTTGCGGTAGCGCTCCCACTCCGCCGCGGCGTCGGGATGCGCGGCCAGGTGCGCCTGCAACCGCGCGTCGGCGTCGACGTACATCGTCCGCAGCTTGAGGCAGTCGAAGAGCCGGTGCTTGCGCCCCACGCGGGGCTCCACGTGCAGCACCGGCCCGGGCGAGGTCAGGGCGACGAACGCGCCCGCCACCGCGACGACCGGCAGGGCGACGAGCGCGGCCAGGCTCCCCAGCACGAGGTCCGAGGCGCGCTTGACCGCCAAGTTCCACGGCTTGAGCAGATTGTTGGGCACGCGCAGGAGCAGCGTGCGGTCCTCGAACAGGCCGAGTACCTCGACGCCGAGCACCGGCACCTCGGCCAGGTCGGGTGCGATGATGACGTTCTCGGCCACCTCCCGCAGGCGCTCGACCAGCCGCAGGAACTCCTCGCGCTCCAGGCGCGGCGCGGTGAGGATCACCTCGCGGGCGCCCAGGGCGGCCGCGCGCTCCGGCGCGTGCGCGGGCGTGGCGACGACGCCGGCGACCTCGTAGCCCAGCGTGCGGTCGCGGGCAAGCGCAGCGCGCAGGACCTCCGCCTGCGGGCCGCAGCCGACGAGCAGGGCCCGACGCCGCCACGGGCCGAGCGCGATGAGCGAGCGCTTCGCGGCGTAGCGGGCCAGCGGCAGCGCCCCCAGCAGGACGGCCCAGGCGGCCACCACCACCGGCCGCGAGACGTCGTCGGCGATGCGCGCGATGGACATGACCGCGAAGATCAGGACCGCAGCCGTGGTCACGCCGCCGACGCAGCGCCGCACCTCTTCCCAGAAGGGATCGCGCCGCGAGTAGAGCCCGACGTGCCACAGCGCGCCCACGTACACCAGCGGCAGCCACCACAGCTCGAAGTAGTGCGAGAGCGGGAAGGTCGGGCGGGCGAATGCTTCGGACAGCGCCGGCAGCACGCTCACGCGCAGGCCGACCGCGACGGCGAGCGACGCGGCGAGCGCGGCCAGGTCCGCGACCGCGAGCGCCGCCACCGCCAGGGCGGCGGCCGCGGTCGCCGGGGTGGTCCGGGGACTCGATCTGGAGATCGCCTGTTCGGTCACCGGGGCTGGTTCCTCACGGGAATCCGGCACTATTCTCTGGAGAATATGCCCAAAAGTGCCTCGCGGGTGACCCGCGCGAGGAACACGCCGTTGCCGACCAGATAGCGGCGCCACAGCCGGCGCGGCTCGTGCGCCAGCCGGTAGACCCACTCGACGCCGACCCGGTTCATCCACGCCGGCGCGCGCGGGACGACGCCCGCCGCGAAGTCGAAGAACGCCCCGACGCCGATGCCGACCCGCGCGCCAGTGGCCGCCAGGTGTTGATCGAGCCAGAACTCCTGGCGGGGGTTGCCCATGGCAACCAGGAGCAGTCCGGTCCTGCTCCGGCGGACCGCCTCGACGACCGCGGCCGTCTCCTCGGGCGGGAAGTAACCGTCGCGGACGCCGACGACGCGTAGGTCGGGCATTCGCGCGCGCAGACGGCGGGCCGCCTCCTCAGCGACACCGGGCCGCGCACCCAGGAAGTAGACCGGCCAGCCTCGAGCGGCGGCCAGCGCCAGTACGCGCGGGGTGAAGTCGCTGCCGTTGAGGTTGGCGGGAAAGGGCCGGCCGCGCAGCCGGCCGGCCAGGGCGAGTCCGGCGCCGTCGTTGAGGACGAGGGCCGCGCGGCGCAGCACGGCGCGGTACCCGGGGTCCCGGGCGGCGAGGTTCAGGGTGTGCGCGTTGGCGTAGGCGACAAGTGCCGGAGCGGCCAGGTCGTAGCAACGGGTGATAGCCGCGAGCGCGGCGTCGGGGTCAAGACGGGCGACGGGGACGCCGAGGATCTCGACGACCTGCCCGCCCGCTCCGTCGACCGTCATCGCTCCGTGATCCGCCGTCCGGCGACTTCGCGGACCAGGGCTGCCAGCGCCGCGCAGCGCCGCTCCACACCGTACCGATCCAGCACGGCCGCACGCCCCTCCTCACCCAGGCGACGGCGAAGCGCCGCGTCGCGAACCACGGCGGTCACGGCGTCGGCAAAGGCGCGTGGCTCGTCGGCGACGAGCAGGTGCCGCCCGTGCTCGAGCCTCAGGCCGTCGCAACCGGGCGAGGTGGACACCACGGCCAGCCCTCGGGCCAGCGCGTGCATGATCTTCAGACGGACGCCGCCTCCGACCAGTAGCGGGACGATGAAGACTGCGGTGCTGCGGTAGATAGGCTCCAGGTCGTCCACGTAGCCTGCGACCGTCACCCCGCCGTCGCGCGCGCCGAGCGCGAGGAACGACGGCGGTGGTCCGGCGAGGCAGGTCTCCACGCCCGGGAGCGCGGCCCGGACCAGCGGGTGGATCTCGCGAAGGTACCAACGGAGGCCCTCAGCAATCGGAGGCCAGTGCCCGGTGCCAATGTGGACGATGCGACGTCGACCGTCGTCCGGTACCGGCTCGACCGCCTCCACGGACGGCGGAATCACCTCGATGCGAGATCTCACACCGAGGGCGCGCAGACGGTCCCGGTCCTCGTCGGAGAGCGCGATGACTGCGTCGAACGAGTTGCACGTGTCCCGCTCGTACCGCGCGAGGTTCGCGGCCTCGACCGCGCCTGCCATGCGGACGATGCGGCTCCGGTGGACGCGGACGTGCCGGTCAACCAGGTAAGACTCTACGTTGTGTTCCTGAAGGATCTTTGGCCCTCGCAAGACGGACACGTAGCCGGCGACGTGGAGGGAGTCGGCGAACAACAGGTCTGGGCCGCGGCGGTAAAGCTCCGCGACTCGGGCCCGCATCCGTGCTGACTCGTCCCGCCAAATGAGGTAGGGCCGGCCCCGCCCCGCCGCCAGCGGCCAGAGGTAGGGTGAGCGCCGCGGCAGTGGTACGACCACCACGCCGTCAGCCACGAGCCGCAGTGCATCGACATCCACGGCTCGCGTCCATGGTGCAAGGAAGGTGCAGACGTCGAGAGTCGCGTGCCGCGCGAGGCACACGATGGTCTGCGACGCGACGATCTTGCCGCCGGTGTCCGGGGGGAACGGGAATAGGTGTGTCAGCGTGAGGAGCCTCACCCGGTGCGCCCCGAGAAGTGCGTCGCGCGGCGCGCGCGGACCACTCGGGCCGCGGCCAGCCCGCCGCGGCCCAGGACGGTCAGACCGAGGAGTGCCGCGAGCTTGCGCGCGCGATAGCCCGTGACCGTTCCCCACGCCTGCCGGCCGTACTCCCTGGCCAGCGCGAGGTCGCCGCCCCAGAAGCAGCGGACGGCCGCCATGTAGTGTGCGTTCGCCAGCGCCTGGCGCTCCACCGTTCGCACCTGTGGGGGAAGGTCGGCCCGGGCGAACAGGCGACGGTATGTCTCGACCAGCTCCCGCCCGAAGCGCGCCTCGCTCCCTACTGTCTTCGACGCCGGATGCAAGCGGAACGCGGCGAGCCGTGCGGGCAGGTAGGCTACCGTGTGTCGCAGTCCGGCTCGCAGCCAGTAGTCGTAGTCGAGGACGTAGTGCAGCGTCTCGTCGAGGAGCCCGGTGGTTTCCAGGACGCGGCGCCGGACGAAGGCTGCCGGCTGCGGGATGAAGTCGATGGCCTCGCGCACGAGCTCGATGTAGTCGTATGGCCGCGTCGGGTACGGCTGGACGACTCGGTCGTCCAGGTCGATGTAGTCGCAGTCACCGTAGACGATGTCAACCGCGGGATTCGTCTGGAAGAAGGCTGCCACCCGCGAAAGCGCGCCGGGCAGATACAGGTCGTCGGCGTTAAGCCAGGCCAACACCTCGCCCTTCGCCTGCTGCCAACCCTTGTTGATTGCGTGCGCCTGTCCGCGGTCGGGCTCCGAGACCCACCGCACTCGCCCGCCCAGGCGCCGCAGCACATCGAGAGTCCCGTCGGTCGAGCCCCCGTCCAGGATCAGGTATTCGACCGCCTGATAGTCCTGACTCAGGACCGACTCCGCGGCACGCTCGATGAACTCGCCCTGGTTGAACGATGGCGTGACGATCGAGACCTGCGGTGCGACACTCATACGCGGAGCGCACCCCGGAGGGCCTCGGCGACGTAGCGCACGTCGTCGCGAGACAATCCCGCCCACGTCGGAAGGCTGAGTCCGCAGCGGGCGATGCGTTCCGCTACGGGAAGCGCTCGGCCCACGGTTGCCTTGCGGTGCGGCGGGAGGATGTGCACCGGGTAGAACACCGGGCGTGTTTCAATCCCAGCGTCTCGGAGTCGCGCCATGAGCTCATCCCGGTCCGCGATCGTGTCGTCCACGAGAATGGTGAACATCCAGTATGCGTGCCGCGCCCACGGCTGCTCGACCTGCCAGCCGATGCCCGGCAGACCCGCCAGGTCCTGCTGATACCACGTCGCCACCTCACGGCGACGCCGCAGATGCCAGTCCACCTTCTCCATCTGGGCTAGGCCGATTGCCGCGGCCACGTTGGTCATCCGATAGTTGTACCCGATCGTCGGAAACCAGTAGCGTCGCTCAGGATCCATACCCTGACCCTTCAGCCGTCGAACTTTCTCCGCCAAACCCCCATCGTTCGTGACGACCATACCGCCTTCACCGGTCGTCACGATCTTGTTTCCGTAGAAGCTAAAGGTACCCACGTCGGCGAGGGCACCGACCGGACGGCCGCGGTACTGCGCCCCGTGTGCCTCCGCCGCATCCTCCACCACGAACAAGCGGCGCCGCCGGGCCACGGCAAGCACCGCGTCCATGTCCACCGGATGACCGTAGAGGTGCACAACGATGATCCCTACTGTGCGGCGCGTGATCGAGGCCTCGAGCTGACCGGTGTCGAGGTTCCACGTGTGCGGATCGATGTCCACCGGCACGGGCCGGGCGCCGCAGTACCGCACCGCGTTGGCGGTAGCCACGAAGGTCATCGTCGGTATCAGCACCTCGTCGCCGGGCCCGACGCCGAGAGCCAGCAGCGCGAGGTGCAACGCCACCGTGCCATTGGAGCACGCCAGCGCGTGGCGCGCACCGCAAAACCGGCCGAACGTCTCCTCAAAGCGACCGATGTATTCGCCATGAGAGGATATCCACGTTGTTCGCAGGCAGTCGAGGACGTACGCTTCCTCGTTACCGGCCAGGACCGGGGCGGCGACCGGAATCCAGGGTCGGCTCGGTGTCACGACGGCGGCCCGGAGGCTGTGGGTTCCCGCATCCAGTTCCACGACAGCAGCCATCGGTCTTCCTCGGTGAGCGGTCGCCCGGCGGCGCGGCGGTAGACGGCCCGGTAGGCCTTCGCGGTGCGCTCCCAACTAAAGTCGCGAAGCCGCCGTGCCCCACGGCGAACCAGATCTGCGCGAAGCCCGGGGTCGGTGGCCATGCGCGCCACCGCGCGCGCGATCACGTCGACGGACAGAGGATCGAACAGCAGCGCCGCGTCCGCGGCCTGCTCCGGAAGGGACGTCACGTTGGAGCACGCCACAGGTGCACCATCCTCCCAGGCTTCCATCAGCGGTCCGCTGGCGGCTTCGAACAGGGTCGGAATCACAACAAACTGGGCGAGTCTATACAACGCCCTCAGGTGAAGGGCAGGTACGACACCGAGGAACTGCACCTGGCCGCCGAGCCGGAGCGCCTCGATCCGGCGCTCAATCACGGGCCAGTGATCGTTCTTGAACCCGGTGCAGACCAAGCGCACCCGTAGCTGTTCACGGTCGCGGAGTCGCGCGAGGGCCTCCAGGAGGCGCAGGTGGTTCTTGTGCGGCCATGTCACCGAGGGATAGAACGCAAATGGCTCTGTCAGGCCGTAGGTGCCTCGTGCCTCGGCTAGGTCCTCGTCGGTCGGCGGCCGGTGAACCTGCGTCGGAGGAGCCCACGGAATGACCTGCACCTTCTCGCGGGGAATCTCGAAGTGCCGCAGCACGTCCTCCTTGACCCACTCCGACGCGACAACGACCGTGTGTGCGGCGCGGCATCCGGCGGGGTAGACTGTCGTACGCCACGCAAGCACCCCTGGCGAGAAGAACTCCGGGTGGTGCAGGTGCTGGAGGTCGTGTGGGTTGTAGATCGTCGGCAGCGCGCAGATCGCGAACACCTGAAAAGGAAAGTGGATGACCTGGCAGGAGAGCCCCTCATAGAAACCATCGGAGACCGGTACTCGGACCGGGCGGGGTGCGGCCATTGTCCGTACGACGCGCCGCCTGAGCCTGGCGGCCGCAGGCCGCAACCCCCCCAGCAGCGCTTTGGCCCGGTCCTGCAGAGGGCGCGGCGCGATGACGAGTCGCTGATTGGCGCCGAGGTGCGGTGCGATCCAAGCGGGCGACTGCCACGAGGTGATGACCAGGTACTCCTCTGGGCCGTCGAGCCTCCCCAAGGCTGCCACGAGCCCGGCGACGACGCTGCTGACGCCGCCCACACCGCTCTCCGGCGAGACCTCGGCACTGAGGGCGATACGTAGACGGCCCATCCGGCTCCTCAGCCCGGCCTCCGTCGTTCGCCGATGACCCGGGCCGGTGCCCCGGCGACGATGGTCCACGGCGGCACGTCTCGCGTCGCGACCGCCCCAGCGGCCACCACAGCGCCCTCGCCCAGGTTCACGTTCGGCAGCACCACCGCGTTGACCGCGACGAAACTGTACGAACCGAGCACGGTCCGGCCCCTGGTCCGGTGGAACGGATCGCCCTCCGGCATCGCCGCGGGGAAGTGCGCCTCGCGGGCATGCCCCGTACCGGTGACGATTCGCGCACCCTGCCCGATCGACGCGTAGTCCCCGATGTCCGCACCACCACCCCCCAGGATGCCGGCGAACGACGAGATGTGGACGAACCGGCCGATCCTCAGGCCGGTACCGCCCTCGAGGCGGCAATAGTCGTCGATTCGCGCCCCCTCTCCGACCTCGACCACCTCGGGTCTGAGGATCAAGGCCCACCGGTACACTTCCGCTCCCGGCCCCACACGCGCCAAGCGGCGCATGAATGCCTCCGGCATGTATGGCGACTCCATCCAATGCCTCCACGGTCTCAGGACGCCGGTGGCCCAGCTATCCCAGACGTGCCGTCAAAGCCCGCCTCTCCGCAACGACCAGAAGCCAGTACCCATCACGTCCAGCGCCGTCGTCGTCAAAGAGTCGTTGAAGCGCCGCCCGCGAGCTCGGAGGCATGAACCGCCCCAGGTTGCCGCCGTGAGCAAAACGAACGACCGGCCAAGTGGCCGTCAGGTGCACCTTACTCCACAGGTCCCGCGTCGACACGTACCCCGCCACGGCGGGCCCCCCGTAGCTCCGAACTTCCCTCACCCGGAGTCCGTGTGACTCCAGGTAGCGGCACCACTCTTCCGACGTTAGCAGATTCACGTGGTTGTGCAGCCGATTGAAAGCCTCCCACACCCGGCGCCCCATCAGCTTGCCCAAGATGCCAACCGGAACGCGAAACTTGGCGGACGGTACGAGCGCGACCAGAGCACCGCCGACGGCTGTGACCCGCGCGACCTCAGCGAGGACCGCGTTGAGGTCGTCCATGTGCTCCAGAGCACCGTTGGAGTAAACCGTGTGAAAGCACCCGTCGGCGAACGGAAGGCGCCGTGAATCGGCCGCTACCAAGACTCGGTACGCACCTTGCACAGCCGCCCGATTCAGCACCGAAGTGTCGGCATCCAGCCCAACGTCGAGAGGAGTCTCGAACGCCATCGAGGCCACACGCCCGTCGCCACAGCCGAGGTCAAGCACGGGGGGCTTGCAAAGTCCGCGAACACATGCAAACTTCCGGACCTCGATGGCTCTCAACAGGGCAAGCCAGGGGGCGCCAGGATAGTGGTCGAGGAGCAGATGAAGCTCATCCATCGCTCACCCGCCCACGTCCATGGCCGACGCCGCTCGAAGCTTGCCACCGTCCTCTGCCAAGCTCCGAACGGTCCACTGCAGCGGAGGCCGGACCACTCCCCGTCGCCCATCACGAACGGCGCCTCCTACTCCTCCCCCCACGTACACGCTAAACGCCACCACATGCTCCTGAACAAAGACGATCTCCTGCATCGGTCGGTCGCAGGCAACGGTCACGTAGTATTGCCCTTCATTCAACAGGTTGCCAGGGATCGTGCACACACTTGCATAGATGCCAGGGCTCCGAGGGACCCCCTCACCGCTCGGATCAGTGTCGTTCGAAGTGAACACCAGAGTACCGTCGCCCGCGTGCAGGCGCAGGCCGACGCGCGCACTCGCGATGGCAGCCGCAACCTCGTACTCAATGCGCACGTAGACGTCCTCTTCGCTGGCGACCGCTTCCACTATCGCGCCGCCGCGATCCGTAACCGCAACCCGGCGCAGAACGACTGCTTCCGTACGCCCGCGCTGTCGGCTTTCGGCAACGAACTCCGCCCGACGAGCCTGCGCCGCCTCCAGATACGCCTGCACGACCTGCGCCGTGCCGCCGCGCAGGGCGATGCGCCCCCGGTCAACCCAGAGCGTCTCCGGACACAGCTGTCGCAGAGCGCCGAGATTGTGCGTCACGAACGCTACGGTGCGCCCCTCCCGCGCCACGCTGTCCATTTTGTCCAGGCACTTGCGCTGAAACGCCGCATCACCGACGGCCAAGACCTCGTCGATAAGTAGGATCTCTGGCTCGAGATGGGCTGCGACGGAAAACCCGAGACGCAAGTACATCCCGCTCGAGTAGTACTTCACCGGCGTGTCGATGAAGCGCTCGACCTCGGCGAACGCCACGATCTCGTCGAACTTGCGCTCGATCTCCCGGCGGCGCATCCCGAGGATCGCACCGTTCAGGTAGACATTCTCCCGCCCGGTGAGCTCGGGATGGAACCCCGTCCCCACCTCGAGCAACGACCCTACCCGTCCCCGGATCTCGGCACGGCCCTCGGTAGGCTCGGTGATGCGGGACAGGACCTTCAACAGCGTGCTCTTCCCAGCCCCGTTCCGTCCGATGATGCCCACAACCGCGCCGACGGGGATCTCGAAGGATACGTCCTTGAGCGCCCAGATCGTGGCCTCCTCAGCGTCCTGCACCGCCCCGTCCGGACGGCCACGTGCACGGAAGCGCCGCAGGGGCGCAGTGAATACGTCGGCTAGACTATCGCGGAGCGCTTTGTACCGCAGCGCATGGCCGATGCGGTAGCGCTTCCCCAGTCCCTCGGCGCGGATGGCGATGTCGCTCATGCTATCGGCCACCTGACCCGATGGCATCCACGAACGTCCGCTCCCGCCGCCGGAACCACACCAAACCGCTGGCGAAGAGCAGCACCGCCACCACCGCCGACCCGGCCACGGCCGGCGACGGGCCCTGCCCTACCCCGAGCAGCGCCCACCGGAATCCTTCGACCACGCCGACCATGGGATTCAACCCGTAGAGAACACGCCATGCTTCGGGCACGACGCTCGTCGGGTAGACCACAGGCGTGAGAAACAACCAGAACTGATTGAGGAACGGCACCGCGTACGCGACGTCACGGTACTCCACGTTGAGCGCCGACAGCCAGAAGCCGACGCCCAGCGCGGTCACCAGCATCAACAGTACGAAGACCGGTAGCCACAGGACGGTCGCGCCGGGCACGACCCGGTAGTAGGTCATCAACCCCCCAAGCAGTGCCGACGCCACGAGAAAGTCGACCACCGCCGCCATCGTGGCTGCGATGGGCACGATGACGCGCGGGAAGTAGACGCGCGTGATCAGGCGCTGGTCCGTCACCAGGCTGTTCGTCGACTCCGTGATGGTGCGCGAGAAGAGCTGCCAGGGCAGCAGACCAACATACGCAAAGAGCGGATAGGGCACGCCGTCCGATGGGACGCGGGCCAGCCGGCCGAAGAAGATCGTGAAGACGACCATCATGGCCAGCGGCTGCAAGATCGCCCACGCGACACCGATGGCCGTCTGCTTGTAGCGCACCTTGATGTCACGCCAGGTGAGGAAGTAGATGAGCTCGCGGTACGCCCAGAGCTCACCGAGATTCACCGACCACCAGCCCCGCGACGGCGCGATCACCGTCCTGGGAACGTTCACCCTGGCGGAAGAAGCAGCGTGGGGCATAGACCTACCGTGCCGCGCTGGCTGGCACCGGCGCACCCCGGAAGGTCACCACCCGCAGGTTCGCATACGGCAGCCGGTCCCGCACCGGCAGGTACCGCCACCCGTCCGGCGCGGTCCACCCCGCCACCACGCGCGGGTCGAAGTCCGGCCCGGAGCGCGGCACGTACGTCCACTCGGGCACCCGACGTTCCGCCAGCGTCTGCACGAGCGCCTCCAGGTCCTCGATGGTGTCCACCAGCATCAGCCGCTTCTCGAAGTAGATCGGCCCGGCGCTCATCAGCAGGTAACCGATCGCCGAGGCCACGACGTCCGAAGGCGCGGCGCGCACGACGGCCAACGCGCGCACGTTGTTCGTGGTCACGGTGCTCACGTGGTCGAGGCCCGCGGCCTGCACGAGCACGCCTAGCGCCGCCACGATGCCCGCCGAGGTCCGCAGCGACGGCCACAGCTCCGGCGCCGCGGCGCGGGCGTCGCGCAGCGCCGTCGCGGCGAGCCACACCAGCGCGGGCACGATCGGCAGCAGGTAGCGTGGCCCCCACTGCAGCCCGGCGTGGGAGCCGGTGGTGACCACGGCCGCGACGTACAGCGCACAGGCGACCGCCACGAACCGCTGCCAGCGGTCCCACCGCGCCGGCAGCGCCGCGAGCACGACGAGCGGCACCGCGGGCAACAGGCCAGCGAGCGGCGTCCGGCCGGAAGCGGCGAATAGCACCCCGGCGGAGGCGGCCAGCGCGCCCGCGGCCAGCAGGCGCTGCGCCCGGCGCTGCCCGCCGGCGCGGAACAGCCAGGCTGCACCGACGAGGAATCCGCCCACCAGCAGCCCGGCGGTGACGGCCTGCGGCGGGATGCCGGGCGCGTCCGCGAAAATGGTGGTGAAGTCGAGGGCGAAGAGCACATGATACAGGTTCGCCCCGCGCTCGGCCAGCCAGCCGACGGTGCCGGTGCCCGTCACCGCCTGCGCTACCTCGGCGGAGCGACCGGCCACGAGCCCCCCTGCCTTCCATCCCATGGGGTTGCCGAACAGGCGCAGGTTCATCAGCCAGACCGGCAGCGCCGCGAGCGCGACCCCGACGGCGAGCGGCACCACGCCAGCGCGCTGGCGCGGGGCGCACGTGGCGAGCCAAGCCAGCCCCACGGCGACGGCGAGCAGGTACATCTCGTTGCGCAGCCAGAACCCGAGCCCGAGCAGCGCGCCCGCGGCCAGCAGCGCGCGCACCCGTGCCTCCTCGCCGCGCGCCAGGGTAACAGCCGTGAGCGCGAACGCCCCGGCGCCGAGCGCCGCGGCCAGGCTGTGGTCCCAGAACAACCCGCTGTAGACGAGCAGGGGCGTGGCCAATCCCACGGCTGCGGCGCCCCACGCGGCCAGCTCAGGTACCAGCGTGCGCAGCGCGGCGAACGTCGCCCAGACGGCCAGCAGCCCGCCGAGCACCGGGAGCACGATCAGGCCGTAGTGCCCGAGCACCCGGTACGGCACCGCGCTTGCGGCCGGGAAGTACGGTGGGTAGGAGAGGTAGTCGCGGCCGTCGCGCCGGAAGTGGAACCACGCGCTGGCCGGAAAGAACCGGCCGGCGGGATCGAGTTCCGCGGCGGGATAGGGTACCGACGCGTCGCGGAACCCGCTGCGCAGCAGGCTCTCCACCTGCACGTAGCGAAGCGCCGAGTCGGGCGACCAGAAGCCGCCCTCGCGGTTGAGCAGGAACGCCGCGGCCACAAACGTCGCCGCGCAGAGCGCCAGCACCGCCAGCGCCGCGCCCGGCCGCGGCTGGCCGCCGGTCGCGCTCACGCGTCCCTCCGCGCCGCCGGCCCGGCCGTCGCCATCAGCCGCAGGTAGGCCGCGATCGTCGCCGCCGTCGGCATCTTGCTGGCGCCCACCTTGCGATCGTAGCGCAGATCAAGCGGCACCTCCACGACCCGGGGCCCGAACCGCGCCAGCTTGACGAGCAACTCGGTCATGACCACGAAGCCGCGCGCCTCGATGAACCGATCGCCGTAGACCGCCATCGCGCGCTGCAACAGCGAGGCCCGGTAGGCCCGGTAACCGCACGAGTAGTCGCGGACGCCGGACAAACGAAAGCGGCGCCGCAGCAGCCACCCGACCCCGGCGGCGAGCAGCGCGCGGTGACGCGGCACGCCGGCCTGGCGCGCGCCGGGCGCGTAGCGCGAGGCGATGACCACCTCGGCCCCGCCCCGCAGCGCCGCGAGCAGGTCGGGGATCTGCTCCGGCCGGTGCGTGTTGTCGGCGTCCATCGTCACGATGGCGTCGCCGGGTGCGGCCGCCCGGGCGGCGTGTTCCAAGCCGGTCCGGATCGCCGCGGCGAGCCCGCGGTTCTGCGCATGCGTGAGCACGTGCACGGGCAGGCGGCCGGCGAACGCGCGCGCCGCGTCGGCCGTGCCGTCCTGGCTGCCGTCGTCCACCACCACCACGTGCCAGGCGCCGCGTCCCACGGCCTCCGCGGCCCGCAGCAGCTCGGGCAGCCCGGCCGCCTCGTTGTACGCCGGCAGCACGATCCACACGCCCGACGCGTCGGTCACCGCGACTTCGCCTCCAGCAGCACGAACGTCGCCGCGTTCACCTGCTCGATGCGCGCGACCGCATACCCTCGCGCGATCAGCGCGGACGCCAGCGCCTCGACCGCGGCGGGCACCGGGGGCGCGGTCAGCAGCCACACGCGTCGGTGCGCCGCGAGCCGCTGCGTCACCTCGGGCAGGCGTGCGCCGTCGTCCGCCACGACGTCGGTGCCATCGGGCACCAGCGCCAGACGTGGCTGCGGGCCGCGATAGTAGTAGTCGAGTGGAATGCGCGAGAACCCCGGGAGCAGCACGATCGCGTCGCCCTCGGCCGCCTGCGCCGCGAGCGTCCGCGCGACCAGCCGCCAGTCGAAGGTGTCCAGCCGGGGCTGGCGGGCGAACGCCACGGTGCCGGCCACGTTCGGCGCGAGCACCAGGAGCGCGAGCGCGGCGGCCGCGGCGGCGCGCCAGCCACCGCGGGTAGCGAGGGCCGCGGCGCCCGCGCCCACGAGCAGCGCCACGAACGGCGTGATGACCAGCAGGTAGCGCCGCGCGAACACGTTCACACCGAGCGAGACGGCGAAGGCCAGCACCAGCGGCCCGAGCGCACCGGCCAGCAGCAGCCCGCGGCGCTCGCGCGCCAGGCGGACGTCGCGCAGCGCGTACGCGCCCAGCGCCACCGCCGCGGCGAATCCGACGCCCCCCAGCAGCGCCGCGCCCGGCACCTCGAACTCCACGGGGCCGCCGCGCAGCAGCGGCTGCCCGACGGTCATCGCCACGAGCGCGTCGGGCAGGGCGCCCAGCGTGAGGGGCGGCCGGTGCGCGGGCCACCCGCGGCCGCCGGCGAGCTGCGCCGTGAATGACGGTAGCCACGGGGCGAACAGGACTGCTATGCCGGCACCGGCCCACGCTGCCCGACGCCACTCCACGGCGCTCAAACCTTTCCAGACCAGAAACGCGACCTGCGACGCGACCACCAAAGCGCCGTAGTAGTGGCTGTAGAGCATCGCGGCCGTGGCCAGCGCATAGGACACCCACGCCCCGCCAGACCCGCGCTCCGGCCCGGTGGCCCGCCACAAGGCCCACCAGGACGCGAGCGTGGTCAGCGCGAGCAAGCCGTACATGCGCGCCTCCTGCGCGGCCGCGACCTGCGAGGGCGCCACCGCCACGAGCGCTGACGCGACCAGTGCCGGCCCCTCCCCGGCGACCCGACGCCCGAACGCCCAGGTGAGCCCTGCCCCGGCAACGCCGATCAGCACGGACAGCCAACGGACCGCGGCCTCACCATCCCCCAGCCATCCGATCCAGCCGTGCAGCAGCAGGTAGTACAGCGGCGGATGCGGATCGTTCGCCGGCAGCACCGCCAGCATACGGCCGATGGGCATGCGCGCGAAGAGTACGCTCACGGTCTCGTCGAACCACAAGGCCTTGTCCGTGAGTCCATAGAGCCGGACCGCGGCGGCCATGACCACTGCAAGCGCCGCAAGCAGCGCGGCGGCGCGGGGCGCGACGAGGGACACCCGCAACGCACGCGCCTCTGGGCGGATCGCGGGAACTTCCATGGTGGTTATCGTGAGCCTCCGAGCAGGGCACCGTCAACCGGCGGCGCCATGCCCGCCGCCCGATGGCCGGTCGCCTCAGCCAGCGCCGGTGGTGAGTCTAGGGCAGGACCTGGCTGCGCGACGACGATCCGTCGCTGCGCACAATCAGGGTGACGTGCGAGGTCCCGTAGGCGCCCAGCATGTTGCAGCGAGCCGGGCCGGTGCCCGGGTTCCCCATCGCGCGAAGCTGGATCTCCGTGTCGCTGCCGTCCGCCGCCAGCACGAACGCCCAGCACGCGTTCCCCGGAGGGGTGAAACCGAACGCGGCCGCGTAGTTGGCCGACGTCAGCCCGGACCAGGTGCCGTGCTGGTTGTAGTAGGCCCAGGCCATCGTCTTGAGCTCCTGGAGGGTGTTGTCGGCCTCCGGGAGATGGGCGTTGCGACCGCTGGCCGCGTACCGCGGAATCGCCAGCGCCAGCAAGATGCCGAGAATCGCGAGCACGACGACGAGTTCGATGAGGGTGAACCCGCCCTCGGCCGGACGACGAGCCTTGCGACGAACAACGAATGAGACCATGGCACGCTCCGGATCCGGCATGTTCCGGAAATACGTTCACCTGGAGCATACCCACGCCACGGCCCTCCTAGACGCGACTACCGGCCCTCCGGCCCCGCGTAGGTCACGAGCCGGATGCTGTTGACGTGCCGGTCCTCGACCACCCGAAACGGCCAGCCGCCGTCGGCCGTCCACTCCTGCACCACCGCCGCCCGATACTGGTACCCCGACCGCGGGATGTACGTCCAACGGCCGACCCGCCGCTCGGCGAGCCGGCGCGACAGCGCCTCCAGCTCCTCGATCGTGTCCACCAGCATGAGCTGCTTTTCGAAGTAGGCCCGGCCCGCGCCCACGGCGAGCCACTCGTGCGCCGTCGCCACGACGTCAGCGGGTGCGCCGCGGATCACCTCGTTCACCTTGACGTTGCGGGCCATTTCGAGGTCCACGCGGTCCAGCCCGGCCGCCTGGACGAGCACGCTCGCACCGAGCAGCACCCCCGCCGCCAGGCGCGCCGCCGGCCAGACCTGTGGCGCCTGCCACCGCACACGGGCGACTGCCGCGACCGCCAGCCACACGAGCGCGGGCACCACCGGCATCAGGTAGCGCGGCCCCCACTGCATACCCCCGTGGGTGCCTGTGGCCACAACCGCGGCGACGAAGGCCACGACGACGGCCCACAGGTACCACTCCCACGGCCGCGGGCGGCCGCCCAGGGCCGCCAGGATGACCAGCGGGACCGCGGGCAGCAGGCCCGAGACGGACGGCCGCGACGAAAGCATCCAGACCACGACGCCCACCGCCAGGAGCGCGCCGGCCAGCACAAGGCGGGGCGTACCGCGGCGCACCCCGACCCACAGCAGAGCCGCGGCGGCGAGCAGCGCCACCGCCACCCCGAGACCGGCTGTCAGCGCGGGCACACCCGCCGCGTAGAACTCTGGCGCCGCGAGCTGGAAGTACGCGTTGGACCATCGGCTCACCACGAAGTCGATCGCCGAGCGCGGGTCGCCGGTCCCGGTCAGCTCGCCGAGACGTCCGATGGCGAGGCCCTGCCCCTTCCAGCCGAGCGGTCGGCCCTGCAAGGCGACGTTGAGCGCCCACAACGGCGCCGCGGCGGCCAGCACGCCCGTGGCCATGGCGAGCGTCGAGCCGAGCCGGCGGCCCGGCGCGAGGAAGAACCAGGCCGCCACCGCCACCAGGGCCAGCGGGTACATCTCGTTGCGCAGCCACAGGCCTCCCCCGAGCAGGACTCCGGCGGCGAACAGCGGTGCCCCGCGCGGGCCGCCAGGCGCCTCGAGGGCCACAGCGGCCAGCGCGAGCGCCCCGGCACCGAGCGCCGTCACCAGGCTGTGGTCCCAGAACACGGTGCTGTAGACGAGCAGCGGCGTGCCCAGACCGACCGCCAGGGCACCCCAGGCGGCCCCCTCGGGCACGAGCCGGCGCAGCCCCACGTAGGTCACGCCCACGGCGGCTGCGCCGCCGGCTAACGGGAGCAGGAGGAGCCCGGGGAACCCGAAGACCCGGTAGAGCGGCGCGGTGATCAATGCGAAGTACGGCAGGTACGCGATGTACTGACGGCCGGCCGCGGCGAAGTGGAACCACGGGCCCGCGGGGAAGAAGCGCCCCTCCGGGTCGAGGGCTTCCGCCGGGTACGGCACCGACCCCCCTGCGAACCCCCGCTCGGCGAAGGCGCCCACCTGCACGAACCGCAGGGAGGAATCAGGCGACCAGAACTCCTGATGGCGGGCTAGCAGCCACGCCACAACCGCGTAGACGAGCAGGCAGAGCCCCACCGCCAGGAACAGCCTGGTGCGGCTCGTGGACGCATGCGTTGCGCGATCCAGCGTGGCGTCTACGGTCATCTTCCCACCGAGTTCCTCGAAGTCTCCCGGCACACCTGTTCCCTGCGGGAGGGTTCGGTAGTCGCGGCCACCGTTCGCGCTGAGCAGAGGGAATCGCGCCTGCCCGCGACAACTAATCATGAGATGCACCGCCCGCCGATCTTGCCGCGCGTGGGATGGGAGTTGCTGGTCATCGTCGGCCTCCTGGCTCTCGGGGCCAGCCTGCGCCTGGAAGCCATCGGCACTCGGTCCTTGTGGCAGGACGAGGCGTTCAGCCTCGATCTGGCGCGTCGGACTTTCCCCGGCCTGCTGACGTTCCTCAAAACCAACGACGCCCACCCGGTCGGCTACTACGCGCTTCTGTCCGTGTGGATCCGACTGGTCGGCGAGGATTTGGCCTGGATGCGCGGTCTCTCCCTCGTATTCGGGCTCGCGGCTGTGGTACTTACATGGCGACTCGGGCGAGCGTGGTTCTCTCCGCCGATCGGTGTGGGAGCCGCCGGCCTCGTGGCGCTCAACCCGTTCCAGATCTTCGCGTCCAACGAACTGCGCATGTACATGCCGTTAGAGTGTCTGGCCTTGACATCCACCTGGGTGTTGTGGCGGGCCTGGCAGGAAGGCCGCCGACCCGGGTGGTGGGTGGGGTACGGCCTGGCGGCCGCCGGTATGGCGTACCTTAGCTACTACGCGTTCCTGCTCATCGCCGCGCACGCGGTTTGGATCGTGCTGCAGCGGCCGCCGCGGGTGGTGCTGGGACGTGCTGCGCTTGCCGCCGCCGTCGCCGTGGTTGCCTACCTCCCGTGGCTATCGTATCTCGGCCACCCGCTGGCTCTGGTCAGCGGCGGGCTCCTGCAGGTCCGCCAGCCGCTCTGGGCCACATACCTGCCGGAACTCCTCGCGGCGCAGACCTTCGGGGGCTATCTCTTCGGCGGTGTCACCTACCACACGACACGCGGGCTCGGCCTGTCACTCTACGGCCTCTTGCTCTACCCGTTCCTGGTGCTGATCCTCATCGGCGCTCGCGGTCTGGGACGTCTCAACCGGCCGGCGCGAGGGCTGGTCGCCGTCTCGTGGCTAGTTCCGGTCGCCGTTGTCGTTGCGGCGTCGCTCGGCGCAGGTGGTGTCGCGGCGTACGCTTACCATCTCAATTTCCTGCAACCCTTTCTCGCGCTCCTCGTGGCCGGCGGCATCGCCTTCCTGCGCGACGAGGTGGCCGCGGCATCACCGACCCTCGTCGGGCTCGTCGCCGTCGTGGGGGTGCTGGCCGTCATCGGACCGGCGATCAACAATCTGCTGGGCGACCCAACGTACCTGTCGTATCGGTACGATCGCGCGGCACGGTTGGTGCGCGCAGTGTACCAGCCCGGTGACGTCGTGGTCTACCTACCGGAGGGCGTGCAGCGCGGCTTCACCTTTTACTTCAAACCCGTTGGCAAGACACTGGGCATCCGGGTGGACGCCTCGACGCGAACACGAGAAGCCTTGCAGCCTCGCATTAGCGACGTCGCGCGCGCCCTGAACCGTGACGACCTGCGGGTGTGGCTGGTGTACAGCTCCCCGCTTCCCGCCGGCACCCTCGAGGACCTTGTCGCGGCTATCCAGGCGGCTGGCTACCGCCAGGCCATCTTCCACGATTTCGGCGGCGTCCACGTGGGACTCCTGGTGCGCCCGTTGCGGTAGCATACGCAAACGACGACAGGCGGCGCGTGGTTTCGCGCCGCCTGTCGCGTGGGATTCGTGTACGATGGCCTACGGCAGGGACTGCGTGCGGGTCGAGGAGCCGTCGTTGTTGAGGACCAAGTCGATCTGCGATGCCCCAGCCGCCCCGAGCGGGCTGCACTTCGCTGGCGCACCGGATGGGTTGCCCGATGCGCGCATCGTAATGCTTGTGGCGCCCGGCGACACGAGTGAGAACGACCAGCAGGCGTTGCCCGGAGGCGTGAAGCCGAGCTGCGTTAGCGTCACGCCGGTCCAGTCGGAGTACTGCTGGTAGTACGCCCAGGCCAGGGTCTTGAGCTCCTGCAGGGCGTTGTCACCCTCGGAAATCAGCGCGCTCCGCCGCGCACCCAGGTACCGCGGCACCGCGAGCGCGATCAGAATGCCGAGGATGGCGAGCACGACGACCAGCTCGATGAGCGTGAAGCCGCGCTGCCCCCTCTTTTTCTTGTTCCACCAGAACGTGAGCACTGTCATCCCTCCTTGCCCTCAGGCATGATTCCGTGGTTACCTCGTTCGTTCCGTCCAGGGCGTCTTCACTCCGGCTCTCCCCTGGAGCGCCTCACCTCCCCCCCGTTCGAACATCCCCATCGCACGTGCTGGCAACGCGCGTTCAACTCACACGCTCTTATGCCCAGGGCGCAGTCGCCCTAGACGCCGGAGGAGTCGCGGTGTTCGGCGCGGACGCGGGGCCTCCTGCTGGACCACCCCCGCGATTGTGAATCCACTCCAAACTTCCCGGAACCCTCGCGCCTCCTGCCCGGAAGCGGCCCGCGGACCTACCGGCCGCCTGTGGCGAGCTGGAAGATCGGCAGGTAGAGCGCGATGACCATCGCGCCCACGATGACGCCCATAAAGATGATGAGCAGCGGCTCCAGCAGCGAGGTCAGGCTGGCGACCGTGGTCTCCACCTCGACGTCGTAGAAGTCGGCGACTTTCTCGAGCATCTGCTCGAGCTGGCCGGTCTCCTCGCCCACCTTGGCCATCTGCACCACCATGGGCGGGAAGACGCCCGAGAACTGGAGCGGGATGGCGATGGTCTGGCCCTCGCGAATGCTCGCCCGCACCGCCTCGATAGCCTGGCCGATGACCGTGTTGTCGATGGCCCGCGAGACGACCTCCAGCGACTGCATGATGGGCACGCCGCTGGCGATCAGCGTCCCGAGCGTGCGCGTGAAGCGCGCCACCACGATCTTGCGGTTCAGCTCGCCGAGGACCGGCATCTTGAGCTTGAACCGGTCGTAGCGCTGTCGGCCGTCGGGCGTCTGCAGGTAGCGGCGGAGCACGTAGACGAGCACGACCGTGACGACCAGCCCGATGTACCAGTACCGCCGGATGCCGGCGCTGACCGCGATGGCGATCTGGGTGGGTAGCGGCAGCGTGCCCGAGCCGCCCAGCTCGCGGAACAGGTTCTCGAACTGGGGCAGGATGACGATGGTCATGAAGAACAGCCCGCCCAGCGCCGCGATAGTCAGCAGGATCGGGTAGACCATGGCCGAGCGGATCTTGCTGCGCAGCGCCTGCTCTTTCTCCAGGTAGGTCGCGACCCGGTCGAGCACCTCGTCGAGCACACCCCCGGTCTCGCCCGCCTTCACCATGTTGACGTACAGCGACGAGAACGCCTTGGGGTGCTTGCTCATGGCATCCGACAGCGGTCGGCCGGCCTCGACGTCGGCGCGCACCTGCGCGGTGATCTCGCGCAGCCGCTTGTTCACCGTCTGCTGCTCGAGGATGCTCAGCGTGCGGACCAGCGAGAGGCCCGAGTTCACCATCGTCGAGAACTGCCGGCTGAAGATGGCCAGGTCCTTGAGGCCGATGCCGAACAGGCCCTGGAGGTACTGCATGATGTCGGTGCGCTCGACCGTGCGCTCCAGGGCCGTGATGAAGAAGCCCATGTCGCGCAGCCGGTCCACGACCATGGCGTCGCTGTCCGCCTCGATGACGCCGGAGATCATGCGCCCCGTCTGGTCCTTCGCGCTGTACCGGAAGACCGCCACGGCCGACTCCCCCTCCGCCCCTTACGCCCGCAGGCGGGCGAGCGCCTCGCCCGCGTCGCCGCCAGCCTCGCGGATCATCTTGCGCAGCTCCTCGGGGTGGATCGCCCGGGCCAGCGCGTCGTCGAGCGAGACGAGCTTGCGCAGGTAGAGGTCGCGCAGCGACTGGTCCATCGTCTGCATGCCCTGCTGCGCCCCGGTCTGGATCGCGGTCTCGATCTGGTGCGTCTTCGACTCGCGGATCATGTTGCGAATGGCCGGGGACGCGAGCATGACCTCCACCGCCGGCACGCGGCCCACCTCCTCTAGGCTGGGCCAGACGGTGCCGGTCGCGCTCCCCAGCCGGCCCCGCGCCGGGGCCGGGCGGCTGATCTCCCCGCGGTTCTTGTAGCGCAGGTTCGGCAGCAACTGCTGCGAGATGACCGCCTCGATGACCATCGAGAGCTGGATGCGGATCTGCTGCTGCTGGTAGGGCGGGAAGACGTCGATAATGCGGTCGATGGACTGCGCCGCGTTGGCGGTGTGCAGGGTGGCGAAGACCAGGTGGCCGGTCTCCGCGATGGTCAGCGCGGCGGAGATGGTCTCCAGGTCGCGCATCTCACCGATGAGCACGACGTTGGGGTCCTCGCGCAGCACGGCGCGCAGCGCGTTGGGGAACGACTGCGTGTCGAATCCGAGCTCGCGCTGGTTCACGATGCTCTTCTTGTGCTGGTGGAGGTACTCGATCGGGTCCTCCACCGTCACGATGTGGGCGCTGCGCTCGGTGTTGATGAAGTCGATCATCGCCGCCAGCGACGTGGACTTCCCGTGGCCGGTGGGGCCCGTCACCAGCACCAGGCCGCGCGGCTTGCGCGTGAGCTCCTTCAGGATGGGCGGCAGGTTGAGCGCCTCGACGCTGGGGATCGTCATCGGGATGACACGGATGGCGATGCCCACCGCACCGCGCTGCCGGTAGATGTTCACGCGGAACCGGCCGAGGCCGGGGACCCCGTAGGACAGGTCGAGCTCCCAGAACTTCTCGAACTTCTGCTTCTGGAACGTGTTGAGCATGCTGTAGCCGAGCTGGAAGGTGTCCTCCGCCGAGAGCACGTCGTAGTGCTCCATGGGCGTCAGCTTCCCCCACAGCCGCATGGTCGGCTTGATGCCGGAGGTGAGGTGCAAATCGGACGCCTGGGCGGTGACGACTTCGCGGAGCAGGTCTTCGATGTGCATGCCGGATGCCTCCCCTGCCTACTCGACGAACACGACGCGGAGCATCTCTTCCAGCGACGTGATGCCGGCCACCACCTTTGCGACGCCGTCGTGCTGGAGCGTGCGCATCCCCAGCCCCACCGCCGCGCGTTTGATCGCATCGGCGGACGCGCTCTTGACCACCAGCATCCGCAGCTCGTCCTCCATGGGCATGATCTCGAACAGCCCGATCCGCCCCTTGTAGCCGATGTGATTGCACGCCTCGCAGCCCTTGGCGCGGTAGATCGTGGGCGGCGGCTCGTCGGGCCGTGCCAGGCCGTAGCGGGCCACTACCTCGGGCGGGGGCGTGTATCCTTCTTTGCACTTGGGACAGAGCACCCGCACCAGGCGCTGGGCGACCACCCCGATCACCGACGACGACACCAGGAACGGCTCGATCCCCATATCCACCAGGCGCGCCACCGCGCCGGGGGCGTCGTTGGTGTGGAGCGTCGAGAGCACCAGGTGGCCGGTCAGCGCCGCGTGGATCGCGATGCGCGCGGTCTCCTCGTCGCGGATCTCGCCCACCATGATGATGTCCGGATCCTGCCGGAGGAACGACCGGAGCCCGCTCGCGAACGTCAGCCCGGCCTTGGGGTTGATCTGGACCTGGCTGATGCCCGAGAGCTGGTACTCCACCGGGTCCTCGATGGTGATGATGTTGACCTCGGTCTTGTTGAGGCGGTTGAGGATGGCATAGAGGCTCGTGGTCTTGCCGCTGCCGGTGGGGCCGGTGATGAGAATGATCCCGTAGGGTTTGGTGATGAGGGCCTCGAACCGCCGCTCGTCCGGACCCATGAGCCCCAGCTTGTCGATGCCGACCAGCGCGGCCCGCTTGTCCAGGATGCGCATGACCACCTTCTCGCCGTAGGTGGTCGGGATGCTGGAGACGCGCAGGTCGATCTCGCGGTTGTCCACCCGCAGCTCGATCCGACCGTCCTGGGGCACGCGCCGCTCGGCGATGTTCATGTTGGCCATGATCTTGATGCGGCTGGTGCTCGCGGCCTGGACGTGCTTGGGCGCGGTCATCACGTTGTAGAGCGTGCCGTCGATGCGGTAGCGGATGCGGAGGTTGCGCTCCTGCGGCTCGACATGGATGTCGCTGGCGCCCTGGCGCACCGCCTGCACGAGCATCAGGTTGACCAGGCGGACGACCGGGGCGTCCTCCACGACCTCGCGCAGCCGGTCGAGGCTGGGTTCCTCCTCGCCCACGTCGCTCGGCCGGATCTCCTGGATCACCTGGTCGAGCGAGCTCTCCAGCGCGGGGTAGCGGTTCACCACCGCCTGGAACCCGTCGGGCGTGATGGCGGCCTGGACGATGTCGCGGTCCACGAAGCGCCGGATGTCGTCCAGCGCCACGATGTCCAGCGGGTCCACCATCCCGAGCACCAGCGCCTCCTCCTCCAGGCGCACCGGGACGACCTGGTAACGCCGGATCAGGGGCTCGGGCAGCGCCGTGAGCACGTCCTCGGGGATGGTGGCCGTCTGGAGGTTGACGTACTCGATGCCGAGCTGGCTGGCCACGGCCCGCGCGATGGAGTCCTGCGTCGCCAGCCCCATCGAGACGAGCACCTTGCCCAGGCGCTCGCCCGTGGCGTTCTGCTGCTCCAGGGCCTGCTGGAGCTGCGCCTGGCTGATCAGCCCCGCCTCGACGAGCAGCTCGCCCAGGCGGACGCGCCGCCGCGCGGTCTTGATGCTAGAGGGTTTCATGGCGCTCCATCATCATAACGACGTGAGCCTTGTGGACCATCACGACGTCGGTATCGTACAGCAGGCGCCCGTCCAGCGAGTAGACCCGCGCCGAGGTGATCGGCAGGAAGTCCTTGGCCTGGTTCATCCGGTCCGACAGCCGCTGGGTGCTGGCCAGGTGCAGCTCGCCCTCGATGCGGTGGTGCGGCGTGAAGATGACGACCTGCTCGCGGTCCATCTCGACCTTCATCGGCCCGTCCCCCGCCCCTCCCCGACCAGCTCGGCCGGCCGCGGCGTCTCCAGCAGCCGCTGGATGCCCTTCAGACTCATGCCCCGATCGACCATCGCCTTGACCCACCGGATGCGCTCGACGTCCTCCTCGCTGTAGAGGCGGTGACCGCCGCTCGTGCGGGCCGGGCTCAGCAGGTTGTACTGGTCCTCCCAGGCCCGGATGCGACGCGGGTTGACCCCCGTGAGGTGCGCGACCGTCCGGATCGGGTAGATCGGCGCGCGCTTGTCGACGATCATCGGCCTCCCCCTCCGGCGCCGCCCCGTGGCGCCGCCACCAGGTCGCGCTGCGGCCCCCAGCCGTGCTCGCGCAGGTAGGTGTAGATCTCCTGCATCTTCGTGAAGCCGTGGAACTCCGGCCGGTACTCAGCCTCCAGCTTGTAGTCCAGCTCCACGAACTTGTTCAGCGAGACGAAGAACGCGTACTGCACGATGTTGGAGGGCGCCTCCGGCGCGTCGCGGTTCTTGTCCACGAAGAGGTCCACGATGTCCACCTTCGGCAGGTCCTCGGTCTCGATGCCCTCGGCCTTCGCGCGGGTCTCGATGAGCTGCCGGAGGTCGGCCGTGGCCTTCCAGTCCTTGGCGAGCACCATCGCGACATCGAGATCGTACTCGAGGTCGCCTGAGCCCATGCTGTGGTGCATGGTCGGGCGGTTGTAGGCGTCGAACATCTGCGCGTCGTCCGGCGGCCGCTCGTCGAGCCGGCACCCTTCCTTGTCGAGCGGCGAGATGGCGAAGATCGGGCAGTTGAGCTCCAGGCTCATCTCGGCCAGCTCGGTTGAGATCAGGTCGGTGCGGGCCTTCCAGTCGTCCATGTACTCGGGCAGCGGGATCTTCTGGAGGTAGTCGAAGAAGATACAGATCTCCTGGGTGCCGAACTCCTGCATCAGGTTGTGCGCCTGGGCGCGGATACGATCGAGGGTCTCCTTGCGGCCGGCCTCCACCAGGTGGAGGTAGGGCCCGTAGGTCGCGAGCTGCTCCTGCGCCCCGGCGAGCCGCTCGTAGACCGCCTCGCCCTCGGGCGTGGCCCCCACCAGGATCGCCGTGGGGTTCACGCCGGTCTCCTTGGCGATGAGCCGGGCCGCCAGCACGCGGCGCGTCTGCTCCCAGGTGTAGAACAGGACCGGGATCTTGTGGTTGCGCGCCACCGCCACGGCCAGGTCGAGGGCGAAGTTGGTCTTGCCGCGGCGCGGCGCGCCCGCCAGCCCGTAGTAGAACCCCCGGCGCAGCCCGGAGAGCAGCGTGTTGAGCCGCTCGTAGGGCGCGATCGAGTAGCCCAGCAGGCCGTCGCCCGAGACGTGGCGGGGCACGATGAGCGGTCCGAACGCCTCGGCGATCGGCGCCACCTGGCGGTGGCTGCGCCGGCGCTGGATGTCGATGAGCTTGGTGATGGCCTCGGTGGTGAACTGGACGATGTCTTCCTGCTGGCGTTCGTTGCGGAACAGGTAGCCGCCGATCGCCTCGTGGATCTGCCCGAGCAGCTCCCGGCTCTCCCGCTCCTTGAGCACCCCGGTCAGCTCCATGAGCTCGCCGGCCGACGGCGGCGTCACCGCCAGGACCGAGTTCAGGTAGCGCTCCATCTCGGGGGTGAGTACCCCGCGGTCGATGAGCGTGGCGCGCAGCGTGACCTCGTCGAACGCCGTGCCGGGCGTGCCGTAGATGTCCAGGACCACCTTGGCCAGGCGCCGCGCCTGCGGCGACGGCAACACGTCTACGTGGAAGCCCGAGTTCAGCGCCATGGTGATGGCGTGCCGATCGCGAATCAGGCCGCTGAGGAGCCGCGCTTCCACTTCGTGGAGCTCCATGGGACCTCCCCTGATCCTCACCCCAGCTTGGCTTGCACCGGGTTGAACCTTGTGCTAGCCTGATTCTAACTTCAGAAGGGCAAGACAGAATATACCCAGAAGTTTTGGGGACTAGTCCCGCAGGGGCAAACCCGGAGCGATCCGGGGACGCAAAGCCGAGGAGCCGGCGCGGGCGCGACCGGCTGGCCGGGCTGCCGGAGCAGTCTTCTACAGCGGCCCGTCCCTCGCGGGTCGCTGTTCGTTTGTGCCGGAGGCGTCAGTGGCCGCACCACCTGACCGATCGCGAGACGAAGGCGCGCTGCAGACGCTCAAGCGCGAGGTGGGGCTGGAGCGCGACAGCCTGACGCTGGAGCGCGCGTTCCGCTACGCCGACGCGCGGATGTTCTGGCGCCTGGACCGGCTCGAGGACGCCCGCGACGCGTTCCTGCGCCTGGCGCAGCTCGACGCCGACGAGCCGTGGGTCTACTGGGATCTGGCTGAAGTCCACAAGGCCCTGGGTGCCTTCCACGAGGCCGGCCTGGCGTACCTGACCGCCGCCGATAAGCACCTGGCCCGGGGCGAGACCGACCGCGTCCTGGAGGCCTACCAGCAGGCCGGCGCGGTGTCGCCCAACGACCCGGAGGTCCAGGCGAAGCTGGCCGGCCCGGCGCCGGCGGCGCCCCCGCCCGCCGCACCGGCGTCGGAACCCGCGGGCCCCGCATCTGCGCTCCCTCCTACGGCCACGCCGCCCGCCGCGCCCCCGCCTCCTGCCACGCCGGACGCCGAGCCGCACCCGCGCGGCAAGGGCAAGGCCGCGCGGGAGCGCGCGGCAACCGCGCGCGGCAACCGCGTGCGGACGAAGACCGAGACGCTCGGGCAGATTTTGCTGCAGCACGGGTTCATCACGCAGCAGCAGCTCGACGAGGCACTGGCGATCCAGACGCGCACCGGCGAGCGCATCGGCAAGATCCTCCGCGACACCGGCGCCGTCACCGAGGTCGAGCTGGCCAAGGGCATGGCGTCCCAGTGGGGCTACACCTACCAGGCGCTGGACGACCTCAGGATCGACCCGGAGATCGGGCGCCTGATCCCGCATGCGCTCGCGGTGCGGCACAAGTGCGTCGCGATCGACAAGCAGCAGGGACGCCTGGTCCTGGCGATCGCCGACCCTCTCAACGTCATCGCCGTGGACGATGTCCGGCTCATCACCGGCCTGGAGGTCGATCCGGTCGTCTCCACCGAGGAAGAGATCACCGCCGCGCTCGGTCGCGTCTACCAGCTCGCGGACACCATCATCGACAAGGTGATGCGGGAGACGGTCACCGACTACGCGGTCGAGGTCGGCGACGACGACGGCCCCTCGGTCGAGCAGCTCAAGGCCCTGACCGAGGAAGCGCCGGTCGTCAAGCTCGTCAACCTGATCGTGGACGAGGCGGTGAAGCAGGGCGCCAGCGACATCCACATCGAGCCCCACCGGGGCGGCCTGTGGATCCGCTACCGTGTGGACGGCGTGCTGCGTGACGTGATGAACCCGCCGCAGAATCTCAAGGCCGCGCTCGTCTCGCGCATCAAGATCATGTCGGACATGGACATCGCCGAGCGCCGTCGGCCACAGGACGGCCGCGTGCACCTCGTCGCGGACGGCCGCAGCATCGACCTGCGCGTCTCGACGCTGCCTACGATGTTCGGCGAGAAGGTCGTCCTGCGCGTGCTCGACCAGTCGTCCACGCAGATCGGGCTGTCGCGCCTGGGGTTCCCCAGCGACGTGCTCCAGCAGTGGGAGACCGCGGTCAGCAAGCCGCATGGCATGGTGCTTGTCACCGGCCCCACCGGCAGCGGCAAGACCACCACCCTCTACTCCACGCTCACGAAGCTCAACACCCTCGACCGGAACATCGTCACGGTCGAGGACCCGGTCGAGTACCAGCTCCCGCGCGTCAACCAGGTGCAGGTGAACCCCAAGGCCGGCCTGACGTTCGCGAGCGGCCTGCGCAGCATCCTCCGCCAGGACCCCGACATCGTGATGGTGGGCGAAATCCGCGACCGGGACACGGCGGAGATCGCCGTGCAGGCCGCGCTCACCGGTCACCTGGTCCTCTCCACCCTCCACACCAACGACGCCGCGGGCGCGATGACCCGCATGATCGACATGGGGGTCGAGCCGTTCCTCATCAGCTCGTCGGTCATCGCGGTGCTGGCGCAGCGGCTGGCGCGCTCGATCTGCCCCCGGTGCAAGGTCGCCTACACTCCGCCCGCAGACGCCTTGGGCCGGCTGGGCGCCGACATCGAGCTCGACGCGGACGTGGTCTTCTACCGTGGGCAGGGGTGCGACAACTGCCGGGGCAGCGGCTACCGGGGCCGAATCGGCATCTTCGAGCTGCTGGTGCTCAGCGACACGATCCGCGACATGGTCGTCCGGCGCGCCTCGGCCACGGAGATCAAGGCCCAGGCGATCCGCGAGGGGATGAAGACCCTGCGCGACGACGGACTGGAGAAGGTGATGTCGGGGATCTCGACGATCGACGAGATCCTCCGCGTGGTGTACGTGCAGGAGTAAGGCGCGTCAGGTCCAGGCCCCGGCAGGATCGACAACGAGCTGGGGGAACCGGCTGGACCGCGCCAACTCCCCCTCGACCACCCGCCGCTCGAGCCGATAGGCACCTCCCGCCAACCCGTAGATGTCCACCAGATGCCCGTCGAGGTCCACGATCCAGTACTCCGCCACACCTGCACGGGCGTAGAGGTCGAACTTTCGGCGCCGGTCCACCTTGCGCGTGGACGGAGACACCACTTCCACGATGAGGTCGGGAGCGCCGTGAATCGCGGCCTCGCCGACGATGGCCCGGCGGGGTGCCGCGACGAAGACCACGTCCGGTTGGACGACGTCGGTGCGGCTCAAGACGACGTCGAGGGGCGCGACGAGTACCTCTCCAAGGCCGTGTGTTCGCGCAGCCGCGAGCAGGGCGGCGGCGACGTGCACGACGACGCGCTGGTGCGCCGGCGAGGGTGCTGCGGCCACGAACAGCTCTCCCCCGATGATCTCCTTGCGGGTGCGGTCGTCGGGCATCCTCAGGTAGTCGTCGTACGTGAGGACCAGCTTCTGCCGGCTCACCGCGGCCCACCCCCTCTCGACGGCAGTATACCGCCCGGGCGTCCGCCCTGCCGGGGACCGCTCCCGGTGAAGGCTATCGGACGCCTCGTACAGGGGTTACGGAGGCTACAGCAACGGTCAGTGGAACGGTCCCGAGCGTCATACGGATGGGGCAGAACCGCAAAGCAGTCCTCAGGGCTCCACGTAGGTGATGCCGCCCGTGGACGACACCGTGACCGTCGCGGTCCCCGCGGCGTTCTGGATGGTCACCGAGTACGCCGACGCCGGCTGGCCGAACGCCGAAAACGTGAGCGTCTGGGTGGCCGTCGCGGTGACGCCCGTGGGCAGCTCGGCGTTCTCTTGGAACCCGCCGCTGCTGCGCGCGATGGGGTAGAGGCCCGAGCCCATCGTGAAGGAGACCGTGTAGGCGACGCGTTCGGCCTTCGCCCGCTCCTGCGCCTGCCGCAGGTTGGCCGCGACCTGGGCGACGCCGTAGCGCAGGCGCTGCTGGTGCTGGTGACCCTGCCAGCGCGGGAAGGCCAGGGCCATGAGGATGGCGAGCAGCGAGGCCGCGATGACCAGCTCGATCAGGCTCAGGCCGCGCTCGCCGCGCCCGCGCCTCACGGGGCCATCTCACGCCAGACCGGCCGCGCGCCGGCCAGGCCCTGCGCGACCAGGTCAAAGACGTTGATGGTCGGGAAGTAGGGCGGCGAGAACCCGCGGCCCATCCGTCGGTCGTACTTGAAATCACGTCCGTAGCCGGTCTGCTGCGCGCCGGTGGTCGAGTTGAACGTCCCGAACGCCCCGTAGTACTCCTCGATCAGCCCGCCGATCAGGCGCACCGTGCCCCGCGGCGAGCCGCTGTCGTAGTTCTGCACGTTCACCGAGCTGTTCAGGCTGTCGGACGGGTTCCCGGACATGAGCACCGCGTGGATGTCCAGGTCGTTGGGCGCGGCCGTGGTGATGCGAATGTCGTTGTTCGCCGAGTAGATGCCTAGCAGGTTCGTCGGGTTGCTGTTGACGTCGTAGACGTTCGGCGGCGACTCGTACCGAATGTGGTTGGTGATGTCGATCCGGCCGTTGGCCACGATGGTCGTCTGCTCTTTCTCTTCGAGGGTGCCGCTGAGCGAGTTGATGTTGCCGTTGACGAAGATGATGGTCGCGTTGGCGAGGTCGGGGTCGTTCACCTGCCAGCCCTTGGGCACCCCGTTGAAGGTCCGCGTCTGCGGGTTGGGCCAGGCGGTGTTGGTCACCGTCGTCTGGTTCGCCACCCGGTCCACGGTCACCGTGACCGTCTGCGAGCCCTGGACGAGCGTGTAGACGGCCAGGTTGTTGCTCCCACCGCCCAGGCTCATGGTCAGGCTCGTCAGGTCGCCCTGCACGTAGATGCCGCCCGCGAGCGCCTCGCCCGCGTCGGAGGTGCCGTTCCCGTTGCCGTCCTGGACCGGCACGTAGATACCGGTGGGCACCGCGTTGCTGTTGTCGGCCAGCTCCGGGATCGCCTGCCGAATCTGCAGGTTGGTCACGGTCGAGAGGTCGGCCGGGTCACGCCCGACCGCCACGCCCTGCTGGCTGAAGGCGTTCGTGGGCATCGGGATGGCGGCCACGCCGCGCGTGAAGTTCGCCGGGCTGTTGTCGTTGTCATCGGTAAGGGTACTCGGCGTGCAGTCCGGCATGACCGGCGCGTCACGCCGCACGCCGCCCACCACGTTCTCGTTTGCCTGGAGGCGGCGCGGGCTACCGTTGTTGTTGAACCAGGCATACGTGCTCACGCTCGTCAACGGCGTGGCCTGAATGTTCGCGGCGTTGCACGGCGAGCCCACGTCCGGCGTGCCGTACTTGGGGAAGAACGCGAACCGGAACTCACCGTTGGTGTGGACCGGGCCATCGAAGCTGGTGTTGCTCGTGAACCAGATCGCGCCGCCGGTCGGCGTCGTGTGCACGTGCGTGAACAGGGCGTACTGGGCGAAGTTCGCCCGGCGCACGCGGATGGCGAAGTCGCGCGAGAACTCGACCCGCCGGCGGAACTGCGGCGAGACGGACCCGTCGCTGACGATAGTGTACCTGTAGTAATACTCGTAGTACGCGCCACCCAGCCGGTGGATGTAGCGCTGCGGCTGCGTCGCGTCGAACGGGTGCGGCGCGAGCCGACGACTGATGGTGACCGTCGCGCGGTAGGTGCCGTTGCCCAGCGCGTTGGCCGGCGGCGTGCCGGTCGCCGTCTGGAGCTTGAGCCGCGGCGTCGCCAGCCCCCAGTTGACCTCGAAGGCAACCGACGCGGTCGCCGACGTGGCGCTGACCGAAAGGCTCTGGTTGTCGAGGGTCAGGTAGCTCAAGAGGGAGAAGGCGTTCTGGTTGCCCACGACACCGTTGGCGTACCAGGAGTCCAGCAGCGACGGCGTCAGGGTACTCGAGACCGGCGGCCCTCCGTCAGTCGCCGGCGTGCCCGCATTGCGGATAGGATCGGCGTTGAAGAACGCCATCGCCGCTGACCGTGCAGCCACCGCGCCGCCCTCGGCGATATTCAGGCTCTGCGCGCCCGAGAGCCGCATGCCGACGAAGGCGATCTCCTTGCCGGTCAGGTAGAGCACCAACGCGCCCACCAGCACCAGCACGAAGATCACGGCCAGCACCGAAACCATGGCCAGGCCCCGCTGGCCCCGCCGCCTGATGTGCCTCGACGCAGACGTCACGGTCTCTCCCCCACCCGGGCTACCGCGCGCGCAGCGCGGCGTCGCCCGCGAACGTCCGACTGAAGTTGTCCCACGTGGTCGTCACCGTGATGCGCACCCGCGCGATCGCCGCCAGGTCGGCGGGCGTCGAGCCGAGCGAGGTGCCGGCGGCGTCGAAGTACTCCAGCGCCAGCCCGTCGCCGCCGGTGCTCGTGACCACGCGGTAGGCGACAGGCTGTGCGGCACCAGGCGGCAGCGGACCCGAGGCGTCGATGTCCACCTGGCGCGTCAGCGTGCGGTTGGCGGCGTCGTAGGCGAACGTGACCGTGTAGGGGCTGCCGGCCGCGAACGGCGTCGCCTGTGGGATCAGGAGCGTCACCGAGGTGGCGCTCGCCGCGGTCACCGCCTGCGCCCAGCGGCTCTCGTCGACCAGGTTGTCGAGCGCGGCCCGCACCTGCGCCTGGGTCTGGACCAGGTCGTTGGTCACGCGCGCCGACCGCGCGCCCGTCGCGATCATGCCATAGACGCTCCCGACCACGAGCGCCAGCAGCGCCATGGCGATGACCAGCTCGAGCACGGTGACGCCGCGCTCGCCCGGCGGCGTAGGGGTCGATGGAAACCGCCTATTGGTCATCGAGCACCGTCGTGAGCGAGACGTAGGGCGAGGTATCCGCCGGCCGGAACACCTGCACGGTCACGGTGGTAAGCGTGAGGGCATCGTTGTGGGTCACGTCCACAGCGATATCGAAGGCGTGCGGTGTCGGGTTCACGACGCCGGCGTAGACTGTGCCGCCCAGCCCGGCGACGGGTGTACGCGCCAGGTCGGTGAACCCCACCATCGTGTAGGGGTTGACGCTCGCCCGGATCTGCTCCATGACTTGGAGCGCCAACGTCGTCGCCGCGGCGCGCTCGTTGGCCCGGCCCGCGTGCGCCATGCCGTTGATGAACGATTGGAGGATGAACAGCGAGACCGCGGAGAACAGGGAGAGCGCGATCAGCAGCTCCATGAACGTGAAGCCGCGCTCGCGCCGCGGGCGCGCTACGATGGCAATCACGGGTCCGGCCCCCCGCACGAGGGCATTCGCATGAACTGAGCGCTCACCCCGACTGGTGTCCAGGCAACGGCCTGGCAGGCGTCCAGTTCCTATGGTGCCCGGACGTGACTTCTGGTAGTCCTGCCGAACTCCTTGTCGCCGGGTGTGCGAAGGGCCGGGCGCGCGCCCGGCCCCGGCACTCCGGGGCGACCCCGCTTAGACCAGCGCGGCCGCGAGCTGGCTGTTCCGCCGCATCTCGAGCCGGATGCGGCCGAGGTTGGCCTGCCGGTTCCCCACGACCACGAGCACGGCGTCGGGCCCGGCCGGACCGATCGCAATCGGGCCGTCGTCGAACTCGATCAGGGTGCTGCGCAGGGTGCCCCGGGACATCTCACGCCCCATCGACTCCGAGGCCGCGATGTTGCTGGCCACGATGGCGCCCACGGCCTCGAGGTCGACGGCCTCCTCCGAGGTCATCCCCTCGACCACGAAGCCGTCCCGGCCGACGACCAGCGCGGCGAGCACCCCCTCCACCTTGGAGAGGTCCATCAGGACGTCCTTCAGCTGCGACATCATCCGCTCCCCCCACCTACAGCGTTCCGGGCGACGGCGCGCCCATCAGTCCCCGGAGTTTGGCCAGTGCCGATGCCAGGACGCGCGACACGTGCTTCTGCGAGATGCCGATGCGCTTAGCGGCTTCCATCTGCGTGAGGTCGGTGTAGAAGAGGTAGTAGAGCACCTTCCGCTGGAGGCTGTTGAGCGACTCCATGGCCTCCATCAGGACCACGCGGTCCTCGATGGGGAGCTGAAAGCTGATGTGCGTGCGGTGCCGGATCCGGTCGCGGTCCACCCGCAGGTCGCCGCCGTCTTCCTCGCCACCTTCGAGCGAGACGGTGCGCAGGACCTCGCGCGTGCGGAGGACCTCGAGCAACCCCTCCTCCTCGATGTTCAGCTCCTGGGAGAGGTCTTCGACCCCGGGGAACCGGCCGTTCTCGCTGACGTACTTGCCGACGGCGTCCTCGATCTGCGTGTTGATCTTCTGCAGCCAGCGCGGCTTGCGGATGGTGTCGCGCTGGTCGCGCAGGTAGTGGCGGATCTCGCCGCGGATCAGGTAGCTCGCGTAGGTGGCGAACTTCGCGCCGCGGGTGGGGTCGAACGCCGCAATGGCGTTGAGGAGGCCGATGTAGCCGACCTGGATGAGGTCATCGGTGGGCACGCCGGAGAACACGAACTCGGAGGCGATCCGCCGCACGAGCGGCGTGCAGGCCGCGACGACCCGCTCGCGGATCTCGGGTGTCGGCGACTCGACGTACTGCACCATGAGGGTGTCGGCGTCGTCTTGCGGCGGTGTGACCTGCTCTCGACGTACAACCTGGCGCTGCGCGGTCCGCGCGACCATGGTGCGCCTCCCAAAATGAATCAGCCCCTCGGGCTGCCCCAAGAGGCCGACACTCCTCCCTTCGGCAGCCCGGCCGACCACGAATGAGTGCGGTCCCGTAGCTTTGCGCCCCCACCTCGCGATGGGTTTGCCATTTCGGGGTTGCTATGAAGTTAGCCCTCGACGAGCCATACCAGCATAGACCATCGAGAACATTTGCGCAAGGTCTGCGTCAGAATCTATACCCGCAGCGACCCCGGTCTAGACCTCCGGGGCGACCCCCTACCGGGGTCCGCGAGCCGGGGCCGGCCGGGCGCGGCTGACGTAGCGGAACGCGAGCCTGTGCGCCACGAGCACCCTGATGACGGCGGCCACGCGGTCGGCGGGCAGCCCGGCGGCGCCGGCGACGTCGGTGGTGGTGCGCGATCCGTCGAGCAGGGCCAGGACCACCAGCGCCTCCTCGCCAGCCTCGGCGCGCAGCCGCGCCGCCAGCTCTTCTGGAACGTCGCGGGCCGCCGGAGACGCCACAAAACGCTCCCCGGGCACATCGCGACCGGGCTCGCTCGCCGGCGCCCCGGCGGCCGGGGGCCCGGGCGCAGCCGGCACAGCGGACGGAGAGGGTATGACCGAGGCCGCCGGGGTGGCGGGCGCGGGCTGCGCGGCAGGCACCGGAGGCGCGGCCGCGGCAGCCGCCGCCGGCGCGGACGACACGGCGGCGGGTGGTGGAGAGGCGGCCCGCGGCGGTGGTGCGGCCGGCGAAGCCGCGATCTCGTCCAGGTCGAGGGACCGGGCGAACGGCTTCACCACCGGCATGCCGACTTTGCCCGCGTAGACCAGGATCCACCCCCGGGCCCTGGCAACCGCTGGGAGCACGGGCGCGCCGTCGGGCAGCGACGGCTCCACGGCGCGGAGTGCGCCGCCCTGCAGCACGACCACGGCGGGCGAGGGCCCGAGCACAAGCACGGTGCCGTCCGCGGCCTGCGCCTGCAGCCGGCCGAGCAGACGGTCGAGTCGCACGAAGTCGGTGTGGAGGCCGCCGAACATGAGGTCCAGTGTCGGGAGCTGGTCTACCAGCCAGGCGGGGAGCGCGAACGAGACGTGCTCCGCGTCCGGCGGCGGACCAGCCGCCAGCACGTCGGCGGGATCGCCGAAGCGCCAGCCGTCTGGGCCGAAGAGCGCCGCGCGGCGCCGGTACGCGCCCTCCACCACGACGGCCAGCCCGTCGGGCCAGGCGAACAGCGAGATCACGCGTTAGACCTCCTCCTGCACCGCCCGCTGCCAGAACCCGCCGATGCCGAGCAGCATGAAGCCGGCGACCCACAGCGCGTTCACGCTGTGGACGTCGGAGTACAGGCCGTACCAGGTGAGGAACGCGTAGCCTAGGCTCGCCGCGGCGAGGCAGACCGCGGCGAGCGCGACGGTCAGCCACACGTACGCGGACGCGCCACCCCGGAACCCCAGGGCCGGCGCCAGGCCCGCGGGCACGAGGAAGACCGCGACCGTCGGATAGAACAGCGCGAGCAGCTTCTGCGCCGGTGTCGCGGCGCTGCCAAGGATGGGCTCGAGCACGTAGAGGAAGCCGGCATACCAGCCGATGAGCCCGAGCCCGGTGAGGGCCAGGCGGAGCGTGCGCTCGAGCATGGGCAGCACGAGCCGCACCTCGATCGCCAACGCCGCCGCCAGCAACACGTACGCTCCCGCGAAGAAGGCGTCCGCGGCCGAGGGATACGGCACCGCCGTCCCGCCCCACCACTGCTGGAAGGCGAAGATCGCACGCCCCACGGCCCAGGTCGCGGTGGCGATCGCGCAGATCGACCACACGCCGCGCTCGCGGTCACCCGCCGCGTAGACGCGCGTCGCCGCCAGGCAGCCGACGCCCGCGACCAGCGGCGCCAGCACCTGCACAATCGACGCCAGGACGTGGCGCACAAGCCGGTCCTGGAGCGAGCTCGCCTCGAACCCGTACGCGTACGCCGCGATGGCGGCCACACCCGCGACGAGCGCCACGGGCATCCACCGCCACCGCGTCATCAGGTCGGTCATGCGCGTCCCCTCTCCGCGTCCTCGACGGCGCGCTCGGCCGCCGCGATCAAGCGATCCACGAACGCCCGGCCGGCCACGACCACGACCGGGGCGCTCGCCTCCTCGACGATGGTGCGCCAGGCCGCCTCGGGCAACGCCGGCGCGGCGATCCGCTCACCGTCGGCTGCGCCGCCCCGCGCGGCGAGCGCGCGCCCCAGGGCCTGGGCGAACATCGCGCTGAGCTTCGCGCCGCGCTGGCGCGCCAGGCGCCGCTCGACCTCGAGCAGGATCGCGGGCCACGGCCGGGCCGACGGCTCGCCCTGCTCCTGCGAGACCGCGGCCACGGCCTCGGCGAGCGCCGCGGCCAGGGCCTCGGGCGTGGTCGGCACGTCGGTGATCTCCGCCACCGGGACAGCCGCGGCCTCCGACAACGGCCTGGGCAAGACCTCGGCCGGCGGCGCCGCGCGCACCAGCGGCACCGGCGCCGCCGCCGACTCCGGGGCGCCCCCGGCCTCCGGGGGCGGCCGGAGGAACACGCTCACCAACCCGCCGCGCCGCGCGATCTCGGCGAGCAGGTCGCGGCCCGCGGTCGCCGGCAGGATCGCTTCGGGGCCGCTCTCCTCGAAGAACCACGCCTCGCCGGTGGCGCCGTCGGCGACCCAGAGCACCCCCTCGAGCGCACCGTCGGTCGCGTAGATGCCTCCCTGGAACCGCCGCGCGGCCAGGTGCGCGATCAGGCGGTCGAAGTCCACCTCGTCGCCCGGGAGTCCGGCGAAGAGCGCCGGGCCGGCGCGGATCTGGTCGAGCAGCGCCCGGCGGGCCTCGAGCATCCTACCTGATCCCGAACTCGCGGTAGAACCGCAGCGCGCCGGCGTGCATGGTGATCGGCATCCCGCGGCGCGCCGTGGCGGTCGTGACGTCGCGGCCGCGCGCGTGCGCCGCGCGCAGCCGGTCCACGTTCTCCCACATCGTGCGCGTCAGGCTGTAGACCAGGGCCTCGTCCACGTCCTGCCGGGTGACGAGCATCGCCATGACCGCCACCGTGTCCACGGCCTCGGTCTGCCCGCGGTAGGTGTTGGCGGGGATCGTGACCGCGGTGTAGTAGGGCCACTGAACCCGGAGCTGCTCGACCACCTCGCGCGGCACGGGCAGCAGCTTCAGGTCGCGGCTGGCCGCGATGTCCTGCACCGCGGCGGTCGGGTGGCCGGCGGTGATGAACGCCGCGTCCACCACCCCGTCCTTCACCTGGTCGGCGGCCTCGGCGAAGTTCAGGAAGTCGGGCCGCGTGTTGTAGTAGCCGAGCTCGAACATCCGAAGGATCTGCCGGGCGTTGACCTCGGTGCCGCTCCCCGGCGCGCCGACCGCGATCCGCCGGCCGCGCAGTTCGGCGATCGAGTTGATGTTCTTCGACCGCAGCGTGACGACCTGAATCGTCTCAGGGTAGAGCATCGCCATCCCGCGCAGCGTGGCGACCGGCGCGGGCTGGTTGGCGATCCGGTCCATGAACATCTCGATGCCGTTGAACGCGTAGTAGGTGATGTCGTTCTGGACCATGGCGATGGCGACGTCCCCGCGCTGCAGGAGACGGATGTTCGCCACCGAGGCGCCCGACGTTTGCGCCGTCACCTGGACGTTGGGCACGCGCCCGCTCCAGAGCTCGGCGAGGGCCGCGCCCAGCGGGAAGTAGACGCCCGCGGTGCCGCCCGTGGCGAGGGAGAGGAACACGCGCTGCTGCGCCGCGACGGGCCACGCGACCGCGAGCAGCACACCGACCGCGAGGAAGAGCAGCCTGCGTCTCATGCGACCTGCACCCCCTGTAGCCGCCGGCGTCAGCGCCGGACGAGCTCGAACCTGCCGTGCCGGACCCGGGCGATCGCCACGGCCCGGTCGGGTGCGCCCCACCGGTCGAAGGTGATCTCGCCCGTCGCGCCAGGGAACCGCCGCAACCCCTGGAGCGCGGCGCGGACGGCCTTCGGGCTGCGCCCGCCGCGCCGGATGGCGAACGTGACGATCTTCATCGCGTCGTAGGCCTGGGCAGCGTGGTGGTCCGGCGTCTCGTCGTACCGCCGACGGTACTTCCCGACGAACTCCTGAACCGTGGGAATGGGCTCGGAGGCCACGAACGGCGCCGGGACGATGACGCCCTCGGCCGCGGGGCCGGCCCACGCGATGAGGTCGGCGGAGTAGAGCGCGTCGGAGGCGGCTACCGGCACCTGCACGCCGCTCTGGCGCAGCGCCGTGATGATCTGGGCGCCCTCGTCGGGGTAGCCGGCGATCAGCACCGCCTGGGCGCCATCGGCGACCACGCCGGCCGTGTGCCGGGCGAAGTCGCGATCACCGTCCCGGTACAGGCGCGTCCCCACGATCTCACCGCCGAGCTCGCGGACGCGCTGGGCGAAGGCCATCGCGACCAGCGCACCGTAGTCGTTGCCCTCGTGAATGATGCTGATCCGACGTGCCCGCGCACCAACCAGGTGCTCGGCCAGCGCGCGCGCCTGGGCGGGCGCCGGCAGCGAGGTCCGGAACACCGACGACCCCGCGTAGGGAATCGTGCCCGTCGCGCCCGGGCTCACCAGGGGCAGTCCGGCGCGCTCTGCGTGTGGGGCGACGGCCGCCACGGTCAGGTCGGTGAGCGGCCCGACCACGGCCACCACCTGGCGGTCGAGCAGCTCCGCGAACAGACGCGTCGCTTGCTCGGCGCTTCCGCGGTCGTCCAGCACGATCACGGCCACCGCGGCGCCTGCGCCGCCACGCGCCTCCTCAGCCGCCAGCGTCGCGCCCTGCACCGCGGCGCGCGCCGCCGCCGGGACCCCGCTCGTGATCGGCGCGAGCACGCCAACGGTCACCGTCTCCTGCGCGCGCAGGGGCATGCCGCCGCAGCCGGCGGCGACCGCGGCGAGCGCCACCACACCCAGCACGCCCATCGGCAGCCTGTTCATGCGCTCCTCTCCGCACAAGATACAAACGCCTTCCGGCCGGCGGCCGAAAGGCGGATGCACCCCGACCCCTTCGGCAACCCGGCCGGCCGTGCGCCCGCGTGCGCGAGCCTCACGCCCCCGTTGGCTTTGCGTCCCCGCCTCGCGGCGGGTTTGCCCGTTCGGAGGTCCTCGTCTGCAGTTGTCACGCGCCCGCCGGTCCCTGCCCCGGCGGCGTCTCACGGCAGTATGTCTGTATTCCCTGCGGAGGCTTCGCCTAGTCCTCCCTCAATCCTGCCCCGGGGCGTCACCGGAGTTCTGGCATCTCGCCGGAGGCCGCGAGCAGCCGGCGGTACAGGCTCGAAACGTTGACCACGTACCACTGCGTCTCGGCATACGGCGGGATGCCCTCGTGGCGCTCGACCGCGCCCCGGCCGGCGTTGTAGGCGGCCAGCGCGAGGTGCGGCCGGTCCCACCCGAAGCGGTCGAGGTTCCCGCGCAGGTACCGGATCGACCCGTAGAGGTTCTGGACCGGATCCCAGGGATTCACCCCGAGCGCTCGCGCGGTGCCGGGCATGAGCTGGCCGAGCCCCATCGCGCCCGCGCGGGAAACCGCGCGCGGCTGGAACCCCGACTCCACGACGACCAGGGCCACCACGAGCCGCGGATCGACATTGAACTCGCGGCTGTAGCCCAGCAGCGCGCGCGCGATCGCATCGGCCTCCATCCCCGACAGCCGCGGGTTGTAGTGGAGCGCGATCCCGCGGTAACTGGCCACGTCGTGCACCCACGCGGGTGCGGCACCGGGGAGGCCGGCGCCAGCCGGCGCGGCCAGCGCGGGCGCGATGGGCAGCGGGCCCAGCGCGCGGGCGGCCTGGCGCGCCAGCGCGTGCACGGTCGGGCTCGCCCGGAGATCGAGCGCGCGGCGGAACGCCGCCGCCGCGGCGTCGGGCCGGTCCACGCGCGCGAGCAGGTGCCCCCACCACAGCAGCACGGTCGCATCGCGCGGCGCGAGCCGCGCGGCGCGGGCCAGGGCGCGCTCGCCGGCGGCGTGGTCGCCCTGGTAGAAGCGCGTGACCCCGAGCCACAACCAGCCCTGCGGGTCGCCGGGCCGGGCGGTCGTGGCGCGCACGAAGTGCGCGGCGGCGACCTCCAGGCGGCCGCGCGCGAACGCGGCCGCGCCCTCGTGCATGGGCCCGCCCGGCGCGGCCGCGGCCGACCCGGCGAGCGCGAGCGCCGCGAGCAGCGCGGCGGCGAGCGAGCGGTGGCGCGGCGGCCTCACGCGATCTCCTCCGCGATCTCCGCGCGGCGCCGCTTGATCTGCATGCGGGCGCGGGCCAGATTGCCGCCCGCGTCCAGCACCGTGGCCAGGTAGTGGCCCGGCCCGAGCGCGACCGCGAGCACCGCCAGGTGGTCGGTCGTCATCGTGACGTGATCGAGGTCGCCGCCGTCGAGCTTGCGCGCGCAGTAGGCGCCTACCTTGAGCAGCGCGACCAGGTCGGCGGCGACGTGTTGCAGGTCGCCCGCGCCGCGCTTGGTGACGGCCTCCACGACCTGCCCGTCGGGCCCCACCAGCGCGACCGCGCGGGTGTCGTCGCCCACGAGCTCTTGCAGGATGCCCTTCAGCTTCGCGCTCATCGTCGCATTCGTATCGGACCGTCGCGCTATCTTCGCCGGTTGTGCGGCGCGTCCTCCGCCCCGCAAGGAGTTGCCGCCCGTCGTCGCGTACCATCCGCCTCAGGAGGACGCATGACCCCGGACGCGGTCGACCGGATTCGGACGCACCGCCGCACCCTGGCCGCGCGATGGGCCGGCCAGATCGCCAACCTCCCGCACAGTAGCCTGGTGTGGCGCGACGCTGCGCGCCTGGATCGCCACCTGGTCGCGGGCATGGACGCGCTGGTGGACGCCGCGCAGAGCGGCGGGGCCGAGCCGTTCACCGAGTTCGCGGGCCGCTTCAGCCAGGAGATGTTCGCCGGCCAGGTGCCGCTCGACGAGGTCATCCGCGCGCTGCTCCAGATCAAGCCGGTGGTCCTCGACTACCTGGCCGAGCGCGGGCCCGCGCAGGGGCTCACGGTGGAGGCCGTCCAGTTCCTCAACAACCTGCTGTCGATCGGCGTCCTTGAGGCGATCCGGCGCCACGAGCGGCAGCGCGACCGACGCTCGTTGGCGACGCAGGAGCAGATCGACGAGCTGCGCGATCGGCTGCGCCGCCAGGTGCTGGTGGAACCCGCAAGCGGCCTCTACAACGCCAACTACTTCGCGCTGGCGGTGCGCCGCGAGCTTGTGCGCAGCCGGCGGTTCGGCCGCACGTTCACACTCGGCCTGGTCGCCCTCGACCAGGACGACGAGATCCGCGAGATGGTCGGCGAGGAAGGCCTGCGGGCGGTCTCCACGCACCTCGCCGGCAGCCTGACGCGCACCACGCGCGAGGTGGACTTCCGGGCGGCCCTGGGCGGCGGTCGTTTTGGGCTGATCCTCCCGGAGACGCCGCTGGAGGGCGCGTTCGTCGTGGCCGAGCGCCTTCGCCGCGCCGTGGAGTCCTCGACGTTCTCGCTCCCCGATCATCCCTTCCCCATGACGCACACGGTCAGCATCGGCCTCGCCTGCTACCCGCGCGACGGCGAGGACGACCAGACCCTGCTGACGCGGGCCGAGGAAGCGCTGGCCCGCGCGCGCGCCGGCCGCAACACCACGATCATGGCCGCCACGGCGCAGGACTTCTAGCGCCCCTACCGCTCGCGCCACATCCGCAGCTGCACCTCGAACGGCGGCTTTTCCCGGAGGATCCGCAGGAAGACCTCCACGAGCGTCGGATCGAGCGCCGTCCCGGCCATGCTCCTGAGCTCCGCCGCCGCCTCCTGCACCGAGCGGCCACGCCGGTACGGGCGGTCGGAGATGATGGCGTCGAACGTGTCGGCGATGCGGATGATGCGCGCGCCCAGGGGGATGGCCTCGCCGGCCAGCCCCTCGGGGTACCCGGTACCGTCGTAGGCCTCCTGGTGGTACTCGACGTACTCGGCCAGCGCGCGGAACGGCGCCATCTCCCGTAGGATGCCCGCGCCCCGCTGCGGGTGCTGATTCATCACCACGCGCTCGTCGTCGGACAGCGGCGCGCGCTTCCGCAGGATGTGCTCAGGGGTGGCGATCTTGCCCAGGTCGTGCAGCAGGCTCGCCCACCGGATGCGCTCGACCTCTTCGGCGGGGAGCCCGAGCTCGGTCGCGATCGCCACGGCGTTGCCGGCGACCCGCTGCGAGTGGCCGCGCGTGTAGGGATCCTTGGCCTCCAGCGCCGCGGTCAGCGTGTTCACCGCGCTGAGCTGGAAGTCGTGCGCCTGGACCTGCATGCGGGCGTCCTGGAGCAGCACCGCCGCCATCTCGACGAGCGCGCGGCCGGCGGCCAACTCCTCCTCGGTGAACAGCCGCACGTCGCGGCGCGCCAGGTAGACGGCCCCGAGCGCCCGGCCCTCCGAGCGCAGGGGTAGCAGCAGGGCCGATCCCGCGGCGTCGTCGCCGAACACGCTCACCCAGCGTGCGTCGCTCGCCGCGTCCACGACGGTCTGCGCGATCCCCGAGCGCAGCACGGTCTCCAGCACGGCAACCTTGGGCAGCGCCTCCCCGCGCGGGCGCTCGCCGCCCGGTCCGGGGACCGCGGCTTCCACGACCGGCCGGCCCTCCACGTCGAGCACGGCGACGAGCCCGAAGACGGCGCCCACCAGGCGCAGGCACCGGTCCAGCAGCACGCGGGCGCGATGCGGAAGGTCCAGCGGCGCCATGTCCATCAGGGCGACGCGGATCTCCTCGGCGATGGCGGCCTGCCGCGTCAGCGCCCTCGCGCCCTGCAGCGCCACCGCCTCGGCCTCCCCCCGGCGCTGCTCGATCATCCCGATCAGGAACCCCACGACGAGCAGCAGCGCGGCGCGAGGGAACGCCGCGAGCGAGGGCTGCGCCGCGGCCGCCGCGGCGACCGCATACCCGATGGCTGCCGCCCATCCGCCGAGCATACCGGCGGCGAGCCCGTGGCCGGCCGTGCCCCACACCAGCACCGGCACGTAGAAGTAGTAGAAGACGCTGTGCAGCCCGCCGGTCTCGTGCACGAGGAACGAGACGATGAGCAGCTCCAGCCCCGTGCCCACGTAGGACGCGGCGTAGGGCTCGCGCAACCGCCGCTGCGCCAGCACGGTGAGCAGCCCGGTCGCGAAGAGCAGGACGAGCAGCACGACCGCCGCCACGGACCGCGCCTGCGCGCCAGGATCGCCCAGCGCGAGCACGGAGAGCCCGAAGAGTACGGTCAGGCCCCTGACGTAGAGCGGCCACCATTCGAAGGACGCGCGAGCGGGCATCTGTGGCTCCGGGTGTCGGGACCGCGCACCCACCCTATACCCAACCGGCGCGGGCCGTCAGACCTGCGGCCCTGCGGGTGCCAGCCCGCGGCGCACGAGCAACGCCAGCACGGCCCGCTCCACCACGCGCACGGCGCGGATGCGCAGGGGCTCGGCCGGCGCGAGCGGTCCGACGAACACGGTGGGCACACCCAGGCGGTTGCCCGCCAGCACGTCGGTGAAGAGCTGATCGCCGACCATGGCCGTACGGTCGGGCGCGGACCCGAGCAGCGCCAGGCCGCGGCGCAGCTTGTCGGCGCTCGGTTTGAACCGCCCGGGCGCCACCGGCAGGTCCAGCGCGGCAGCGGCGGCCCGCACGCGGCCGGAGAGGTTGTTGGAGACCAGACAGGCCCGGACGCCGGCGTCCCGGAGCCCGGCGGCCCACGCGACCACGGCCGGCGACGGCCCAGGCGCGCCCCAGGGCACGAGCGTGTTGTCCAGGTCGAGCATGACCGCGTCGATGCCCCATGCGCGCAACACGGCCGGCGTGAGCCGCAGCACGGACGCCGCGCGGTAGCGCGGGGCCAGCAGCCGCAGGCAGCCGGTCACGGCCGGTAGTGGCGCACGGCGCGCTGGTGCTCCTCGTAGGTGCGGCTGAAGTGGTGACGGCCGTCGGGCCGCAGCACGTAGTACAGGTACGGTACCTCCGCCGGCGCGGCCGCCGCGGCGATCGCCGCGGCCCCCGGGTTGGCGATCGGCCCTGGCGGCAGCCCCGCGTAACGGTAGGTGTTGTACGGCGAGTCCACCTCGAGGTCCGCGAACGTGACCACGGGCTTGTGCTCGCCCAGCGCGTAGAGCACGGTGGCGTCGATCTCGAGACGCATGCCGCGCCGCAGGCGGTTGTAGATGACGCCCGCGATCACCGGCCGCTCGTCGGGGGCGCGGGCCTCGCGTTCGACCATGGAGGCCACCGTGAGGAGCTGGTGAGGGCTGAGGCCCCGCGCTCGCGCCGCGGTGCGGACCGCGGGCCCGACCCGCGCCTCGAACTCGTCGAGGAAACGCTCGACCAGCGCGGCCTCGTCCATGCCGCGATGAAGCAGGTAGGTCTCGGGAAACAGGTAGCCCTCGAGGCTGTCCACCGGGAGATCGTCCAGCCCCGAGCGGGCGAAGCGCCGCCCCTCCCGCAGCGCCAGGCGGAGGAACCGCTCGCGGTCGGCCAGGCCCGCGGCGGCGAGCAGGTCAGCGATCTGGCGGACGGTGGCCCCCTCGGGGATGGTGATGCGGTGCACCACTCGGTCGCCGCGCACCATGGCGCGCAGGATCGCCAGGGCCGGCTGCGACGGCGTGAACCGGTACTCGCCATGCTGGAGCCGGTGCGCCACCCCCAGCAGCCGGGCCGCGGCGACGACCGCCCACGCGCGGCGCACCAACCCCTCGGCCTCGAGGCGGCGCGCGATGGTCCAGCCTGAGTCCCCGGCGCTGACGATGACCGTGCGGGGCACGGCGTCGCCGGGTGCGGGCGGCCGCAGCGCCCCCCACAGCCAGGCCGCGCCCGCGCCGGCGACCAGCACCACGCCGGCGAGCACGATGGCCCCCAGGCGCATCGTCCGCCGGATCACCAGCCGCCGCGAGCCCGCGGTCACCGCCGGGCGCCCGGGGGTCTACTCGTCCTCTTCGTCGTCCTCGCCGTCGTCGTCGTACTCGTCGGCGAGGTCGTCCAGGGTTCCGAGGTCGTCGCCGCTCTCGTCCTCGCCTTCGAGCACGATCTCGCTGTACCCGGCCGTCTCCTCGAGCGCCGCCATCACCCGGGTCAGCTCCTCGTCGTCCTCGATGGGCACGAGCCGGTCGTCGCTCTCCATCCGAAAGATCACCGCGGCCGCGTCCTCCTCGTCCTCGGGGAGCAGCACAGCGTAGCGGCGGCGGTCGACTTCCACGATGTCCACGATGTTGAACCGGTGCTCCGCCCCGTCCTCGTCCTGGAGCGTGATGACGTCCATCTCTTCGACCACGGAGCACCCCCACGCGCGCCGGCGAGACGCCCCGGGCGGGCGGCGCGCCGATTCACGGCGCGAGCATAACACCTTCACCCCCACCCCGCAACGGCCCGTCCGCGCGGCGGCGGTCCAGCACCGTCTGCAGGATGAGCGCCGCGGCCACGGCGTCGCGACGGGTGCGGCGCTCCGCCGCCTCGCCGCCCGCCTCGCGCATCGCGCGCTCGGCGGCCGCGGTCGTGAACCGCTCGTCGACCTCGTGCACCGGGAGCCGCAGCGCCGCACGCAGGCGCGCGGCGAAGCGCGCGGCGGCCGCCGCCGCGGGTCCGGCGGTGCCACGCGTGGTGAGCGGCCGGCCGATCACGATCTCGGCAACCTCGTAGCGGGCGATCACGTCGCGCAGGTAGGCCACGTCGGCGCGCCAGCCCTGCCGTGTACGGACCTCCAGCGGGAGCGCGACGAGTCCCGAGGGATCACTGACGGCCAGGCCGAGTCGCCGCTCGCCAGGGTCGATCGCCAGGATGCGCACGTTACGGGGTCTGACCGAGCAGCCGACGCACCTCGGATGGAACCGCGCGGAGGACCTCCTCCAGGCGCGCGGGGTCCTTGCCGCCACCCTGCGCCAGCTCCGGCCGGCCGCCCCCCGACCCGCCCAACCTCGAGGTCAACGCGTGGATCAAGGCATCGGCGCGCACGCCTCGAGCGTGCAGATCGGGCGTCACCATGACCACGAGATTGACACGCCCGTTGACCACGCCGGCGGCCACGAAGACGCCGGAGCCGTTCCGCCCTCGCAGGCGGTCCCCGACGGACCTGAGCGTCTCGTGATCGACGCCGTCGACTTTCGCCACCTTGATCTGGATGTCGTCGACGCTGGTGGTCAGGGCCAGCCTCATGTCCACGCGGTCGTCGGTGACGCGTCCCTGTGGCCGGGTCACCTGCTCGGCGAGCCGGCGCGCGCGCTCGAGCAGGTCGGCCGGGCTCGTGCGCAGCACCGCGGCCACCTCCGCGAGCAGCCGCTCGACGGCGCGGGCACGGTCGTAGGCGCCCCACCCGGTGACGGCCTCCAGGCGCCGGATGCCCGCGGCGGCGCTGCTCTCGCCGGTGATCGCGAACGCGCCGATCTCCGCGGTGTTCGCCACGTGCGTCCCGCCGCACAGCTCCCGGCTGTAGCCGACGATCTCGACCACGCGCACGCGCTCGCCGTACTTCTCCCCGAACAGCGCCATTGCGCCCAGGCGCCGCGCCTCGTCCAGGGACGTCAGGCGCGCGCGCACCGGCCGCGCCTCCAGCACCTGCTCGTAGACGCGACGCTCGATGGCCTCGCGCTGCTGGGGCGACAGCGGCCCGGTGTGCGTGAAGTCGAACCGCAGCCGGTCGGGCGCGACCAGGGAGCCGCGCTGGAGCGCGTGCTCGCCGAGCACCTCCTGGAGGGCCTTGTGGAGCAGGTGGGTCGCGGTGTGGTTGCGCCTGATGGCGGCGCGGCGGTCCGCGTCGATCGTGGCGCGCACCCGCTGCCCGACGCGCAGCCGGCCGGAGACCACGCGCCCCAGGTGCCCGGTTACGCCCGGCGCCAGCCGCCGCGTGTCGGTGACGTCCACGCGCAGCCCGCGCGCGCGCAGCGCGCCCATATCGCCCACCTGCCCGCCCGCCTCGGCGTAGAACGGCGTGCGGTCGAGCACGACCACCACGTCGTCGCCTGCGGCGGCCTCCTCGACGCGGCGACCGCCACGCAGGATCGCGACCACGGTCGCGGGGGCGGCCTCGCGTCGGTACCCGATGAACTCGGTCTCGGGCAGACCGGCGAGCGCGGCGTCGTCGGCCGTCGTCGCGCCCTCGCCGGGGAGCGCGGCCGCCGCACGGCTGCGACGGCGCTGCTCCTCCATCGCGGCGCGGAACCCCTCCTCATCGACGCCCAACCCCTCCTCGCGCGCGACGTCGCGGGTCATCTCCACCGGGAAGCCGTAGGTGTCGTAGAGCCGGAAGACGTCCGCGCCCGACAGCGTCGTCTCCCCGCGCGCGCGCACCGCCGCCACGACCTCGGCGAGCCGCTCCAGGCCGCCAGAGAGCGTCTGCGCGAACCGCTCCTCCTCGGCCTCCACCATCTTCATGATGAACTCGCGACGCCGCACCAGTTCGTCGAACTCCTCCCCGAACTGCTCGATGACCACCTCGGCCACCTCGCCCAGGAAGGGCCGGCGGAAGCCCGCGCGCCGGCCGAACCGCATCGCGCGGCGCAGGATCATCCGCAGCACGTACTCGCGGCCCTCGTTCCCTGGGGTCACGCCGTCGGCGATCAGGAACGTCGCCGCGCGGCCGTGGTCGGCGATGACCCGGTAGGGGACGATGGCCGCCCGGCGTTCGGCGTCGGTGTGCCCGAGCAGGCGCTGCACGCGGTCCATGACGGGCGCGAACAGGTCGGTGTCGTAGTTCGTAGGCGCATCCTGCACCACCGCGGCGATGCGCTCCAGCCCCATGCCGGTGTCCACGCCGGGCCGCGGCAGCCGGGTGCGTGTCCCGTCCGGCGCCTGGTTGAACTGCATGAACACCAGGTTCCAGATCTCCAGCCACCGACCGCAGTCGTTGTCGAGCGGCACGCCGCAGTCGGGACGGCCGCAGGTGCAGCGCTCGGGCCCCCAGTCGTAGTGGAGCTCGGAGGTCGGCCCGCAGGGTCCCACATCGCCCATCGACCAGAAGTTGGTCCGCTCGCCCATCCGGTGGATCCGATCCGCGCCGACCCCAAGCGCGCGCCAGTGCTGGAACGCCTCGTCGTCGTCCTGGTAGACGGTCATGACGAGCCGGTCGGCGGCCAGCCCCAGCTCGCGCGTCACGAACTCCCAGGCGTACGCGATGGCCTCGCGCTTGAAGTAGTCGCCGAAGCTGAAGTTGCCGAGCATGAAGAACAGCGTGTGGTGGCGCGGACTCGGCCCGACCGTCTCCAGGTCGTTGTGCTTGCCGCTGACGCGCAGACACCGCTGGACCGTCGCCGCGCGCGCGTATGACCGGCGCTCCAGGCCCAGGAAGACGTCCTTGAACTGCACCATGCCGGCGTTCGTGAACAGGAGCGTCGGGTCGCCCGCCGGCACCAGCGAGGCGCTCGGCACGACAACATGTCCCCGCTCCTGGAAGAAGGCCAGGAAGTGGCGGGCGATGTCCATGCCCCCGGGGCGGCCGCGCGCGGCCGCGTCAGAACGCGCGCTCATCCCTGCCGCCCCCGCAGGCGCGGGTCCGCCAGGTCGCGCAAGCCGTCCCCGAGCAGGTTCAACCCCAGCACCGTCACCAGGATGGCCACCCCCGGTGCAATCGTAATCCACGGCGCCGTTTGCATGAACATCCGGCCGGTCGTGATGATCGTCCCCCAGCTCGGGATGTATGGCGGCAGGCCCACCCCCAGGAACGAGAGCGCGGCCTCGGCCAGCACCGAGTCGGCGAAGATGAACGTCTCCTGCACGATTACGGGCGCCATGCAGTTGGGCAGCACGTGCTGGAAGAGTATGCGCGACTCCCGCGCGCCCAGCGCCTGGGCGGCCTGCACGTAGTCGAGCTCGCGCAGCACCAGGGTGGCGCCCCGCACCACCCGCGCCACGCGCGGGGTGTAGACGATCGCGAGCGCGATGATGACGTTGGACAGGCGGGCCCCGAGCGCGGCCATGAGCGCGATGGCGAGCAGGATCGAGGGGAACGCCATCAACCCGTCCATGACGCGCATCACGACGCGGTCTGCGCGGTGGGAGTACCCGGACGCCAGCCCCAGGACGATCCCGGCCGCCGCCGAGGTCGCCACGACGAGCACACCCACGACGAGCGAGATGCGCGCGCCGTAGATCACCCGGCTGGCGATGTCCCGGCCCAGGTTGTCGGTGCCCAACGGGTAGGCCCCGCCCGGCGGCCGCAGCCGGTCGGCCACCTGGATGGCCTGCGGGTCGCGCGGGGAGACGACCGGCGCGAGGGCCGCGACCAGGGCCACCGCCAGCACGATGGCGCCGCCGATCATGGTGGATCGGCTGCGCCGCAACGCACGGCCCACGGTGGTCCACAGCCCGGCCCCGGCCGGGGCGGGCAGGGGAACGGTCAGCGAGCCCTGCGTCACCGGCCCCTCACGCGTACTTCACCCGCGGGTCCAGGTAGACGTAGATGACGTCGATGAGCAGGTTCACCAGCACGTAGATGGCGGCGATGAACATCAGCACGCCCTGGACGACAGGGTAGTCGCGGCGCAGGACCGAGGAGATGACCAACCGCCCCACCCCGGGGAGCGCGAACACGGTCTCGGTCACCACCGCGCCGGCCAGCAGGCCGCCAAGCGCCAGACCGATCACGGTGACCGTGGGGATCATGGCGTTGCGCAGCGCGTGCCAGTAGACCACCCGTCGCTCGCGGTTGCCCTTGGCGCGCGCGGTGCGGACGTAGTCCTGCCCCATAACCTCCAGCATGCTCGAGCGGGTCATCCGCGCGATGAGCGCGGAGGCGCTGATCCCGAGGGTGACCGCGGGCAGCACGAGCGTGCGCAGGGTGCCGACCGCCGATTCGGCGAGCGGCACGTAGCCCGCCACCGGGAACAGGCCCAGGTAGACCGAGAACAGCAAGATGAGGTTCAGTCCCAGCCAGAAGTTCGGCACCGAGACGCCGACCAGCGCCACGCCCATCGACGCCTGGTCCACCCAGGTATTGCGCCGCACGGCCGCGGCGATGCCAGCCGGTACGCCGATCGCGATCGCCAGCAGGAGCGACAACACGGTGAGCAGGCCGGTCGGCTCGAGGCGCTCGTAGATCGCCTGGAGCACGGGCCGCTGCAGGAAGATCGAGTAGCCCAGGTCGCCACGCAACACGCGCGCGTACCACCGGCCGAGCTGGACCAGCAACGGACGGTCGAGCCCCATGATCTGCCGCAGCGTGGCCAGGTCCTCGTCGGTCGCGTCCGGGCCCAGCATGACCGCGGCCGGGTCGCCCGGGGTCAGGTAGATGAGGAAGAACCCCACGGTGGCGACGATCAACAGGACCGGCGCCAGGGCCAGCAGGCGGCGCGCGATGTAGGCGGCCATCGAAGGCGACGGGCCGGGCGCGGCGTCCGCCGCGGGGGAGGCGCGGCCTCCCCCGCGGCGCGCCGACGCCTAGCGCTCGAGCCAGGCGTTCCACCACACGTGCGTCGGGTTGTTCACGTACCCCTTGAGCTCCGCCCGGTGGAGGTGCAGCAGGAAGTAGTCGCCGAACTTGATCGACCCTGCCTCCTCGTACCACAGCCGCTGCATCCGCGCCCAGAGGTCCTTGCGGACCTTGACATCGGCGTGGCGCCGCAACAGCGCCATCATCGCGTTCATGTCGCGGTTGTCGAACCAGCCCGGCCAGGACGGCTGGAGGACCAGCATGAAGATCGGGTCGGGGACGAAGCTGAACGCGGTGCTGAAGACATCCCACAGTTCGGGCCGGGCGCGGCGCTGGACCAGTGTCGCCCAGTCCACGACCTGGAGGTCCACGGTGAAGCCGGCCTGCTCCAGCATTGGCTTCGCCACCTGGGCCGCCGTCCCGTAGGCGACGTACTCCATCGTCGTGACCCAGCGCAGCGGCTGGCCGCGGTAGCCGGCTTCCTGGAGGAGCTGCCGGGCGCGGGCGGGGTTCTTCTGGTTGACGAACTCCTTGCCCGCGTCGGTCCACATGTAGTGTTCCTTCGGCATCAGACCCGGGTCGATGCGCCAGAACCGCTGGTGCCCGTAGGCCGCGCGCATAACCGCCTCGTAGTCCACCGCGACCTGGAACGCCTGCCGGATCTTCTTGTTGGACATCAGCGGCGACCGGTTGTTGAAGACAGCGGTGAGCCACAGCGGCGTGTCGGTGATGTAGGGCACCAGGTTCCGGTCGGCGCGCAGGCGGTCGTACTCGTCCGGGGGCACGGTCTCGGCGAAGTGGAACTCGCCGCGCTGGACGCCCGCGATCCGGACCGCCGCGTCCGGCACCGGTACGATGTAGATCGAGTCGAAGTAGGCGTGCTTGCGGCCGGTGGCGCCGTCGGGCTCCTCGGTGCGCGACGCGTAGCCGTCGAACCGGTCCAGGCGGATGTGTCGGTCGGGCAGGTGCTCGACGAACCGATACGGCCCGGTGCCGATGAACCGCCGGATCGGCCCGGTGCCCGCCTCCTCGATGACCTCCTTGGGGTAGATGACCGCCCCGTTGCCGGACAGGCCGAGGTCGAGCGTGAGCAACCCGTAGGGATCCTTGAGCCGCATGACCACGGTCAGCGGGTCGGGGGTCGTCACCGACTCGACGTTGGCGAACAGCGTCCGGCCGCGGGTGGCCATCCGGCCCCAGCGCTCGAGCGAGAGCTTCACATCCTCGCTGTTCATCTCCCGGCCGTGGTGGAACCGCACGCCGCGCCGAAGGGTGAACGTGTAGACGCGCCGGTCCGCGCTGGTCGTCCACCGGTCGACGAGCATCGGTCGGGGTTCGTACTTGCTGGTCAGCGCGAACAGTCCCTCGAAGATGTGGTAGGTGATGTGCGACGTGATGGCGGCAGTGGTACCGTGGAGGTCGAGCGTCGGCGGTTCGCCGATGTGGGCGATGCGCAGGGCCCCGCCGCGGCGGGGCTGCTGGGCGGCGCTCGGTGCGAGCGGGCTGAGCACCAGGGCCACGGCCGCCGCCAGGATCACGAGCCGGACGGTCAGGCTTCGCATGTGGCTTCCCTCCCTAGAGTCGCCGTCTGCCGGCGCCGGTCTCCCAGCGCCGGTCCGTGCCAACCGACGTTTCCCACCCTTACGTCGTTGTTCGCGCCTCGGCCGCTGCGGCCATCTCCCCCAGCAGGCCTTGCGCCTCCACGAGCGCCTCGGAGAAGGCGGTGACGGCGCGGTCGACCTGCGCGTCGGTGGCCACCAGCGGCGGCGCGAACCGAATCACCTCGGGCCGGTTGATGCCGTGAAAGGCCAGCACGCGGCGTTGCACCATGCCGGCGAGCACCAGGAAGGCCACGTCGGGGTCGGCGAACTCCACGCCCACCAGGCACCCCCGGCCCCGGACGCCGGTCACCACGCCAGGCGAGGCGGCCGCGGCGGTGCGCAGTCCGGCCATGAGCCGGTCCCCGATGGCGGTCGCGCGCGGCAGCAGCCCTTCCTCCTGGATCACCCGGATGGTCGCGATCGACGCCGCCCACCCGAGCCGGTTGCCGAAGGTCGTCGTGTGCATGTACGGATGCTGGGTCAGGGTGGTCCACAGGTGCGGTCGCGCGATGAACGCTCCCACCGGGGCGATGCCGCCGCCCAGCCCTTTGGAGGCGGTCAGGATGTCGGGCACCGCGCCCTCTCGCTCGCACGCCCACATGGTGCCGGTGCGGCCCATCCCGGTCTGCACCTCGTCCAGGATGAGCAGCGCCCCGGCGCGGTCGCAGAGCGCGCGCACCGCGCGGAGGTAACCGTCGGGCGGCACCACGACGCCGTTCTCGCCCTGGATCGGCTCGAGGATCACCGCGCCGGTCTGCGGGGTGAGCGCGGCGGCCAGCGCCGCGGCATCGCCGAACGGGACGTGGACCACGCCGGGCAGCAGCGGTGCGAACGGGGTGCGGTACTGCTCGCGCCCCGAGACCGACAGCGCGCCCAGCGTCTTCCCGTGAAAGGCGCCGATGGTCGCGACCACGCCCGGCCGGCCGGTCGCCGCGCGCGCGAGCTTGAGGGCACCCTCGTTGGCCTCGGCCCCGCTGTTGCAGAAGAACACGTACTGGAGGTCGCCGGGGGTCACCTCCGCCAGCAGCTCGGCGAGCTCGCCCATCGATTCGTTGGGCATGATGCGCACCGACAGCGGCATGCGGTCGAGCTCGCGCCGGGCCGCCTCGACCACGCGCGGGTGCCGGTGCCCCACGATGAAGACCGCGGGCCCGCACGCGAAGTCCAGGTAGTCGCGCCCGTAGGCGTCGCGGATGATCGCGCCGGACGCCTCGACCTCGAGGGTCTCCACGCCGAGGAACTTGAACCCCCGCACCCACCCGGGGTTCAGGTGCTCCGCGTACTGGCGCAGCACGCGCAGCACGCGCGCCTCGGTCGTCTCGCTCACCCGGCGCCCTCGCCGACCGGCGTCGGCTGCTCGAGGGCCTCGCGCGCGCGGCGCACGATCTCGCGCGTCTCCTTGTACCTGATGCGCGTCAGCGCGACATCCACCGGGACCCACTCCGCTGCCACGAAACCCTCCTCGTGCTGCGGCGTCGGCTCCTCGCCGCCGAGGAACTCCAGCAGGAAGTAGTGCACGGTTTTGTCGTAGAACGTGTCCTCGGTCCGCCAGAAGAACGAGTACCGCTCCTGACCCAGGTCGCGGACGACGCGCACGCGCGACAGCCCGGTCTCCTCCCGCACCTCGCGCAGCGCCACCGCCTCCGGGGTTTCGCCGGCCTCGATCGTTCCCTTGGGCAGCATCCACTTGCCGCCCTCGTGCTGGAGCACCAGGATCTCCACGCCGCCATTCTGGCGGCGAAAGACCACCCCGCCGGCGCTACGCGCCCGCTTGACCGGTTTCTTCCGCCTCGACGGTGCTCCCACCCCTCACCCCGCGTCCGTTCAACGGTAACACGAAAGCCCGGGGATGTCCCGGGCTTCCCGCGCGCTCGTGGGCCGGCCGCCGGGCGACGCCCGGGCCTAGCCCCGCAGCACCTCACGCACGATGCGCTCCACCGTCCTCCCCTCGGCCCGCCCCGCCACGCGCCGCATGACCTGCCCCATCACGCGGCCGAAGTCCCGCTCCGTGGACGCGCCCGCCTCCGCCGCCACCTGGCGCACGAGCCCCCGGATCTCGTCCTCGGTGAGCATCGCCGGCAGGTAGCCGAGCAGGATCGCCATCTCGAGCTTCTCGCGCTGGACCAGGTCGTCGCGTCCGCCGCGCTCGTAGCTCTCGATGGCTTCGCGCCGGCGCTTGACCTCGTGCCGGAGGACCGCCACGACTTCCTCGTCGCTCAGCGGGCGGCGGCGGTCGATCACGGCGTTCTGGATCGCCGCGCGCGCCAGGCGGATCGTCGAGGTCCGCACCGCGTCGCGCGCTCGGAGCGCCTCTTTGAGGTCGGCATCGAGCCGGTCGACGATCGCCACGGGTCCCGTGACGGTACCGCCCGAATGTTACCGGCGACGCCGCTTGGCGCTGCGCGCCGCCTTGCGCCGGCGCCGCTGTCCGGGGGTCTCGTAGTGCTCGTGGCGCTTGACCTCGGTCAAAATCCCCGAGCGCTTGACCTGGCGCTTGAAGCGGCGAAGCGCGGAGTCCAGGCTCTCGTCCTTGCCCACGCGAATCTCGGCCATCTCTACCTCCACCCCTCTCGCGTCCGGTCGGGGCATCCCCGACCGCCGGGATGCGGCCGGCTGAGAACGGAGAACCGCCCAAAACACGCAGAAGCAGGCTCCTCCGCCCTGCTCTCGAGGAACCTGCCGCCCGCGACAACCCTGCGCCGGCCCGGTTCCCGGCCGACGCCTACCCATGGCAGGCCGAACGACTAACCGGGATTATACCCCGCGCCTGTGGGAGTGTCAAAAGCCCGCGCGCCAGCCGGGCCGGTGCGGTAGACTGGGCCTGGCAGGTTCGCGGAGGGAGCCGGGATGCAGGACGTCGTCGTGCTGAGCGCGGTCCGGACACCGATCGGGCGGTTCATGGGCGGGCTGGCCAGCGTCCCGGCGCCCAGGCTCGGTGCGGCCGTCATCGCCGAGGCCGTGCGGCGGGCCGGGGTGTCGCCGGACCGCGTGGACGAAGTCATCATGGGCAACGTACTGACCGCCGGCCTGGGCCAGGCCCCGGCCCGCCAGGCGACGCTGGCCGCCGGGCTGCCCGACTCGGTTCCGGCCACCACGGTCAACAAGATGTGCGGGTCCGGGCTGAAGGCGGTGATGCTGGCGGCTCAGGCCATCCGCAGTGGGGACGCCGGGCTGGTGGTCGCCGGTGGCATGGAGAACATGAGCGCGGCCCCGTTCCTTCTGGAGCGCGCCCGCTCCGGCTATCGCCTGGGTGACGGCGCGCTGGTCGACGTCATTCTCCGCGACGGCCTGGTGGACGCGTACGGGCACGGCCACATGGGCAACTGCGCCGAGCTGCTGGCTCGCACCTACCGCATCTCCCGCGAGGAGCAAGATGCGTTTGCGCGCGAGAGCTACCGCCGTGCGCTGGCCGCGATGGACTCCGGCGCCTCGGCGGCGGAGTCCATCGCGGTCCAGCCGGACCGCGGCCCGGCCGTGACCGAGGACGAGGAGCCGCGCCGCGTGGACTTCGAGAAGATCGCGCGGCTCCGTCCGGTCTTCGACCCCGACGGCACAGTGACCGCAGCGAACGCCAGCAGCATCAGCGACGGCGCGGCGGCTCTCGTCGTGGCGTCGGCGGAGCGGGCCCGGGCGCTGGGTGCCCGACCGATCGCGCGCATCGTCAGCCAGGCCGGGGTCGCAACCGCGCCGGAGTGGTTCACCATCGCGCCTGCCGGCGCGGCGTGGGAAGCCATGGGCCGGGCCGGCTGGACCGTGGGTGACGTGGACCTCTTCGAAGTCAACGAAGCGTTCTCATCGGTGGTGATCGCGGTGGCACGTGAGCTCGGGATCGGGCTCGACCGCGTCAACGTGCGCGGCGGTGCGGTCGCGCTGGGGCATCCTATCGGCGCGAGCGGCGCCCGCATCCTCACGACGCTGCTGCACGAGATGGTCTCGCGCGGGGCGCGCCGGGGTGTGGCGGCTGTGTGCCTGGCGGGCGGGGAGGCGGTCGCGGTCGCCGTCGAGCGGCCCGCCATGTAGGCGCCGCGCGGCCCGGCCGTCTGATTGACCGGGTGAGGGGGTACACCTATAATGAAGCCCCGTCTCACAGAGGACGGTGCCGCAAGGTCTGGCCGCGTGAAGAACGAGCCGCAACGGCCCTGACCCAAGCGCGGCGGGTCTCTCGCGGACGGGGTGTGCGGTGCGGTCGTGTCGGCCGGTGGGGACGGGCGTCCGTCCCGGGCTCAGCCGGCGGCGGCCGCACCCGCGTGTCTTTTGGCCAGCGGCGACTCCCCTCACGGCCGCGCGGGCTGCGGGCTGCGGGGCCTGGCGTGGTGGAAGCCACCGTCGCCTGGCCGGGCCGGGAGCCGCAGCCGGTCGCGCACGCCGACTTCCACCCGTAGCCCCACCGCACGCAGGCCTTCCACGAACCCCCCGCGGATCGCGAGCGCCGCCTGGAGCGCCGCCGGGTTCCCGATCGCCGCGATGCGGTACGGTGCGGTCACGGGGGTGGCACCCACCGCGATGGCGCCGTCCTCTTGCCGTATGCCGGTCGTGGCGAGCACGCGGATCCCGTTGATCGCCATCGCCTCGGCGCCCGCGGACCACAGCTCGTTCGCCAGCCCGGCCAGGTCCTGCGCCTGGACCTCCGGGGGCAGCACGCCGACCTGGACCGCGGGGGCCTCCGCGACCACGACGACAACCCCCGGGCCCTCCACCGGGACCAGGCCCAGCACCATCCGGAACTGCCCGAGCTCCCGGACCATGACCTCGGTAGCGCCTCGTCCCTCGTTGATGGCCGCCTCGTAGCCGATGATCTGCCGGCGCAGAGCGTCGACCTCGGCCTCCAGGAGTCGCCGCGCCGCCTCCTGCTGGCGAACCAGCACGGCCAGCTCCTGCAGCCGCCAGGTCGGCAGGTCGGTGGCCTGGCGCAGGGGCTGCCGGCTGCGGAGCTGGACGACGCCGATGAAGCCAACCGCGGCCAGGAACAGAGCCACGATCACCGACCAGCGGGCCACGCGCGGGTGGGTCATGCCCAGAGTATAGCCTGAGCGCCGTCGGTCGGCAGACCTCCGCGGTAGGGAGACGCAACTCGACAGACCGCGGAACGAGGAGAACGGAGGCGATCCGTCGAGATCGGGATATCCAGAAGGCCGAAATTGGGCGCTGACCGCTTGCGGCGGGGTCTTGATTTGCCCATGCGGCCGTCCTAACAATTAGGGATGGATTAGCACTGTCAGGCCGAGAGTGCTAAACAACACCATCCCCCCGTAAGGAGGCAGCGCCATGCCTGCGAAGGTCTTGCTCTACGACGAGAACGCCCGGCGGGCGCTCGAGCGTGGAGTCGAGAAGGTCGCGACGGCCGTCAAGGTCACGCTCGGGCCCAAGGGGCGCAACGTCGTCCTCGAGAAGAAGTGGGGTTCGCCCACGATCACGAAGGACGGGGTGACGGTCGCCAAGGAGATCGAGCTCGAGGACCCCAACGAGAACATGGGGGCGCAGCTCGTCAAGGAGGTCGCCAGCAAGACGAACGACGCCGCGGGCGATGGCACGACCACGGCGACCGTGCTCGCGTGGGCCATGGTCCGCGAGGGCCTCAAGAACGTCGCGGCGGGCGCCAACCCGATGCTGGTGAAGCGCGGGATCGACCAGGCGGTCGAGGCCACGGTGGCCGCGCTCAAGAAGGCCAGCATCCCCGTGGAGGGCCGTCGGGAGATCGCGCACGTCGCCGGCATCGCCGCCAACGACCCCGAGGTCGGCGAGATCATTGCCGACGCCATGGACAAGGTCGGCAAGGACGGTGTCATCACCATCGAGGAGGGCAAGGGAATCGAGACGACCGTGGAGGTCGTCGAGGGGATGCAGTTCGACCGCGGCTACATCTCGCCCTACTTCATCAGCGATCCGGACAAGATGGAGGCCGTCGTCGAGGAACCCTACATCCTGCTGACCGAGAAGAAGATCAGCGCGGCCCGCGACATCGTCCCGCTGATGGAGAAGGTCATCCGCACCGGCAAGCCGCTCGTCGTCATCGCGGAGGACGTGGAAGGCGAGGCGCTCGCCACGCTCGTCGTCAACAAGCTCCGCGGCGTCCTCCACAGCGTCGCGGTGAAGGCGCCGGGCTACGGCGACCGCCGCAAGGCGATGCTACAGGACATGGCCGTGCTCACCGGCGGCAAGGTCATCTCCGACGACATCGGGGTCAAGCTCGAGAGCGTCGAGCTCGACTTCCTGGGCCGCGCCGACAAGGTGAAGGCCACCAAGGAGGAGACCACGCTCATCGGCGGCAAGGGCAAGAAGGCCGACATCGACGGCCGCATCGCCCAGATCAAGAAGGAAATCCAGGAGACCACCAGCGACTACGACCGCGAGAAGCTACAGGAACGCCTGGCCAAGCTCGGCGGCGGGGTCGCGGAGATCAAGGTGGGCGCGGCCACCGAGACCGAGATGAAGGAGAAGAAGCACCGGTTCGAGGACGCGCTCAATGCGACGAAGGCCGCGGTCGAAGAGGGCATCGTGCCCGGCGGCGGCACGGCCCTGCTGAACGCGCTGAAGGCGCTCGACGACCTCAAGGTGGAGGGCGACGAGGCTATCGGCGTCAACCTGGTGCGCCGTGCGCTGGAGGAGCCCACCCGGCAGCTCGCGTTCAACGCCGGCGTGGAGGGCTCGCTCATCGTCGAGCGGGTCAAGCGCGAGAAGCCGGGCATCGGCTACAACGTCGCGACCGGGGAGTTCACCGACATGGTGAAGGCGGGCATCGTGGACCCCACGAAGGTCACGCGGCTGGCGCTGCAGAACGCCGCGAGCGTGGCCGGCCTGCTGCTCACCACCGAGGCGCTCGTGGTCGAGAAGCGCGAGAAGAAGAAGGCCGCGGCCCCGGCCCCGGGCGCGGGCGGCATGCCCGACGAGGACTTCTAGCGCCGGTCGACCGAGCCGGCCAGACGGGCCCCGGCGCGCGCGCCGGGGCCCGTCGCGTATGATGGAGCCGCAGCGCCTGCCGGAGGCCCGCTGATGCGCCTCGCCCTCGCCCAGGTCAACGTCACGGTCGGCGACATCGCCGGCAACGTCGCACGTATCATCGGGGCCCTGAAGCACGCGCGCGCCGCGGGCGCCCGGCTGGTCGCGTTCCCGGAACTGGCGGTCCCCGGCTACCCGCCGGAGGACCTCCTCCTCCGCCCCGACTTCGTCGAGGCCAACCTCGAGGCGCTCGATCAGGTCGTCGCGGCGACGCGCGGGCTCGTCGCGGTCGTCGGCTTCGTCGACCGGGCGCGCACGCCCGCCGGCGGGCTGCTCTACAACGCCGCCCTGGTCGCCGTCGACGGCCGCCGGCTGGGGGTCTATCACAAGCGGCGGCTGCCCAACTACGGCGTGTTCGACGAGAAGCGGTACTTCGCCCCGGGCGAGGCGTCTCCGCTCTTCGCGCTGGGCCCGCTGCCGCTCGGCGTGACGATCTGCGAGGACATCTGGTTCGCGGGCGGGCCGCCCGCGCTCGTGACCCGCGCCGGCGCCACCGTGCTGGTCAACATCAACGCCTCGCCCTACCACGCGGGGAAGTGGCGCGAGCGCGAGACGATGCTGCGCGCGCGTGCGCGGGCCTACCGGGCGGCCGTGGCGTACGTCAATTTGGTCGGCGGGCAGGACGAGCTGGTCTTCGACGGCGCGAGCGTGGTGCTCGACCCGCTGGGCCGCGTCATCGCACGCGGGGCGGCGTTCGACGAGGACCTGGTGCTCGCCGACCTCGACCTGGACGCGCTCGCACGGGCGCGGCACGAAGCCGCCGCGGGCGCGGCGCCCGCCTCGGAGGACGCCCCAGCGCCCGTGGAGGCCGCCGGGGTGCGCGCGGCGGTCGCCCGACTCAGCGTCACACGCGACGACGATCACCTGCCCACCCCGGTCATCACCGCGCCTCTGCCCGATGCCGCGGGCCCACCCCCGGCGCCGGCGCCGCCGGTCGCTGAACCGCCCGACCCCGTCGAAGAAGTCTACCGGGCGCTCGTGCTCGGCCTGCGGGACTACGTCCGCAAAAACGGCTTCCGCGAGGTCGTGGTGGGACTCTCGGGTGGCGTCGACTCTGCGCTGGTCGCGGCGATCGCGGCCGACGCCCTGGGCCCTCAACGGGTCCACGCGGCCTTCCTGCCCTCCCCCTACACCTCCGAGGAAAGCCGGCGGCTGGCGGCCGAGGCGGCCAGCCGGCTGCGCGTCGAGGTGATCGAGATCGCCATCGACGGCGTCTTCCGCGCGTTCCTGGACGCGCTCACGCCGGTCTTCGCCGGCCGGCCCGCCGATGTCGCCGAGGAGAACGTCCAGGCCCGCATCCGCGGCACCCTGCTCATGGCGCTGTCGAACAAGTTCGGCTGGCTGCTGCTCGCGACCGGAAACAAGAGCGAGTATTCATGCGGCTACGCGACGCTGTACGGCGACATGGCCGGCGGGTTCGCGGTCATCAAGGACGTGCCGAAGACGCTGGTCTACGACCTGGCGCGGTGGCGGAACCAAAGCGGTGAGGTCATTCCCGCGGGGATCCTGGCGCGGGCGCCCACCGCGGAGCTCCGGCCGGGCCAGCGGGACAGCGACAGCTTGCCACCCTACGAGGTCCTCGACCCCATCCTCAAGCTCTACGTCGAGGAGGATGTGCCCCCGGACGAGATCGTCGCGCGCGGGCACGACGCGGCCACCGTGGCGCGCGTCGTGCGCATGGTGGACCACAGCGAGTACAAGCGCCGCCAGGCCCCGCCGGGCGTGAAGATCACACCCAAGGCGTTCGGCCGCGACCGGCGCATGCCGATCTCCAACGCGTACCGTGGGGGATCGCCGTGAGGCAGGGCGGGAACGCGGGGCCGCCCCGGGGGCCGCTGCGCTAGTCGGCCGGCCCTCCGGCCAGCGCCCGCACCAGACGGTCCGCGCTGGCCGCGGGAGAGACATCGCGCAGGAACACCACCCGCCGCAGCTCCTCGAGCGAGGTCGTCCCGTCGAGCACCTTGGCCACGCCGTCGTCCTGCAACGTGCGCATGCCGGAGGCGATCGCGGCCTCGCGAAGGGCCGAGGCCGGCGCGTGCCGGGCGATCAGCTCGCGCACGTGGTCCTCAACCGCCATGACCTCAAACAGCCCGGTGCGGCCGTGGTAGCCGGAGCGGTTGCACAAGTCGCAGCCGCCGGCTCGGTAGAAGGTCGGCGGTGCCTCGCCCGCCGCCGGCGCCAGGCCGAGCCTCTCGACCGTGCCAGGTTCCGGGATGTAGGCCTCGCGGCACGTCCGGCACAGTACCCGCACCAGGCGCTGCGCGACCACCCCGATCACCGACGACGACACCAGGAACGGCTCGATCCCCATGTCCACCAAGCGCACCACCGCGCTGGGGGCGTCGTTGGTGTGGAGCGTGGAGAGTACCAGGTGGCCGGTTAGCGCCGCGTGGATCGCGATGCGCGCGGTCTCCTCGTCGCGGATCTCGCCCACCATGATGATGTCCGGATCCTGCCGGAGGAACGCCCGCAGCCCGCTCGCGAACGTCAGGCCCGCCTTCGGATTCACCTGCACCTGGTTGATGCCTGGAAGCTGGTACTCCACCGGGTCCTCGATCGTCACGATGTTGACCTCGGTGCGGTTGAGCCGGCTGAGCACGGCGTAGAGGCTCGTGGTCTTGCCGCTGCCGGTGGGGCCGGTGAAGAGCACGATGCCGTGCGGCCGCGTGACGATGCTCTCGAATCGACGCGCGTCGTCGGGCCGCAGCCCGAGGCGGTCGATGGCCACCACCGCGTTCGACCGCGCCAGGATGCGGACAACCGCGGTCTCGCCGTACGTGGTCGGCACCGTCGAGACCCGCAGGCGCACGTCCTGGTTCTCGATCTTGAGGTCTACCCGGCCATCCTGGGGCACGCGCCGCTCGGCGATGTTCATGTTGGCCATGATCTTCAGGCGCGAGACCAGGGCCGCGTGCACGTGCGCAGGCGGCGTCATCATCGTGTAGAGGTTGCCGTCCACACGGTAGCGCACCCGCACCCGGCGCTCCTGCGGCTCGATGTGGATGTCGCTCGCGCCCTCGCGGACCGCCTGGACGATGATGAGGTTGACCAGGCGCACGACCGGGGCGTCCTGGGCCACCGCCTGCAGCTGGTCGAGCGGTTCGTCCTCGTCGGCGTGTGTCGGAACCGTGATCTGCTCGATGATCTCGCCCATCGTGCCGGCCGCGGTCGGGTACTGGCCGATCGCCCGCTGGAAATCGTCCAGGGTGATGACGGCCGGCTCGACGATCATCCGCGTCAAGCGGCTCACGTCGTCGGCGGCGAGGAGGTCCACCGGATCGACCATGCCAAGCACGAGCCGGTGCTCCCGCACGCGGATGGGGATGACCTGGTGGCGGCGGGCCACCGGCTCGGGGACCTGGAGCAGGAGCGCCTCGTCGAGGGCGCTGGTCTCGATGCGGATGTAGGGGATGCGGAGCTGCTGGGCGAGTGCCTCGGCGATGGCCTCCTGAGAGCCTAGCCCCATCCGCCGGAGGACGGCGCCGAGGCGCTCGCCGGTCCGCTCCTGCTCGGCGAGAGCGACGTCCAGCTGCGCCCGGTTGATGACGCCCGCCTCCAGGAGGATCTGGCCCAGGCGCACGCGCCGGGCCGGGCCGACGGCCGGGGCCGGCGGCCCGTGCGCGGCGGCGACCTCGAGCACGATCGTCCGCACGGCCTCGTTGCCGAACCCGTCGCGGACGATCACGCGGAGCTGTGGCATCTAGGCGGCGCGCCAGATGAAGACGTTCGGCTGGTCGGTCCGCTCGATCGCTCCCTCGCTCGCGACGACCTCGTAGGACAACGCCTCGTTCTCCGGATCGCGCGCGTGCACCGTGATGCGGGCCGCGCTGCCCACGGCGACCATCGGCGGGTCGATGATGACCTGCTCGATGACCGGGGGCTCGTTCACGTACCCGGTGGCGTCGATGACGGTGACGTTGCCGGCGCCGTCGCGGACGGAGATGCGGATCTGGATCGGCTTGGCCATGGTACCCTCCCGGCGTGGCTTGGGAAAACTGCCTGGTATATGCCTCAAACCGCTGCGGAATAGACCTCGGGGTGCCGGGGAACTGACGGCTCCCCTGCGGTCGCCAGCTTGCCCCGTGGGGGTGTGCCACGGTCCCGGGGAGGGCGCGCCGCGGTCGTCGCCGAACCCGCCGCTGTGGCTTTCGAGGCTCGCACCCGGCGCACACAGGTCGGCATCGTGGGGGCCGGTCCCGCCGGCCTGCTGCTCTCGCACCTACTGCATCTGGAAGGCATCGAGTCCGTCGTGCTGGAGAACCGCAGCCGGGACTACGTGGAGAAGCGC